>CADABZ010000005.1 GCA_902786355.1 uncultured Eubacteriales bacterium
TGGCGGAGGACATGGGACTCGAACCCACGGGGCTGTTACGCCTTACCTGATTTCCAATCAGGCTCCTTAGCCACTCGGTCAATCCTCCGCAGCAAGTTATTAAATCTGTATTAAGTTGCCTCGCAGACATTATCTGTTCCGCTCAGCCCGATAATCTTAACATAAGCTGTTTCGAATTGCAATAGGATTTCTCTGGTTGGCTGCATAAGTCCCTTCTGGCATATCCGATGCAGTTATTTTGGATGTTAACTAATATTTGAGAAATAATACAACCCATATACCTGTAAATATGATATTATCAATCCATATCGGTTAACAGACGTTAACTATCTTTAACTAATATAAAATCGGACGGTAAATATGACACTTAAAGAACTGGGGATCGGTGAATCTGCTATTATCACAGCTGTTGGCGGTGAAGGTGCTCTTCGGCAGCACTTTCTCGACATGGGTGTGATTCCGGGTACAGAGGTCACTGTTATAAAATATGCACCGCTCGGAGACCCTGTTGAGCTCAAAATACATGGGTATCAGCTTACTCTGAGGGTCAATGATGCGGCAAAGATAGAAATAGATAAGTCTGCTGTTTCGAAGGAGGTTCCTTCTAGCGGAGATACGACTGCTGCATTGATCCAGGAAGCACATGACTCATATGCAGGCCATATTGAGCATCCGGGGCTTGGAGAAGGCGGTCGCTTTCATCCTAAAGGGACCGGCGATCCGCTCCCTGACGGCACTCTTCTGACTTTTGCCCTTGTCGGCAACCAGAACAGCGGCAAGACCACCCTTTTTAACCAGCTGACAGGATCTAACCAGCATGTCGGTAATTTCCCGGGAGTTACGGTCGACCGCAAGGATGGTCCTATCAAAGGCCACCCGGATACAATGATAACAGATCTGCCGGGCATCTATTCGATGTCACCATACAGCAGTGAAGAAATCGTATCGAGGAACTTCGTTCTGCAGGATAAGCCTAAGGCAATTATCAATATAGTTGATGCTACCAACATCGAGAGAAATATGTATCTGACGATGCAGCTTCTCGAAATGGGTATTCCGGTCGTCGTCGCACTTAACATGATGGACGAACTCCACGCCAACGGCGGCACGATAGATGTCAATGCGATGGAGAGTATACTGGGAACTCCTGTCGTCCCTATCTCGGCGGCCAAGAATCAGGGTATACATGAGCTTATAGATCATGCGATCCACATAGCTAAGTATCAGGAAAAACCTGCACGCATGGATTTCTGTGATCAGAATGACCACGGCGGAGCTGTGCACAGAGGCATACATGCTGCCCAGCATCTGATCGAAGATCACGCAGAGAACGCCGGACTTCCTCTGAGATTCTCAGCGACCAAGCTCATCGAAGGCGATCCTCTCGTCTCGCAGGCTCTGGGTCTTGACCAGAATGAAAAAGAGACAATTGAACATATCGTCCTTCAGATGGAGGAAGAGCGCGGACTTGACAGGAGCGCTGCGATAGCCGATATGCGTTTTGCATTCATCAAAAAAGTCTGTGACGCGACTGTCCAAAAGCCTCACGAGAGCAAAGAGCGCCTTCGCAGTGAGCGCATCGACCGTATCCTTACAGGAAAATGGACTGCGATCCCTGCATTCATAGCTATCATGGGAGCCGTATTCTACCTGACATTCAATGTCATAGGCGCATGGCTCCAGGGTCTGCTTGAGACAGGGATAGGAGCACTCGCGGATTTGGTGGATGCCGCGCTTACTGCAGGCCATGCGAATGAAGCGATACACGGATTGATAATCAAGGGAATATTCGAAGGTGTCGGAAGTGTGCTGAGCTTCCTTCCGATAATCGTCGTACTGTTCTTCTTCCTGTCTCTCCTGGAGGATTCGGGATATATCGCACGAGTCGCGTTCGTTATGGACCGGATACTGAGAAAGATAGGACTTTCCGGACGAAGCATAGTCCCGATGCTCATCGGATTCGGATGTACGGTGCCGGCTGTTATGGCTACCCGCACCCTTCCGAGTGAACGTGACCGCAGGATGACTATACTGCTCACACCATTCATGAGCTGCTCGGCAAAACTGCCTATATACGGATTTTTCGTCAGTGCATTTTTCCCGGGCCGCGGAGGACTGATAATGGTCGGTCTCTACTTGCTGGGGATCTTAACTGGCGTTATTATAGCCATACTCTACCGCGGTACACTATTCAAGGGTGAAGCTGTTCCGTTCGTGATGGAGCTTCCTAACTACCGCCTGCCTGGCATCAAGAATGTACTGAGACTCCTCTGGGAAAAGGCAAAAGACTTCCTCGAGAGAGCTTTCTCGGTCATACTTATAGCTACGATCGTGATCTGGTTCCTGCAGAGTTTCGACTTCAGTCTCCACATGGTCGCCGATCAGCAGCAGAGCATGCTCGCTGCAGTCGCAGGTGTTATCGCTCCTGTACTTAAGCCGATCGGACTCGGTGACTGGCGCATCGCTACTTCACTTATATCCGGATTCATGGCCAAGGAAAGCGTTGTTGCCACACTTGGAATGCTGTTCGGAAAGAGTGTGACTACAGCGATCTCTTCAGCATCTGCTGCTTCGCTGCTGGTGTTCTCCCTTCTCTACACACCATGTGTAGCTGCGATCGCTTCGATCAAGCGTGAGATGGGATCACAATGGGCATGCGCAGTAGTTGTATGGCAGTGCGTGATCGCATGGATCGTATCCTTTGTGACATACCTCATCATGTCGATGTAAATAGCGAAAGGCCCTGAGCTGTTATAGCTCAGGGTCTTTTTTCAAGTTCATCGAACATTGCTTTGACTGTCGGTGCGTTTTTGGTCAGTTTCTTGATCGAGAGATCCTGTGCTTTATCATTGGCAAGGCGCAGATTTCTCTCTGAGGATGTAAGGGCCTCTTTTACCTTCTCAAGCTGTCTTATGGATTTGTCTATCTCATTGATAGCGTCTTCAAACTTGCGGCTCGCAAGCTCGTAATTCCTTCCGAAGGCATTCTTGAAGCTCTCCATGTTCTCCTCGAAATGAAGGATATCTACCTGCTGGTTCTTTACGATCTGCAGCTCTCTCTGGTACTTCAGAGAGTTGAGTGCAGCATTCCTCAGAAGCGTGATCATCGGAATGAAGAACTGAGGGCGGATAACATACATCTTCTCATATCTGTATGAAACATCCACGATCCCGTTATTGTACAGCTCGTTATCCGCTTCAAGGAGGGACACGAGCACTGCATATTCGCATTTCTTCTCTTTGCGGTCCTTATCGAGTTCTTTGAAGAAGTCTTCGTTCTTGTGCTTGGTAGCGGTCGTATCCATCTCATTCTTCATCTCAAACATGATCGAGATGAACTCAGTGCCGTCTTCTGCCGACTCTCTGAAAATGAAGTCTCCCTTGCTGCCGGTCCTCGCATCGTTATCTTTCTCAAAATACGCATTCGGAAAGGCTGTCATTCTGATGGAATTGAACTGGTTCTGACAGTGCTGCTCAAGGCTTTCACCCACCATCTTGGTAGACTGGCGTGCCTTGAAGTCTTTGAGCCTCTCTATCTCCTCATCACGGAGCCTCAGCTCGCCCCTGTGCTGCTCAACAAGCTGTTTTTCAGTCAGCTCACTCTGTCTCTGCTGCACTTCAAGATCGCCGCTCAGCTTAGTTATCTCGGCATTCTTGTCTGCGATTTCCTTATCCTTTTCCTGAATGGCTCTGGTGACAGCCAGTTCTTTCTCTGTATCTCTTCTGTCCAGCTCAGCCCTCAGCTTGTTCAGCTGCTCAGTGAGTTCTGCGCGAAGTCTGTCGATCTCTCTGTCCTTCTCGGAAAGAGTCTTGTCAAACTGCTTCTCCTGCTCCATGCGGACCATGCGGAGCTCATTTTCTCTCTTCTCAGCCAGTTCTGACTCGCGTCGGGCGATCTCTTTCTCAAATTCGCTGTCTCTGACCTGCTGCACTATCTGAGCGTATCCAGATTCATCGACCTGGAAAACCTGCCCGCAATTAGGACATTTTATCTCTTTCATACGTCTTCTTCTCCTGTCTTATAGCCGTGTTCTGCCGGAAGCCAGCATGTGATACACATCACTGACTGCTAAGCTTCTGTGTATTGTAAAGCTCTGCATACTCACCATTCAGTGCAAGAAGCTCCTCGTGAGTGCCTGATTCGGTTATCCTTCCTTCTTCTATCACGATTATCCTGTCGGCATTTCTGACAGTTGCCAGTCTGTGAGCTATAACAAGTGATGTCCTGCCTTCAGCAAGTTCATCGAAGCTCTTCTGTATCCTCTGCTCGGTTACTGTATCAAGTGCAGATGTGGCCTCATCGAGGATCAGTATCTTAGGATCCTTAAGGAAAATCCTCGCGATCGAAAGGCGCTGCTTCTGTCCTCCCGAAAGCTTCGTTCCGCGCTCGCCGACATATGTCTGGAACTGATCCGGCATCTCCATTATATCATCATATATCTCAGCGCGCCTGGCCGCCTCCACTATTTCAGCATAAGAAGCATCAGGCCGTCCATATCGTATATTCTCAAGGATCGTATCTGCGAATATGAACACATCCTGCTGTACTATGCCGATGTTCTCCCTGATCGATCTCTTGGTCACATGGCGTATGTCCTGTCCGTCGATCAGGATGCTTCCCTCTGTTACATCGTAAAACCTCGGTATCAGCTGGCAAAGAGTGCTTTTGCCACCTCCGGATGGTCCGACTACAGCCACAGTCTCGCCGGAAGATATGTGAAGGTCCAGATGTTCTATTACTTCAGTGCTCTCATCATACGAGAATGAAATGTCATTGATATCAATATCACCCCGGTCTACCTTTATAGGAGGCGCATCAGGGTCCTCGACGACCATCGGCTTCATGGCCATGATCTCGTTGAATCTCCTAAGGCCTGCCATGCCGTTGGCGAAGATCTCAGCGAACTGAGCAAGCTTTCGTACCGGAGTCACGAAGGTGTTGACGAACAGAGTGAAGGTTATCAGATCTATATAGTTGAGAGAACCCTCCATTATAAGATATCCGCCGAAAGTTATGACCACTACCGGCATGATGCCCATGAAGAACTCCTGTGCCGCGAAGAAAGACCCCATAGTTTTGAAATATACTCTGCGGGCTTCGATATATGAGTCATTGGACTGTGTGAATCGCTTCTGCTCAACATTTTCATTAGCAAAAGCCTTGGATGTCTTCATCCCGCTAAGGCTTGTCTCTATATCCGCATTGATGCCCGCAAGTTTCCTCTTGACCTCAGTAGATGCCTCAGACATGTTCCTGCGTTTCCTCATCACGACTATGATGAAGACCGGGATCAGCACGGCAACTATAAGAGCAAGTCTCCACTCCATATAGAACATGAATCCCAGAGAGCCTAAGATAGTAAGTATTGAGATCACCAGATCCTCAGGGCCATGGTGGGCAAGCTCTGTGATTTCAAACAGATCTCCTGTCAGACGGCTCATTAGCTTTCCCGTCCGGTTTCTGTCATAGAACTCAAAGTCCAGTTCCTGCAGATGCCTGAAAAGCGCAGATCGTATATCCGCTTCCACATATACACCGAACAGATGCCCGACATATGTCATCAGATACTGTCCTGCAGAACGGAGCACATAAAAGAATGCAGCGCAAAGCATCAGCGCGAAAAAAGGTCCGTATGCCTTATCCGGCAGCATGTCATACATCGCGTGTCTGGAGACAAGCGGAAATGCCAGATCGATTGCCGCAACCATAACAGCGCAGCACATATCGAGTATGAACAGCTTTATATGCGGTCTGAAAAATCCAAGCAGTGATCTCAATTTATATCTCCCTAGAAAATATGCGGACAACGATATGTTATCCGCATTTTATCATTTGTGTATCTTCCGCAGAATCTACGGCAGCATTTATTTACTCGTATGTCTCCCACTTGCCGGTCTCGAGTGCTCTGAGAGCGCCCTCTGCAAGTGATCTCATCTCTTCTTCGCCAGGAAGTCTGAGGATAGGTGCTATCTTTTCGACGTATGAGCTGATCTCATCACAGAATCTCTCGGAATATGCCATTCCGCCTGTGTATACGATAGCGTCTACATTGAATCTCAGAACAGCAGCCATCTGTCCTACATCCTTTGCCAGCTGATAAGCGATCGCCTTGAAAGCCATCATCATCTTCTCATCGCCGTCATCAAAGGCTGCATTTTCTACATCTCTGAAGTCCTTGGTGCCTGTGTACGAATAGATTCCGGCTTCCTGTCCGATGATCCTCTTGACATCAGCCTTGGTCATGCCTTCCTTGAAGCACAGATTGACAAGTGCATTGGCCGGAAGTGATCCGCCTCTGTCCATACCCATTGCTCCGTCATCCTTGACATTGTTGACATCCACTACTCTGCCCTTCTTGTGTGCAGCTACGGATACGCCTCCTCCGAGGTGGCAGACGATCAGATTGAGTTCTTCATATGGCTTGCCGAGCTGTGCCGCAGCCTTGCGGGCAACAGACTTATGATTGAGAGCATGGAAGAAAGACTGTCTCTCGAATCCAGGATAGTTCAGGCCTGAGTATCTTGCGAGCGGCTCAAACTCATCAACGCATACCGGATCTACGAAGAATGCAGGAATACCAGCTGCGTCAGCCAGTTCCTTGGAGATATATGCTCCGAGATTAGCAGCGTGCTCACCGTACGGAGGATTCTCGATATCACGGATAACAGCATCGTTTACTTTATATGTACCGGATGGGATATGCTTGAAGAGGCCGCCTCTTCCGCAGATCGCATCAAAGTCTTCAATCTTGTAACCTTCCTCCTCGATTGCCTTGAGTATTGCTTCTTTCCTGAACGGTGCCTGAAGTACTGTCTTAGGATACTTTGCGATCTCAGCAGCATCATGATCGATGCCGACGCGCATTACTTCATTCTCGTCCTCAAAAACACAGATCTTGGTAGAAGTTGCACCCGGGTTGATAACAAGGATCTTCTTCATGAGATAATCTCTCCTTTCAATTGCTTACCTGTTACGGTTGTTGTACTTGCGGCGCTCAAGCTCTGTGAGCAGCTTCTTGCGGAGTCTTATATCTGAAGGTGTCACTTCGACAAGCTCATCATCTGCTATGAACTCCAGAGCCTCTTCAAGAGAAAAGACCCTCGGCGGAGTAAGCTTGATGGTATCATCACTTCCCGCTGCTCTCATGTTGGTCGCTTTCTTGGCTCTGCACGGATTGACTACCATGTCATCAGATCTTGCATTCATACCAACGATCTGTCCCTCATAGACATGATCCTGAGGCTTTACGAACATCTGGACTCTCTCCTGGATAGTGAAGATCGCATATGCGGTGCAGTGGCCTTCTTCCTGAGCTACTGCTACTCCGTTCACTCTGTCAGGAATATCGCCCTTCCATTCTTCGAATCCTTCGAATCTTCTGACCATAGTGCCTTCGCCGTGCGTGTCATTGATGAACTCTGTCCTGTACCCCATAAGCCCCCTGGTAGGAGCTGTATATACTATTCTTGAATAACCGTTGCCCTCAGAAAACATCTGCTTCATAAGGCCTTTTCTGAGATTGAGCTTGCTGATGACCGGGCCTGTGTACTCGTCCGGAACGCTTACTACAACTTCTTCAACAGGCTCGAGCTTCTCCCCGTTCTCACCTCTCTTGATGACAACCTCCGGCTTGGAAACAGCCAGCTCATAACCTTCTCTCCTCATGTTCTCAATGAGGATCGACAGATGAAGTTCTCCTCTGCCTGATACTTTGAAGCAGTCAGTGCTGTCAGTAGGCTCGACAAGCAGACCGACATTGACCTCGAGTTCCTTCTCAAGTCTGTCCTTGATATGTCTGGACGTGACATATTTGCCGACCTTCCCGGCAAAAGGAGAAGAGTTGACCATGAAGTTCATCGAAAGTGTAGGCTCTTCGATCTGGATATTGCCCAGAGATTCCGGATGATCCGGATCGCATATAGTCTCACCTATTGAGATGTCCGGAATACCTGAAACGACAACGATGTCCCCGCTGGATGCCTCATCAACAGCTACTCTGCTGAGACCCTTATATACGAAGACCTGATTGATCTTGTTTCTGCTTACGGAGCCGTCTTCCTTGGTAACTGCTACCATCTGGGCTTCTCTGATCTTTCCTCTTGTGACTCTTCCTATTCCGAGCCTTCCGATATAGTCATCATATGCCAGAGTGGAGACCTGAAGCTGCAGCGGCTCACTGTCTCTTGCAGGATACGGGTCACAATGATTGACGATGCACTCAAGCAGCGGCTCGATCGTAAGGCCGCCGTATCCCTTAGGCGACTTTTTGATCTTGGTCTGACCGTCACCTATCGAGATACCCTCGACTTCCGAAGGATCATTGACTGCTATTCCCTGTCTGGCTATACCATAGAGAATAGGGAAATCAAGCTGATCATCGTTAGCTTCAAGGTCCATGAAGAGCTCATATGTCTCATCTACTACTTCGTCGATCCTTGCATCCTTCTTGTCTATCTTATTGATGAAAAGGATCGGGTTGATGCCCTGCTGGAGAGATTTGTTGAGCACGAATCTCGTCTGCGGCATAGGTCCCTCGCTTGAGTCTACAAGCAGGATGACCGTATCCACTGTCTTCATGATACGTTCAACTTCCGAGCTGAAATCCGCGTGTCCCGGAGTATCGACTATATTGATCTTGTAGTCCTTGTACATGATGGAGCAGTTCTTGGAATAGATAGTTATGCCCCTCTCCCTTTCGATCGCATCTGAATCCATAACGCAGTCGACGACCTGCTCATTGTCGCGGAATACGTGCGACTGAGCAAGAAGTGCGTCTACGAGTGTGGATTTGCCTGCGTCTACATGCGCTATAACTGCGATGTTGATTATTTTCTGATTGTCTGCCATTTTGTCTGTATTTCCTGTGATCTTATATCTGTCGCTGGATCATGATACGGCATATGCCGCCCGTCAGATCCTGCGTCTGTGCCTCTGCATATCATCATAAGCCCCTTCGATAGTTCTGACGAAGGAACGAATGTCACGTGCATAATCTACTGTTTCTGCGTTCTCTCTGAGGTTGGAGAAAGCGTGTCCTTCTATATCATCCGAAAACCATTCCGGTTCATGTACATTAAGGGTGAGGAATGAGATCGCCCATGATTCTTCACCGCCGAAAGTAAGTGCATAGAGCATCATATCGTAGTAGTATCCCGGATCTGCAAGATAGTTCTCCAGTATCTCGCGAGGTGTCGGATGGAATATGAATTTCCTTAGTTCTCTGAATTTCATCATCAGAGTCGCATTGCCCTTGCCTCTTGCTCTCATGATGACTATGAAGAACACCGCAACAGCAGCGAGGATGAGCACGATAACACCTCCGAGGAGATGCCCTGTGTCTCTTACGATATCTGCAGCCACATATATCATCAGTACTGAAAGCAGGGCTCCGGTGATGAGCTCCATAGTCCTTCCTATCTCTCCTGAGGATGACTCTCTTCTGTCGACAGTCATGCACAGTGCTGCTGCAAGAGCTGCGGCAATAACTCCGAACAGAATTGATTCAATGTAGTTGATGCTGATGTACTGGTAGCTGTACTTGAGTCCGTTGCACACTGCAACCCCTGCACCGAAGAGAACGATACCGATTATACGGAAGGTCCTTGACAGAGGTGTGTAAGCCTGCATGTCTTCTGATGCAAAACCTGCTGCCACATCATCTCTGATAGTATTCTCTATACGCTGCAGTCTCTCTCCCAGATCATCCATATCCAGAGCTCTGTTCCTGTAGACGTTCTCGAAGAGCACATTATATGCATTTCTGATGAGCTTTTCTTCACCTTCAGGATCTTTGAGTCTGTAGAGCCTGTATCTCTTAGGCTCGTACTCGCTTATTCTCAGGTATCCCTTCATACCGAAGTAAAGTATCAGCCTTACGATGTCTCTTATGCTGAATTCATTATTGAATGCATATCCGAGTTCGACAGGCGAGATACCCTCTACCGGTCTGGTCTGTCTGATTTTCTTGATCTTCGGGTCTCTGCCGCCGATGATCCACATGACAAGGAGTATAAGCACTACAGATCCCATGATGAGTATCATCGCAAAAATCGCCCATATACCGTTGAGAGCGCCTTCCCAGTAGCCGTCAGGAAGCTCGGCTTTGAGAGTTACACCATAATTCTCAGGTATGTGCTGTCCTGTTATTGTCAGGGTTCCGGCATCCTCATCCTGTTCAAAGGTAACCTTGTTGTCGGCATCCTGCACTCCGAACTGGCCGGAATAGTATTTAAGCTCTTCCCACGGAAAGCCTTCAGGGAGATTGACTGTTGCTGTCATAGCAGCTATAGGCTGCTTCCACTGCGGCAGCAGCACATTGTAGTACAGCACATCCCTTCTCTCATCCCGGTCTACGAATTCAAGGATCTTATAGCGGATCACATATTCGTGTATGCCTACTGTAAGTGCCTGAGGATCATCGATCACGATATAGCTGCCTTCTGAAGAAGTCCTGATAGTGCTGGCGAGTCCCTCAACCTCTGCTCCTCTGAGTCTGAAAGAACCGCTCGGTATAGCGAATTCTATCTTCCTCAGGGCATCAGGTATGTTGACTGTAACTTTGAGTTCAACATCATACGAGTGGTCCCTGCCGACCGTTGTCGTCATATCGTAGCCTGTAACTTCGTATGCTCCGCCTGCCACGCCGCCAGCTGACGCTGTTTCAGGTGAAGATTCAACCGCGAGAGCGCCGGCACTCACAGTGTATCCGAATATGAGCAGCACTGACGCGATCAGAGACACTGCTATATTTATTATTGATCTGTTTTTTGTTCGTGATTCTGTCATTTTTTCTGTAATCGATCTCTATACTTCAGCGGATACAAAGTCCATATCCGCATAATCGCTCATCATAGACTAAGACAATATATTTTACATCAAATCATGCTGTCGTTCAAGTTCAACTAATCCATACAAATATATTGAAAGAAACACGATACGAGTTGTAAAATCTTAGCAGCAAGCCATTTCATCGCCCTGCAGCCGGCCTCTTCGCAGAGACCGTACTGACGGGTTTTTTCAGAAAGCGGGAAAACTTTTATGAAAAGACAGGATTATATTTCATGGGACGAATATTTCATGGGCATCGCGCTTCTGGCTGCAAAACGAAGCAAAGATCCGAATACTCAGGTCGGTGCATGCATCGTTGACAGCAATAATGTGATCCTCACGACAGGCTATAATGGCTTTCCGAAGGGCTGCTCGGATGACGAGTTCCCATGGAATCGTGACGGAGACTTCAACAAATATCCATTCGTAGTACACGCAGAACTGAATGCGATCCTTAACGCTTCGGGAAAATCTCTTCGCGGCTCCAAGCTGTATGTAGATCTCTTCCCTTGCAATGAATGCGCTAAGGCGATCATACAGTCAGGTGTCAGCGAGGTCGTCTATCTGTCAGATAAGTACGCAGACACCCCGATGACGAAAGCATCCAAGATGATGCTTCTTGCAGCAGGTGTCAAGCTAAGACAGTTCAGACCTGAGATCACCGAGCTGACTCTTGACTTCAATGTAGAAAACATATAAAACAACGTCCTGCCTTCCCGGCCAGGCTGTAAGGCACGGCAGCCGGGAAGTATTTCCGGGACAACTCAAGAAGGAGAATCAATAATGAAACTTATCATTACTGCCCCGAGGGGCAAAATGGCCAGCCTCATAGTGGCTGATGCCGCTAAGAGAGATGATGTAGAGATCGTGGCAGGCATAGGCCCTGCAGGCAGAGACTACATAGGCAAAGATATAGGCGAGGTCGCTATGACAGGTTCTGTCGTCGGAGCACCTGTTGTTGACGATCTTGAATCAGTGATCGATCAGGCCGATGTCGTCTGTGACTTCTCAACAGTCGAACTCGGCATGGAAGTCCTTGACGCCTGCATCAGACACAGAAAAGCTCTTGTCGTAGGCACGACCGGTTTCAGTGCAGAGCAGAGAGCAAAGCTCGAAGCAGCAGCCGCTGAGATACCTGTCATGATAGCTGCCAACACAGACAGGATGGTCAATGTAATGAGAAAACTTCTCATGGATGCAGCAAAAGAGCTCTATGACGAGACAGATATAGAGATCATCGACATGCATGACAACAAGAAGCTGGATGCACCGAGCGGCACGGCCAGGGAACTTATTGAAAGCATGGGCGAGGCAGTCGGCAGGGATCTCGTAAGTGATGCTGTGTACGGCCGTCCTCAGGGCAGACACCCGCGCGAAGAAGGCAAGGTTACCTTCCATGCTGTCCGCGGAGGCGACACTCCTTCCAGCCATACAGTATTTTTCTTCGGTGAAGGCGAGAGACTTGAGATAACTCACCACTGCCTCAACTGGAAGGGCTGCGCAAAAGGTGCTGTAAATGCCTGCATCTGGATGGCTTCAATGCCTGCCGGCCTATATGGGATCCGCGAGTCCATGGGGCTCTGATCCGGGCGGAGCTTTGATCAATGATAAGATACAGATTAAATGAGATAAAAACCGAAATAGATGTTCCGATGAGCAGCCTTCCGTCTGTCATAGCGCGGAAGCTTGGCATCAGGGAAAGTGATATCAAATGGTGGGAAGTCAGGCGCAAATCCACAGACTCAAGGAAGAAGCCTCATATCTTCTATGTCTATACTGTTGACTTCATGACCGAAAGAAAGATCCGCGGTGCAGCCGGGATACGCGGGCTGGACATCGTAGATCCGGAAAAAGAAAAACTCCTTCCGCCGACCCACGGCACGGAAAAGTTGAAAGGAAGACCTGTCGTTGTCGGCCTTGGCCCTGCAGGTCTTTTTGCAGGGCTTGAACTGGCAAGACAGGGATACAGACCTATCGTTATAGAACGAGGGCCTGCAATGGATGCCCGGGTAGAAGCAGTTGAGAAATTCAGAAAAGACCGCATACTGGACCCAGATGCCAACATGCTCTTCGGCGAAGGCGGTGCAGGAACATTCTCAGATGGAAAGCTCGGCACAGGCATAAAGGACGGGCTTATCCGCCGTGTCCTGTCCGAATTCCGCGATGCAGGTGCCGGTGAAGATATAATGTATCTCGCCAAGCCGCATATCGGGACTGACGTCCTTCGCAGGGTCATAGTAAACATGAGGCAGAAGATCACTGAAGCCGGAGGAGAGGTCGTCTTCGGGACGAAGCTCGAGTCACTTCAGATCAGTGACGGCTGTCTTGACCGGATAGTCATCAGGACGGGACGAAGAGGCGGCTGGCTTGAGACCAATGCAGTCATCCTCGCTGTCGGGCACAGCGCAAGGGATACCTTTGAAATGATATCTGATGCGGGACTCGAGATGCAGCAGAAGCCGTTCTCTATCGGCGTGCGGATGGAACATCCTCAGGCCCTCATCGACGCAGCCCAGTACGGCGAGGAGAACGCTGAACGCTTCGCAGGGAATTCAGCTGCGGCTGAGCTTGAGCCGGGTATGCTCGCTCCTGCTGACTATAAGATCAACTACAAATCTTCCGGAGGCAGAGGTGTGTATTCCTTCTGTATGTGTCCGGGCGGAGAAGTCGTGGTATGCAGCACAGCGGAGGGAGAGCTCTGCGTCAACGGCATGAGCTGCCGCATGAGAGACAGCGGAACTGCCAACAGCGGCATCCTCTGCGATGTGCGGACTGAGGATTTCGGATCTGATGATGTTCTTGCAGGTGTGAGATTCCAGGAAAAATACGAGCGGCTGGCCTTCATCAACGGAGGCGGAGATTTCACGCCGCCGCGCTGCTCTATGAAAGACTTTCTGGAGCGCAGTCCGTCTTCGGATCCTGTGACAGGGTCTCTGCCGGAGTTTGCATCTGAGGCTATCCGGGAGGCCGTTCCGCATTTTGCACGCAGGATCAGAGGCTACGATGATCCGGACGCTGTCATAACGGCAGTGGAGACACGAAGCTCATCTCCGGTCAGGATCGTAAGGGACAGCAGCGGCGAGAGCAATATCAGAGGCATATATCCTGCAGGCGAAGGCGCCGGATATGCAGGAGGCATCACTTCAGCAGCATGCGACGGCATAAGAGCCGCATGGCATATTATAGAGCGGTTTGCTCCCCCATCACTTTGATCCGGGACATGTCCGTATACCATCAGGAAAATACATAAAACACAAAAGACGCGTGAGAACGGAGATCTCCGTTCTCATGCGTCTTATTTGTTCTTATCAGGCTTATGATCTTATTGCTTCTGTATCATTCTGATCTGCTTACTATAGATCTTGCTGCCGCAAGTCCGCTTACCCATGCGTTGCTAAGGTTGAAGCCGCCGCACGGGAAATCCCTGTCAGCCAGTTCGCCTGTTATATATAGACCTCTGACGATGCGCGACTCGCATGTATCCGGATCTATCTCGTCCAGGCTGACACCGCCTGAGGTCGCCTGCGCATCCTTCCAGCCTCTAAGCCTCTCCGGATGGAAGCTCATGCAGTGTACCGCATTTCCTATTGCTTCTATGTCGCCGTCTGTCAACTCAGAAACAGGCTTTTCCCCTGCCCTGCTTCCGGATGCTGAGACAGTATCCATCACATATGCAGCGATATTGTCCTTGAGCACTGTGCAGAGCACATCTGCTCCCGTCTCACCAGGAAGTGCATTCTCTCTGCGGTCTCTGAGGAAATCTCTTATATCTCCGTCAGGATACAGGTCTGTCAGGACTGTAAAATCCGCAAGGCTCTCCCCTCTGCTTCGGTCAAAACGCATATACCGCGTCATATTGAACACGCATATCCCGGATATACCGGTCTTCGTAAACTGGATCTCGCCGGCTTCTCTGAAGATCTCTTCTGACCCGTAATCTGCCTCCGGAGAAGCTTTTCTCATGAGAGTGACGACGCACCGTGACCTCGTGCCTGCAAGGCGTACTGCACACGGTTCATGTCCGCTGCTCCATTCTCTGCACTCTGCTGAAGTGAGTACCGGCACAGGTGTCACGATCGAATGCCCGAGCTCCCTTGCCAGTCTGTAGCCGTCTCCTGTGGTGCCGAACATCGGTCCGGCCTTGCCTCCGCATGCAAGGATGACATGATCGGACTTTATACAGCCTCCTTTGAAAACCGTCTCGAAGCGGCCGCAGCCTGCTTCTTCACGGCCCTGCTTCTCTTCAGTGCATCTTATGTCCGTGACCTCTGCATCTGTCAGGATCACAGTGCCAAGATCCAGAGCTCTCCTGATCAGAAGATCCGCAACATCTGCCGCTGATTCAGAGTAAGGATACACAAGGCCGTTCTCATATGTCCTTGTCACAAGTCCTATGCGTGTGAAGAACTTCATGATATCCAGATAGCCTTCCGCCGCTGTATTGGTTATATTGCAGCGTCCGCTTCCTGTAGCCCTTATCTTACGGGCAGGTTCTGAATTTTTCTCAAGAACCGTTACTGATATTTCCGGATCGGACATGCGGATCATAACAGCAGCGGCAAGAGCAGAAGCTCCGCCGCCTGTTATTACAACATCTGTATATCCATAATCTGTTTTTGTTTTTTCCGGTCTTCTCTTCATTGGTCAGTGCTGCCCATTCCGCCGGATCTTCCGGTCTCCGATCCTGCCCCTTCCGGTATCTCATATTTTACCACGATGCCCTGGCAGAATGCCTTGCCTTCATTAAGAGGTACATCGGTATCAGAAGGATTCTCAAGGCTTACTATAATATGCCCTTCATTATCCGCGTCGCAGTAATCAGCATCGATAACTCCGACTGTGTTAGTAAGCCTGATCCCGTATCTGAACCCGAGGCCGCTCCTCGGCACGATCAGAAGGACTGTCCCTCTGTCTTCTGCTGAATCTGCGATCCACCGGATACCTGTTGCGATCCTGAATCTGCTGCCGGACTCAAAGTTCAGATTAAAAGGCATGAAAAAGTCACATCCCGCAGATGATGCAGTCGCCTGCTTCGGCAGCTTTATCGCGTCATACCAGGCTCTGAGTTCTTCATCCGCCAGGCCCCTGACTCCGCAGTCCGATTTCCACTGTTCAAATGACACTTTTTCAAAATGTGACATATTACTTGCTGCTCGCGCCTCCTATAGCACGCTTGAGTTCTTCAGCCATGTCAGTCTTCTCCCACATGACATCGAGGTCTGTTCTTCCCATATGTCCGTAGGCAGCGAGCTGTCTGTACTGAGGTCTGTCAAGTCTGAGTCTGCGGATAATAGCAGCAGGTCTCATATCGAAGTATTCGCGGATCAGGCTTGCGATCTTCTCCTCATTGAACAGTCCTGTACCGAATGTCTCGACCATTACGGATACCGGTTCTGCAACACCTATAGCGTAGGCAAGCTGGACTTCGCATTCATCAGCTATGCCTGCTGCAACGATGTTCTTAGCTATATAGCGAGCCATGTATGCAGCTGATCTGTCGACCTTCGTAGGATCCTTTCCGGAGAAAGCACCGCCGCCGTGCGCTGAGTGTCCGCCGTATGTGTCTACTATGATCTTCCTGCCGGTAAGTCCGGAGTCTCCCATAGGACCGCCGATGACGAATCTTCCTGTAGGATTGACATATATCCTTGTCTGATCGTCGATAAGACCTGAAGGGATGATAGGATCAACTACGTAGTCCATCATGTCTTTTCTTACCTGATCAAGGCTGACATCTTCGCTGTGCTGGGTTGAGACTACGACGGTATCGATCCTTGTGATCTCGCCGTTGTCATATTCGACGGTTACCTGAGTCTTTCCGTCAGGTCCGAGATAAGGAAGTGTTCCGTCCTTTCTTACAGTTGCAAGCCTCTTGGCCATCCTGTGTGCAAGCTGAAGCGACATAGGCATAAGCTCTGCAGTCTCTCTGCAGGCATATCCGAACATCATTCCCTGATCTCCGGCACCTATTGAAGCATTCTCACCTTTTTCAAGGCCGGACTTGGCTTCATAGGATTCATTGACTCCCATAGCGATATCTGCTGACTGTTCCTCCATGCGGACCATGATCTCGCATGTGTTTCCGTTGAAGCATACATCGTCGCTGTCATAGCCGATCTCACATATAGTCCTGCGGGCTACTGCTTCATAATCGACATCAAAGTTGCCTGATGCTTCACCGAAGATCATCAGAAAGCCTGTCTTGACTGCGCACTCGCATGCGACGTGAGCTTTCGGATCCTGCGCAAGTATTGCGTCGAGTATAGCATCCGACACCTGATCGCAGAGCTTATCCGGATGACCCTCAGTAACGGATTCTGAAGTAAAAAGTGTTTTCATATATCTGTATCTCCCTGAATGATAGTTATCAGCCATAAAAAAATCCCTCTGCCGCGCGCAGAGAGATGACCCAGTCCTCATCTGCCGGAGGATGGCTGCCCTCCGTGGGAATTGGCACCTTCACCCCCGGGTGAGGTTGCCGCGAGATCACAGGGCCCATTCCCTCCCTCGCTCTTAATAAGGCTGTAATTATTATATTCACTCTTATTCTCTTGTCAATCATAAGAGTCAAAAAGCAATAAATTGTCAATTACGCTTCTGAGTCTGTGACATCTGAAAGCAGATCTTTGTCCTTGCCTCCCCTGATGTAAGCTTCTATGATATCCACTGCACCGTCAACACCTGCACGGCTGGTATTGATCAGCAGATCATATACATCACGTCCGCCCCATTTGTTGTCAGTATAGAATTCATAGTATCTGCGTCTCTGCTTGTCGATCTGTCTTACCTTCTTCTCCATTCCGGCCTCGTCAAGATTCTCATCAGGGAACCTTATCGGTGCCAGTGCGAGATTTCTCCTGACTCTCTCTTCGATCGGAGCAAATATGAAGATGCTTACATGGCGTTCGCTGCTCAGTATATAGTCAGCAGCACGCCCGATTATAACGCAGCTGTCCTCGGAAGCGATCTCTCTGATGATCCTGAACTCTTCTTCCTGTATCCTGGTGTACGGCGATGTCTGGAACATGTCGACACCTGTGAAGAAGGACGACACTGAGTAATCAGGAGCCTTTTCATCATTTTCCTTGATATATTCCTCATGGTAGCCGGTGCAGGCTGCAGCTCTGCGGATGAGTTCTTCGTCGAAGAACCTGATCCCGAGTCTCTCCGCAAGTCTCTTTCCTACTTCACGCCCGCCGCTTCCGAACTCTCTGTCTATTGTTACTATGATTTTATCTTTCTTTTCTTCCATTTGTCTTCCTCCGGTGCATCTCCGGTCTCAACTGATCTCTTTGTCCTTATTCTAACATTTTACTGACTGCATTGGCAAAATTCTTCATATCCCTGATGTCACTGAAGACGGCTCTTGCATTGTCATCTCTGCCGCCGCCCCGTCCGTTGTAAGCGGAAGCGTTCTCCTTGACGATCTTTCCGCATTTTGCCTCGCCGGATGAGAACAGGAGACATGTTGCGGTTTCTGTCTGCATGAACAGAAGCAGCCTGCCGCTTGTCTCGCCTGAGACCGCAAAGCCGAGCTTGAGCAGTTCATCGGTGCTGAGAATGTCGGTCTGGTATGCGTATACCGGCGCATCTTCTTTGTTTATGTCTTCAAGGATAGCTGTTTTCTCGGCCTCGCTTACATAAGATGCAAGAGATGCAAGCCTTCCCTTGAGGCTGCTTATAGTCTCAGCGTCTCTGTCAAGCCTTGAAGGCAGGTCAGTCGTCTTGCAGGAATATCTCCTTGCTATATCTGTAAGTTCTCCGGAATCAGCTCTGAGCCTCTCCAGAGCACGTCTGCCGCAGTCGAAGAAAACACGGTTCATGCCTTTATTAGGTTCACACTTGTAGATGTTTACAAGTCCTACCTGGCCGGTCGAGGACGGATGTGTCCCGCAGCAGGCGATGCAGTCATATGGCTCAGGCATGGACCCGACCATGACGACTGAGACTCTTCCCTCATGTGGCACCTGCTTTCTGACAGGCAGGGCAAGAGAAGACTCATAGTCATCGAACCAGTTAACGCTCACCGGCAGATCAGCCCAGACAGCTTCATTGACATCTTTCTGTGCGTGCTCGAGCTCCTCATCCGTAAGCATCCTTCCGCCGAGATCTATATCTATGGTGATGTAGTCTTCACCCATATGAAAACCTTTGTTGATGCCTCCGTACAGATTGTTGAAGGCTCCGCTCAGCATGTGCTCTCCGAGATGTCTCTGCATGTTGACGAATCTGCTGTCCCAGTCAATTGAAAGGGCGACTTCTTCTCCGGGGCTGAATGTACCTGAAGGTGCGTCAGTATAATGCCAGACAGGTCCTTCGAGTCCTTCATCATGTGCGGATGTTACAAGGAATTTCCTGTCTCCTGATGACACAGTTCCTGTGTCTGAAGGCTGTCCTCCGCCTTCCGGATAGAACACAGATCTTCTGCATTCTATGGCATCGAAACCTCTTATTTCCTTCACATTGACGATCTCGGTAACACACTCTGTCTGATACTGATCTGTTCTGTAAATTCTCTCTGTAGTCATAAATCGCCTGCTTTCTGCATGTTTCACGGAGTTTTGTAGACGTTTCACAAAATCGAACAAAAACACCGAAATTACGAAAACCAAATCTGTGGATAAATCCTGTTGACATATGGAGAAAAGCGTTCTCAATGTTGAAATTTCAACGTTTCAGCTTCTGAAGTTTTCCACATGTCATCGTGGATAAAATTGTATACGATTTCAGAAATCTTTGTGGAAAATCCGCGCAATGTTGTAATTTAAGCGGTTTGAGTCGTGTTGATAAAAAGCCTCCAAAAAACGAACAAATTATGTTTCTCAGTAAACACAAATCTTTATTTTGGCCTACCATATGTTCATTATCGTTAACGGGCCGGCTCTATCAGATCCTCAAACAATGCTCCGGGTGTGTGACATAACGTATGAAATATCGGAGTCTCTATGAGGTACCTTCCCTTCACATCCAGATAAGGCGAATAGACAGACATCATAGCAGCATTATCAAGCATGTTGATCCTGGTCAGCTCATTGCTCATCAGCACAAGCTCTCCTCCGATATCGAGAAGTGCATATCCGTAAACATCATCACCGAGTCTGTATTCAGCCTTGTTAACGTGTGAATTTGTCTTGTTGTATATGGTGTAAAGCCATCCGTTTGGAACCATCACCGGATCGACGCTGGCCAGCGGAGCGATATATCTTCCGTCAAAACCATTGATGACATCATCCGGGCACTGTATGACCGTCAGATACTCCTTTCGTGCGACCTGGACAGCTGACTCGTATTCTGACAGTTTTACAAGGCTGCCTACATCGACCTGTGTGACCTTTGAATCCCTCGTCCTGTAGTCACCGCTTAAGTATATCACGAAGGTCGCATGGTAATATCCCTTCCGTCCAAGCGTAGTGATCCTGCATCTGTACGGATGAGAGACGCCGTCAGCCGGCGGATCAGTGACAGCATCGCTTTTGCTTATATTGCTTCTTATAAGAGTCTGGATACCCGGTTCTGCCAGTTCGATGCCTCTCAGCTCATCCGGACTCATAGCCGAGACAAAAGATGCCGCGCTGAAGTCTCTGTCCACCAGTCTCATCACGAAATAGTTGATCGTAGCACATGCTCCGAGACGCTTTTCACACACTGCGGCCATAGCGTCTTCCCATGTGCATAAGCCTGATGTTATGCCATCATCTGTAAGACGCTGCTTCATCATATCAAGACGCATGAGGGCATAGCTTCTGAACATCTCATTCTGGATATCGTCATACTCACGGTCTACATCACTTCCTGCAAGAGGAAGGGCTTCTTCTATCAGCCGCAGCATGACAGATGGCGGTATATTCACTACCTGTCCGCCCATGACACTGGTAAAATGCTCCCAGTGGTAGTTCATGTTTTCTTTGTTGTCTTTGTAGCTATCGCTTCCCGGAATGCACTCGAACTCAAGATACTCATCCACACCATACTCTGAATAATCCAGATGTATGACCTGATAGTATCTGGCCCTTGTCTTCTCTCTGCCCCTCCATGTCACCTTGAGAGCCACGACTCCCATGAGTCTTGTCTCTGTAGCCTGGCAGGACATGAAATCGTATTCCCGGAAGTGATCGTACTTATCCGACAGTCTTCCTTCTACTATACTAAATCCCATTTTCTATACCCTTTTCAGATACTCGACTTCCGCAGGGCTCAGCTTCCTGCACTGTCCCGGAGCGAGTCTTCCGATAGTAAGATTGCCAAGACCAATTCTTGAAAGCTCCAGGACCGGATGTCCGATAGCCTTGAACATTCGCCTGACCTGACGGTTTTTGCCTTCATGGATAGTTATCTCAGCCACAGTGGAATTGCGGTCATGTCTGATAAGATCGACTTCTGCCGGTGATGTCACGAAGCCGCCTATATCTATACCCTTCCTGAGCTGATCAGCCTGCCTGAGGGTCACTATCCCTGCTGCTCTGACCAGGTATTTCTTGCTGAATTCATGAGACGGGTGCATGAGCTTGTTGGAAAGCTCGCCGTCATTAGTGAGGATAAGAAGGCCGGTCGTGTTGAAATCGAGCCTTCCGACAGGGAAGACTCTGATGCTGTCAGGCACAAGGTCGGTTACGACAGGGCGTCCTTCCTTGTCGGCTGTTGATGTTACATACCCTGCCGGCTTGTTGAGAAGATAGTAGACCTTCTTCTGTTCAGGGGTTATCCTGCTGCCGTCAACAGTAACGACATCACCCTCCTGAACATGATATCCCTGACTTGTGAGAACAGCTCCGTTGACGGTGACCCTGCCCTCTGCGATCATCTCATCTGCCTTCCGTCTGCTTGTGATACCGGCTGCCGCTATATACTGATTGATCCTCATATGTCCGTATTATCTCCTTCAAAATCTATCCTCAGCTGTCCGTATCCTGCGTCTTCTTCCGGCTGTCTTCTGAGCTCCTCATACTCAGGGACCTCCGGAAGATCATCGAGTGTCGTGAAGCCGAATTTCTTAAGGAATTCCCTTGTCGTAACATAGATGAGCGGTCTTCCGACTCCTTCCGATCTGCCGCTTACCTCCACAAGGCCTTTATCTATCAGGCCGTCGATAACTCTTTCGCTCTTGATCCCGCGTATCGAATCTATCTCTGAACGTGTGACAGGCTGACGGTAAGCTATGATGGCGAGGACCTCAAGCGCAGCCTGCGAAAGTCTTTTGACTCTTACCGGTGTGCAGAGTTTCTTCACGAAGATATCGTTCTCAATATGGGTGACGAAGCCAAAAGCATCATCGGCCTCTCTGATCCTGATGCCTCTTCCTTCCTGTTCGTATTCTGTCATGAGCTCTCTGAAAAGTTCACGTATCTCGCCTCTGTCTGCTTCAAGGACAGCTGCCGCATCTCTGACTTCCAGAGGTTCGCCCCACATGAACATCATTGTCTCAAGGGCTGATTTCATAGTTTTTCTGCTATACATCTGCCTGCTCCTTTCCGGCATCAGCTGCTTCTTTTCTTTTGATCGTGATCTCACCGAAATTCTCTTTCTGCTCCGCGTCGTAGCCCTGATTTCTGATCATGGACAGAAGCGACATGAATGAAAGAGTTATATCTATGCGGTCCGGCTTCTCCGGAAGAAGCTCCGTGAAGCTCACCCGTCCTTTTCCTTTGCTGAATTTTTCCTCAAGCTGCTGAGTCATGTGCTCAATGCGTGCTTCGATCGTCTCCGTTCTCCGCCGTACTCTCTGATACCGCCTCGATACCTCTTCTACCTTCTTCCTGCGGGTCAGGAACATTATGAAGGCATTTACCATCTGCTCATCGGATACATGCAGTATCTCGTCCGGATTATCTGTGTATTCAGACAGATCCTCCGCAGGCTTTTCATGGACAGCCATGTAGTATTCTTCGCGCTCATCAAGCATCTCGGCGATTTTTTTGATCCTGACATATTCGAGGAGCCTTGTCCTGAGTTCTTCCCTCGGATCCTCCTCGAGCACGATCTCGCCGCTGTCTGTAACTCTCGGGAGAAGCATGTGCGACTTGAGTCTGATCAGTACAGCCGCAAGCACGATAAACTCTGTATCGACCTCGATATTCAGTTCATCCATTTCCTTGAGATAACTGATATACTGCTCTGTTATCTCTGAGACCTTAATGTCATAGATGTCCATCCTGGCATTTTCCAGAAGGTACACCAGCAGATCAAAAGGTCCTTCAAACTTGTCTATCCTTACTTTGTACACTGTGAACTCCTAAAAATATATCTCCTTGAGATACAGCCCCTGCGGCGGTGCAGTAAACCCTGCCCTTCCCCTGTTTCTGCTTTCTATGATCTCCGGCACCTCATCTGCGTCTTTCTTTCCGATCCCGACTTCGACGAGGGTCCCGACGATTATCCTGACCATGTTATACAGGAATCCGTCCCCGGTGATCTCTATTATGATACTGTCATCCGTTTCTGTAATATCCAGAGCTGAAACAGTCCTGACGGTTGTCTCCCTCGGAGTGCCTCCGGATGTCTCGAAACACTTGAAATCGTGTGTCCCGGTTATATATGATGCTGCCGTTCTCATTGCACCGATGTTCAGGCTGCCTGCTTCAGGATACTGGAAGGCCTGTTTTCTACGGAATATATCGCCTGTCTTATCTATGATATATCTGTAAGTCTTGCCCTTGCATGAATATCTGGCGTGAAAATCATCATCCATCACTTCTGCTGAAATGATGCGTATATCTCCCGGGGCTCCGGATCTGCCTTCCCCGCCTGCTCCGAATCTCCTGTTCATGACCTCAGGCAGCTTCTCTACAGGCATATTGGAGTTCCATTCAAAGCTCGCGCACTGACCAAGTGCGTGAACACCTGCGTCTGTGCGGCTTGTCCCGTGGATGTGCACATCCTCCATCGCGATGTATTTGAGGACATGTTCGATTTCGCCCTGCACCGTCCTGATCCCGGGCTGGATCTGCCAGCCTGAGAAATTCGTGCCGTCATATTCTATTCTGATAAGAACGTTCTTTCCCACCTGATACCTTCTCCATAATAACTGATCCCGGCGTCTGCTCATCACAATCTGAACAGCAGCTCCTCAAAGTTCCACAGGAAGAGAAAATACACTGTGACCGCGGTGCACGCCGCCGGCATCATCGCATTGCTGTCTTTGATCGACCCTCTGCCCGCTGCTATGAGGAAGACCGACTCAGCAGCAAACAGTATAGTCGTCAGTATGAATATGATAACTATTCCTGCCCTGCCTGCTATCAGCCCCATGCATGTAAAAAATTTAATATCCGCTCCTCCAAGCGACCCCGTCCTGAACAGAAGCATTCCAAGTCCCAGTATCGACAGCGATATAGCAAGTCCCAGCCCTGCGCCTGCAAACGGCTCCCACCAGTGCTCGTTGTAACCGATGAAAGCTATCGACATTACAGCGAGCATCAGGCTGAACTGATCCGGCACTACCTTGTACAGCTGATCTGATATAGCCATCTCCAGCACGACAAAGAGCACGCACAGGACAGAAAACTCGAATGCAGCGCTTCCGCCCCTTACCGCCAGATATATACCGCAGATAGCGAAATACCCTGTGAAAGCGTATTTCCACGGGGTGCTCGGCAGTCTCTGCCGCCCCGCATTATCCGCTTCCACCAGTCTGGGAGGGAGTATTCTCCTCGGAGCTGCGGTTATCTCCTTAGCCGGGTCATTCTCATCATAATCCTCGAACCATTTTGCCGGAATATGATTGAATGCCACAACACTGCCGTTTCCGAAGATCACGGCGAGTATTATGGCAATCATTATTTTTATCGCTATATTAACTGTGTATGACATCTCTCAGTGCCTCCCGGCATATTAAGCACGTTTTGCTGTTATTTCTTTTCCAGGCAGTAGTCGAGGAACTCGAGCATATCTGCATATACCTTATCTCTGTCGGTCTCGTTGAGTATCTCATGCCTGTCATCATCATAGAGCCTGATGCTGACCTCGCATTCAGTATTCTCTGTATATACCATGAATGCCTTGCGGACGCCTTCGCCCCAGTTTCCGACAGGATCCTCTGCGCCCGATGCGAAGAGGATCGGAAGTCCTGCAGGGAGCTTCTTCATTCTGTTTATATCATGAGCTTTCTGCATACCCCTGAACATATGATAGTAGGCATTAGGCGTAAAACTGAAATTGCACCACGGCTGAGCTCTGTACCAGTCTACGATCTGTTCATCTTTCGTCAGCCAGTCTGATGAAGTGCGGACATTCTCGATCTTCTTGAGATAGTTTCCGAATGACATGATATCGATCAGTCTTGCCTTCCTTCCCGGCTTGCCTGTACCAAGCAGCTTGGCTACAGCTTTGCCGGCTGCGAGCACTGCATTGGGCTGCCATCCGGTCCCCATGACTATGACGCCGCTGAGTCCTTCAGCATATCTGCCGTCCTTCTCTGTAATATACTGTCTTACAAGGAATGAACCCATGCTGTGTCCGAGCATGAGATAAGGGAGTTCAGGGAACTCCTCATGTATCATGAGTCTGAGCTGATGGATATCTGCAATGACCCATTCATTGCCGTCGCGTCCGAAATACCCGTGGTACTCATCTGACTGCACCGAGGCTCCATGTCCGAGATGGTCCTCTCCGACTACCAGATATCCGTGATCTGTCAGATAACGTGCAAAATCATCATATCTGTCAATGAACTCGACCATACCGTGTATGATCTGGAGCACTGCCTTAGGCTCTCCTTCCGGTTCCCATCTTATCGCGTGGATCTGTGTCTTGCCGTCAACTGACGGATAGTAAAACTCTCTTTTACCCATGTCCGGCTCCTTCTGCTGATCATTATTACTGCGTTATTAATTCTACCTTATGGCGGAGCGTTTGTCTATCTCAGCCATTTGTCTCATGACCTGTTCCCTGCTCTTAAGAGCTGTGCCCGCGCCTACCGTTGTACTGCATATAGCTCCGCATGCACATGCAAAATCCAGAGCATCAGCAGCCCTGCTTCCGCGGAGTATCTCGGATGCAAATCCTGCTATAAAATTATCTCCTGCGCCTGTAGCGTCTACGGCAGATATATCAAATGCCGGAGTGCGGATAGTCAGATCGCTGTTTCTGAAATAACACCCGCGTGCGCCGAGCTTGATTATAACGTTGCGCGCACCGGCTCTGAGGAATTCTTCAGCCATCTCTTCAGGATCATCTCTGCCTGTATAGAATCTGCCTTCATCCTCGTTCGGTGTTATGAAATCAACAGAGGCCAGTGAATCTGAGATATCAGCCAGGCTCAGCCGCCTGAAGTTAGGAAGCTTGGTATCCGCAAACACAAGCGCGCCGTTCTCTGAAGCTGCACTGACCACAGAGCGTATCACATCCGGATCATTGAACGGAGCTCTGAAAAGCGATCCCATTATGACCGCTCTTGCATCCGAAAATGCCTCGCTGTATCTCTCCGGATGGAAGTTGTATCTGTGTGCGCTGTTGGTGATAGATCTGCGGTTGCCGTCTTCTCTCACGAAGATTGTGGTTATCGGAGTAGGATTTTCATCTGATCTTATGATGAGGCCTGTGTCGACTCCGTTTCTCTCAAGCTCGTCCGCAATTATGTTTCCTGCCGGATCATTTCCGAGGGAACACAGGATCGCTGTCTTCATGCCGAGCTTAGCCGAGGCTATCGCTTCATTGACCGCATCCCCTCCGACATTGAGAGTCCCGCTCTCTGCTCTGTAACCTGTAGCTGATACAGGCTCCGGATCAAAACCCTTGATTATAGAATCAAGGATAGCCATTCCTATACATACAATGTCATATCTGCTCATATCTTCTAACGACCTGCCTGTGCTGCATGTATCATTGCTGCTTTCCGCCTGAAGGTTTCCTGCCGTGATACTGATAGAACTGTGTCTCGATCTGCCCGTTGTAGAGTTTTCGCCTGCGGTCAGCCTTTCTGCCTGTGATCTTTTCGATCTCTTTCTCCAGATCCTTGTCGGATGTTATCAGGAAGAAGGACCACGTCGGATATTCCATGATCAGGCGGGCAAAATGCCTGTAGATCTTCCGGTTCTCTTCAGTCTCACCGATCCTTACGCCGTACGGGAGATTGGATATCACAACGCCGTATTCCCCGGCAGATACTCCTTTTGGTATGCCCGCTCCCGGTTCCCATTTTGTCATATCCATGCACACAAGGTCCAGATCATCGGTCACACCGGCCTCATCTGCATTGTCTCTGGCGTAGCTGACAGCTTTTCTGTCTATATCCATGCCGGTAATGCTCAGTTCAGAATCGAAATCAGCAGCCTCGAAGGCTTTTTTCTTTTCTTCCTTCCAGATGCTTTCATCGATCATATCCCACTTCATCGAGGCAAAATCACGTGAAAGACCCGGCGCTATATTTCGCGCTGCCATAGCTGCTTCTATCGGGATAGTGCCTGAGCCGCAGCATGTATCTACGAGGACTCTGTCTTTACGGTAAAAGCTCAGCTGAACAAGCGCAGCCGCAAGAGTTTCCTTGATCGGTGCTTTCACATCAGACACTCTGTAGCCACGCTTATGCAGGCCCGGACCGCTCGTATCCATCATCAGCAGGAATACATTCTTGTGTGCGATGAATCTTATCCTGTACTCTGCCCCGGTCTCAGGAAGGACATCGAGGCAGTAGAAATCCGACAGTCTGGATACGACTGCCTTTTTGATGATGCTCTGACACGCAGGCACGCTGTGGAGGACAGCTTTCACCGAACCTCCTACGACCGGAAAGCTTCCGTTCTGCGGTATGATATCTTCCCACGGCAGGGCTTTTACCTGCTGGAAGAGTTCTTCAAAGGTCTCTGCTCTGAACTCTCCCATTCGAAGATATACTCTGTCAGCGGTCCTGAGCCAGAGGTTGGATCTCACGATCGCTCTCTCATCACCCGTATATGTGACTCTGCCGTCCTCCGTCCTGATGACCTTATATCCCAGAGCTTCTATCTCCCGTCTGACTACGGCCTCAAGTCCGAATGCGGATGTTGCTACAATTTCAAGTTTCATGCTGCTATATAATCACTTCAACATCGAAGTCCGATCTGTAGAGCGTGACTTCTCCCGATTCGCGCGTCTTCTTCATATCGATGACTCTCTGATTCTCTGAGCCTCTGTATACAAGCGTCAGATTGCGGAGAGATTCCACATATCTGCCGTCTACAAGTATGTCGAGCATATCGAGGAGCTCATCAGTACTGCTGTCATGCCTTGCCTTCAGCTCTTCAAGTGTATAACCGGAATAGCTCATCAGTGACAGTCCTGCATCCCTGATCATATGCCCGAGATCGACAAGGGCATCTGTCTGCTCAAACGGCTCTCCGCCCGAGAAAGTGACCCCCTTCAGATGAGGATTCTTCATTATATCCGCAAATATCTCGGTTACTGTCATGCCTGTCCCGCCATTGAAATCGTGGGACTCAGGATTATGACAGCCCGGGCATCTGTGCGGACATCCCTGGACGAAAAGTACATATCTGAAGCCCGGTCCGTCTACGATGGACTCACGCTCGATACCACATACATTTATTATCTTATCAGCTGCTTTGTTCACTTTGATCTCCGTTTTTCAAATCTGAAATAATACATGAAAAACAGGTTGTACTATTATGATACAGCCTGTTTTCGTGTTATTCTGGCCGGCTCTCCCGGAAAAATCCGTTAACCTGTCTCTGATGAGACGCCAGTCATCAGTATTAGTTGAGTCCGTGCTTTACTCTGTCTTCGACCTCGGCTCTCTTGCCGTTGTTGAATCTGTCAAGTGTTCCTACCAGGTATCCTGTGATCCTCCTGATCCTCTCGAATCCTACGCCTTCTCCTACCTGTCCGTTAACGTTCTTTACAACCTTATTATTCATCTCGGTACCTCCATATCGCTAACAATTATTATACTTGCTGCGTCTTTTCCTGTGAAGCCGGATCTGTATATATTGTTGTATCTTTTTCAGACAAGATACACTATATAGTATCCGGCTGCGATCATCTTCCTGAATTAGTGCGTGCAGTCACATGGGACCGGTACACTTGGATATCTCATTCTCAGCTCGTTGAGTCTCTCGATAGTGATCGGCTCTCCTTCACGTCTGCCGCATCTCGGGCATACATCATCGATAACTCCCGTATATCCGCATACAGGGTCTCTGTCGACCGGATGGTTGACTGAGCCATAGCCAACGCCTGCTTCCTTCATGTATCTGATGATCGACTCAAATGCTTCAGGATTCTTGGCTGTGTCGCCGTCAAGCTCTACATAACTGATATGACCGGCATTGGTCAGTTCATGATAAGGTGCTTCGATAGCGATCTTCTCGAATGCTCCGATCGGATAGTATACAGGAACATGGAATGAGTTAGTGTAGTATGCTCTGTCTGTAATACCCTCGAGCTTTCCGTATTTCTCTCTGTCTATCTTGACGAATCTTCCCGAAAGTCCTTCTGCAGGTGTTGCGAGGAGAGTGAAATTGAGGCCTGTCTCCACGCTCTTCCTGTCACAGAAATCTCTCATGTGCTTAATGATCTCAAAGGCTTTCTTCCTGGATTCTTCGTCCTCTGCATGATGCTTGCCTGTGAGTGCCTTCATGGTCTCTGCAAGTCCGATGAATCCGATCGAAAGTGTACCGTTCTTGAGGATCTCTGCAACACTGTCGTCTGGTCCGATGTTGTCAGAATCGATCCATATACCCTGGCCCATGAGGAACGGATAGTTGCGTCCCTTCTTGCTGCACTGGATGCGGAATCTGTGCAGAAGCTGACGCGCAACAAGTTCAAGCATGTTGTCGAGTTTCTTGTAGAATACATCGAAATCTCTGTTTGCTTCGATACCGAGTCTAGGCAGGTTGATCGATGTGAAAGAGAGGTTTCCTCTTCCGCATACTACAGCCTTGGTCGGGTCATAATGGTTAGCCATTACTCTTGTACGGCAGCCCATGTATGCGACCTCTGTATTATAATCACCTTCTTTGTAGAATTTCTTGTTGAAAGGTGCATCAAGGAAGCTGAAATTAGGGAAGAGTCTCTTGGCGCTGCATCTGATCGCAAGCTTGAAGAGATCATAGTTCCTGTCTCCCTCGTTGAAGTTGATGCCTTCCTTGACCTTGAAGATCGATACCGGGAAGATCGGTGTCTCGCCGTTGCCGAGTCCGGCCTCTGTTGCCAGCAAGAAATTCTTGCTGACCATGCGTCCTTCAGGAGATGTATCTGTTCCGAAGTTGACTGAGCTGAATGGCACCTGTGCACCGGCTCTTGAGTTCATAGTGTTGAGGTTGTGGATAAGGGCTTCCATTGCCTGATAAGTCATCTTGTCAGTTCTTGCCCATGCAGCCTCGCCTGCCTGCTCATTGCAGCGGATCAGAGTCTCTCTGTCGATCCCGAAGGTATTGTCAGCATTGTCGTACCACTTGCCGAGCTCTTCGCCGAATGTCCTTGTGTTGCTGATCGTCGGATCAGGTGCTTCTGCCTTGATCTTCTCAGCAATGCCCTTTGCGCTTGCGTATGGAACATCCAGCTTGGCAGCGATGATCTCTGTCAGTGCAGAGAAGTACTCTTTGATGTATGTTCTTGCAACTCCCGGAGCCATCGAGTAGTCAAAGTTAGGTACCGACTGTCCTCCGTGCATCTCGTTCTGGTTAGCCTGGATAGCGATGCACGCGAGTGAAGCGTAGCTCATGATCGACTGAGGCTCTCTGAGATATCCGTGACCCGTGCAGAAGCCGTCCTTGAACAGCTTGATAAGGTCGATCTGGCAGCATGTCTCGGTGAGCATGTAGAAATCCTTGTCATGGATATGGATGTCACCGTTAATGTGAGCCTTTGCTATATCTTTTGGAAGAACATAATTATCTACGAAATACTTGGCACCTTCCGAGCCATACTTGAGCATGGTACCCATGGAAGTATCGCCGTCAATATTGGCATTCTCTCTCTTGATGTCTGCATCCTTGGAATAGGAATATGTCAGTTCATTATAGATATTCATCAGATCGGACTCAGCCTCTCTGATCTTGGCATGCTCAGCACGATAGAGAATGTAAGCCTTAGCTGTCTTCTCGTAATCGTATCTGATAAGCATACGCTCAACTATATCCTGCACCTGTTCTACTGTGCATGTCTCTCCATCGAGCTGCTCGATGACTTTCTTGGTAAGATAAGTAAAATCGATGCTTGTCATCTTCTCGCCGTCTACTGCTTTGTTGGCAGCATATATAGCGTTGAAGATCTTGGACTCGTCGAATTGTACTTCCTTTCCGTCTCTCTTGATGATAGTATTCATGGCTCTGTTCTTCCTTTTTTTCTGTTCTTTTCTTTTCTTGTTCTCTTTTATTTTGACGCATTCTTCGAACACTACATATTGTAGTCAGCGTCGCAAGCCGTGTCAATATGTTGTTACAAATTTTAAGATTTTTCTTTTTTGACCACAATATATAGTGTCTGCCCGACGCTGTCCGGAGGTCATAAAATGGTTTACAGATAACCAGTATGCGAAAAGAAATCACCCTTTTCAAGCCTTTCAGCTATCTGAGGGTGATGCCTGGCAGTTATGAGCGATGCTGGCTCTAGTAGACCTTTTTCCCCAGTGCCAGCTGGATCAGTTCTGATGCGAGGATACCTGTCTTGTTTCTCTCATCAAGTATAGGATTGACCTCTACGAGATCCATACTGATGAGCTTTCCCGAGTCGGCGATCATCTCTACTGCAAGGAAAGCTTCTCTTGCCGTTATGCCGTTAGGTACCGGCGTACCTGTGCCCGGTGCATACTCAGGGGTGATGGCGTCGACGTCAAAACTCAGATGTATGCCCACAGTCCCTTCGCCTGCTATTCTGATCGCTTCTTCCATGACATCATGCATACCGCGTGTGTCGATCTCGTTCATGGTGAACACATGCATGCCGGCTTTCTTCATGCGCTCGGCTTCTGCTCTGTCGAAATCATGTCCGCCGACCTGAACGCAGTGAGCTGTCGGAACATAATGAGGTTCCTGTCCGAAATCTACCATGCTGGACGGGCCCCATCCGCAGACCGCTGAGTACGGCATACCGTGCATATTCCCGCTTACGGTAGACTTGTCGTCATTCCAGTCACCGTGTGCATCTATCCATATGATGCCGATCTCGCCCTGCTTCTCGTAATGCTTTGCTACAGCCGATACGCTTCCTGCTGCTATGCTGTGGTCCCCACCGAGCACAAGCGGGAAATGCCCTTCGCTGAGGGTCTCTGACACGGCTTCATAGAGCTGCCGGTTCGTAGCGTTGACCTGCTCGAAGCGTATCATATTGCGAAGGCTCATGCCGTCATCCGGCGGTATTATGTCACCCTTGTCTCTTACAGCATATCCAAGCTGCTTAAGGGACGGTCTCAGTCCTGCATATCTGATCGAAAGCGGTCCCATCGCTACGCCCTTCTGTGCCGCACCGAAATCTATCTGTACACCGATTATATCTATATCTGCTGTCTTGTTCAGTTCACTCATTATCAAAACTCCGTTACGCATTGTTTCCGGTATTTTTCTTCCGGCCTACTGGAAATGATACTCATAATTATCCGGCATTACAAGTGGCAGATGTCTGCCATACTGCTTCATGATCAGGCAGATAATCATGCTCTTCCGGCAGGTGTAATCTTACCGGGGAATTATTTATCAATTAACGAATGTTATTTGTTATTGTAATAGGTCGATTATGGTATAATTAGTAAAATATTCGGACAGTTCGCTTTTGAATATACAGGAGGGTTATTATGGGAAAATATGTAGTCAAAAAGACCAAGACCGGAATAAAATTCGATCTCAAAGCATCAAATGGTGAAGTGATCGCCTGTTCAGAAGTATATGCATCCAAAGCAGCATGCATGAACGGGATCAGAAGTGTGATGACAAATGCGCCGATAGCTTCAGTTGAAGATCAGTCCGCTGAAAGCTATGAAGTCTGCAAAAATCCTAAATTCGAGGTCTATCTGGATAAGGCCGGTGAATATCGTTTCCGTCTCAAAGCCAGGAACGGACAGATCATCGCAACAGGTGAAGGCTACAAGGCCAGAAAGAGCTGCATGAACGGTATCGAGAGCATCAGAAAGAACGCTGCTTCTGAGATCACTTACGAAGATTAGACCTGAAGCCTCATCTGTTTTCACATTTTCCGCAGTCACTGCATCCATTGCAGATCAGTCTCATTGCGCATTCACGGCACTGCCCGCGGTAGTGTTTAACGTACAGCTGCTCTTCAGGAACGGGGAGACCCCATGTATCCGTCAGTTCAAATTCTACAGGCCTGCCCTGATAGTTCATGCCGGATCTGAATGCCTGAACGGTCTGGAGCCTCTTGCCCCGGAGTTCATATTTCTTCCCGTTCTTGATGAATACTGTTCCTGTCTCCATGAAACAGAATGTTATATCCCTTTCCTCGCATTCTTCTCTCAGCGATTTTACCCAGTCAAAGCAGCAGGGACGCCTCCCTCCGTAATTCTCACCCCCGCACACGACCTGTTCTATCTGCCCGCTGTCAAGGTATTTACCAAGCTTTACGGGCCCGATCACAGGAGCGACATATACGCCTTTGTGTCTGAACGGCAGCTCAAGAAGCAACGGCATCCTTTCATCTGTCCGCTTCTGGTTCTCGCATGTAACGTTAAGGATTATATTAGGCCATCCGCTGCCCCAGTCTGAAGGAAGGCAGTCTGCGATCCTCTGCGGTCTCTTTGTCACAAGGATGAATATCACATCGCTTCTCATCCGCATTATATTCCATGCTTCCGGACGCCACTCGTCCGCTTCCTCCAGGAAAAAATCCGATGTCATGCAGACGCTGATCTTCTCTCCGCTCTGTATCTTGTATCTTCCCTTTCTGTCTCTGGACAGAGGATAAGAGAACGCGGATGTACGGTATATATCCGCGCCGTCTTTATCTCTCATATCGTCGAGATAATACATATAACAGTTCTGACAGCCCTCACTGCATCTGACGCAGCCGTGCCATGGATTCCATATATCATGCATGTATGAGTGCTCTTTCTCCTCTTTTTTCCCAGTATACAGGAATGATACTCATAATCATCCGGCTTTACAAGTAACAGAGAGCATCAGAAAAAACAAGCCACTGCCGATTGAGGTGAAAAGAAAAGAGAGACAAGATTTCTCTCGTCTCTCTCAGTTGCTTGATTTAAGCGGTTAGCTTTTGATGCAATAAGGAATCCCCCACCTGCTGCGCAGGCGGTCCCCCTTGTTGCTTAGCCGAAGTATCTCTTCAGCAGGCCGGCAAAGCCCTTGCCGTGTCTTGCTTCGTCTCTTCCGATCTCATGAACGATGTCATGGATAGCGTCGAGATTGAGTGCCTTTGCTTCTTTAGCGAGGTCAGCTCTGCCCTGTGTTGCGCCATACTCAGCATCAGCTCTGAGTTCGAGGTTCTTCTTGGTACTGTCTGTAAGAACTTCGCCGAGAAGCTCTGCGAAGTGAGCAGCGTGCTCAGCTTCTTCCCATGCAGCCTTTTCGAAGAAAGCGCCGACTTCAGGATATCCTTCACGGATAGCAACGCGAGCCATAGCGAGGTACATTCCTACCTCTGTGCACTCTCCGTTGAACATATCACGAAGACCCTGCTTGATGTTTTCAGGAGCATCGCTTGCTACGCCGAGAACATGCTCAGCAGCCCATACTTTTTCACCTTCCTGCTTCTGGAACTTCTCTGCAGGAGCATTGCACTGCGGACATCTTTCCGGTGGTGTATCGCCTTCATGAACGTATCCACATACGCTGCAAACCCATTTTGCCATAATAATCTCTCCTCTCTTATCTGAAAATTTATCGGAAAGTGATCAACTCAGCTTTTGATTCCGATATAACTGTACATTCGCAGTTTAACACAGCTTCTTATGTTCTTTCAAGAGTACATATGTTTTTCCGAAGAACATGCGAAAATTTGTTTTGTATCGTTCTGTATGAATTTCTTTATGAACGACCTTTGCCTTGCTAATGACATTGTGATTGTGTTATGGTTCTAATGGGGAATTAAAAGGGGAAATGATATGAAAATACAGCAATCAGCAGAAGATTATCTTGAGGCAATGCTCATTCTCGAGGAAAAATACGGCTATATCCGCTCGATAGATATTGCAAAGCACCTCGGAGTCACCAAACCGAGTGTTTCATATGCCGTAAAACGCCTCAAGGAAAGCGGCTATATCAACATGGAAGCTAACGGTCCTATTACCCTGGCTCCTCCTGGACGCAAGATCGCGACCCGTATATATGACAGGCATAAAGCTCTGAGAGCCTTCCTTGAGCTGCTCGGTGTAGATCCTGAGACGGCCGAGGACGACGCCTGCAAGATTGAGCATGTCATATCACACGACACCTATGTAGCGATATGCAAACATGTCAATGAGAATTCTGACATCAGGATAGATAATTTCGAGAACGAATAATGACTGCAGCGATAATGCAGAAAACAACAGACCGCACTCCTTAATGAGTACGGTCTGTTTTATCTTGATCTGTATTATTACTCTTCCGGCTGGTCGAAGATGAACTCGACATCTTCATTTTTTGTTTCCTGAGGTTTTACCTCCTCGACTACAGGCTCTTTATATTCGGTAACAGTCTCTGCCGGTCTTTCAGGTTCATTCTTCTCGACCTGGAAGCTTACAGTTCTGGACTGTCTGGCCTCCGGTGACCTCTTGTCACCGACTCCCATAGGGCCGTAATAATCTGACTGATCAAAACCTGTGATGCAGTAGAAAATACCGCTCAGGAAGAGGTATCCCCATGTCCAGCTGTCAGGCTTTCCGTATGCCTGCGCTGTTGCCTTGCTCATCTCATAGAGGAAGTAGATGCCTGCGATCCAGCCTAAAACAGGGATGAAAAACACAAAGAATCTGACCCAGTACCATGGATTGCCCATTACAACACCGCAGAATTTGTACATATTATAGAATGGTATCAGCGCTGCCCAGCCAGGTTCTCCGGCCTTCTCGAGCATCTTCCACATACCTACTACAGCGGCGATACTCATTGCATCCACAGCAAAGCTGTAACCTGAGTCCTGTGCAGACTGCGCCATAGTCAAAATGCTATCGAACATTATTTTGATCCTCCTTATTCAGTAGTCCTATTCTTCCGGAGCATCAGGATCGACCCCGAACTCCATATCATTGGCAGTCGCTTTTCTGACAGCTTCTTTGTGAGTCTCGCGTTCTGCCTCGATTTTCTCATATGCTTTTACCTGCAGGTCGAGCACCTTCTCTCCGAGCTTGATTGCTGAGCCTACGAGTGCGATGCTTCCCGCAATACCTATTCCCAGGATAGCCAGAAGCGACTGGCCGAGCTCTGCGTCAGGTCTCCTGCCTGCCGGTTTGCCTGGTTTCATGCTTGATTTACGATCTGCCATAGTTTTGTCCTCCTGTCATTAAAGGTAACAGATGCACCGTCTTACAGCTGGATAATATCACCTAAAACGTTTTAGTGCAATAAAATTACAAAAATTGCCGCATTACGGGCACTATATATAGTGTGGTTCAGAAATGATTCATCTTTTTATCACACTTGTTCACAGTTTCTTCAGTTCATATATATCTGTACGGCGGGCACTGAGCAGCGGAAGCTTCGCTCTTACCGTGTCAACCTGATCAAGATCGAATTCTGTGACAGTGACGCCAGGCTTTTCATCCATCTGCATGATCACCTGTCCCCACGGATCTGTGATTATGGAATGTCCGTAAGCTATATATCCGGCTTCAGTATCACGGGCTGCCGAAGTGCCGACCATGAAGATCTGATTTTCCACAGCTCTCTGGCGGAAGCCAAGCTCCCAGTGTACCGGCCCTGTTGTCATATTGAATGCAGCAGGGTTGAATATTACCCTGGCCCCTGCAAGCGCCGGGATCCTCGAGCTCTCAGGGAATCTGATATCGAAACATATATTGACCGCCATTTTGCAGAATTCTGTATCGAAAGTATCGAATCTGTCTCCTCCGGTCAGTGTATCTGATTCCTTGAATACCTGCTGTCCGTGAGCATATATATCGAACAGATGGACCTTGCGGTGCTTTCCGATCTGATTCCCGCTGCGGTCGAATACGTAGCATGTATTGTATACTCTTCCCTCGCTGTCGACTTCAGGGATAGATCCGCCTATTATGTATTTGTTGTTCTTCCTGGCGAGAACTGACATTGCAAGCCAGGTATCTCCCTTCTCAGGCTCAGCATACTCAGGAAAAAGCTCTGTCTGATAAGGACAGTTCCACATCTCAGGCAGGCTGATGAAGTCAGCGTCTTCAGTCTGTCCGCTTCCGATTATCTCGGCAAGCTGCTCTATATTATCGTACTTGTCTTTTTTGACTTTCTGCTGTATGCATGCGATTTTGATCTTGCTCATATTGTCCCCCTCCGCTTAGTTCAACCAGGAGCAAAGCTCCAGCAAGCTCGCTTGTTTGGAGCGAGCGACGCCGTCAACAGACGCCGGGAGCTTCTGTTCTGATCATCATATAAGTGAAATCACTGCTGTTCCTGCTATCATAAGAAGCATTCCGATCATCTTTGCCGGTGTTGCCGGCTTCTTCTCTATTCCCAGGAATCCGACCGCATCTATTATGAGGCCGGCCCCCATCATCCCTATGAGATTGAGTATGGTAACTATCCCTGTACCCAGCATAGGCGCTGTCACCGCATTTCCTCCGACGACTATGATCGACAGTGCGCCTCCGGCTGCCATCCAGGGTCTGAATCCCCTGATCAGGCCGGTGCCTCTGATACCTCCGTCGTATATAGCCATCCTGCCCTTCACTGCTGTGAGTAAGGCAATCAGTATCAGAGTCGTGATCAGCCCTACAGACATCGAAACAAGCGTTGCCTTGGAAGCTGAGCCGACTGCTGTATTAAGAGTCCCGTTGACAGCGACCTGGGCCGCACATGCAAAACCATTGAGTCCTGCAAGGATGATATACGGCAGCACATTTCTGCCCGGTCCACTCTCCCGGCTGCTGTTTCCTGAAAGCCGTATCCCGTTGACCAGTGCGGCGCCTGCGATGACTAATACGGCACCTGCTGTCCTTGTCAGAGACATCTTAACTACCGGGGATCCGAACAGGCCTGCATGATCTATAAGCAGGCCTGCCATTGTCTGTCCGAAACAGATGATCATGACATTCCGTGCACTTCCGAGGTAAGGAAGGCACACGACATTCAGCGTTATGATCGCTGCTCCGCAGCAGCCTCCGAGCCATATCCAGAAAGGATACTTTGCTATATCTCCGAACGGGATACTGAGGTCATGTTCTGTGAAAAGTATTATAAATGCAAGTATAATGCCGGCAATTACAAAGCTGAGGACTGCAGTCAGGTATGGTGATCTGTAGTCCTCTCTTATCCTGCCGTTGACACTTGCCTGTGCAGTTGATGCTGCTCCTGCTGCTATTCCGATCAGGATCGCGAGCATCGTCTTACCTTATCCAGCTCTCATCCGAAGGATTGTCTCTGAAGGCTTTGAGTCTCTCGATATCCTCTGTGCTGATACGGCCCTGTTCAGCAGCTATTTCGATTACAGTGTCGAAATCTGTCAGTGATGTCCATCTGATATCTGCTTCAGCCATTCTGTCGATGCCCTTCTTCATGCCATATGTCATGATGGAGATAACACCGAGCACATCTGCTCCGGCAGCTCTGAGGACTTTGACTGTATCTATACAGCTGCCGCCTGTCGAGATAAGGTCCTCTACAACAACGACCTTCTGTCCCGGGAGGAGCTTTCCTTCGATCTGATTCCCTCTGCCGTGATCCTTAGCTCCTGATCTTACATATCCCATAGGCAGATCCATAAGATGGGCTGTTATGGCAGCATGAGCTATTCCGGCAGTAGCAGTTCCCATAAGGACCTCAGCCTCCGGGAACATATCTCTGATCACCTCAGCAAGTGATGTCTCGACATCGGTCCTGACCTCCGGTGCGGTAAGAGTCAGTCTGTTGTCGCAGTAGATCGGGCTTTTGATCCCGCTTGCCCATGTAAAAGGCTCCTCAGGTCTGAGAAATACAGCCTTGATGCTGAGGAGGTCTCCGGCGATAAGTCTTGCGATCTCGTTTCTTCTGTCCATTTTCTTTTCCCCTTAACTATATTAATGGCAAGGGCATCATGCTCTTGCCATCGTGTGTGTATTAAGCTGCTGCTGACGATCTGTCTGTTAACCGATGAAATCCATGCGGCATTTCTGATATGCATCGATCGGATTCGCTTCTCCGGTGATAGATCTTCCGACTACGATATAGTCTGAGCCCTGATCTCTTGCATCTGCAGGAGTCATAACTCTCTTCTGATCTCCGGCGCTGTCTCCGGCAAGCCTGATGCCCGGCGTTACGGTCAGGAAATCCATCCCGCATGCCATATGTATATCTGCAGCCTCATGTGCAGAGCAGACAACTCCGTCAAGCCCTGCCTCTCTGGCATTGAGTGCGTACTTTCTGACTACATCCGCAAGCGGCATATCGATCAGAAGCTCATTATGCATGACAGCCTCGTCTGTTGAAGTCAGCTGAGTGACTGCTATGAGCTTCGGCTTTTCTGCATATCTGGCTGCTCCGAGCATAAGACCTTCCTTGGCTGCCTTCATCATTTCTATTCCGCCTCCGGCATGTACATTGACCATGTCCACTCCGTATGCTCCGAGAACCTGCATAGTTTTTCTGACTGTATTAGGAATATCGTGCAGTTTGAGATCAAGGAAGACCTTGTGGCCTCTGTCCTTAAGTGTTTTGATGATCTGCGGACCTTCTGCATAGAAAAGCTCCATTCCGATCTTGACAAAAGGTCTGCTCACAGAGATGCTGACATGATCGCAGCTGACTACTTCTGATCTGATCTTGTTGAACTTATCGAGAAATCTTATCGTTTCTTCTGCGCTGGCAAAATCACATGCGATAATTATGTCTTTACCCATTACTATCCTCCGGTATTCTGCTTGAAGCCAAAATGATTATCGGATGCTCAGGCTTTCCGGATCACTGATCCCGGCCATGGTCCATATATTAAGATTATACAATAAAAGTGCCGGTTAAGGCACTCTTATTATGCTTTTTAAGTTGTCCCTGCCGGGCAGGACGCTTCAGCTCACGCCTCCCGGTCCCGGCATCAGCCGCGAATGTCAGCCAGTATCAGTGTGCCTGTCCCACTATATCTGCAAGGCTTGTGATACCGTATTTTTCCATTACGCGAGGCAGATCCTCTATGATCTTTTTTGATGCAAAAGGTTCAGTCAGGTTCGCAGCTCCGACTTCAACAGCTGTCGCTCCTGCCATCATCATCTCGAGCACATCTTCAGCTGTTGATATACCGCCCATTCCGACGACCGGGATACTGACAGCATCATACACCTGATACACCATCCGGAGGGATACCGGCAGCACTGCCGGTCCGGAATATCCGCCGGTAGTATTGGCAAGGATAGGTTTTCTGCTCCTGAGACTGATCCTCATTCCCATCAGCGTATTGATCAGGCTTATTCCGTCAGCTCCTGCTTCTTCACAGGCTTTTGCTATCCCTGCTATATCGGTGACATTAGGAGAGAGCTTGATGATAAGCGGCTTGTCTGTAGTCATGCGGACTGCTTTTACAACATCTGCAGCCATGCACGGATCTGTTCCGAAGCTCATACCTCCTCCGTGAACATTAGGACAGCTTATATTGATCTCAAGCCATCCGACCTGATCCTGAGCCGCGAGGAGCTCTGTCGTATATACGTAGTCATCGATCGAAAAACCGCTGACATTAGCCATAACAGGCTTATTGAAAACCTTCGCAAGCTTAGGCAGTTCTTCTGATATTACTTTCTCTACGCCCGGATTCTGGAGTCCGACTGAGTTGAGCATCCCTGAAGGACACTCAGCGATCCTCGGGGTCTCATTGCCGAATCTCGGTTCACGGGTAGTACCCTTGAATGAAAAAGTTCCCAGGCAGTTGATGTCATAGAGTTCAGCGAACTCATATCCGTACCCGAAGGTGCCCGAGGCAGGTATCACCGGATTATCGAGAGTGATACCACAGAGCGTTACCTTAGTATCTACCATAGTATTTCCTCCGTTCTCAGTACTGGTCCATCCTTGCAGATCCTCTTATAACCGCCTGCTGTCTTAATGCTGCATCCCATGCATGCCCCGAATCCGCATCCCATGCGTTCCTCAAAGCTCATCTGGCCTTTTATTCCCGCTTCCTTATATACCTCTCTGAATACTGCTTTAAGCATTGGTTCAGGTCCGCATGTGTAGAAATGAGTGAATCTGGTGTATTCAGTGTCCGGATCACTGCCGGTGCAGGATACTCCGCACTCGGCTGCAAGGGCTCTGAATGCGTCTGTTACGAAACCTTTTATGCCTGCACTGCCGTCTGCTGTGGCAACGGTCACACGGCAGCCGAGCTTTTCGAACTCATCGACATAATACATCTCCTCTGATGAGTTGAATCCGAGTATGACAGAGACATCAGTCCCCTGCCCGATCAGTCTTCTGGCTGCAAGATACAGAGGCGGGATGCCCACTCCTCCGCCAATAAGAAGAGGATGATCGCCTGCGTCTGAGAGATCATAGCCATTGCCGAGTCCTGTGAGTACATCAAGCTTTTTCCCCGGAGCGAACTCTGTCATCTCCTCAGTTCCTGCTCCGAGCACCTTGTATATCACTGTGACTGTCCCATCGCATCCGCCCTCTGATGACGGAAGGATGACATCGTTCACGCTGATCGGACGCCTGAGAAAATGGCCGTCGAGTTTTATATCAATGAACTGACCCGGTGCAGTAACAGCTCCTGTATCTCCTTCGAGTCTCATCCTGTATGTCGTAGGAGTCAGTGCCGTATTCTCTGTTATCGTAAAAACTCCCTGTTTCATCTGTGTCACCATAGATTTCCTGCTGATTATCAGATCTTATGATCATGCATCGATAGTCGATATTGTCTGTGTAGTCTCTTCAAGTACATCGAGAAGGACGCGGACAGTATCAAGCGATGTGAACAGTGTGGCGTTGTTCTCGCTCGCGCACTGTCTGATCAGAGCTCCGTCATTGGCCTGAACATGATCGCCGACCTTTCTTGTATTGATTATGTATGCTATATGTCCGTTTCTTATAGCCTCGAGGATCTCCTCCGAACCTTCACTGATCTTCTTCATCTCTCTTGTGCGGATGCCGTTTTCCTTGAGGAAGCGGGCAGTGCCAGGTGTACCCTCGATGTTGAAGCCAAGGTTGTAGAATCTGCGGATGAGCGGAAGTGCTTCTGCCTTGTCATCTCCTGCCAGTGTAGCGAAGACGGTTCCGTAGTTACGGAGCTTTGTCCCGGAAGCGGTAAGTGCTTTGTACAGAGCTCTGTTGAGCTTGTTGTCGTATCCTATCGCTTCTCCTGTGGACTTCATCTCAGGCGAGAGATATGTGTCAAGGCCCTTGATCTTGTTGAAGCTGAATACAGGGACTTTGACATAGTATCTTTTCTTCTCATCCGGATAGAGGTCGAATATGCCCTGCTCCTTAAGCGTCTTGCCAAGTATGACTTCTGTAGCCATGTCAGCAAGGCTGTAGCCTGTGGCCTTGGACAGGAACGGAACAGTTCTCGATGATCTCGGATTGACCTCGATGATGTAGACATCCTCATTGTCATCGACGATGAACTGGATGTTGTAGAGACCTATTATACCTATTCCTTTCCCGAGAGCCTTCGCATACTGGAGTATCTTGCCCTTGACCTTGTTGCTGATGGAGAAGGTCGGATATACGGATATAGAGTCTCCGGAGTGGATCCCCGTCCTCTCTACCAGTTCCATTATACCCGGAACGAAGACATCTCTTCCATCGCATACAGCATCGACTTCGACTTCCTTGCCGAGTATGTATTTGTCGACGAGTACAGGCTTGTCTTCATCGATCTCTACTGCTGTCTTCAGGTACTGTCTGAGCTGCTTCTCATCGCCTACGATCTGCATCGCGCGTCCTCCGAGGACGAATGACGGCCTGACGAGAACAGGATAACCGATCTCTGCTGCAGCTTTTACTCCGTCTTCTATCTTAGTGACAGCACGCCCCGGCGGCTGAGGTATTCCAAGCTCTTCAAGGACTTTCTCGAACCTGTCTCTGTTCTCAGCTCTGTCGATAGCCTCACAGTCTGTTCCGATCAGCTTCACTCCCCTCTGCATCAGAGGCTCAGCAAGATTGATCGCAGTCTGACCGCCGAGAGTAGCTATGACACCTTCAGGATTTTCGAAGTCTATGATTGCCATGACATCCTCGACAGTAAGAGGCTCGAAATAGAGCTTATCTGCTGTAGTGTAATCCGTAGATACTGTCTCCGGGTTATTGTTGATGATGATCGCCTCATAGCCTGCGCGCTTAATTGTCTGGACAGCATGGACTGTTGAATAATCGAATTCCACGCCCTGGCCGATCCTGATAGGGCCGGCTCCGAGAACGATGATCTTCTTCTTGTTGGTGAGCCTTGATTCATTCTCACCTGTATATGATGAATAGAGGTAAGCGATATACTTTCCTGTATGCAGGGTGTCGACCATCCTGAAGACAGGTGTTATGCCGTTCTTCTTTCTCTTGTTGTATATCTCTTCTTCCGTGAGGTTCCACAGGCGGGCGATCTCCTTGTCGGAGAATCCCATGATCTTGGCTGCGCTGAGGGTCCTGACATCATTGACTCTCTCCTTAAGAGTCTTCTCCATGCTGATGATATCCCTGAATGCCTCGAGGAATATTTCAGTTATACCGGTAACCTTGTGGATATCGGCAATGCTGATGCCGCGGCGAAGCAGCTCTGCGATCGCGTAGATATTATCATCTCTGAACTCTGCGACATACTCCATGAGCTTGTTTCTGCTCATCCCGTCAAACTTGTCCATGTGGAGATGACATACTCCGGTCTCAAGTGAGCGTATCGATTTGAGGAAGCTCTCTGTGAGCGTGGAGCCTATGCCCATAACCTCGCCTGTAGCCTTCATCTGTGTTCCGAGGAGATTGGACGCATCTGAGAATTTATCAAACGGGAACCTAGGGAACTTGGCCACTATATAGTCAAGAGCCGGCTCTGTGCTTGCCTTTCCTCCTGCGACTTCGATCTCATCAAGAGTCATTCCTACAGCGATCTTAGCTGTGACTCTGGCGATCGGATAACCCGATGCCTTGGATGCGAGTGCGGAAGATCTTGATACTCTAGGGTTGACCTCTATCAGGTAATACTCACTAGTCTCCGGGTGCAGAGCGAACTGGACGTTGCAGCCGCCCTCTATACCGAGCTCTCTGATGATCTTGATAGCTGAATCGTTGAGCATCTTAAGATCGTGGTCATTGAGAGAAAGTATCGGTGCTACTACGACAGAGTCTCCTGTGTGAACGCCGACAGGGTCGACATTTTCCATGCCGCATATAGTGATCGCCTTGTCTGTTCCGTCACGCATGACCTCGAATTCGATCTCTTTGTAGCCTTTAACTGACTTCTCTACGAGGACCTGATGTACAGGCGAGAGGTTAAATGCGTTGATAGCGATATCTTCGAGTTCTTTCTCGTCGTTGGCAAAACCGCCTCCGGTCCCTCCGAGGGTGAATGCCGGTCTGAGCACGACAGGATATCCGATATCCAGAGCAGCTTTCTTCGCCTCTTCGATGCTGTATGTGATCTCGCTCGGGATGACAGGCTCTCCTATAGACTGGCACATCTCTTTGAAAAGTTCTCTGTCCTCTGCCCTTTCGATCGACGCTCCTGGTGTTCCGAGAAGCTCAACACGGCACTCTCTGAGTACGCCCTTCTTCTCAAGCTGCATAGCCAGATTGAGACCTGTCTGTCCGCCTATTCCCGGAACGATAGCATCAGGTCTTTCATATCTGAGGATCTTTGCTATGTATTCAAGTGTCAGAGGCTCCATGTATACCTTGTCTGCGATCGAGGTGTCCGTCATGATGGTTGCCGGATTGGAGTTGCAGAGTATTACTTCATAACCCTCCTCCTTGAGTGCAAGACAGGCCTGAGTGCCTGCATAGTCGAATTCTGCAGCCTGTCCGATAACTATCGGGCCGGATCCGATGATAAGAACTTTTCTGATATCTTCTCTTTTCGCCATAGTTTCCCCTTCTTCTATATAAACTGTATGTTATTAACTGATATTACCTGAGTGATCTGAATGCTGAGCACCAGTCATCTGTCTTACTGCCATCTGTATACAGGCTTTCCGTCACACACAGTAAGCACATTGACTCCGCTTACTCTCCATCCGTCAAATGGTGTCGCTCTGCCTTTCGAGAGAAAATCGATCTCCGGAGTTATATTCCATTCTGCCTCCAGATTCCATACTGAGTAGTCATTTCCCAGAGGGATGCCGAATCTCTTCCTCGGGTTGTATACCAGAAGCTGTTCGAGCTGCTGCATCGTGATTATCCCCGGAAGCACCAGATATGTGTAGAGCAGCGGGAAAGCTGTCTCGATACCCACAATACCGAACGCGGATTTCTCCAGACCGCGCGACTTTTCTTCTGCCGAGTGCGGAGCATGATCGGTCGCGATGCAGTCGATAGTACCATCGTTTATCCCCTCGAGCAGAGCCTCTCTGTCAGCTGCGCTGCGGATCGGAGGATTCATCTTCCATCTGCCGTCTTCCTCAAGCATGCTGTCATCAAGGAGCAGATAGTGAGGTGCCGTCTCGCAGGTCACGTCCACGCCTTCACTTTTGGCTTTGCGTATAATATCGACGCTTTCTTTTGTCGAAATGTGGCACACATGATAAGCGCAGCCTGTCTCTGCCGCAAGCTTCAGGTCTCTTGCGATCTGCCCCCACTCTGATTCGGAGCATATCCCTCTGTGCCCATGCTGCGTCGCATATTCTCCGTCATGTATATATCCGCCCCTGAGAAGGCTGTTGACTTCGCAGTGGGCTGTGATTATCTTGCCAAGCGACTTAGCTCTGATCATTGCCTGTCTCATCATCTCATCCGACTGTACGCCGTGTCCGTCGTCTGAGAATGAGATGCAGCTTCCGCTCATGGCTTCCATATCTGTAAGCTCTTCACCCTTCTGGCCGACAGTTATGGCAGCATACGGATATACATGTATGCATGCATCACGGTCTATGATCTCCTGCTGGAGAGCCAGATTCTCAGGGCTGTCAGAGACAGGTGAGAGATTAGGCATTGTGCAGACGGCTGTATATCCGCCGTGGGCTGCAGCCCTCGATCCGGAAGCTATTGTCTCTTTATAAGAAAAACCCGGTTCTCTGAAGTGAACATGCACGTCACAAAAACCGGGAAGAATAGTATAACGGGAAGACAGATCCACACCTGCTTCTCGAAGCATCTTAATATCGATTGTCGGGCTGAATTCCATCTTATCTGAACTGATCCTGTTCATCAGCATCCTCCTTCTGTCTTAAATCGCTCTATGGTAACAGTAATCTCTTCTTCGTGTCAAGAATACCCTGACTGCTAAAACAAGATTCCTGAAAAAATCCATTCACAACCGGCAAATATCCGAACGATAGCACAGATGCCCGTAATATCTGCCGGGTATTCTTATTTTTTTATCTGTCTAATATCCTGATGAGAAGCAATTTGCCTCTTTTCACCGTAACTTCGGCTGCCTTGCCCGGAAGGACTTCATTGCTCGTAGCGTACTGGTAGTAAGGGTGTATCTCTGCATCCTCAAGACAGAATTTCGCATCTTTTATAGTGACGCCTTCTGCAGTCCCCTCCACTGCCACAAGTGAGAAGAACGGATATCTGCAGCTTATGCGCGCTGTTGCGGGCTTTTCTTCGGTTCCTGTCAGAAGCTCGATCTCTGAATAATCATCGGCGATCATACCATGGCCGCCGTTTCTGCTGATAAGTGAAAGCGCATATACATTGACAAGGGTATGGTCAAGTCTTGCACCGATGACCCCCAGCATGAGGAATTCCGAAAAGCCCCGCCTGATACCTTCTTTGATCGCATAGACAGTGTCTGTATCATCCTTGGCAACAGGAAGGGTGATCGTCTCTGTATCCATATGAGGATCGTCATGCGAGTCGAAATCACCTACTATAAGAGACGGTGCAGCTCCGAGGCCATCCATATGTTTCAGGCCGCTGTCACAGTATATTACATAATCACTGTCTTTCAAGTAAGAGCGGATATGGCTGTAGCTGCCTATATCCGCCCCTCCGATTATCACACATCTGCTGTGTTCAGATGGCATATCTCACCTCTTTGCTGATGCTGCCGCTTACCGCAGTATCCGTCACATTCTGCTCAGAATATCTCTTGCTACAAACACACCGCTCGCCGATGCATGTGAAAGCGAATGAGTCACTCCGCTTCCGTCACCGATCATATACAGGCCGCTGTATTTTGTCTCAAGTCTCTCATTGACACTAACTTCCATGTTGTAGAATTTTACCTCTACGCCATAGAGAAGAGTGTCATCATTGGCTGTTCCAGGTGCGATCTTGTCAAGCGCATATATCATCTCGATGATACCGTCAAGTATACGCTTAGGAAGAACAAGGCTCAGATCTCCCGGCTCTGCCTTGAGAGTCGGTATGACAAAGCTGTCTTCAAGTCTCTTGTGGTTGGTCCTGCGTCCGCGGATCAGATCGCCGAAACGCTGGACGATGACGCCTCCTCCAAGCATATTGGAGAGTCTGGCGATACTCTCGCCGTAACCATTGCTGTCCTTGAACGGGAACGAGAAATGCTTGGATACGAGAAGCGCAAAATTGGTGTTGTCTGTCTGCTTTGCCGGATCCTCGAAGCTGTGTCCGTTGACAGTGATGATACCGTTGGTGTTCTCGTTTACTACGCTGCCCTTAGGATTCATGCAGAACGTACGGACCCTGTCTTCGAATTTCTCTGTCCTGTATACGATCTTGCTCTCGTAGAGTTCATCTGTAAGATGTGCGAAGAGGGCTGCAGGCAGCTCTACTCTGACGCCCAGGTCCACTCTGTTGGATTGTGTAGGGATATCCATCTCTTTGCAGATGGTCTCCATCCACTTGCTGCCGCTCCTGCCGACCGATACGATGCACTTTGATGCTTCGTACTCGCCATCATCTGTGATCACCCTGTAGCCGTCCTGTGTAGCTTCAATGTGAGTGACCGGTGTGCAGAATCTGAAATCGACTTTTTCACGGAGCTCATTATACAGGTTCTCAAGAACGACATAATTGATATCTGTGCCCAGGTGCCTTACCGATGCATCCAGAAGCAGAAGCTTGTTCTGCATGCAGACAGTCTTGAGCTTGGTGTTGGCTGTGGAATACAGCTTTGTTCCGGCTCCGCCGTGTGACACATTGATGCTGTCGACATAGTGCATAAGGCGGATGGCTTCTTCCTTGCCGATGTACTCATGAAGAGTCCCGCCGAAGTCATTGGTTATATTGTATTTTCCGTCTGAAAAAGCACCTGCGCCTCCGAATCCGCTCATTATAGAGCAGCTCTTGCAGTTGATGCAGTTTTTGACTTTTACTCCGTCGATAGGGCATTTTCTCTTGCTCAGCTCATTGCCGGCTTCAAAAACACCGATCTTAAGATCATTTCTGTCTTTTGACAGCTCGTATGCAGCAAAGATCCCGCCGGGACCTGCTCCGATAATTATTACATCATAGTCCATTGTTATCCCCTTGATCAGAAGCACATTTTTCCGGATATTATGTGCCTTGTTTATTTCTTTTCTTTGTATACGGAATCACAGTATACGCAGCGGTATTTTTTGTTTTCCGGATCTGCCAGCCAGAACTGGTGAACGATCTCCTGTTCGACAGATGTTATGCATCTTGGATTGCGGCACTCCAGTACTCCGGTCAGCGTCTCAGGCAGTTTGAGATGTACTTTTCTGACAAGCTCACGGTCTTTTATCATATTGACTGTGATCTTGGTGTCGAAATAGCCAAGGATATCAAGATCGATATCTACATCTCCATCTATCTTGATTATGTCTTTCCTGCCGTATTTGGCGCTCTGCACACGCTGTATGATAGCAACCGTGCAGTCTACCTTGTCAAGCCCGAGGAGATTGTAGATCTCCCAGCCGCAGCCTGCCTGTATGTGATCCAGTACTATACCGGTACTTACTCCATCAATGTTCATATGCTCTCCCTTCGTCTCTCTGTCCTCTCTGTCAATGGATGCATCTTACGGCGCTTTTACCTGATGCCGAGCAGGAACAGTATAAGTGCCATTCTTATGTATTTGCCCATGAGAGCCTGATAGAAGTAAGCTGCTCTCGGATCATCATCCACATCTACAGATATCTCATTGACTCTCGGCAGCGGATGCATGACGATCATATCGTCTTTTGCGCTGTCAAGCATTCTGCGGCGCAGGATGAAGCTGTCTTTCAGTCTGATATAGTCCTCTTCATTGAAGAATCTTTCCTTCTGGACTCTTGTCATATACAGCACATCCAGCTCAGGAATAGCTTCTTCGAGATTGCGGACCACCTTCCACTCAACACCTTCTGCGTTGAGTTTCTCCTGAACGTAGCTAGGCAGATCGAGTTCGACAGGCGATATCATCACGAATCTGATACCCTTGTACCTGATCATCGCCTCGATCAGGGAGTGTACTGTACGTCCGAACTTGAGGTCGCCGCACAGTCCTATAGTCAAATTACCGAGATCACCCTTCTTTCTGTGGATCGTCATCAGGTCAGTCAGAGTCTGTGTCGGATGGAAATGTCCGCCGTCACCTGCATTGATCACAGGTACTCCGGCATGTCTGGCTGCAACGAACGGAGCTCCTTCCTTAGGATGTCTCATGGCGATTATATCTGCATAACAGCTCGCCATTACAATTGTATCCGAAACGCTCTCACCCTTGGCTGTTGAGCTTGATGCTGCCTGGTCAAATCCCAGAACATTCCCGCCAAGCTCCATCATGGCTGCCGTAAAGCTGAGTCTGGTTCTGGTACTCGGCTCAAAGAACAGTGTCGCCAGCTTCTTATGTCTGCAGATCTCCTGATATGCTTCGGGATTATCAATGATATCATCTGCGATGCTTATAAGGTGATCGATCTCATCAACTGAAAGATCTGTTATATTGATCAGATGACGCAATTCGCTCATATTTTCCCCCTTCCGGTCATGTCTGACTGATAACTGATTATTCGCTTATTGTTTGCGGAAGACGATCTCGGTATCGTCCATTTCTTCGATTATAGCAAGCGACTCGATCCTGTAGCCCTTAGCTCTGAGGCGGTCTCCGCCCTGCTGGAAGCCCTTTTCGATCGCTGCAACACAGCCGACAACAGAAGCTCCAGCCATCTCTACGATCTCAATAAGTCCTGTAAGGGCACTTCCGTGCGCGAGGAAGTCGTCAACGATAAGGATCCTGTCATCAGGTGAAATGAATTCCTTATTGACGATGACGTTGTTCTTATTGCCGTGAGTGAATGACTGAACAACGGTCGTATATACATCTCCTGAGATATTGGAGGATTTGTTCTTTTTGGCATAAACTACCGGAAGATCCATCGCAAATCCTGCGGATACAGCGATCGGAATCCCTGATGCCTCTATTGTGAGGATCTTAGTGATCTCATCATCTTTGTACAGCCTGGCGATCTCCTCGCCTATCTCCTTCATGAACGCTGTATCTATCTGCTGATTGAGAAAGCTTCCAACTTTAAGTACGCCGCCGGACAGGATCTCACCCTCAGCAAGTATCTTATCTTCCATTTTCTTCATAATCGTTTAATGCCCTTTCTGTTCTAGAGATCAACAGTACTACCTGTTTACAGTCAGATAGAGCATATCATAAAAGTCAGTCTTTTGACTTCATTTTTCTGTACTTCTTTTCATAATCTTCACAGTTTCTGCAGCTGTTTTTTTCTGAAACTGAAACACCCGCATCCGAAGCTGGACGCGGGCGTTTTTCTCCTCATATTCGGGATGTAATAACTGCTTTTAAATGCCTTATTACTTGATATCGTTATCAGTCTTGCCGGCACGGAACTGCATGACATCACCAGTCTTCTCCTCATCAGGATAGAGGTTGATAGCAGCTACGTACATAGCAGCACATGTAACAAGATCCTGCTTCCATGTGATCTCGTTAGGTGCGTGAGCCTGGCTCTCTGCTCCAGGTCCGAATCCTACACAAGGGATACCGTAACGGCCCTGGATGGATACACCGTTAGTCGAGAATGTCCACTTATCGCAGAGAGGACGTCCCTCACGCTTATCCATTGCGCTCGGTGATCCGATCCTCTTCTCTCCGAAGAGTGCGTGGTGTGCATCTACGAGAGCCTTGACGTGTGCTGAGCTTTCCTTGTTGATCCAGGTCGGGAAGTATGCTTCTGTCTCGTATACTTCACCTGTCCATGACGGGCGGTCATACATGTACATGGAAACCTTGACGTCATCGCCGTACTTCTGTACTGCAGGAAGTGCTCTGATCTCATCGAGGCAGCTGTCCCATGTCTCGCCTGCTGTCATTCTTCTGTCGATAGAGATAGCACATGAATCTGCTACTGCGCAGCGGCTTGGTGATGTATAGAATATCTGTGATACTGCACATGTTCCCTTGCCGAGGAATCTTGCGTCTTCATAGTGATCCGGATTGAATCTAGGATCGAGCATCTTGACGAGTCCGTTGATCTGTGTGCTGTCTTCGCATCCGTTGTTGTTCAGCTGTCTTACCTCATCGATGATGTCTGCCATCTTATAGATAGCGTTGTCACCTCTCTCAGGTGCTGAACCGTGGCAGGATACGCCCTTGACATCAACTCTGATCTCCATACGGCCTCTGTGTCCTCTGTAAACACCGCCGTCTGTCGGCTCTGTCGAAATGACGAATTCGATCTTGTTTCTTGCATCTTCAGGTCCGTTGAAATACTTGTTGACGATGTACTGCCAGCACATTCCGTCACAGTCCTCTTCCTGAACGGAACCTACGACCATGATCTTATAGCCTTCAGGAATCAGGCCCATTTCCTTCATGATCTTAGCACCGTATACAGCGCTTGCCATTCCGCCTTCCTGGTCTGAACCGCCGCGGCCGTAGATGATGTCATCAGTCTCATAACCTTCATACGGATCATGCTCCCAGTTGTTGATGTTTCCGATACCTACTGTATCGATATGCGAGTCGATTGCGATGATCTTATCGCCTTCGCCCATCCAGCCGATAATATTGCCAAGTCCGTCGACCTCTACCTTGTCGTATCCGAGCTTTTCCATCTCAGCCTTGATGCATGCGACTACTTCACCCTCTTCGCAGCTCTCACTTGGATGAGAGATCATAGCGCGAAGGAATGCGCTCATATCCGGTCCGTACTTCTCTGCTGATTTTCTGATTGCTTCAAAATCAAGTGCCATTTCTGATATTCCTCCTTGAAACACCTTATCTGTTATTATGCGTGGATCCTTGTTCCTGTCTCGCCGTTGATGCCGTCTTTTGCTTTCTCAAGCAGAGTGATAAGCGCAGTCCTGCCTGGCTTTGATTCAGCGAACTTGACTGCAGCTTCGACTTTAGGCAGCATCGATCCCGGAGCAAACTGTCCTTCTTCGATGTATTTCCTTGCTTCAGCGGATGTTATGTCGCCGAGCTTCTGCTCATCCGGCTTGCCGAAGTTGATCGCTGCGTTCTCAACTGCTGTAAGAATGATAAGGAAGTCTGCATCCAGCTCCTCGGCCAGAAGCTCTGACGCGCGGTCTTTGTCTATTACCGCAGGTGCTCCCTTGAGATGATGGTTCTCTGCCTTGAATACAGGGATCCCGCCTCCGCCTGCTGCTATGACTACATAGCCGGCGTCCGCGAGGCTTTTGATAGTATCGATCTCGATGATGGATATCGGTTCCGGGCTTGCCACGACTCTTCTGTAGCCTCTTCCCGAATCTTCGATAAACACATGCCTCTTCTCCATCGCCTTTCTGTCCGCTTCTTCCTTAGTGAGGAATGGTCCGATCGGCTTTGTAGGATTCCTGAATGCAGGGTCCTGAGGATCTACTTCGACCTGTGTAAGAACGCATGAGACACCTTTATTGATGCCCCTGTCCAGAAGTTCTTCCCTGAGCTTATTAGTAATATCGTATCCGATATAGCCCTGGCTCATCGCGGTACATACCGACAGAGGGAAATGAGGATGCTTTTCAGGATTTTCTCTTGAAAGGAGTGTCATAGCATCCTGGATTACCCCGACCTGAGGGCCGTTTCCATGTGTGACCACTACTTCATAGCCTTCCTCGATAAGATCTGCTATCGGTTTTACGGCATCTGTAACAGATATCATCTGTTCAAGCAGATTGCTCCCGAGCGCATTTCCACCGAGTGCTACAACTACTTTTTTTGTCCTGTCTTCCATTTCTTAATGCCTCTTTTCAGTGCTGAGTTTTCCAGCTGATCACTCTCTCAGACCGTACTGATTATTTCTTGAATGAGAGTCTTGGCTCATCTGCCTCGTCAAGTGCCTTGAGAGCGCTTACAGGATCCTTTACCTTAGCAAGGAAGATCATTGCAGCGATGACATATGGCTTATATGATGCCTGCTTGTACAGCGGATCGATGTATCTGTCGAATACTGAGTTGTCTACTTCGCCCTCTTCGCATGAAAGGCCTGTGATGTCTGCAGGCAGGCAGTGCAGATAGAGAGCTTTGCCGTCCTTAGTCAGGCTCATCATCTCTTCACTGCATGTCCAGTCTTTGAATTTAGCGTTGTTTTCCAGAAGTTCCTGTTCGAGCTTGTCGATGCCTTCCTTGTCGCCCTTTCTGTAGAGCTCAGTTCTCTTCTCCATTGCCTTGAAAGGAGCCCAGCTCTTAGGATATACGATGTCAGCATCCTTGAATGCCTCTTCCATGCTGTTGACCTTTGTGAAAGATCCGCCGTTGGCTTCAGCGTTCTTCTTTGCAACTTCTTCTACTTCAGGCATGATGTCATAGCCTTCAGGATGAGCAAGAACTACATCCATTCCGAATCTTGTGAACAGAGCAGCAACACCCTGAGGAACTGACAGCGGCTTGCCGTAGCTTGGTGAATAAGCCCATGTCATTGCGACTTTCTTGCCCTTGAGGTTCTCAACGCCGCCGAAATAGTTGATTACGTGAGCCATATCTGCCATGCACTGTGTAGGATGGTCAACATCGCACTGAAGGTTGACGAGTGTCGGCTTCTGCTCGAGTACGCCGTGCTCATTTCCTTCTGTTACAGCATCCATGAATGTCTTCTGGTACTTATGTCCTTCACCGATGAACATATCATCTCTGATACCGATAACATCTGCCATGAAGCTTACCATGTTGGCAGTCTCTCTTACGGTCTCGCCATGAGCGATCTGCGACTTCTTCTCATCAAGATCCTGGACCTCAAGTCCGAGGAGGTTGCAGGCACTTGCAAAGGAGAAACGTGTACGTGTGGAGTTGTCGCGGAAGATCGAGATACCGAGTCCGGAGTCGAAGATCTTGGTTGACTTGTTGCGCTCTCTGAGATCTCTGAGTGCGTCAGCAACTGTGAAGATAGCAGACAGTTCATCGTCTGTCTTATCCCATGTCCAGTAGAAATCATTTTCATACATATTACCGATCTCAAGAGTTGACAGCTTTTCCGCAAGTTCTTTTGTCTTAGACATTTTTTCCTCCTCATTAAACATATTGTATAAAAATTTTTAATGTCATCTAATTTATTTTTATTATACAGCCGCCCCATCTCATGTCAATCGTTTTTGAGTAAAAACTAATACAATTTTAGGTTTGCTGTACAATGCACTGAGTTACTGATCCGATCCCGCAAGAACGCTCTTTCCCCGCTTCAGATATTTCCCGTCTCCAGGGGCTCCGAGGAACTCTCCGCCGTCTGCGATCTCCTTGCCTCTCAGGAATACTTTTCCTATCTTTCCTCTGAGCTTCATACCCTCGTAACATGAATAATCGGAAGCTCCGCGGATGTAATCGCGGTCTATCAGGGTATACTTTTCCGGATCGATCAGGACGATATCAGCGTCCGTTCCCGGCTCCAGGCTGCCCTTCTGAGGGTAAAGGCCGAACATCCTGCACGGATTGGATGATGCGTATTTTACAACCTGAGGCAGTGTCAGTCTGCCTTTCATGAAGCCTTCTGAGAAAAGCAGTATCAACCTCTCCTGGACTCCCGGCGCACCGTTAGGACACTTGGTGAAATCGTTTCTTCCGTACTGCTTCTCTGCTTTGCCTTCCCTGTAGTGGAACGGGCAGTGGTCGGTAGCGACGGTATCTATCAGGCCGTCCGAAAGAGCCTGCCATAGTTCCTCTCTGTCGGCATCCTTTCTCAGAGGCGGGGACATGATCGCCTTGAGGCCTTCATCCGGGTCGTCATACATGCTGTCTGTGAGCACAAGGTACTGTATGCAGGTCTCCACACCCAGGTTTTTCTGATGCTCTGCCCTGGCCTTCAGGACCTCATGCAGACCTTCTCTGCTCGAGAGATGCACTATATACAGAGGTGCATCCCCGGCCATCGCAGCAAGATGTATCATGCGGTTGACAGCCTCTGCTTCGCAGCGTGACGGTCTGCTGAGAGGATGATATTTTGCCTCGGTGCATCCGGCTTCGATGTACTCTTTTCTCAGCTGCTGGATCACTCCGTGGTTCTCGCAGTGGACGGTAATGACGATGCCTGCATCTCTGGCAGCACGCAGGACATTGAATATCTCATCATCCTGCAGTCTGTAGTCATATGTCATATATACTTTGAAGCTTGTGATCCCCTCTTTGAGAGCTATCTCTCTCATCTCATCGAGGGTCTCTTCTCTGACATGCTGAAACACACCGTGGAAACCGTAGTCGACTGCAGCATTGCCATCTGCGAGGCGGTGGTATTCATTGACCTGATGCCACAGGCTGCAGCCGGCAGGTCCGAACGCCATGTGGTCTACTATGGTCGTTGTCCCCCCGCAGGCAGCTGCCTCAGTCCCTGTTGTGAAATCATCTATCGCACGCGCAAAGCCGACATCCAGATCCATATGTGTGTGCACATCAACAGCCCCCGGCAGGACATACATCCCGGATGCATCGATAACTTCCGCGTCATCACAGCGTATATCCTTTCCGACCTCAGCTATCTTCTCTCCATCGATAAGGATATCCGCTTCAAAGACATCATTTTCAGTTGCTATTTTTCCGTTTCTGATAAGTTTTTTCATATTCGTGTCCCTGCTGTCATTGAAATGCCGGACAGATACTTTTATCTGCCCGGCAGCTGATCATAATTATTTCCTGCTGTAGTATGTATCTTTCAGAGGCAGAGAAGTCCTGAGCACACCGTCCTTTGCATAATAAGCACCGGCTATCGCAGGCGCAGCAGGAATAGTTGTGATCTCGCCTATTCCCTTGGCACCATAAGAAACATCAAGGAGCCAGTCCTTTTCTACGTGGATCGCATGGATCTCCGGTGTCTCTGTCGCTCTGAGAAGTCCGAGAGTTCCATACTTTGCCTTAGGAACGCAGTCCTCAAGAGGCCAGTCTTCCGTCAGGGCATATCCCATTCCCATCAGAACTCCGCCTTCGATCTGGCCTGACATAGAAAGAGGGTTGACTACTTTGCCCGCGTCAAAAGCAGCATAGATATCTGTCACTTTGCCTTCTTCATCGAGCACTGCAACATTAGTCGCGTAGCCATAAGCTATGTGGCTCCTCGGATTCGGCTTGTCTGAACCAAGCTTATCCGTAGGCTCAAAGTATTCATATGTAAACTCTCTGCCATTCAGTCTGTCCAGATTCGCTTCTATTATGCCGGATTCGTCCATAGCCTTTCTCAGGAGCAGAGCAGCTCCCCTTACTGCTTCACCGGTAAGGAGTGTCTGACGCGATCCTGATGTTGTTCCGGAATCCGGAGAGTTCTCTGTATTGGCAACGCCGTTTCTGATCTTATATATCGGCAGTGCTGTTGCCTGTGCCACATCCTGGCAGAAGACAGTCTGGCAGCCCTGTCCGATATCTGACGCTGCTGTGTATATATACACTATCCCGTCTTTGACGATGAGTTTCGCCCTTCCTTTGTCAGGAAGTCCGACTCCCACTCCGGCGTTCTTCATAGCGCAGGCTATGCCTACTCTGTCCTTCGGATTGTTGTCAAAATACGGTTTTACTGCAAGGAGTGTCTCCTTGAGCGCTGTAGATACGTCGGCTATCTGACCGTTAGGGAGTTCGAGACCCGGCTCAATCGCATTCCTGTATCTTATCTCCCATGGACTTATGCCGACTTTCTCAGCAAGTACATTGAGAAGTGATTCAAGTGCAAACTGGCTCTGGCAGACTCCGAATCCTCTGAACGCTCCTGCAGGAGGATTGTTCGTATAGTATCCATAGCCTCTGATATCCGTATTGTGATAATTGTAAGGGCCTACGCTGTGGGTGCATGCCCTTTCAAGGACAGGTCCGCACAGACTTGCATAAGCTCCGGTATCGAAATTGATCTCACAGTCAAGTCCCTGGAGTATGCCGTTTTCGTCACATCCGATAGTGAATGTGCCCTCCATTGCATGCCTCTTAGGGTGAACTCTGAGCGACTCGCTGCGGCTGAATTTTGCCTTGACAGGTCTGCCGAATTTCAGAGCTGCAAGTGCGGATATATGCTGCGTAGTAACATCCTCCTTTCCGCCGAAGCCTCCGCCTATGAGCTGATTCTCAACGACTACACGTTCAGGAGTGTCGAGCCACCCGAGCATATGGCATATCTCTTTTCTTGTATCGAAAGCTCCCTGGTCGGTCGAGAGGACTTTTACTCCGTTCCCGTACGGGAAGGATACCGCACACTCAGGCTCAAGGAATGCATGCTCTGTGAATGGTGTCCTGAACTCAGCAGTTGCAGTATATGCTGACTCAGCAAGGGCTTTCGCAGCATCACCTCTGACTACATGTCTCTGCTGGCACAGATTTCCGTTCTCATGGATCGGCGGAGCATCCTCTGCTCTTGCCTCGCTTATATTTCTTACCGGCTCGAGAGGTTCATACTCTACCTTGACAGCCTTCTTGGCCTGCTCAAGTATATATGGTGATTCTGCGACTACGAGGCAGATGGCATCCCCGACCATTCTGGTCGTATCACCCTCTGCTATCATAACATCCCAGTCCTGCTGTATATGGCCGACCTTATTGCAAGGTACGTCCGCTGCAGTAAGTACTCCGAGCACGCCCGGAAGCGACTCTGCTTTTTCCTTATGTATCTTCTTAACTATCGCCCTTGGGTAATCGGATCTCACTGCTGACACATATGCCATCGGCGGCATATCTGATTCGACGATCGTGCAGGCATTGCAGCCATGCTCTCCGCGGCGGTGAATAGTTGTACCGGCTTTGATCTCTCCTCTTCTGAGCGCATCATCAAGTTCTTCCCTGGTCCATCCGGCCTGCTCCATAATAAGTTCAGGCTTATCTTCCGGAATGAAGTACTCAGGTCCTATGTCATCCGGATATTTGCCGTATCCGAGGACTTTCTTCCTTACATCTATGCGGAATACGTTCTGTCCGACTCCGTATATGGAAGCTCTATCGTAGTTGACAGGATTCTCTGAACCGCTCAGTTCCATCGGATCATATCGTGTCCCGTATATCGAGGCATGACCGTAGTTTCTGTAATTTGCGATACCCGAAACCACCTCCGGGTCATATGGTGTTCCGTATTCCGAAATGTACTCGATCTTTCCGTGTGTATCCTCATCTGCAAACTGGCTTACGAATTTGGTATCCTCATCTCCGCGCAGTATCGCAGCTGCTCTTTTGATTCCCTGGATGATCTTCTTGTATCCGGTGCAGCGGCACACATTGCCTCTGATCGCTTCTTTTATCTCTTCGTCTGTCGGATCAGGATTGCGGTCAATAAGCGCCTTGGCTGCCATTACCATTCCCGGTATGCAGAAACCGCACTGGACTGCACCGCATGATCCGAATGCAAACACGAAAACTTCCTTCTCTCTGACCGAGAGACCTTCTACAGTCAGAATATTCCTGCCCTCTGCCCTCTTAGTTGTCAGCACACAGGATTTTACAGCATATCCGTCGACTATTATCGTGCAGGTCCCGCAGGCGCCTTCTGAGCATCCATCCTTGACTGAGTACAGCAGCAGATCGTCCCGGAGATATCTGAGCAGGGGTTTGTCCTGATCTGTCGTCCTTATGATTCCGTTTACTGTGAATGTATAAGACATTTTAGTCTGCCTCCTCAGTCTGTCATGATTCCGTATAGGTCGCGGATAACTCCGCGCGGGCATTTTACTGCACACATGCCGCAGCATATGCACTTCTGCGGATCTATCACTGCTCTGTTATCAACAACATGCACAGCATCCGCAGGGCAGTTTTTTTCACATATCCTGCATGCAATGCATGAATTGCTGCAGGCTTCTCTGGCCGTCTTTCCTGCGTCCATATTGCTGCAGGCAGTCTGTATATTGCGCTGCGGCAGGATAAGCTCTATAAGATTCTGAGGGCAGGCGCGGACACAGAGTCCGCAGCCTGCACATTTTTCACTTATGACAGGGACATTGCCATTTTCGATACTTATCGCGCCAAGTCTGCATGCAGCTGCACATGAGCCTCCTCCCAGGCACCCATAGGAACATTTGCTTATGCCTTCAGGGTAGAGTTCTTTGATAGCTTTACAGTCTTCGGGAAGAGATGCTCTGTCTATGCCCTCTTTCAGCTGACTGCCTCCTCTGCATCTTATTTTCGCGATTTTACGTATTCTTTTAGCCATTATCCCCTCCGTATCAGAGCCGGTCTCCGGCATAGGCCATTATTGCCTCAAGCACGCCTCCGCCGATAGCTAATGCCTTGTCTGAAACTGTCCTATAATCTACTATTGGTCCTCTCGGATCAACATCCCCGCATTTCAGTCCCTTTGTTACAGCCACGCCCTCCTGCAACATACCCCTGATTATTCCGGAAGTAGCCGTGAATACAGGAATCCTGTCGACATATGCAACGATCTCGCCGTTATGGACCAGATCGCCGAAGTCCTTTGTCGGATGGAAGATACCATCCACAGGTGCTCTGAACACACGGTTGACCGTCTCACCTCCGATATTGCCCGGGATCCCGGTATTAGGTATCGCCGAGCCTTCTCTTATGACTCTGCCGAGTGTATGGCCTCTCTTAGTCTCTATTACTGCATGGCAGTCTTCACCTGCAGTAAATCCCGGGCCTACGCCTATAACCAGCGGGGCATCATCTATAGTTGTCCCGAGGTTTATCTTGGCAATGACGGCATCGACCTTGACTTCAGGTCTGAGTATCTGTATGATCCCGGACTCATGATCAGGGACAACAGGTATCACGCCTCTGGACAGGCAGTCTCTTACTTGATCGATATCATCGGCCCTTTCGGCTTTAATATCCTCAACCTCAGCAGTTCCGAGTCTTATCGCTTCAGAGAACGCAACTGTCCTGCGCACTGCTGTAGGTACCGGAAGATCCGTCATAACGATATCGAACCGGGCATGATGAAGTCTTAAGGCTATTCCGCTGGCAAGATCCCCGGCACCTTTAATGTATATCAGCATATGCTTTACCTCTTAAAAAATGTAATCCCTAGCCAAGCAAATACGAATAATTCTCAGTTACAGCTCTGATGAAAGCAAGGATGCCTTCAGGGAGAGTGCACTTAGGGTCTGCTATATCGTGTTCAGATACGTTTCCGAAGAGTCTTACACGTACCTTTGTGCCTTCGAGCGGCAGGAAGCCGTTATTCTCACTGTCTGCGAAGTCTTCTTCGCTCCAGAACAGGGTGAATTTGTCCTTGAACGGACGGCCGCTGTACGGACAGAATACCGCGCAGTTTCCGCACTCATTGCACATTCCGTCAACATGGAGGATCTGAGGTTTTTCAAATCCCGGTACATCGATGACAACATTAGCTCTGTTAGGACATACATCCGCACAGACCTCGCATACTGTTGCGCAGCCGAGGCAGCGGTCATCTGCCTTATCTGCAGGAGCATCTCTGAGGTCGCCCTTCCTTGCGAGAAGCTTGTCCATATTGCCGTCTGCATTGAGTTCTGCATACTTGTCAAAATCTGCTCCGATGATTGCCGAAGCTATCGTCTGAGCGTCAGCTATAGCCTTGACTACTGTAGCTGGTCCGCGGCGGCAGTCTCCTGCTGCATATATACCTTCTACTGATGTCATGAGGTTATCATCCACGACAGGTCTTCCCTTGCTGTCAAGCTCAACACCGGCTGTCTGGTAAAGTCCCTTGTGGATCTTCTCTCCGACTGCTGCGATAACAGCGGTAGCCGGAACTTCTGTGTACTCGCCTGTTCCTACAGGTGAACGTCTGCCGCTCTCATCCGGCTCTCCGAGTCTGCAGATCTCGCATTTGAGTTTGCCGTCAGCTACACCTTCAGGTGCGAGAAGTTCCATGAACTCTACTCCGTCATCGATAGCCATCTGCAGTTCTTCCTCGTCTGCAGGCATATATCTTCTTGTTCTGCGGTATACAAGACGAACGTGCTCTACGCCAGGCTGTCTCTTTGCTGCTCTGGCAACGTCCATAGCTGTATTTCCGCCGCCGATAACTACTACATCTGTTCCGAGTTTTACTGTACCGAGCTCTTCTCTTCCGATGTTGTCTGAATCCGGTGAATTCTTGATATCGTACAGGAACTCAAGAGCATCTATCTCTTTTCCGTACTTCAGAGTCTTGCTTCCCTCAGCCCAGGCTCCTATGCAGACTACAAAGTCTGTATAGCCTTCTGCTCTGAGCTCATTGATCGATACGATCTCTCTTCCCTTGACCATCTTAGCGCCGTACGATGAGCAGAGAGCAACGTCTTTGTTGATAGCATCTTCACTGATCCTGAATCCAGGGATCACATAGCGCGGAACGCCGCCAAGTCTCTTGCGCTTTTCGAACAGGGTCACATCAACACCTGCACGGCTCAGGAAGGATGCTGCTGCCAGTCCTGCAGGACCGCCTCCGATGACAGCGACCTTCTTATCGCTTGTTATAGCAGGTGCATGAAGTGCTGCCGCAACTTTTGCAGCGCCTTTCTCAGCCGCCATCAGTTTGACCTCACGGATCCTTACGGATGACTCGTAGTGATTTCTCATGCATCTGTCAGCGCATGTGTGCGGACAGATAGTACCTGTAATGAACGGGAGAGCATTCTTCTCAAGTATGATCCTGAGTGCTTCTTCAGGTCTGCCCTTTTCCATAGCCTCAAGATATGCAGGGATATCCTGATGGATCGGGCATCCTCCGCTGCATGGTGCTGTGAAGCAGTCCAGCATAGGAAGCGGCTCGCCATTCTTTCTTTCAGGAAGCGGCTTGATCTGCTTTCTGTTCCTTTCTCCCTGTGACATTTCTACGAGTGCTGCAGCCTTTTCTTTGTCTACTCCGGCAAATCTCTCGCATCCGCAGTCCATCAGGAGCTCGCCGATCTGCGACATTCTCTGATATCCGCCTGGTTTCAGTACTGTAGTTGCCATTGTGATAGGCCAGATACCTGCTTCAAATATCTCTTTGATATTGAAGTAGTCTGCTCCGCCTGAATAGCTGATCCTCAGCTTTCCGTCGAACTGTCTTGTCAGCTTCTCTGCAAGCGCGATCGACAGAGGGAACAGGCTGCGGCCCGACATATACATCTCTTCTGAAGGAAGCTCGCCGGCCTTTACATCTACCGGGAATGTATTGGTGATCTTGACGCCGAACTCAAGGCCTCTCTCATCGCAGAGCTTCTGCAGACGCTCGAACATAGGGATAGCATCTTCCCACTGAAGGTCTTCGAGGAAGTGGTGATCATCAAATACGATGTAGTCATATCCAAGTGAATCGAGTCTGTTTCTTGCGAACTCATATCCGAGGAGTGTCGGATTGCACTTGATGAAGGTATTCAGGTTTTTCTCCGTGATCAGATATGATGCTATTCTCTCTATCTCATCAGGAGGACATCCGTGAAGTGTCGACTCTGTGATTGAGTTCGAGATCCTTGCAGGGATGGATCTGATGAAGTCTTCATCTACGTTCTTAAGTCTGCCGTCTCTGACAGCCTGAAGAGATACTTCCATGGCATCCTTGAAAACTTCAGTCTTCGATGCATCTTTCATCTCTTCGATGAATTTGTCTACCTTAGGTGTTTTGATTCCTTCAAGATCATATCCTACAGACATATTGAATACGAAGCCGTCAGGATCACCGAGTCCGAGCTCCTTTGACAGGATCTTGCAGATGAACCATGCTTTGACGTATTCCTCATATGCCTGTGGCACATAGAGTTCTGTTGACCATTCGCAGTTGTAGCACTCATCATGTGCTGTGATGCATGGCTTGGCTACGCATGCCGCCAGCTCAGCTCCGTCCATCTTCTGTACAGTCTTGAGCTCAAAGAATCTTGATCCTGCAGCATATGCAGCTACGATATTCTGAGCAAGCTGAGTATTAGGTCCTGCAGCAGGTCCGAAAGGCGACTCTATCTTCTCATCGAAGATAGGCAGTGCCTGTCCGTTAGTATGTTTTACAAATTTGGAAATACCGAAAACACTTTCACTTTTCCTGTACTCTTCGAGTACCCAGTCTAATAGATGCTTGTACGGCATTGGACGCATAATATCACTCATATTTCATTCCTCCTTACTATGAGCTTATTAACTTTGCCATAAGGTCATCCTCCTGCCGCCGCTTCGCACAGGCGGCCCTTCCTTATGACTGTCCCGACGCTCGCTGCTAAGCAGCCCTCTGACAGACTATTTGTTTACAATATCTACGATATTTTATCAGTACTCTCTGTGGTTCAGCTCGCCCCAGAGCTTCTTGCTCTGCTCGAGTGTCCATGCATTGATAGCTTCTTCATCGATGCCGACGAATTCTCTGTCTTTGTACAGGACCTTGCCGTTGATGATAGTCGTTCTGCAGTTCTTGCCCATCATTCCGAAGATCATGTGTCCGTCGATATTCTCATCTGAGAATGGTGTGAACGGCTTGTAGTCCATTACGATAACGTCGGCTGCAGCGCCTTCCTTCAGGATGCCGAGAGGCTTTTTGAAGTATTTTGCTGCGATCTTTCTGTTGTTCTCAAACAGCATAGTCACATCCTCGCCCCATGCCACATTAGGCATAGCTGCGTTGTGTCTCTGGATGATAAGGAAGACCTTGAGGCTCTCGAGCATGTCATGAGTATATGCATCTGTGCCCATACCTACTGTTATGCCCTTAGCCATCATCTGGAGAACCGGTGCGCATCCTACAGCATTGCCCATGTTGGACTCAGGGTTGTTGACTACCATGGTGCCTGTCTCTTTGATGATATCCATCTCAGCCGGGCTTACGTGGATGCAGTGTCCGAGCAGAGTCTTATCTCCGAGGATGCCGTTGTAGAGCAATCTGTTGACAGGACGGCAGCCATAGTTCCTGAGGCTGTCATAGACATCATTCATGCCTTCTGCCACGTGGATGTGGAATCCGGTCATGCCGTCATTAGCCTCTACCATCTTCTCAAAAGTCTTGTCGGATATGGTGAAGAGCGCATGTCCGCCGAACATGGCTTTGATCATGTCGTCATCTTCTTTGATCGCCCACTTAGCGAAGTCTGCATTCTCCTGGATTCCCTGCAGGGTCTTCTCTTCTCCGTCTCTCTCTGAGACTTCATAGCAGAGGCAGGATCTCATTCCGAGTTCCTTAGCCACGTCTTTGATAGCGAACAGGGATCCCGGGATCTCGCAGAAGCTTGCGTGATGGTCGAATATGGTAGTTACGCCGTCTCTGATGCAGTCAAGGATAGTTGCATATGCGCATGCTTTGGTACCGTCGATAGTCAGACGTCTGTCTATAGCCCACCATGTTCCGTCGAGGACTTCGAAGAAATTCGTAGGGTTATTGCCTGCGATAGACAGTCCTCTTGCCAGTCCTGAATAGATATGTGTGTGTGCATTGATCAGACCCGGCATTATGATGCCGCCTTTAGCATCCACGAATTCAGCTTCAGGATATGCAGCCTTCATATCTGCCAGAGTTCCCACAGCCTTGATGACCTCACCGTCTGTTACGACTGCTCCGTCCTTCAGGTACGGGAAATCCGGATCTCTAGTAATTAATTGACCGTTACCTATTAATAGCATTTTGCTTCCTCCCTTCCTGCAAGTATCCGCTTCTGCCGGTACATATCCGGCACTTATTTCATATCTTATGTATTTATTTGATCTTTCCGAGTTCTCTGAGGAGCTTTTCCGGTGTCATAGGCCAGCTTCTCATCCATACACCGCATGCGTCATGGATGGCGTTGCCTATTGCCGGAGCTGCTCCGTTGCAGGCTATTTCGGATATGGATTTTGCTCCGAATGGTCCGTGATCATCATTGACATCTATGAGCACTGCCTTGAAATCGTCCGGCTGCTCGGATATCATCGGAACTCCGTAATCCGTCATGTTAGCGTTGACGCAGCGTCCGTCTTTATCAAGTATCATATCCTCATAGAGGGTATGCCCTATAGACTTGAGAGATGCTCCGTACATCTGGCAGAGTGCTGCTTCCGGATTGATCGGTGTGCCGGCATCCTGTATAGCGTAGAACTTCTGGACTTTTATCTCACCGGTCCTGACATTGACAGCGACCTGTGCAAAATGAGCTCCGTACGGTACAGACGATGCTGCTGTTGTGAAGCTTCCCGGAGCTATGAGATGTCCTCTTCCTGTTCCTGATGTCGAAGTATGGATGATCTCATAGAATGTCAGGACTTTGCCTGTTTTCCTTGATACGACTTTTCCAGGCCATTCAAGTTCAAAGTCCTCTGCATCTTCACAGGACTGATATGCAGCCTCCTCGATGATCTTCTTCCTTAGATTGCTTGCAGCTACGACTGCAGCATTACCGCTGAAGAAGGTTCCGGATGAAGCATATGAACCAGTGTCGAATGCGCCTGAATCCGTATCGCCGGAGATAACAGTGATCTTGTCTATAGGGATACAGAGTATGTCGCTTGTGACCTTGGCTATGATAGTGTCAAGGCCTGTCCCGATGTCTGCTGCACCGCTTGTCACTATTATCGAGCCGTCCATCTCAAGCTTGCAGATGGCATTGGCATGATCGAGTCCCGGAAGTCCTGAGCCCTGCATGATCATCGCAAAGCCTTTTCCGATCTTCCAGTCAGGGTCATCGCTTTCTTCACGCTTGCCCCATTCGATCATCTCGCAGCCCTTTTCAACAGCCTCTCTGAGGCCGCAGGATCCGACAGGTACAACGTTTCCTTCACGTCCTTCACCAAGTCCCTTGAGGATCTCCAGCATATAGCCTTCCTCTACATGGTTTTTGAGGACCATTTCCTTGTAGTCCACGCCCAGCTTGTCAGCAAGCTCGCACATCGCCATCATGAGACCGTACGTTCCTTTCGGTGTGCCGTATCCCTGATAAGCTCCTGCCGGAGGTGTGTTGGTGTAATAGATCGTAAGATCGTATTTCATGTTGTCACACTTGAAGAGCGGCAGTGTCTTGGAGCAGCTGTTCATAGGAACTGTGAGCGCGTGATTGCCGTAAGGCCCTGTATTCGCATCTACCTTGAGGTATATACCTGTTATAGATCCGTCCTTTTTGCCTCCCATTTTGACATGGACACGCATAGGATGTCTTGTGGAGTTAGCTATGAACTCCTCTTCACGTGTGTTGTGATAGAGGACAGGTCTTCCTGTAGCGAATGTTGCATACGCAGTCAGATCCTCTACGAGGATGTCCTGTTTGGATCCGTAGCCGCCTCCGACTCTTGTCTTGATGACATGGATCTTGTTTTCTGAAAGTCCTGTGACCCAGCTTACGATGCGGCGCACATGGTAAGGGACCTGTGTGCTTGCATAGATTATCAGTCTGCCGTTCTCGAGCTTTGAGAAACAGATATGAGTCTCAAGCGGAGTGTGCTGGATCTGACTTGTCTGATATGTAGCCTCAACTACTGCATCTGCCTCTGCGAATGCCTTATCCACATCTCCTATGAAGCCGTGGTTGGCAGCTGCTATATTGTGTCTTATATCGCCGTGAAGAGGGAACTGATATACGACCTTGCCCTCTCTCTCGTCGCCGGCTTTGCTGTTGTATTCTTCAAGATCGTCAGGTGCTCCTGCACGGTATTCAACTATGCCGTTGTGCACAAGCGGAGCTCCTTCCGCCATAGCCTCTTCAACTGTGAAGACTGCACCCAGAGGCTCATATTCTACTTCTATGAGATCTCTTGCCCTGATCGCTTCCTCGAGTGTCTCAGCTATTACTGCGGCTACCCTGTCACCTACGTGTCTGACCTTCTTGTTGAGAAGTTTGCGGTCATGCGGTGATGGCTCAGGATTTCCCTGACCGGCTGACATGTACGTAACATCCGGGCAGTTATATGCTGTAATTATCTTGACTACGCCAGGCAGAGCCTCTGCCTTTGATGTGTCTATTTTGTTGACATATGCACATGCATACGGGGAACGAAGAACTACCATATAGCATGTATCGTCATCAACGTAGTCTTCGACGAATGCTCTTTCACCCGATACGAGCTGCGGAGCGTCTATCTTAGGCATTACCTTGCCTACGGCCCTGAGATTCGGTCTGAACTCAGGAGCGATCTCTGTCTTGTACTCACCGCCTGCGAGCTTCTCTTTGATCAGTTCAGCAGCCAGATAGTAGTGTTCGTATCCGGCATCACGGATGAATATGCCTGACAGAACATCCTTGACTTCTTCTCTTGTCGGAGAAGGGTTGTTCTCGAACAGCCATGTCATAAGCAGAGCTGCTGCAGGTGCATTGTAAGCGCTCTGTACGACTCCCGCATCAACAAGTGCCTGCTGCACGACAGTAAGGTTCATTGAGTTGCCCAGGCTGTCAGGGGTGCGTATCTCACATCCCTCGACCTCTCCGGCGAGCACCAGGTTGGAAAACACCGGTGTGCCGTCGAGCAGCACTGTATCGCTACCGCAGAACCCTTCGGCATCATCGCTGTCACGGACAGCAAAATTGCCGTTCATAAGGAGCATATCGCGCAGTCTTCTGGTCGGCTCGATATCGAATGACCGTTTTTTACCATTGATGATACAACTGATCATGTCTATACCCCCTTTCCGCTGTCTGCAAGCTTCCTGCTGAGATCATATGCAGTTACTCCGAGCAGATAGCGTTTGTACTCCACGCTTCCGAACATATCGTCGGAAATGCTGAGTCCTTCTGCACCTCTGAAGAAGGCGATCATATCATCTTCACTCATATCCTCGCCGCTTCTCAGCGCTTCTTCGAGTTTTCTGAATCTGTAGATACCGCTGTTCTTCACAGCAGCTGCCATCGTTATGCCTTTTTCAGTCACGGCGGCACTCATAGTCAGGACCGCATGGCTCTGTGCAGTGTTGGCGTATCTCTTCGACACAGCTTTTATTCCGAGGGGAACGATAACTTCTGTAATGAGCATTTCTTTCCCGGACAGGGCTTCCTCCATGAAGGAGTTGACGCAAATGTTTTCCTGACCTTCCCGTGTGAGCACTTCGAGTCTTGCGCATACTGCAAAGAGTGTTGGCAGGAGGTATGAATCGCTTCTCAGAGCTGCTATATTACCTCCGACAGTCGCCATATTTCTCTTTGTCCTTGATGCCATGAAGTGGGCTGCTTCTTTCATGTATGCCGGCACGATGTCAGATTCCACGAGCTTCTGGAATGTGCACATCGCTCCGATCCTCAGATTGTCCCCGTCCTTCTCTATATGGTCCATACCGCTGCATCTCTTAAGCGATATCAGCGTTTCAGCACCTGCTGCAGCTTCAGAACCGAGGCGGTTCACCTCAGTTCCTCCAGCCAGAAAGGCAGCATCTGCTGTCTTTAAGCCCATCGCTTCAGAAGGACTTTTTGCCATTAACAGTTGAGTTGCCATAATAGATCTCTCCTTGTCTCCTGCCGGCAGCCTTGCTGCCGGACCCTTCGCATTATGTCCTACTTGAACGGCATAGGTTCAGGGTATTCTGTGATGCCCTGAGAGTTTACTTTCTCAGCTTCTTCGAACTTTCCAAGATGTCTGAGCATTGTCTTCTTGACTGCTCTGAAGATATTCTCATATCCTGTACATCTGCACAGATGGCCTGACAGAGCCTTTCTCAGCTCATCATCAGTGTACTCTCTGCCGGAATTGACGATCTCCCAGCTTGTCATTATGAATCCCGGAGTGCAGAATCCGCACTGTATAGCACCTTCGTCGATAAATGCCTGCTGGATATCCGAGAGTTCACCGCCAGGTCCTGTGAGACCTTCGAGCGTCCAGATTTCTTTGCCTTCTGCCCACACTGCAAGATAGATGCATGAGTTGAATCCCTCACCGTTGATTATTACAGTGCACGCTCCGCACTCTCCTACTTCGCAGCCTTTCTTGACCGAGGTGAGGCGGAAATCGTTTCTGAGCATGTCGGTGAGAGATGCGCGTACATCCACGACCTGCTCGACCTTTTTCCCGTTGATAGTGCAGTGGACAACTTTGTATTGTTTAGCCATTTACCACACCTCCTGCCAGACTTATGGACTCGCGGAGTGCCCTCTCTGCCATAACGACTGAGATATGACGGCGGAGTGCTTTTCCGGCACGCCAGCTGTCACGCGGGTTGATGTCATTGAGCACAGTCTCCGCAAATTCTTTGATGTTCGCGTCTGTTATCTCTTTTCCGTTGAGAAACTCCTCCGCAGTATATGCACGGACCGGTACCGGAGCCGCGACTCCGTAGCCTATGCGGACTCTCTCGATTGTTTTCCTGTCTTCACTCAGCCTTACATTGACTGAGCATCCTGTGGTAGCGATATCAAGAGCATTCCTCATGGAATACTTGATGTAATGTCCGAAGCATCTGTCATAGGATTCCTTAGGTATGAGGATAGCAGTCTGGATCTCTGCAGGTCTGAGGTCCACGACCTTTGCTTTGATATAGAAATCCCTGATCGGCACACGTCTTACTCCTTCAGGTCCTGTGATCTCAATGATCGCGTCCCATGCCATCAGAGTGGAAGCTGAGTCTGCCGAAGTGACTCCGTTGCAGGTGTTGCCTCCTATAGTCCCTATAGCACGGATCTGCGGACCGCCGACCATATCAACAGCCTCGCCGAGGACGTTGATATATTTCTGGATGATCGGATCGTTGGTTATGTGAGAGAAGCTTGTCAGGGAGCCTATCCGGATATTCTCATCCTCATCGATAGTAACTCCGCGGAGTTCATCCAGCATGTATATGCTTACCAGTTCAACTCCGGCTCTGCGGCCCTCTCTGATCTGAACCAGAACATCAGAGCCTCCTGCGAGTACCTGAGCTTCCGGATGCTCCTGCAGCAGTCTGATGGCATCCTGCACGCTTTCAGCTTCATACAGTGCTTTTATGTCATACATGCTACTTACTCTCCTTTCCCTGCTTATCTTCTGCGAAGGAATCATTGATAAGCCCTGCATCTGTAAATTCACGGAAGAGAGTATGCGGTGAGAGAGGAAGCTCATTGATATAGATTCCTGTTGCTGCTCCTATCGCATTCCTTATCGCAGGAGCTACCGGGCATGCCGGCGGCTCTCCGAGGCCTTTGGTTCCGTAAGCACTTGTAGGCTCATAGTTCTCTACGAAAGCTGCATTCAGTCTCGGATGATCCATGAATGATGAAAGCTTATAGTCAAGCAGATTGTTATTAAGCGGTTTTCCGGTCTTCTCGTCCCACATGAGTTTTTCTGAAAGAGCATAGCCGATTCCCATGCTCATGCCGCCGTGGACCTGTCCTGCAGCCAGAGTCGGATTGATGACCTGTCCGCAGTCATGGACATTCACTATGTTGAGAAGCCTTACCCTGCACATCGGAATATCGACCTCGACTTCAGCGAAGCAGCATCCAAATGTGTAGGCATTGGATTTTATCTGATATGTGGACTCAGCTGTCAGATGCTGAGACCCTTCTGTTGTATACAGCTTTGACAGTGCCAGATCTCCAATCGTCATGAGCTTGCGCCCGTCTGTGGTCCTCACTATGACCCCATCGATGAGGTCAAGGTTGTACACAGGCATGCGTGTGAACTGGTGAGCTGCCTCGAGGATCTTCTCCTTGAGAAGGAGAGCTGTCTGCTTCACCGAGAATCCCAGAGTATAGGTTCCGCGGGAAGCGTAGACTCCTGTACCGAATGGCGTTATATCAGTATCCTGGCACGAAACTGCGTGAACCTTCTCGAACGGCAGTCCGAGTGTATCAGCGATCATCTGTGCTGCAGCTGTATCAGCGCCCTGGCCGATCTCAGTCTCACCGAGCTGGAACTGCACAGAGCCGTCCTGATTCATAACTATACGGCATGAAGACGTCTCAAGAGCTATCGGGTATACAGCTGTGTTGTACCAGTATGTGGATACCGCGATACCGCGTCTTATGTCGCCGGTCTGGTTTTTGTATTTTTCGACTTTATCATAGTAGCCTATGATCTCAGCGCCCTTGTCGAAGCACTGGTTGAATGAGTCTGAGTACAGCTCATTCTGAGAAAATGCATGATAGTATCCTACAGGCATCAGGTTCTTGCGTCTGAATTCGAGCGGATCCATGCCCATCGCTCTCGCGCAGTCCTCTGTGTGACATTCGAAGGCATAGCTTGCCTGAGGCATTCCGTATCCTCTCATGGCTCCTGCAACAGAGCGGTTGGTATATACCGTCCATGTCTCTCCGTCAATGTTGTCGCACGGATAGAGCTGCGGGAATGCATTAAGGCCCTTGGCTGCTATAGCATGGCCGTGGGAGCTGTACGCTCCGTTATTGCACCACGCCTTGATAGTTCTTGCCACGAAGGATCCGTCCGGACGCATCCATGAAGTGATATGGTACCTGATAGCGTGTCTGATACGGTTGCTTATAAAAGTCTCTTCACGCGGTACGTCCAGTTTTACCAGGCGTCCGCCCAGCTGGATGCTTATCCATGCTGTCAGAGGCTCATACAGTACATCCTGTTTGTTTCCGAAGCCTCCGCCTACATATGGCTTGATGACTCTGAACTTTCCCCAGTCCATTCCGAGCGCCTGTCCTATGACACGGCGGACGATGTGCGGGATCTGAGTCGAGCTCACTACGACCGTCCTGTCACCCTCTCCGTATGCATAGCAGATAAAGTTCTCTATATGACAGTGCTGTACCGGCTGAGTCTCATACCATCCTTCGACCTTGGTAAGCCCAGGTTCCTTGATAGCCTCTTCAACGCTTCCCATATGTATCTCGGTGTGAGCGAGAACATTATTAGGGTAATTCTCATGCAGCTGAGGCGCACCTTCCTTCATGGCTTCCTGAGCATCGAGTACGAAAGGAAGTTCTTCATATTCAACACTCTTCTCAAGCACACGTATCGCCTGTGCTGCAGCAACTTCGTCTTCTGCTACGACAGCGCCTATATCATCGCCGTAGAACAGAGGTCTGTCCGTCATGATAAGACGGTCGGCAATATCCTGGTGATGAGGATCTGTTGACCACGGATGGCCTGCCGTAGGAAAATAGTGTTTTTCTTTCAGGTCAAAGCATGTGAATACGCGGACAACGCCCGGTATCTTTTCTGCTTCTTCTGTATCGATCTTTTTGACGATACCGTTAGCCACCGTTGAGTGAAGCACCCTTATAACAAGAGCGCCCTTGTCACACATATCATCTGTATATCTGATGCGGCCCATCGCCTTATCATGTGCGTCAAGTCTGGTGACTGCCTGTCCGATATATTTGTTGGACATGCGCTCCCTCCTTTCCTGAGCTGTGGTTTATTTTGTTTCCTCGCTGTCCTTTGTGTCGTACATCAGAGCAGGATCGAGATCCAGCTGATCCTCGACATGTTCGATAACAGCTTCGTATTTTGCAGGATCCTTCGGAAGAAGGATCTCCATGATAAGTCCTACCACGAATACTCCGGCTACCATGTTGCCTGCGAATATCTCGCCGATGATCGACGGCATATAGTCGAAGAATCCATCAACCTGTGTCACGCCTACACCGAGGCAGATCGATGTTGCAGCGATCAGTGTATTTCTGTTGTCCAGTCCTGCATCGATCATCATCTTGATACCAGCCATCATGATCGAACCGAACATGATTACTGTGCATCCGCCGAGTACGCAGTCCGGAAGAGTCGTGAAGAATGCTCCGATAGGCGGGAAGAGTCCTCCGAGGATCATGGCAAGTGCTCCGAACATGATGCAGAAGCGGTTGACTACATGGGTCATTGCGATAAGCCCTACATTCTGGCTGAATGAAGTGATAGGCGAGCAGCCGAATACTCCGCCGGAGATGGCTGACATAAATCCATCGCAGCACAGAGAACCTGAGATCTCGCGTTCTGTTATGTCACGTCCAAGTCCTCCTGTGCAGGCAGCTGTCGTATCTCCGATCGTCTCTACGGCAGATACTATGAATACCAGACAGAACGAAACTATAGGACCTGCTTCAAACTTAGGCTTGAATGCGAAAAGCTGCGGAACGGAGAACACTCCCATTTCTTTGATCGTGTCTCCCATCGCTCCGAAGTCTACCATTCCGAAGAATATGGAAATGATATATCCTACGATGAGGCCGAGCAGTACATACATCTGCTTGGCAACGCCCTTCATTTTGATATGGAAGACGAGTGCAGCTATCAGTGTGATAGTAGCTACCAGCAGATTCTGCCATGAGCCCATTGGATAAGCACTCGAATTACCGAATGATGAAACTCCGACATTGAGAATACTGAGCCCTATAGAGACTACTACGCAGGATGACAGCAGCGGAGATATAATCTTTCTCCAGTAGTGAGCTGTAAGGCCGAGGATTCCTTCGAATATTCCGCCTACGATGATAGCTCCTACCATAATGCCGTAATCTTTGGAAGCAGCTGACATACATGCTGCAAGGAATGTGAAACTCAGTCCCATAACGATCGGCAGACCGGAACCTATCCTCCACACCGGATAAAGCTGTACCAGTGTTCCGAGTCCTGCGATCAGCATACAGTTCTGTATAAGCCTTGCTGTCTCGACCGCTGAGAATGGCTGTCCGTCATAGACTGCCACAGAGGCAATAATGATAAGCGGGGCAACATTGGCTACGAACATTGCCAGCACGTGCTGGAGTCCGAACGGGATAGCCCTGCTCACCGGTACACGCCCGTTCAGGCGGTATACATTTTCAACCCTTACGTCATGTTTCTCACTGTCTTTCATAGAGCACCTCCATCTTTATGACGAATTCTCATCATAACTTTAGTTATAAAATTGTCCCTATTCTCTTCGACAAGCTGATCTATGATGTTGATGGTCAGTATCTGTCCGCTGATCTCATCGTCTTCATCTAACAAGCCCCCTGCAGTCTGTCTTATTTTTTCAAAGGTATCGTATATGTTTTCATAGGCTCCGCGGTGGAATCCTACCAGATAGTCAGATGGTGGTATTGTGCAGATTTTTTCTTTGTAAACTCCGGCATCCTCAGGACGGATCCTGGAGGCAAATGTGACATTATCGCCTTCATACAGAACAAGAGTAGGATACAAATAGAACAGTTCATCTGCGAAAATATCCTCCAGACCGGCAGTTTCAATATAATCGATCTGCTCTTCTGAGATCACATATGTCTGATCGGCCTCAGCATACGGCATCTCGCTTCTTATACGTTCGAAACGATCTCTGACCGCTGCTTCCATAATGAGGATCTTTTCGTATTTTTTTCTGGTCTGAACGATCTTTTCATTGAGAAAAGTCTCCGCGTTCTGAGCATTTCTGCCCGGCATGAAATCGCCGATCTCTTCAAGTGAACAGTCGAGATATCTCAGAAAGCGGATCATTCCCAGAGTATAGATCTGGTCATATCTGTATGTACGCCATTTGTTCTCGGGGTTCCTTATATCCGGAACCAGAAGGCCTTCCTTGTCGTAATGCCTTAAAAGCTGAACGTTTACATCAAAGATCTTTGCAAGCTCACCAATCTTCCAAGTCTTGTCATAGTAATTTTTCATTACCCGATCACCTTCTGTCTAAAGTTTGATTCAAATCTGGTGCAAAGTCAATGCAAAATCTAAAATCGTTTTAGGTTTTTGTTGTATTTTTTATGTTTTTCTGGCTGAATACTCCTTCCAAGATCAGATAAGTGCTGATGCGGCAAGCACCGGGACGGCAGTTTCCATATAATGCTCGTCCATTCTGAAATCCGGGTCATGCCATGGAGCATTTTTTCTTCCCGGAGTCCCGCTTCCTACCCAGTAGAAGAAAGACGGTATCTCTGTTCCCCATACTGCGAAATCCTCCGATGCGAGGCTCGGAGCACTGTCTTTGATATGTTCTTTTCCGGCTGCAGCCTCCGCAGCCCTGAGAGCGATCCTATACATATCCTCTGAATTGAAGACAGCAGGCACCATATGGATGATCTCAGTATCGCAGGTGCATTCGTAGGCACTGGCTGTATCCTCTGCAAGCGTCCTGAGTCTTGATACCATGCGTTCATGTGTGTCGTGATCAAAGGATCTGATATATCCTGTCAGGAGAGCCGTCTCAGGAGCCGAGCTTTCCGACATTCCTGCCGTAACACTGTTAAAAGTGCATATCGCCGGCTGGAAAGGATCTACATTCCTGCTTATGATCGTCTGTACACTGCAGATGAGCGATCCTGCAGCTACTATAGGATCAACACACTTATGCGGCAGCGATCCATGTCCCGCCTTGCCTTTTAAATGGATCCGGAAGACACTCTTCTCAGACATAAGATGACCTTTGTGGACGATCACATCGCCGCAGTCCGCCTCAGGTCTGTTGTGAATGCCGAATATCCTGACAGGCCGCTGAGGGATCCTGTCAAGCAGTCCGTGATCAAGCATTTCTCTGGCGCCGTGAGTCCCCTCCTCTGCCGGCTGGAATATAAACAGGACATTGCATCTGAGATCATCACGTGCTCCGCACAGATAGTGCACTGCACCAAGCATTGTCGACATGTGCGCATCATGACCGCACAGGTGAAGCATTCCGTGCTCGGTTGGTACTGCATCGATATCGGTCCTGAGTGCAACAGTCTCATCTGCTCCTGTATCCAGATAGCAGACCAGCCCTGTATCCATACCTGTATCTATGGTCTTAAGGTCATATCTGCTGCAGACCTTCTTAAGATATTCTGTTGTGTTTTTTTCTTCAAATGCCCTCTCCGGAATCGTATGGAGGTATTTCCAGTGGCTTTCAGCCTGTTTTACTGCCTCCTGCATAAGGGAGGGGTCAAATATAGATGTATCGTACATTTTCTCTTATATCTTCTCCTGTAACTGTTTATCCGGAGCATACTCCGGTATGCCCGTCTTTCCGGCGCGGGCGGCGCCGTATGTTATTTGATAAAGCCTCCACCTGCATCCGTAACGCGGTACAGACCTCTCGGTGTGATCCTCAGCTCCGGTATTACGGTCAGAGCCATGAAAGAAAGCGTGATGAACGGGTCAAAATCTTTTGATACTCCCATCTCATATGCCTTTTCTTTCATCACTTTGAGTTTCTCGTTGACTTCCTCGAAATTGACATCTGTCATAAGACCCATTATAGGCAGCGGCAGAGTGTCAAATACCTTGCCGTTCTCGATTATGGTATATCCGCCCTGGACACGTGCTATCTCGTTTACGGCGAGAGCTATATCTTCATCATTGTCGCCGATTACGATGATATTGTGTGAATCGTGAGAAACAGATGATGCGACTGCACCTCCATGGATCCCGTAGCCTTTTGATACCGCTACGCCGATCTTGCCGCTGTTTTTGTGCCTTTCGACCGCAGCGATCTTGAGATACCCGTCATGCGGAATGAAATTCTCAGTTTTGTCAAAGTGCGCTGTGATGTCGTTGGTAACGATCTGCTTAGGCTCCATACCTATCACATGTGTGGTGCCCTTTCTGACAGGAAGAATGAAGTCATCAGCTGTCACCTTGCTGATATTGACTGTGCGCTTAAGCGATGCCGGACACTTCTTGACCTTGACCTCAGCCTGCCTGTCTATCCTCTTACCCTTGAAATAGACATCAAGTATATTGAAGTCCTTCATATTGTCGAATATGACAAAGTCCGCCTGATATCCCGGCGATATAGCTCCGAGATTCTTGAGGCCGTAGCACTTGGCGCTGTTGATGGTTGCCATCTTGATAGCCTTGAACGGGCTGAGGCCGAGCTCTACAGAACGCTTTACGTTATATCCTATATGACCGTCTCTGAGGATATCCTCAATGTGCTTGTCATCTGTGCAGAAGCTGAAGTGTTCAGTATCTATCCCGGTCCTGACAATGCCCTTCACTATATCGTCCACATTATGTGCAGCTGAACCTTCACGGATATGTACATGAATGCCTCTTCTGACTTCTTCAAGAGCGTACTCAAATGAAGATGCTTCGTGGTCAGTATCTACGCCTGCCATCTTATAGGCTGAAAGCTTTTTGTTAGGCAGGAATGGTGCATGGCCGTCGATCACCTGATGCTCAAAGAGAGCGAATTTTGCAAACATCCTCGGGTCACCGCTTATAACTGCTTCTGTATCCATTACCTCGCCGAGGCCGAGTATACGCGGGTTTCCTATGAACGGATACATATCGTTGGCAGCGAACATGCAGCCGTTATCGTCTATATTGGTAGCAGGTACGCACGAAGGCATCATGACAAACACATTCGCAGGCGACTTCTCTGTCTGCTGCAGGATGTACTGTATCCCGTCAGCGCCCGATACGTTAGCAGCCTCGTGAGGATCTACGATGAAAGTTGTGGTTCCGTAAGCTGCTGCTGTGGCAATCAGCTCTGCAGGAGCTACCATAGTAGACTCAAGGTGGAGATGAGCGTCTATGAATCCCGGAGCTATATAGGCACCGCCAAGATCGATCTCCTTCTTGCCACGGTACGATTTAGATACACCAAGTATTATTCCGTCTTTTACGGCAACGCATGATTCTACGATCTCTCCCGTAAAAACATCCACTACTTTGCAGTTCTTGAATACAAGATCTGCCTTGACCTTGCCGAGTGTCGCACCGGCAAGTTTTTTATATGTCTCGTATTTCAAGGTTATCTCCTTTCCCGCTTCCCTCTCGTGATCTCCGCAGGAGGAAGCTTATTTCTGCCTATGAAGAAAGGCGCGTTAAGCGCCTTTCTTTGTGATCCGTTATGTTATTGTTATCGGTCCTCCCTGAAGTATGGCAGACCAAGACTTTCAGGCGGCTGATTCTCGTGCCTGTTTCTCAGGCTGATAGCGATCAGGACTATGATAGTTACCACATACGGCAGCATCTTGTATATCTCTTTCATCGCGAAGTTAGCGCCTGTAGGTATGTACAGGTAGAGAATGTAGAGTCCGCCGAAGAGCATTGATTCCCAGATAGCCCAGTTCGGACGCCAGATCGAGAAGATTACCAGTGCTATAGCAAGCCATCCTCTGTCTCCGAATGCGTCATTGGACCATACACCGCTCGCATAGTCGAGTACGTAGTAGAGACCGCCTATTCCTGCGATCATGCAGCCTATACAGATCGAGAAGTATTTATATCTGTTGATATTGATTCCGGCAGCATCAGCTGTAGCAGGATTCTCACCTACAGCTCTGAGCTCAAGTCCGGTGCGGGTCCTTTTCAGGACATATGCTGTGAAAATAGCTATTGCGATCGCTACATATGTCATGAAGCTGTATGAAAGGAAAAGCTTTCCGAACACTCCGGCCTTTCCTGCGAACGGCAGTGAAGCTTTGAATGCCTTACTGGTTGCAGAAAGTGCTATGGAAGGAACCTCTGCGTTAGTCAGCTTGATGATTGAACCGCCGAAGAAGTTACCGAAACCTACACCGAAGGTCGTCATTGCAAGACCTGTAACGTTCTGGTTCGCTCTCAGGGTTACTGTGAGGAAGCAGAATATGAGGCCCATCATCAGCGATCCGAGCATACAGCACACTATCGGTATGATCAGTCCTATGACAGGATTGAATGCTGCCCCGGAGTTTTCATAGAAGAAAGATCCTATAACTCCGCAGATTGCCCCGACGTACATGACGCCAGGAATACCGAGGTTAAGGCTGCCGGATTTTTCGTTGAGTGTCTCGCCGATGCAGCCGAGCAGAAGCGGTATGCTCTGCACGATAGCTCTCGGTATGAATGTTACAAGACTAAACATCAGCAGCCTCCTTTCTATGCGACTTGCGGAAATGCACCTGATAATTGATAAAGAATTCGCTTCCTATTACGAAGAACAGGATCACGCCGGTAAGGATGTCTCCAAAGGACTTGTTGAGTCCGAACGCAGTGGAGATCTCACCGCCGCCGCGGCTCATGAATACCATCAGAAGTCCTGAGAGTACCATGCCCAGAGGATTGAAATGGGCAAGCCATGCAACCATGACTCCGAGGAAGCCTCTGCCTGCCTCCAGTGTAGTGGTCATCGTATGGTCGGTGCCCGCTACAAGAAGCCAGCCTGTAAGTCCGCAGATCAGTCCGCAGAGGATCAGAGTACGTATAATTACTTTTCCTACATTGATGCCTACGTACTTCGCTGTGTTCTGGCTCTCGCCTACTACTGAAAGCTCATAGCCCTGTTTGCTGTATCTCAGGTATATGTACATGAAGATCGTTACAGCTATAGAGATCAGTACAGGCAGCAGATACTGCTTGCCGGCTACAGTCGGGAGCCAGCCTGCGTTGGTATTAGGATTGATGATACCGATCTTGCCTGAGCCCTTAGGTGTCTCCCAGATTATGATGTAGTAAGCTACGATCTGTGTGGCTACATAGTTCATCATCAGAGTGAACAGAGTTTCATTCGTATTCCATTTAGCTTTGCAGAATGCCGGTATGAATGCCCACAGAGCGCCTGCGATAAGAGCAGCGATAAGGGACACGAAGATGAGCATTCCGTTGGACAGTTTCTCATCAAGAGTGATCATGCATGTGGCCGTAGCAAGAACGCCCGCCATTACCTGTCCGCCGCCGCCCAGGTTCCAGAACTTCATCTTGAACGCAGGAGCCAGCGCTACAGAGACCATCAGCAGGATCGAGAGTTCCTTGAGAAGTGCCCAGATCTTTCTCTCACTTCCGAATGATCCGTCGATCATGGTGGCATATACGCTTATCGGATTGAGATGCGTAGTGATGGTAGTTATGATGGCGCAGACGACAAGCGCTATCAGGATACTGCCAAGTCTGATTGCCCACTCATGCTTCTTGGAGATCTCTTTTCTCTTAGTGATATGGATCAATGGTTCTTTTTTCTGCTTATCCAATTGCACCACCTCCGACTTGAGTCATGAGCAGTCCAACTTCATTCTTGTCTGCTGTTCTGCCATCGACTATACCGCTCACCTTGCCGCCGCACAGAACAAGTATGCGGTCACTCAGCTCAAGCAGTACGTCAAGGTCTTCACCAACGAATATTACAGCTACGCCGCGTTCCTTCTGCTTATTGATAAGGTCATAGATGGTGTACGACGCATTGATATCCAGTCCTCTTACAGCGTACGCACTCATGAGGACAGTAGGATTCATAGCTATCTCACGGCCGACAAGAACCTTCTGAACATTACCTCCGGAAAGTCTTCTGACCGGAGTATCGATTCCAGGTGTTACTACTTCCAGCTCTTCTACGACCTTTTCAGCAAGTTCTCTAGGCGTCTTTCTGTCGGTAAAACCGGCAATGCTGCCCTTTCTCCTGAACGATCTCAGCATCATGTTGTCCGCAAGATTCATGTTCGCAACAAGTCCCATGCCGAGTCTGTCTTCCGGAACGAACGCAAGTGATACACCTTTTTTATCGATCTCGAGAGCATCCATACCGACAAGGTTCGTTTTGGAACCGTCATCCTCGATGAACAGTATCTCTCCGTGATCTATAGGCTGAAGGCCTGCGATAGCTTCAAGAAGCTCTTTCTGGCCGCATCCGGATATTCCCGCGATACCGAGGACCTCTCCGGTATTAGCAGTAAACGATACGTTATCGAGCTTAGTGATTCCGTCTTCGGTCTTGACTGTAAGATTTTTGATCTCCAGTTTCGGTTTTACGTTCTTAGGTTCAGGTCTGTCTATGTTAAGTTTGACCTCATGCCCTACCATCATATTGGTCATTTCCTGAGCGTTGGTCTCTTTTGTTATCAGTTGTCCAATGAATTCACCCTTACGAAGGATCGCGACCTTATCGGAGATCTCTTCTACTTCGTGAAGTTTGTGCGTGATGATGATGACAGTCTTGCCGTCAGCCCTCATATTACGCAGGACCTTGAAGAGTTTTTCGGTCTCCTGAGGTGTCAGGACCGCGGTAGGCTCATCGAGGATAAGTATATCCGCGCCCTTATACAGTACCTTGACTATTTCAACAGTCTGCTTCTGTGATACAGACATATCATAGACCTTCTGATTCGGATCAACATCGAATCCGTAAGCATCGCAGATCTCACGGATCTTCTTCGATGCCGATTCAAGATCGAGTCTGCTCCATCTTGGCAGCTTCTTACCGTTTTCCTCATCGATGCCCAGAATGATATTCTGTGCAGCAGTAAATACATTGACCAGTTTAAAATGCTGATGGATCATTCCTATGCCGTAGTCATACGCATCTTTCGGTGAAGCTATCTGCACAGGCTTGCCGTCAATATAGATCTGGCCCTCGTCAGGATAATAGATTCCTGAGAGCATATTCATCAATGTAGTCTTTCCTGAACCGTTTTCTCCGAGAAGAGAAAGGATCTCTCCTCTGTATATGTCCAGGTTGACTTTATTATTGGCCACGACCGTGCCAAATGTTTTTGTTATGTTTCTCATCGAAACCGCGGGTGTTCTGCTGTCCTGCAAAATAATCTCCCCTTTCCGATATCGAATCTGGCTTTATAATTCGGCCGGTCCTGCATACACAGGACCGGCCGGCATTATTTAACTTTTATACAGTTGTAACGGTTTAGCCGAAGTTAGTATCAAGCAGGTTGATACCGTCGATCTGGAGATCGAAGTATGGAGCTGATCTGTACTCGGATTCATGGAAGTATCCGTCAGAGATAACCTCTGTCTCGTGCTCGTAAGCCTCATCAGCCTCAACGTCTGCCTTGTAGGAATCAAGATTCTTGCCGTCTACAGTGAATGTGCTTGTATCGAATACGTGGATGGAGCCGTCCTTGAGTCCAGCCTCAACCTCTTCGAGCTTAGCAGCAGTTCCTTCAGCTGCAACGTCTTCATTGAGCTCAGTGAGTTCTACAGAACCTGTCTCCAGATTTCCTGTCCAGTCACTGCCCATTGTCTCGCCATTCTGAACTGCCTGGATAGCATATTCATAGAATGGTGACCAGTTGATTCTTGATGAAATGATGTAAGTGTTAGGAGCAGCGCTCTTTGTGGATCCGTTGTAGGATACGTCAGGTACGCCTGCTTCTTCACAAGCTGTAGGAGCTCCCATTGAGTCAGCGTGCTGGCTGATAAGTACGCAGCCGCCCTGGATCAGCTTGTTAGCAGCTTCCTTCTCAGCAGTCTCATCATACCATGAACCTGTGAATGTTACGTCCATAGTTACGCTTGGGCATACGCTCTTAGCTCCGAGATAGAATGATGTGTATCCTGATACTACCTCAGCATAAGTGAATGCGCCTGCATAACCCATCTTAGCCTGTTCAGCTGTGATGTCGCCCTTCTCGATCATCTCATTGAGCTTCATTCCTGCAGCTACACCTGCAAGGTAACGGCCTTCATAGATCGATGCGAAAGCATTGTGGAAGTTGTCCTGCTTTGCAACAAGGGCATTGTCGCCTGTACAGCTTACGAACTGTACATCAGGATTGTCCTTAGCTGCCTGGAGCATGAAGCCTGCATGGCCGAACGAGTCTGAGATGATAAGCTTACAGCCAGCATCTACCATCTCGCCTGCAGCATCGTAGCACTCCTGACCTTCAGGAACATTCTTCTTGATGACAGGTTCAACTCCCATCTTCTTGCAGGATTCTTCGAATGATGCAAGGAAGTTGTTGTCATAAGTGGAGTTCTCATCGTGGAGGCAGATCAGACCGACCTTCATTGCAGCATCTCCGCTGTCGCCGCTGTCGCCGCTGTCTCCGCTGTTTCCGCCGCCGCATGCTGCCAGCATTGGCATCATTACCATGGCGAGGCACATCATTAGAGCAATTAATTTCTTCTTCATAAAATCATCCTCCCTGTGTAAATACAGAAGCTCGTTTCTGCTGAAGGTTAGATTACCCCTAGCCTATCAGCAGATACAATAAATGATAGTTTAATTTTACCCTTTAATTTCTCATATGACAATATGTAAACGGCAAAAATATAATATGATTTTAGGTTTACCAGCTGGCAACTGATTGACCGCAGAAGAACGCACCTGTAAAATATTATCAGTTATTGCTTCAAAACCTCAGAGAAACAGCAATGGATCTGGCAATTATACTTCAGGCGGCCGGCTTCAGCAGCCGGTACGGCAGCAACAAGCTTTTGCATATAATGGACGACGGGCAGCCTATGGTCTGCCGTATACTTGATATTGCAGCAAAGCAGAAGGCCTGCCGCAGGATCCTTGTTACTCAGTATGACGAGGTCGCCGCTCTGGCGTCCGGTTACGATGTAGTGATGAACGATCATCCCGAGCTTGGCATATCTCATTCCATGCAGCTTGGCATCGAAGCCGCCGGAGATGCTGACGCCTACATGTTCTGTGTATGTGATCAGCCATGGCTCACAGCGGGATCCCTCGAAAGACTTATAGAAGCATTTGAATCAGGCGGATACGGCATAGTATCTCTGTCGTGGAAAGGCCGGATGTCCAACCCCAAGATCTTCTCAGCGCGATACAGAGATGAGCTTATGAGACTTACAGGAGATACCGGGGGCAGACAGATAATAGCGGCACATTCTGATGATCTGCTTCTGGTTGAGGCAGGAAGCGAGAGAGAAACAACGGATATAGATACTAATGAAACTCTGGAATTACAAAGGTGAACAAGACAGCATAACCGAAGCTCTGCAGCTTAGCATCCCGGGCCACGCCCTGATAGCTCTGACCGGGGCTGGCGGGAAGACATCCCTGATGACAGCCTGGGCCCGTGAACTTTCAGATTCCGGGAAGAAAACTGTCATCACCACAACCACTAACCTGCACCACCCTGATCATTTCAGAAATGATCCGGCAGACCCGTACAGAGGCATACCGGTCATATATCCGGAGGTCTTCCGTGATGGAAGCTCCTTTGATACTGACCGTTTTGCATCGGAGCTTGAAGATATACTGGATAAGAACAGCCTCGCCATGGTCGTTTCCTGTGACCCGGAGAAGCCCGGCAAGGTGATGTCGCCGCCGCCGGAAGCAGACGGCGTGATCAGGATGAAGGCCGATGCAGTGATCACGGAAGCAGACGGTTCGCGCAGGAAACCATTCAAATGGCCGAAGCCGTGGGAGCCTGCCGTTCCGGAAGAAACAGATATAACAGTATGCGTCGCAGGACTGAGCGCACTCGGCAGAAAGCTTCAGGATGTTATGTATGCCGCAGAAGAACTTCCGGCTGCATTGCACAGAGAGACGGTTGATGAGCAACTTATCGGTGCAGTGCTTGCTTCAGCAGACGGCGGACAGAAAGGTGCCCGCGGCGAATTCCGCGTGTTCCTGAACCAGGCAGATAATGACAGCCTGATGCAGTCGGCTTTCCGTATAAGGCAGATACTCGGAGTCTGCGGCATCCAGAGTGCCTGGGGTGCGCTGATCTGACAGCGATGCAGTAAAGATGCAGCTTAGGCATTGATCAAAGCAAAAAGTGCAGCTGGCAGAAATCGTTCTGCAGCTGCACTTATTTTATTTCTTATTTTTCCCGGTTTTGAAATCAGATATCGAGGACTTCACGGAGCTTGTCCATATCAGGTTCGAGTCTGATCGGTTCTCCGGCAGCCTTGATGCCATTTGCAGTGTCCTTGAGTCCGTTGCCGGATATTATGACAGCTACGCTTGCATCAGCAGGGATCTTTCCTTCTGCACAGAGCTTTGTCAGTCCGGCCATTCCGGTAACGCCTGCAGGCTCTCCAAATACTCCGCATTCTCTTCCTGTAACTCTCATTGCCTCGAGTATCTCATCATCTGTGACTTCCACAGGAATACCCTTCGACTCAACGATCGCATTGATAGCCTTGTCAGGGTTACGCGGTACTCCGACAGAGATCGAGTCAGCGATAGTATTCTCTTCCATCGGCTGCCATGGTTCGCCTGTACGTGCCGCAATGTTGATAGGGCATGTATTGACGGACTGAACCGAGATGAGCTTTGGCAGTCTGTCAATGAAGCCTGCGCTGTAGAGGTCCTTGAATCCCTTCCAGACTCCCGCGATAGTACATCCGTCACCAGTGGAGAGAGCTACATAGTCAGGGACCTTCCATCCTAGCTGCTCTGCGATCTCAAGAGCTACTGTCTTCTTTCCTTCCATAAGATAAGGGTTGATAGCAGCATTTCTGTTGTACCATCCGTACTCATCTATAGCCTGCTTTGAAAGCTCGAATGTATCCTCGTAGTTGCCTTTTACGGAGATGACCTTGGCTCCGAAGATCAGGAGCTGTGCGACCTTGCCGATCGGAGCTCTTTCAGGCACGAAGATATATGTCTTGAGTCCTGCTGCAGCAGAGTTTCCTGCAAGAGAGCTTGCAGCATTTCCTGTTGAAGAGCATGCGATAGTGTCATATCCGGCTTCTATTGCTTTGGCAACGCCCATTGAGCTTGCTCTGTCTTTGAGAGAAGCTGTCGGATTGAGACCGTCATCTTTGAGATAAAGCTTGCGGATACCGAGCTTCTCTGCCATGCGAGGCTCCTCATACAGAGGCGACCAGCCTACTCTCAGAGGAGGCTGTTTTGTATCTTCCTCAACAGGCAGGAACGGGCGGTAACGCCACATAGTATAGTTGTCACTTGCAGAGATGCTTTCCGGACTGGATACAGATCTTATATAGTCATAGTCATACACGACATCGAGGATGCCGCCGCATTCACATGTGGTTGCATCAGGAACTGCTTCATATTCCTTCCCGCATTTTATGCATCTGAGGCATTTTACGTTTTTCATTAGTTGGTCCTCCGGTTTATGCTGTTGTGTTGATCGAACTGTCTGCCGGCAGTCTGCCATATATACTTTTACAGCTGTTTACTCAGTACTTCCGGTGTGTGAAGCCAGTTTTTGCGCATGAAGTCCCTGGCTGCTTCAGGATCGCCCTCTTCAAGAGCTCTGATAATAGCATTGTGCTCGCTTATCAGCTCATTCATCCCGCTGACTTTGCTGAAATAGATGTTTTCGATCCTCGCGGCATGACCGCTGAGAGTCTCGCAGAATGATGTCAGAAAATCATTTCCGGCAAGGTCGATTATGATCTCGTGGAACTCATCGTCGCTTGCGCGGCAGCCTTTTATATCACGCTCCGAATATGCCTTTTTGAATTTCTCATTGGCAGCCTTCAGATCACGAATTGTATCTGCTGAGATCTTGTCAAAAGCAAAGTCAACTGCCATCGCGTGTATTTCCGCAAGCATCTTGTATGTCTGAGGAATGTCGATGACATCGAGCTCGCTGATGCGGCTCTCCTTGCCCGGTCTTACATCGATCAGCTTCTGCTCGGCAAGCATCTGTATCGCTTCTCTTACCGGCGTCCTGCTTACAGAAAAATACTGTGATATCTCGCTGTCGAGGATCTTCTCTCCCGGCTGCAGAGTCCCGTCGATGATCCACTCTCTCAGTGCTTCATATATTCTTATCTTGGCGCTTTTCGGTGCTTCATAGGATGCCTGTTTCGGAATAGGCATTGATTACCTCCATCGGTCTTAGTACTGGCAAACGTCATTAAAGTATCGGCAAGGGAGCCTTCGCCGAAGCGTCAGCTCCCTTTATAAATGTCAGAAAACTATTATCTTAGAGATTCTTGAGAAGGCCTGTTGCTTCGTTGAACTCATTGATCAGCTCATCAACCTTAGCTCTCTCTTTTCTGAGTGCTCCCCATGTATTTGCTTCGTCATACCACAGTGCGTTGAGCTCGTCGCTTGTCTTGCCCTGCTGCTCAACCCATGTGTAGTACTTGAGGTTGTGGATTCTCTTTCTGTCTGTGTATCTCAGCTCGAGCATGTTGTCGGTCTTCTCATCGAGGATGTGCTTGTTGTAGTGGAGCGCAGCCATTTCATGAGTATATTCGCCCTGCTCGTCCTGCAGTTCCTTGATCCTTGACTGATACATCTCAGCAGAGTCTGTCATTACTGTTGCGAGAACGTCATTCTCAGTCAGTTCATAGTACTTAGCCATCTTGATGCAGCAAAGCATGTTAGCGATTCCGGAGATTCCGAAGTATCCGAGGAGATCAACGAGCTGTGGATCAACGCCCTGCTCCTTGAGGTATTCTCTTCCAACTGGCTCGTTGAAGAGTCTGAGGATGTTCTGGGAATCTTCATCATCGATGTCGATGACCATGTCAGTATTCTTGACATTGTGGATCCATGGAACGTGCTTGTCGCCGATTCCCTCGATTCTGTGTGCTCCGAATCCGTTGTCGAGGAGTGTCGGGCACTGGAGAGCTTCGCCAACAGCGAGCTTAGCATTAGGATAGAGCTCCTTCAGTCTGTCTCCGGATGCCATTGTTCCGGCTGAACCGGATGTGAATGCCATACCTGCGAGTCTGCCGTTCTCACCCTTGATCTCTTCGAATGCGTCAGCGATAGCATTACCTGTTACATTGTAATGCCACATGTAGTTGCCCATCTGCTCGAACTGGTTGAGGATCCATACGTCTTTTCTTGTCTCTCTCAGCTCGTGAGTCTTGTCGAAGATCTCCTTAACGTTGGACTCAGTACCAGGTGTAGCGATAACTTCGCTTGCAACGTTCTTGAGCCAGTCAAATCTCTCACGGCTCATGCCCTCAGGGAGGATAGCAACTGAATATACTCCGAGGAGTGCGCTGTCAAAAGCTCCGCCTCTGCAGTAGTTGCCTGTTGAAGGCCATACTGCTTTGTGATAGCTAGTGTCGAACTGTCCTGTTACGAACTCAGGAATGAGGCATCCGTAGGAAGCTCCTACCTTATGGCATCCTGTAGGGAACCATTTTCCGATCATGCAGATGATGCGGCACTTGACGCCTGTCAGTTCCGGTGGAAGTACGATGTAGTTAGGTCCATGGAAGAGTCCGCCAGACTGCTTCTGTTCATTCTTCCATGTGATACGGAACAGGTTCAGAGGGTTGATGTCCCAGAGACCTACTGTTGTGAGCTTATCGAGGATCTTCTGAGGAATCTTCTCAGGATGCATCTGCTGCTCGATTGTCGGCAGAATGATGTTCTGCTGTTTAGCGCGCTCGATATTGTTCTTCAATCCTTTTTCATTAATAGTGAGATCAAGCATTTTGTACCTCCGTAGATTTCTAACAGCTATATTATATAAATTCTTCTGCGATATATTGCATTTCGTATATTTGTATAATATCAAACCGTTTTAGCTTTGTCAACGCAACGCCCCCTTTTGCTATGTGTTTTTGTTGTTTTTTTGAGATCAGTCCGGCCGGGCGGGATCCAGCCGTTTACTTGATCCTGTCAGCGGCGTCTTCACTTTCATCTGCTACATCTGTTACCCGAAGTATCTCTCCGTCCACTGTGAACCTTATGTCCCAGTCAGCGAATGACATTCCGTACACATGACCAGGCTGCTTGTTGTAAGCGCCTCTCGGATCTCCTTCAAGAGCGCTGATCAGTCCCGCTCTCTTCTCTTCATCTATCTTCTCCAGCAAATCATCGGGAAAGTCCACTCTGAGTCTGGTATAGCTGATCGAATCAGTGAAACCGCCCGAAGCTTCCGGATGACTGTCAGAATACGGTATATACGGCTTGATATCATAGACAGGTGTGCCGTCCATCATATCTGCTCCGGATACTATCAGAGCAAGGCTTTCAGAAGTTTCCCCGATACCGCTGGTGCTGCTGACAGTCCTGCCTCCGTGCTCTATCCTGACAAGTCTTACGCATGAGATCGCCAGTGAATTCGGCCTGTAAGGAGAGCGCGTTGCCCACACTCCTTTTCTCATATTTCCTCCGAGCCACGGGGGCCGTACCGTAGGATGCCAGCGGACAGGGTCCTCCTCCATGTCCAGCCGGCTCTGGCTGAACCCCCATATGAGCCACAGATGTGTAAAATCTTCTATCCCTCTTAGAGCATCACCGTTTCTGAATGCCGGTTCTATCACGACTGACTGTTCAAGTTCTTCTGCCAGTCCGGGCTGGCGCGGTATGCCGAATTTTTCATTGTAGTCCGAGTGCACATAGGCAATCGGTCTTATAGTGTATTCATCCATGTACTGTTCCCTGTATATGTACAAGGCCACACCGCAGAGCTGTCTGCAGCATGGCCTTGTGTCATATCCTTTATCTTATTTTACAAATTCGTTATAGATGACTCCTGTGGATTTCTCGAAGTCATCATCCTCAACGCCTACGATCACGTTGATCTCATTGGTGCCCTGGTTAAGCATCCTGATGTTGATGCCTGAGTCAGCAAGTGCAGAGCATATCCTTGCAGCGACTCCGAGTGTCCTGTGCATCCTCATTCCGACGACAGCTATGAGCGCTATATTGTCCTCGATGGTGATATCATCAGGTTTCAGCTGATGTCTGAATTCAGCAATGATATCGTCGAGCTTGTCTTCGAGCTCACTGCTTTCGATTACCATAGACAGTGAATCTATTCCGGTAGGAATGTGGTCGAAATTGACATGCTGATCCTCGATGATCGCAAGGGCTCTTCTGACAAAACCGATTTCCTTGTTCATCATGTTCTTGTAGATCGATATTACAGTGAAGCCTTTCTTGCCGGCGATTCCGCTGATTATCTCAGACCCGTTCTCGTCACCCTTCTTGCTGATGATAGTTCCCGGTTCCTCAGGAGCGTTGGTGTTCCTGATATTGATAGGAATATCCGACATTCTTGCAGGGAAGACAGCGTCTTCATGAAGAACACTTGCCCCCATGTATGAAAGCTCTCTCAGCTCCATATATGAGATATGTCTTATCGGCTTCGGTGAGTCGACAACTCTCGGATCAGCCATAAGCATGCCTGATACGTCTGTCCAGTTCTCATATATAGATGCATCTGCAGCACGTGCGACAAGGGATCCTGTTACATCGGATCCGCCTCTTGACAGAAGACAGATCCTTCCGTCTTCAATGCTGCTTCCGTAAAAACCCGGAACTACTGCACGCTCATGCTCTGCCAGAGCCTTGCGGAGCGCTTTGTCAGTATCGTCGGCGAGCAGGCGGCCTCTTGCGTCAAAGAGCACCTTGCCTTCGGAATCAACAAAATCATATCCGAGGCATTTCGATATCAGGACTGCCGACAGGAATTCTCCCCTGCTGACGATATAGCTCTCAGTGCAGCCTTTTTCTATATTGCTCCTGATCTCATCGAATCTTGCTCTGATGCCTGCATCCACACCCAGCTCGTCCTCGATCGCAGTATATCTTTTCATGATAGTATCCAGAAGAGCATCATAATCGATGTTGTGCTCGATCTGTGCCCAGAGCATGAACAGCAGATCAGTTACCTTGCTGTCTCCGCTGTACCTTTTGCCAGGCGCTGATACGACTACATATCTCCTGTCAGGATCCGCCTCTACTATTGCCCTGATCTTACGGATCTGATCTGCATCCGCTACCGAAGAACCACCGAATTTCAATACTTTAACACTCATTATCTGTCTCCTCTTCCCTTCTTCTCTGAATTCTTCCGCTATGCTTCATGTACGAGCTTTCCGTTGATATCTTCTATTGCTATAGCAAAGCAGAGAGTCCTTCCTGCATCCTTTTTGATCTCGTTCTCGACATACTCTGGAGTGCATGGGAACTTGCTGCAGAGCAGGCGGCTCCATTTTATGATCTCATCAAGGTCCTCGATGAGCTCTGCCTTTCCGAAGATGACTACGCTCTTGACATACTTTGCCCAGTCGCCTTCCTTCTGGAAGTCCTGTCCGAAGACGCAGTATGAGACTTTAGGATCTTTGCGTATTGCATCAACTCTGTGGCCAAAATTCGCACCGTGGAAGTACAGCTTGCCTGTCTCTTCGTCATAATAGTGATTGATCGGTACACCGTACGGATAGCCGTCGTCTCCGTTTACCGAAAGAACTCCTCTGGTCTCTTTCTTAAGAACTTCTATGATCTCTTCCTTGGATAATGCCTGCGGGCTTCTTCTCATTTTTCTGAACATCATTCCCTCCTAGTCCGTAACATCAATATCCGGAGTTATAAGAATCTTATATTCAGGGAACATTGGATCCAGCTCTTCATGAAGTATGCTGAGGCCGTCCCTGTGTTTTATGTCGAAATCCATGACTACATCGAACCGTATGGTCTTAGCTTCCTCATCAACATGGAAACCATGCATCTGGATAGCCCAGTCATGTTTCATAACTGTACTCTGTATCCTGTTGCGGATGTCTGCAACTGTGTCGCTCTTGGTGTTGAAAGAGTATACCCCGACAGCTGTCATTATGACTCCCGTCTCGTGATATACCTTGTTCTGGATCCTCCTGGTCAGCACGTCGACTTCCTCAACAGTCATGGTATCAGGCAGTTCTACATGAACAGAGCCATAGAATTTTGCAGGCCCGTAATTGTGCAGGAACAGGTCATATGCGCCCATTACCTCAGGTTCCTGTTCCACTATATCTTTGACCTGTTTTGACAGACTTTCATCAGCCCTTCTGCCGAGGATATCCTTGATCGTATCCTGGATCATCTCAAGACCTGCCTTGATGATGAATACCGATATGACTACAGCTACATAAGCCTCAAGAGCTATGCCTGTGACCATATAGAATACAGCACTCAGAAATACTGCCAGCGAGAGAATGGCATCCGAAAGTGCGTCCGTTCCGGAAGCTATCAGAGCCCCGGAGTCTGCCTTTTTGCCCTGGTTTCTGACATACCTTCCGAGCAGGACCTTGGCTACAACTGCTGTTGCTATGATCACCAGCGAGATAGCAGTATAGTTTGGTTTTACCGGATTGATTATCTTCTTGACCGATTCAACAGCGGATGTTACACCTGCATAGAGAACAATAGCCGAGACTATCATTGCGCTGAGATACTCTGTCCGTCCGTGACCGAGCGGATGATCCTTATCAGGCTTCTTGGCAGCAAGCCTTGCGCCGATGATAGTGATGACAGACGATAATGCATCTGACAGATTGTTTACAGCGTCCAGCACTACCGAAATGGAATTGGCCGCTATTCCTACGAAAGCCTTAAATGCTGCAAGCAGGACATTGACGACGATCCCCGTGATACTGGTTCTTATGATTATTTTTTCTCTGTCTAAATTCTTATCCATACTTATTAATAACTGTGATAATAACTATTTGTCTTAATGCGGCACATGCCAGTGTCGCTCTCTATATCCGGTCAGACCTGCAGGAGCATTGCTTCTGTCTGAGCTTCGGAATTTAATAGAGATATTATACATGAAATTGTTTATAATTAATAATAAATTCAGCAGAAAAGGGCTTGAAGCTCAGATATCAGAACGGCTTCACCGCTCATGAAAGGAACCGAAATGCAGGATAAACACACGATCTGCCTTCTCAACGACGCATTCCCGCCGATAATCGACGGTGTATCAAACGCGGTAGTCAATTATGGCCGCGTCATAGAACAGAAGCTCGGACATTCTCTTGTTGTAGCGCCGGAGATGCCCGGAGCAGATGACTCCGCTTATGAATTCCCGGTGATCAGATATCCGAGCATCGATACACGAAAGCTCGTTGGATATGTTACAGGATATCCGTTCTCGCCTGAAGCGGCGCACCGAATACGCGAGGAGAAATCAGAGCTCCTTCATGTTCACTGTCCTATGATGTCATGTTTTCTGGCCCGTCAGCTTAGCGAATCGATGGATCTTCCTCTCGTTCTCACCTGGCACACGAAATACGATATAGATATCGCCAACGCAATAAGAAACAAGGCTCTTCAGGAAAGTGCGATCAACACACTCATCCGGAATGTCAGTGCCTGCGATGAGGTCTGGACTGTCAGCAAAGGAGCAGGAGAAAACCTGCGGTCGCTTGGCTTCGAAGGAGACTATATCGTAATGCCTAACGGTGTCGATCTTCCTCACGAAGAAGCCGCCCGGAAAATTACCGGAAAGCTTTCCGGCGCGTACGATCTGCCGGAAGGAGTGCCGAGATTCCTGTTCATAGGAAGACTCATGTGGTATAAGGGCCTCAGGATCATCCTGGATGCTCTGGCCAGACTGAACAAGGAGAACGTAGATTTCCGCATGATATTCGTTGGCGGCGGAGGCGACGAGGAAGAAGTGAAGGCATACGCAGCCGAACTTGGCCTCGGCAAAAAAGTGATATTCACCGGGGTGGTATCCGACCGCAGCTTGCTGAGAGCCTGGTATACCCTCGCAGATCTCTTCCTGTTCCCTTCAACATTTGATACTAACGGCCTGGTCGTAAGAGAAGCTGCTGCATGCAACACCGCATCAGTGATCATACGTAACAGCTGTGCTTCCGAAGGCGTGAAAGATGGAAGAAACGGTTTTCTAATCGAGGAGAACGCCGAGTCTCTTGCTTCGAAGATAAGGAGCCTCATCAGAGCTCCTGAGAAGATGAAGACTGTCGGCCTTACTGCCGGCAATGAAATATATATATCATGGGAAGATTCTGTCACACATGCATACGAGCGCTACTGTGTAGTTATAGATAAATACCGCAGCGGTGAATATGGCAAACGCCTTCCTTATGATTATGATTTTTTCAAAGCACAGGGAGAGCTGATGGAGACGCTCGGAGAGATCGATGCTGCAGGACAGAGTCTGAAAAAAGAAGCTCAGGCCTTCCGTGATGATATCGACAGATCGATGCGCTCACTTCGGAACAAGGCTCTTACGGAAGCTATAACAGCCGGATACGAGACTCGCCGCGAGCTTCAGAACCTCAAAAATGAGACCGGACAGCTGCTTCAGAGCAAAAAAGATGCAGCGCTTGAGGGGCTCGAATCAGCCCGCAGGGAAATCCTGGAGGCTCTGGACAGATACCTCTGATCACATCCCTCTCCGGGGAGCAGCGCGCATCATATCCGCAACATTTCAGTATAAAAGCAGCCCCGGCTGTATAAGCCGGAGCTGTTTTGATTTTGCTTCGAATGTTATCAGAAAACTACTTTCCGAGCACCTTTGCGATCTTGCTTCCCTTAAGTCTGATCTTGAGTTCTCTAGGAAGAGCATAAGGCAGGATAGCTTTGAGCTTGCCATTCTCTGCAGAATACATTCTGGTTGCCTTAGGATGATCTCTCTCGAGCCTGATAGCATCGAATTCACACTTCGTTGTGCAGAGTCCGCATCCGATACATCTGTTAACGTCGACTGTTGTAGCACCGCACTTGAGACATCTGTTGGCCTCAGCTCTGATCTGGATCTCTGACAGAGGTTCTCTCAGGTCATGCCACGTCTTAACCGGATCACCATCTCTGTGTCCAGGCTTCTGCCTTGGCATGTTGTCATAGCTCTCAACAAGGATGTCATCTCTGTCGAGTTCGATGATCTCTCTGAGGTCTCTTCCTACAGTCAGCCTGTTCTCGCCCTGATCTTTGTGAACGTATCTGTGAAGCGAGTCAGCGATAGGTCTGCCCAGTGCGATAGCGTCGATCGCGAACTTCTGTCCTGTTACGATGTCGCCGCCGGCAAAAATGTCTTCCTCTGCTGTCTGGAGTGTCACAGGGTCAGCAACGATCATGCCTCTCGGGCTGATCTCAACCTTGGTTCCTTCGAGCATCCTGCCGAGGTCTGGCTTCTGGCCTGTGCAGTAGAGTACTGTCTGGCATTCGAGTTCAGTTGTCTCACTGTCATCGAACTTAGGATCGAATCTGCCCTCTTCATTCTTGACGCTTACGCACTTACGGAACTTGATGCCGCAGACCTTTCCGTTCTCAGACCTGATCTCTACAGGGCCCCATCCGCCGTTGACGCTGATGCCTTCTTCTTCGCACTCTGTTCTGTCCTCGATTCCCATCGGAAGCTCGTCATAGGATTCAAGTGCGTACATGTATACCTTGTCTGCTCCTGCTCTTACAGCTGATCTTGCTACGTCAGCTCCGATGTTGCCGCCGCCGATGACTACGACATTGCCGCTGAGTCTGCCTGCTTCAGGGAGGTTACCCTCCATGAGGGCAACCTCATCCTCATTGATGATCCTCATGAAGTCAATACCGCTCATAACGCCTTCTGCGTCTGCGCCATCAACTGCAAGTTTGCCGCCGCTCTGGAGTCCTGCTGCGATATAGAATGCTGCGTAGCCCTGATCTCTCAGCTGCTGGATGGTGACATCCTTACCTACTTCGCAGCCTGTCACGAACTCTACGCCCATCTCCTTCATGACATCGATCTCTGCATCAACTACATCTTTCTCGAGTCTGAATGAAGGGATCCCGTATCTCAGCATTCCGCCGAGTGCCTTCTGCTTCTCAAATACAGTTACAGGATAGCCGCGTTTTCTCAGATAGTATGCTGCTGCAAGTCCGCCAGGGCCGGCACCGATGATTGCCATCTTGTACTCATCGCCCCAGAATCCGCCGTATTCCTTGCCGCATTCCGGAATGAATCTGCCTTCTGCTGTCAGCTCCTGTGCAGCGATGAACTTCTTGATCTCATCGATAGCTACAGGCTGGTCGATAGTGCCTCTTGTGCATCTGTCTTCACATCTTCTGTTGCAGACAGCTCCGCAGACTGCAGGCAGAGGGTTGTCCTGCTTGATCAGCTCAAGAGCTTCCCTGTATCTGCCCTGATCTGCCATGTTGATATATCCCTGTACTGAAAGGTTGGCAGGACATGCAGCCTTGCATGGCGATGTTCCTGTCTCATAGCAGTTGATCTTGGCATCTTCTCTGTAATTCTTGTTCCACTTATGAGGTCCCCACTTCACTTCGTTCGGAAGCTCAGTGAGAGGATATTCTACTGCCTGTCCGTTCTTTCTGCAGAGCTTCTGTCCGAGCTTTGCTGCACCTACAGGACAAATCTCTACGCACTTGCCGCAGGCAACACACTTATTGTGGTCTACATGTGCTCTGTAAGCCGATGCGGACATGTTAGGAGTATTGAAAAGCTGTGATGTCTTGATCGCATTGCATACTGTAGCTGAGCAGTTGCAGATACCTACGATCTTGCCCTCACCGTCAAGGTTGGTGATCTGGTGTACATAACCGGCCTTTTCAGCCTTTTTGAGGACTTCCATGACCTCGTCATAGGATGCATAATATGCGTCTTTTCCGGTCTCAACTATGTACTCTGCCATATCGCCGACAGCGATGCACCAGTAATCTTCGATCTCACCGGCACCCTCGCCTCTGATCCTCTGCTGTCTTCTGCAGGAGCATATCATAAGTGCATACTTATCATACTTGTTGAGCCAGTATGAGAGTTTTTCAAACGATACTGCTTCATTGTTGGCTTCTATGGCTTTCTCAACAGGGACGACATGCATTCCAAGTCCGCCGCCTCCCTCAGGAACCATATGAGCAACTTTTCCTACAGGCACCATGGATGCATAATGGAAGAAAGTAGCGATCTCAGGATGCTCTTCCATGAGCTTGCCTGTCATCAGCATGTACTCACCGGAACCAACGACCCACTTAGGTACGAAATACTGTTTCTCGTTGGTCTCGTTCTCACGGTCGAATTCAAGAAGACCTTTTGCACAGATGCCCTCTGCCATGTTCAGTGCCTCTGTGACCGTCATGTTGTTTCTCTTAGCCAGTTCATTGACTGTAAGTTTTACGGTCCTCTTCTTCTTGAAATTGAGCATGAATCTGATCTCATCTGTAGTCAGCAGTCTGTCAAGCAGCCAGAAATCAGGTTCGTCATTGGAAATCTTGTCCGGTTTGCCAGACATTCCCAGATCGTCTGTGATCATAGCAGCCAGCTTTCTGACAAGTTCCTCACGCTCCTTATCTGCCACTTCATAAGTTTCAGGCAGATAATCTCTGTCATTGAAAAAATAATCTTGGAATCTTTCCGGTACCATAATATTTCTCCCTCTTCTGAAATATTCCCCCACTTACAAAGCGGACTCAGGCAGTAAAAACCATTCCCGCAGTCTTGTCTTTATTTTATCACTTCGTCTGTATCATTCCAATTGATGTTTGACATTCGGTAAGCAAAAATGCAAAAGACTATCAGCACATGCCAATAAAATCCAGGCAAAACAAAACCCCGGATTTTACTCCGGGGCATGGATTTACTGATCCATTCAATTCTTCGTTGCGGCAATTACTTGTTAGCAGCTTCCATCTGTGCAGCTACTTCAGCAGCGAAATCCTCTTCCTTCTTCTCGATTCCTTCGCCTACTTCGAATCTTACGACCTTAGCCAGTGACAGAGCCGGGTCAACGCTCTTCAGATACTGAGCAACAGTCTGCTTTCCGTCCTCTGCTCTTACATAAACCTGATCAAGCAGGCAGATCTCTTTGAGCTGTTTTGAAATACGTCCGTCAACGAGGCCCTTGAAGATCTTGTTCTCGGAGATTTCCATCTTAGCAGCGATAGCAAGACCTGCAAGTCTTGTCTTTGCTTCTTCTGAAAGGAAGTTCGGCAGATAGTTGAAGTTGAAGCTCTTGTCTGCCTTCTTCTCAGCGAGGATGTCAAGATCAGCCTTGTCCCAGACGTCAGCGACCTTGTCAAGAAGTCCGTTCAGGATCGGCTTTGGCAGTGAGAACGGATCGTTAAGAGCACTCTCAAGAGTGATCTTGCCGAGGTTAGCAAGCTCAGCCTCAGAAATCTCGTCTCTGCTTACATACTGAGGGTTCATTGCAGCTACCTGCATAGCAACGTTCTTCAGTGCTTCCTTGTTGGCATCACTGTCTGCACCATTAGCAGCAACGATAACGCCGATGTTTCCGCCGCCGTGGATGTATGAGGACATAACCTCTCCAGAAACCTTCTCGATTCTTCTGATGTTCATGTTCTCGCCGATCTTAGCGATGAGAGCTGTCAGTGCTTCTCCTACTGTCGAAGCATCATCAAATGCCATAGCCTTGAAAGCATCCATGTCATTGCTCTCTGCGTTAAGAGCCAGCTGAGCCAGCTTCTCTACGAATCCGATGAACTCGTCGTTCTTAGCAACGAAGTCTGTCTCGGAGTTAACTTCTACGATAGCAGCTGTCTTTCCGTCTGCTGAGAATGCAGTTCTTACAAGACCCATAGCAGCGATTCTGCCGGCCTTCTTAGCAGCCTTGGAAAGTCCCTTTTCTCTCAGGATCTCTACAGCTCTGTCCATATCTCCATCAGCTTCTACGAGAGCCTTCTTGCAGTCCATCATGCCTGCAGCGGTCATATCACGAAGCTCTTTTACCATCTTTGCTGTTACAGCCATATTTTCCTCCTTATGACTATATCGATGCCTCTTTACACAAAGAGGCACCGATTTCGTATAATCCTAAATTCTATCGAAGGGGCTCAGCCCCCGTAGATCAAGATTCTCGCCCTTACGGCAACGCCGTATAGTCTGAGAGAATCTTATTCCTCGTCTGCTGCCTCTTCAGCCTCTGCAGGTGCTGCTTCAGCCTCAGGTGCATCTGCAAAGCTCTCGCCCTGTTTTGCTTCGATGATAGCGTCTGCCATTGTGCTTGTGATCAGCTTGACAGCTCTGATAGCGTCATCGTTTGCAGGGATGACGTAATCAACATCATCAGGATCGCAGTTAGTATCAACGATACCTACTACAGGGATTCCGAGGATCTTAGCTTCCTTTACAGCGATTCTTTCCTTCTTAGGGTCTACAACGAAGATAGCTCCAGGCATACCCTTCATGCTCTTGATACCGCCGAGGTACTTCTCGAGCTTGTCTGCTTCAGCGATCATCTTGAGAGCTTCCTTCTTGGCATACTTGTTGATAGTGCCGTCTTCCTGCATCTCTCTGATCTCAGCGAGTCTCTCGATTCTCTTGCTGATTGTCTTGTGGTTAGTGAGCATTCCGCCGAGCCATCTCTCGTTAACGAAATACATTCCGCATCTCTCTGCCTCATCTCTGATAGCAGCCTGAGCCTGCTTCTTTGTTCCTACGAAGAGTACCGGCTTGCCGCTTGCTCCGACTTCTCTCATGAAATCATATGCCTGATCGATCAGACCAAGTGTCTGCTGAAGATCGATGATATAGATTCCGTTTCTCTCTGTGAAGATGTAAGGAGCCATCTTAGGGTTCCATCTTCTTGTCTGATGTCCGAAATGGACGCCTGCTTCGAGCAGCTGTTTCATTGTTACTACTGACATTTTATAACCTCCGGTTAACATTACTTCCACCGTGACTTTCTGCCTTCAACCCCGCCCTATGCAGGGCACCGCGGCTGATCACAGTGTGACAGATATAAAATAGTACGCACAGCGCGCACTTTCATATTATACGTAACGAAACCAGACATTTCAAGCAGATTCTTCTATTTTTTCTCATTTCTGCGCCCGATATACCATCATAATTCTTGTTGAATGGAAGAATAAGTTTTATTATATAGGTAGACTATTGCAGACTGAGTACGATCTTTGTTTGATAATTAATAATATTATATGGAAAGGAGCTGTTCAGATGTTAGAAAAACGTTTCAAACTAAAGGAACACAACACCGATGTAAGGACTGAAGTCATTGCCGGTGCAACTACGTTCCTGGCTATGGCCTATATCCTGGCCGTCAATCCCGCTATTCTTTCCGCATCGGGCATGGATTCTGCGTCAGTATTCACTGCTACGGCGATATCCGCCGGCCTTGCTACATTGTGCATGGCTTTCTTCGCTAATTACCCTGTTGCTCTTGCTTCAGGAATGGGCCTCAATGCTTACTTCGCTTATACGGTCTGTCCTATGGTCGGGACCGAACATCCGTGGGAAGTTGCTCTGGCCGCTGTATTCTGTGAAGGTATTATCTTCATTCTGTTATCGTTTACCAATTTCAGAGAATCACTTGTCAATGATATTCCTATGAATCTGAAGTCCGCGATTTCTGTCGGTATCGGACTCTTCATCGCGATCGTAGGACTCAAAAACTCAGGTGCAGTAACCGTCACCACCGAGGGCGGCATCGCATTCGGTAATCCAGGCCAGGCACCTGTAGCGCTCTCACTTATCGGTGTCATCATTATTGCATATCTCTCACACAGGAGACTGAAAGGAGCAATATTCTACGGCATCCTGATCACCTGGGTGCTCGGAATGATTGCTCAGGCTGTAGGCTGGTATGTACCTGATCCTGCTAACGGAGTATACAGTGTATATCCGAACCTTGCTTTCAGCGGTGTCAAGATGGAGTATTTCTTCTCCTTCGACTTCGAGTGGATCGGCAAGAATCTGCTCAAGTTCCTGGTCATCATATTCACTTTCCTGTATGCCGATATGTTCGATACAGTAGGTACACTTATCGGCGTTGCCGAAAGTGCCGGTCTGCTTGATGAAGACGGCAAGCTGCCGCAGGTCAAGCCGGCTCTGCTTTCTGATGCTATCGGAACAGTCATCGGAGCCTGCCTCGGTACATCCACAGTTACATCCTTCGTAGAATCCTCGGCCGGTGCTGCTGTAGGAGGCAGGACGGGACTTACATCAGCCACCTCCGGTGTGCTGTTCCTTATTTCTCTGTTCCTGTCACCTCTCTTCATATCCATACCGGGATTCGCTACAACACCTGCTCTGGTATATGTAGGATATCTGATGATGTCACAGATCAAGAATGTAAAATTCGAAGATGCTCCTATGTCTGATATCATTTCTGCATTCTTCGCAATAATCATGATGCCGTTCACATCATCCATAGCAAACGGTATCATGTTCGGAATTCTCTCATACGTAATCCTCAAGGTTCTCGAAGGCGGAGCCAAGGAGATCAAGCCGGTAATGTGGATCTCATTCGCACTGTTCCTTGTATACCTCAGGATCAACATGTAGCATATCCGTGCACAGATCACTGACACAAAATCCTCCGGGTCAGACCTGGAGGATTTTTTTGATACCGATATTCTTCAAATAAAACGGATTGAAAATATATTATAATCAACTCAACTCACACTATATTAACAGAGAGGAGACCAATAATGGCTAACCACAATTACGCAGAAGAGAGTCTGAAGCTGCACTATGAGAAAAAGGGTAAGATCGAAGTAATCACAACAGTTCCTGTTGAGAACGAAGTAGACCTGTCCCTTGCATATACGCCGGGCGTTGCCCAGCCATGCCTCGAGATCAAGGATAATGTCGATCTGTCTTATGAACTTACGCGCCGCTGGAACATGTGCCTCGTAGTCACAGACGGTTCTGCCGTTCTCGGACTCGGAGATATCGGCCCTGAAGCAGGAATGCCTGTAATGGAGGGAAAGTGTGTCCTCTTTAAAGCCTTCGGCGATGTAGACGCGTTCCCGCTCTGCATCAAGAGCAAGGATGTAGATGATATCGTAAATACAGTATATCTCATCTCCGGAAGTTTCGGCGGAGTCAACCTTGAGGATATCTCGGCTCCAAGATGCTTCGAGATCGAGAGAAAGCTCAAAGAAAAATGTGACATTCCTATCTTCCACGATGACCAGCACGGTACTGCCGTTATCACACTCGCCGGCCTGATCAACGCTATGAAGGTCACAGGCAAGAAGTGGGAAGACTGCACACTCGCAGTATCCGGTGCAGGAGCCGCAGCTATCACCATCACTAAGCTCCTCATGAGCTATGGCCTCGGCGATGCTATCCTCTGCGACAGCAAGGGCTGCATCTATGAAGGCCGCACAGAAGGTATGAACCCATTCAAGGAAGAGATCGCTAAGATGACCAATAAGAAGAAAATTCAGGGAACTCTCGCGGACGCTATGAAGGGCGCAGACATCTTCATCGGAGTAAGTGCACCTGGCCTTGTTACTAAGGAAATGGTCGAAAGCATGAATCCTGATCCAATCGTATTCGCTTGCGCCAACCCTACACCTGAGATTTATCCTGATGACGCTAAGGCAGGCGGAGCAGCGGTTGTAGCAACAGGCCGTTCCGACTTTCCTAACCAGATCAACAACGTGCTCGCATTCCCTGGGATCTTCCGCGGGACCTTCGATGTACGCGCAAGAGACATCAACGAAGAGATGAAGATCGCTGCGGCCAAGGCTATCGCAGGAGTGATCAGCGATGATGAGCTGACAGCCGACTACATCATCCCTAAGGCATTCGATCCAAGAGTAAAGTCTGCTGTAGCTGCTGCCGTTGCACAGGCTGCAAGAGACACAGGTGTAGCAAGAATCTGATCATCTGAACCGAATACTTATGACCTGAAAAGGCTGCCGCACAAAATCGCGCGACAGCCTTTTTTCATATCTTCCCCGGGATCCCGACGGCTTTTTCAGTCATTATCTCCGAGCTTCCTCTTCGCATCCCTGACAAGCGACGTGATATTGTCTCTGAAGACCATATCCACACCGTTTTCTATGCGGTCTTTCATGAAATTGGCTCTGGATCTGGCTTCAGGCGTGCTGCCTGAGATGAGGACGGTCTTCATGATCTTCATTAGGAACTTATCCAAGCCCTGCACTTCTGCCGGAGAATACCTGCCGCCGAGAATGTACATTATGGATCTGTTTTCGTTCTTAGGATCGAGCTTGCCGATACTGTATCCCCACACCTGCGCGTAGTTGTCTGCCGTCTCATCGGCCATTCCGACGCCATACACGATCAGCCTCTGCATCAGTTCAGGGTCGAGCATTTTGCCGAATTTGTCGAAATCAACGATACCGCTGCCTCTGATCCAGCCGCCGTATATTATGCAGTCATATTCATACAGATTGATATCCTTCATGCGAGGATCTGAAAGAGGAATCGCCTCGCATCCGAGGTCTTCTGCGATCCACTCAGCATACTGCTTTGTACTGCCTCTTTTTGAAGTATATATAACGATCGCCTTGCCCATTTCCTTTCACCCTTTTTGATTTTATTTACGTCATCTGAGAAGTTAGCCTTTGACATTCGCTTCCCCGAGTATTCTGATCAGTCTGGATCTGAGATCATCTGTCATCTCCACCCTGTTATCCCGGCTGCACTTTACAGGTTTCTGCCCAGGCAGATATACAAGCACGTCCCTGTCACCTGGATACAGACTCATTGCATCAGTCAGGTGGTAAAGCAGACTTCTGACATCCCTGTGCCCTGCCATTACCTCTTCTGTGACTCTCAGCTTGACAGGATCTCTTAGCTCCTGCCCGCCGCGTCCGGTCTGCTGTCTGGCTGCCTTCCCGGTGCCGCTGCTGTAACCGTTATCTGCGTAACCGTTTCTGTCATAGCGGCCGCCTCTGCGGTCTCTTGCCAGGGATGAGATATCTGCGACAGGTACGATATCTTCAATAAGTATCTCGGCATCGCTTTCGTCCTTGAAGCTTACTCTGCCCGAAATCCCCACAATCTGATCGTTCCGGATTATATTGCGCTTCCTCTCGTACACCTTAGGGAACGCTATAGCATCTATGACACCGTCAAAGTCTTCGAGTGTCAGTCTTGCCATCTCTTGAGACTTTCGTGTGACCATTGTCCTGACGCCGCTGAGCATGCCTGCCAGGATGACAAAATCACCCTCTCTGAACCTGGAAGTGTTGATCACCATGCTGTCGCCGTCATCTCGTCCGGAAGTGAACTCTTCTCCTCCGGATGTGAGTTCCGATGTGCTTGCGGTAGTGTTTTCCCTGATCAGCTTCCCGTACTCATCGAGAGGGTGGCCCGAGAGATATACTCCCAGCATCTCCTTCTCCATTGCAAGTTTGGTGTCTGCCGGGAAGTCTGCCACCTTAGGAAGAGGCGGCGCTGAAATAGTTTCGTCCGCAAAATCATCGAGCTGGAAAAGACTGATCTGCGCATGTCCGCCTGTCTTCGCTTTCTTCTGAGCTCTCTGGACAGCATCATCGCACACAGCCATCATCACAGCTCTGTTGCTGTTGATATCATCGAAGGCTCCCGCCTGGATCAGCGATTCTATTGACTTGCGGTTGAGCTCGCCGGCCGGGATCGCCTCTATGAACTCATATATATCATGTGTTCCGGCTACATCATTTCTTCCTTTTATTATAGCGTCGATTATTCCGGTGCCGACATTCTTGACACTCAGCAGGCCAAACCTTATCTTACCGTCACTTGCGGTAAAGTTCCGTCCGCTCTTCATTACTGAAGGAGGCAGAAGCTCTATGCCCATCTCACGGCAGTTTCTGACATAGTCGGCGGTGTGTTTTGCATCGCCTGCCATGCTGCTCATAAGTGCAGCCATGAATTCTGTAGGATAGTGGCACTTGAGATAAGCCGTCTCGTAGGAGAGCACAGCATATGCAGCTGCATGTGACTTATTGAATGCGTATGAGGCAAAGCTCACCATATCCTCGAATATAGTCTCAGCCGCAGCAGCCGGAACGCCGTTCCTCTCGCACCCTGCTATCTCCACCGAACCATCGTCTGACAGCTTGCCGTTGATAAAATACTCTTTCTCCTCAAGCATGACCGACATCTTCTTCTTGCTCATCGCACGGCGGACAAGATCAGACCGGCCGAAAGAGTATCCTCCGAGATCCCTTACGATCTGCATTACCTGTTCCTGATAGATAAGACAGCCGTAAGTAACATCGAGTATCGGCTTAAGATGAGGATCTACGTATTTAATATTATCGGGATGCTTCTTGTTCTCTATATATCTCGGTATAGAGTCCATCGGTCCCGGTCTGTACAGAGCAATGCCCGCAACGATATCTTCAAAGCATGAAGGCCTGAGGTTCTTCATGAAGTCTGTCATGCCCCCGCTTTCAAGCTGGAATACGCCCTTGGTATTGCCGTCTGCTATAAGTCTGTATACATCAGGGTCATCATAACCCATCTCAGCCCAGTCGATCTTAACTCCGTGGTTGTGCTCGATCATTCTGAGAGCATCACGGATGACAGTCAGATTCCTCAGTCCGAGGAAGTCCATTTTGAGCAGTCCCAGTTCCTCGATAGTCGTCATATTGAACTGCGTCGATATGCCTTTATCTGATGAGTACAGCGGAACATATTCATCGAGCGGAAGCTTCGAGATGACTATGCCGGCTGCATGAGTCGAGGCATGACGCGGAAGTCCTTCAAGTGCCATCGACAGATCCAGGACCTGTTTTACCAGAGGCTCTGTTTCATACCTCTTCCTCAGGTCCGGATTGACTTCAAGAGCCTTGGCTATCGTGATGCCGAGCTCATTAGGTATGGCCTTGGCTATCTCGTCACCCTCAGCGTAAGTAGCATCCAGAGCTCTTGCGACATCACGGACTGCGGCTTTTGCCTTGAGTGTTCCGAATGTGATGATCTGGGATACTTTGTCCCTGCCGTACTTCGCCGTTACGTAGTCGATGACCTCCTGACGTCTTTCGATGCAGAAATCGACGTCGATATCCGGCATACTCACCCTCTCAGGATTGAGAAAACGCTCAAAGATCAGATTGTATCTGATCGGATCTATCTCAGTAATATCAAGGCTGTAAGCGACTATACTTCCGGCAGCCGAGCCTCTTCCCGGTCCGACGGCTATCCCATGGGACTTGGCATAATGAATGAAGTCCCATACTATAAGGAAGTATTCTACATAGCCCATATTCTCTATGACGGAAAGCTCCATCTCAAGGCGTTTTCTGTAACCTGAAGAAGGATCCATCGCATCGCTTCCGTAGCGGCGGGTCAGACCCCTGTAACACAGTTCTCTCAGGTACTCATCACATGTCATGCCTTCCGGAGGCACATATTCCGGCAGATGATAGTCACCGAATGTGAATTCCACATTACAGCGCTCTGCTATCTCATGGGATCTCTCCACGGCATCTTCCATGCCAGGAAACAGAGCCAGCATCTCCTCCTCACTCTTGATGTAAAACTCGTCATTCTCGAATTTCACACGGTTCTCATCATGGATATTAGTCTGCGTCTGTATACACATGAGAATATCCTGAGCTGTGGCATCTTCACGCCTTATATAATGTGCATCATTAGTGGCCACAAGAGGTATGCCTGTATCTTCCGAAAGATTCCGGAGTCCTTCTATGACTCTCTTGTCTTCCTCCAGTCTGTGGTTCTGTATCTCAAGGAAAAAATTGCCGCTTCCGAATATCGACTGCAGCTCAAGTGCTTCACGTTTAGCACCTTCATAGTCATTGTTGAGAAGAAGCCTCTGTGTATTGCCGGCCAAGCAGCCAGAAAGGCAGATAAGACCTTCACTGTACTGTCTGAGGAGGTTCTTGTCTACTCTCGGTCTGAAATAGAATCCGTCCACGTAGCTCTTCGATACGATCTTGACAAGGTTGCTGTAACCGGCCTGTGTCTCAGCAAGCAGTATAAGATGACCTGAATGTCTGTCTCTGCCTGCATCCTTATAATACATGGTGCGTGCCGCAGTATAGACCTCACATCCGATTATCGGCTTGATGCCTGCTTTCCTGCAGGATTTATAGAAATCGACCACACCGAACATGGCGCCATGATCAGTAATGGCGCATGAATCCATCCCGAGCTCCTTCACATACTCAGGCAGCTCGGAGATCCTGCTCATTCCGTCAAGCAGGCTGTATTCAGTATGGACGTGTAAATGCGTAAACATGGAAATATTATAGCACAAAAAAGCGGGGGATTTCTGCCCCGCTCAGTGTTAATACCACTTCTGTCCGCGCTCTTTCTTGAACATTGCGATCTTCAGTCTCTTGACGCATTCTCTTACGTCTTCTTCGGTGTAGTTGTTCTCACCTACGATGTTCGACTCGATGCCCTCAGGGTTCTTGTTGAAGTCTACAACGTTGGCTAGGAACGGGCTCTCTACTACGAAAGTGCCTGCTGTTCCGCTCCAGTTGAGGCCTGCAACAGGGATGCCTCTCTCGCCGATCTCGTTGACGCAGTTGACATAGTCAACGTCCAGGTTGCCCCAGCCGTCTGTCTCAACGATGACACCGTCAGGACGGCAGCATTCAGCTACTACTGCAGCAGTACGAGAGCATCTGATTTTCTCTTCGTTGCCCTCAGGAGATCCGAAAACAAGAACTCCCATCAGATCGATTCCCTCATCTTCACCGAGGATCTCTATAAGCGGATCTCTGAAGTGATGAAGGCTTGTTTCTTTTGTTGAAGGACCTACTCCCATCTCGCACCTCCTTAATTCATCGCTTTGATAGCACCGTCTCTGAACTCGTTAGGAGTCAGCATGACAGGCATTGCGCCGTAATCAATAAGTGACTTGCCGCCTTCTACTCCGGACGGCTGATCAGGGAAGATCCATGTGTCGAGCATAGCGCCATGAGCGATCATCTCCTTGATAACGAGGACCTTCTTCTGTCCAGGTCTGATCCTGTCGTAGTATTCGTGTCTCTCAGTGCACTTGGTACCCTCGAACTTCTTGAGCTGTGCTCTGAAAGTGTTCATCCACTCCTCGACCATTCTGTATGCGTCGATGATAGCATATCTTTCCTGGCCCATTCCCTTCTTGAAGGTGATGTTAAAGGAGATGATGTAATCATCGTCAGCAGGTGTGCCGGCTCTGTTCAGGTGAAGCATCTCGCTGAGATTGCCGTCTGAGCTTCCGAACTCGTGAGCCTGCTCTCCATCTACGTCCACGCCTGTAGGCATTACATATACGCCTGTGATGGTGTGGGTTATACCCTCTCCGCACTTTCCGAGAACCTTTACGGAAATAGGGATTATATCCATGATTGTGTTTGTGTGTCTGTCGTGATCGCCCGGCTTGATGATCTCTACATCAATGTGGTCGATAACTTCACTGTACTTTTCGGCCAAAGCAGGAAGACAGTCGTTGTTGATCGTCATCTTTCCGCTTGTCGTGATCTTGTTCTCGTCGCCCATCTCGACTTCTGTCATGTGGAATGCTTTGATAACAAGTCTTCTCAGTTCAATATCATTTGCAGCCATTGCTATTCTGACCTCTCCTTTTTAATGAGTTTCAATGATACTTAAGTTGTAGTTCCCGCATATATCATATTTCACACTGCGGAATAAATCAACCTGAACCGTGCTGCCAGAGCGGTTTTCTGTCTGATGCAGCAACAGTGCATTTCTTTCTGGAAAAAATGGGGCTGATTGCTCAGCCCCATCTTCGATACTTTCAGATATCGATGTCCTATTCAGTTCATGCCGGGATATATAGTCCCGGATGTAATCGGAATACCCGATTAGATAACTGCGTGATACTCGAAAGGCAGCTGAACGATCTTGCCCGGAGTCTCGATTGTCTCGAGGAGCTCGAGGGAAGCCTTTACGATAGCAGTCTGCATCTCTACATCGTGAGGTGCTCCGGCATTAGCGCCCATAGGTACCATAGGAGCAGCAGCTCTCGGTGTACCAGCCTGTCTTACGACCGGTGGAAGAGCAGCGATGATAACTGTAGGGATACCTACCGACTCGATTGCTCTCTGCACGATTGTTGCAGAGCGGTGGCATCTCGGTGAACCAGCCTGTCTTACGACCGGTGGAAGTGCTGCGATAATAACTGTAGGGATACCTGCAGCCTCGATTGCTCTCTGCACGATTGTTGCAGAGCGGTGGCAGGTTCCTCATCCAGCGGTGAGGAGAACTGCATCAACGCCCTCCTCCTTGAGCATCTGAGCTACAGCCGGACCTGTCTCGTTGGTGAACTTCTCAATGTTT
>CADABZ010000006.1 GCA_902786355.1 uncultured Eubacteriales bacterium
TTTGTATTATATGCGGCATTGTGCCAGCCTGGGCATTGCCGCTTAAGCAGGACAGGTTTTATCCTCAAAAAGACTGTCCGTTAACTTGACAGAGGACCAATCTGTCTGCGAATACTTAGCAATCTTGTATTCTGGACGCCGATCCTTCCGATTTTCAATACCAATGTTGTAGATTTCTTCGCTGAATGATTTGTGTTCAATGGATTTTCTCGAAAAACGAGCAAATCAGAGAAATTTATTGTTTTTTAAAATTTTTTGATTCATTTTGTCAATGTGAATTGGACCAAACATTGACAAACAAGAGGGCCGGGAAAGATATCTACAAGATTGTCCTTTTAGAGTGGTACCCATAAAGTGGACATGCAGATTCTGCTTTTGACAAGTACTTTCCTGGCTGTACCCCTTTTCCGGACATGAGTATGGTAATACCGATGCACGAAAGGCGTTTTGCCTGAAAGAATCGTGTGATATCATTAATAATAAATATTGCATGGCATAGAACTTCAATAAGAATGAAAAAACCATGAAGACAGAACTGATAAAATGGAGCGGGGATCTGAAAAAGGAACTGATGGATCTCTGCAACAGTGTAGACAGACGTTATCTCTCTGACAGGATCCCGGAGCCGTACACCGATGCAGATGCCGACTGGTGGCTTGGCATGGTGAGTGAGCATGATGGTGTAGACAGACTGTTCAGGGCGATCGTCCTTGACGGCAAAGTTATCGGGAGCATCTCAGTTGAGTGCAAGTCTGATGTATACCGCCGTGACGGTGAGATCGGGTACATGCTTCTGACGGAGTACTGGTCACAGGGAATCATGACAGAAGCAGTGACGCTGATGTGCACAGAGGCTTTTGAGAAGCTGGATATCGCCAGGATCACTGGCATCGTATATACGGAAAACGAAGCGTCATGGCGCGTACTTGAGAAGAACGGTTTTGTGCGTGAGGGTCTGCAGCGGAAGGCGGCGTGCAAGAAGGGCAAAATGCATGACATCTTCCTGTACGGCAGGCTCAGAGAAGACAGGACTGCGATATCTGTTGACCTGATGCGCAGAAGTGATGCGTATACGATAGAGCATTTTGTGCCGAGTAAGGAACTGATGTACCGCGCGGCTTACGGAGTATATCTCGCTTATGACAGCTGGCGGGAAAAGAACATCGCCATCATGGCAGGCGGCGGCAACAACGGCGGTGACGGATACGCTCTTGCCTGGATACTGAAGAATGCCGGTATAGACTCTACTGTGATCCGCGTTTCAGATAAGCTGTCAGAGGACGGCAGGTATTACTGTGAGAAAGCGGAAGCCAGCGGGGTCAGGATATGTGATTTCACTAAAGCGGAAGCCAGCGGGGCCAGGATATGTGATTTCACTGAATCGGAAGACTGCGGAGATGCTAAGCGCAGTCTGGTTGAGTATGATGTCATAGTTGACTGCATCCTCGGCACCGGCTTCAGGGGCGAGGTAAGAGGCAAAGCTGCCGATGCGATCAGGGCCATCAATGATTCCGGCGCATACGTCATCAGTGTCGATATCAACAGCGGCATGAATGGCGATACAGGCGAGGCTGCACTCGCAGTCAGGTCTGACCTTACAGTCTCGATAGGCTTTTACAAGCAGGGCCTTTTCAGGGGAGATGCGGACAGATACATCAAAGACATGACAAATGTGGACATAGGAATCGTTTTGCTGAAAGAATAAGGAGGTATATCATGATTCGCAGAGCTGAAGAATGCAAAATAGAGTACCGCGAGCACATGCGTGACGGCGACGGCACGGTCAAGCTTACAGGTTTTATCAATGACACGTCTGAACTGTGCGGGAAGGGCCGCATGTTTTCGAAGATAACTCTGGAACCGGGATGCAGCATCGGATTCCATATTCACGAGAAAGACTCTGAGCTCTTCTATTTTCTGACAGGGACCGGCGAATACAGTGACAACGGTGAGATCTGCACTGTCAAGGCCGGCGATGTCACCATCTGCCCTGCAGGAACAGGCCACTCGATCGCAAACAAGGGAGATGAGACGCTTGAGCTCATCGCAGTGATAGTCTACGCGTAGCGGATCGATATTAAGAGTATTCGACATAAGTCAGAAGGATGCAGAAGATATTCCGGACTCACAAGGATATGGATGCAGTTGAAGATATCCTGAAAAACATATATGGCAGTGGCATTGCGGTGACAGGCAGGATCCCGGTGTCCGGCGGAGACATCAACAGGGCATATGCACTGACTCTTTCTGATGGGAGCAGGCTGTTCATGAAGGCTAACCGGAAGGAGAATGAGGATTTCTTCAGGGCTGAGGCGGAAGGACTTGAAGCGCTGAGGACGGCCGGGGCGATCAGCGTTCCGGCTGTGATCGCAAGGGGCTCGGATGATAGAGAGTCATTTCTGCTGCTTGAATATATAGAAGAAGGACGCAGAAGTCCCGGGGCTTCGGAGGAGCTTGGAAGGCGGCTCGCTGAGCTGCACCTGGCGGATACTGAAAAGATGACAGCTGATAACGATAAGACGAATGCTGCATCATATGTGCCAGGCGGCAGATACGGATTCCTGCATGACAACTACATCGGTGCAGGGTTTCAGTGTAATGAGCCTGCGGATTCGTGGACTGAGTTCTTCATAGACAGGAGGCTGCGTCCTCAGTTTGAGAGGGCATCGTATTACTGGGACAGCGGTTACCGGAAGACTGTTGACAGGTTTTTGGATAAGGCAGAGCAATATCTTGCTGAGCCAAAACAGCCGTCGCTTCTTCATGGGGACCTGTGGGCAGGCAATTACATGATAGACAGCTGCGGCGAGCCGTGGCTCATCGATCCAGCTGCATACGTCGGACATGCCGAGGCAGATCTAGCGATGACAGAGCTCTTCGGAGGCTTTGACCGCAGATTCTATGATGCGTACAGGGAGACTGCGGAGATCGATCCGGGATATGCTGACAGGAGAGACCTGTATAACCTGTATCATTTGCTGAACCATCTCAACCTGTTCGGCGGCAGCTATCTGTACTCCGTGAAATCAATCGTCAGCAGATATATCTGACAGATGGCAAAAGCAGAATGATATGTATTGCCGACAATAATTGATATGGATAACGCAGGGGCCGGCCTGAAAAGGCGGGCCTTTTTTGGTATCAGAAAACCCCGCGCTTCATGCGGGGCTGTTCTTATATTGAGCGCTACAGATCGCGGGGCTGTTCTTATATTGGGCGCTGCAGATCACGGGGTTGTTCTTACTTATTACGGCCGCTACAGATCGCGGCGGAGGATCCTGTCGGCCAGATGCACCAGAGGGATCGCGTAGATGTATATGGCAAAAGGCACTGCTTCATGCGTTACACCGAATATCGACAGGGGCACGGTTATCAGGATGCACCACGGGACGAGCGCGGGGATCGTGATAGACGAGTTCTCGATATCCATAGCAAGATCAAAGGCGCTTTTGCCCTTGCGTTGGTAGCTTTCTTTCATGAGCTCATTACTCATGATGATCCCGACCACCTGATTGCAGAAAACGCAGGCTGATGCAAAGGAGATGATCAGTACAGACGGAAAGAGGCCGACCCTGCTTTCAAGTCTGCCGGCTGTTGAGCGGAGACTGTTGATCAGGCCGGTACCGTTCAGGATACCGGTATAGCTGCATGCTATGGCAACGATCACCACAGTCCCCAGCATGGATATGATGCCGCCGCCGTCGATTATGGCGGATAATGCAGGATCAGAGGAATGATAGCCGAGCAGGAGTGTGTGTATAAGCTCTGCAAAGGTAGCATGCTGGAGCAGCATGGAAACAGCGGATGCTGCGGCTATGCTGGCCAGGAGTGTGACCAGTATAGGTATGCGTAGCAGCGGGAATAAAAGAATCACTGCTGCAGGAATAAGAGTCCACGCAGATAAGCGGAATGAGGATTCAAAAGCAGATACAGCAGCCGGATCGACAGCTGAGAGCGGATTGCGCCATGAGAGAATGGCGTAGACCACAAAGCATATCATCCATGGGATGAAGCCGGTCTTCAGCATGCCCCTGACGTTTTCGTACAGGTCGGTGCCGGTGACAGAGGCCACTGTAAATGCTGTAGAGGATGCAGGTGATGTACGGTCGCCAAAATATATGCCCGACAGGAGCACGCCGGCTGCGATGGTTGGGTCGACATTGCCGCTGCGTGCAAGAGTCATGAAGATGACCCCTGCGGTGCCGGCGACACCGAATGATGTGCCGAGCGCATAGCTCATCAGGCAGGTCAGCAGAAATGCAATTATAAGAAACAGATGCGGCCTTATAAGTCTGATCCCGTAATATACGAAGGTGACGATGGTACCGGCGCTCCGCCAGCTTCCGGTAAGCACACCGATGAGGAGAAGGATGGCCATCAGAGTCCACGCTGTCCTGAGCCCGTCTATGCTCATGCGGATGACCTCGGCAGGCCTGTGACCCATGCGTATGCCGATGATCAGAAAGACAAAATATCCGATTATCAATGCGGTAATAATATACTTCAATCCCTATCACTCTCATATCCTTTGTCAATAACGCTGATTATACCACAATAAACACCGGACTGTAGAATGTGTAACACTATGCCATGGAAATGGTTTTTAGGTTGACAATGCCCAAATATTTAACCATTGGAGAAATCAATTTTATATTTGTCTGATATATTAATTATCAATTATTAATTTTCTGCAGTTCGGACTATAATGACAAGGCTTTTGTTTGTAAGAGGTACAAAGATATGAAAAACATTCTCGTGGTTTCACACTGCATACTGAATAATGCTTCCAAAGTGGCTCAGGATGAGGCCGGGCTCGCAGAAGAGTATTACTACAGGAATGAACTCATGAAACTGGTTCTGGACAAGGGGATACAGCTCATCCAGCTGCCATGTCCGGAATTCATCATGTATGGAGCCGGCAGATGGGGACATGTCAAAGACCAGTTTGACAATGCTTTTTTCAGAGCTAACTGCAGAGAAATGCTGACACCGGTAATGATGCAGCTCAGCGAGTACGCATCATATCCGGACAGATTCAATATTCTGGGTCTGGTGACCGTAGAGGGAAGTCCATCGTGTGGATATGGGCTGACCTGCAGAGGTGACTGGGGCGGTGAGCTTGAAGGCAGAGAATCTGTGCCGCAGGTCAGAATGGCTGATGAACCCGGCGTGTTCATGGAAGTCGCCGGAGAACTCTGCAGAGAATATGGTCTCGCTATATCTTTCCTCAGCATACCCGAAGCAGTATCAGCAGTTACAGATCTATGAAACACGTTAACAGACAAACATATTGAAAGGAACGAATCATAATGAAGAAAAACAGCACATATGCACTCGTATTCTGCGGAATTTGTATCGCACTCAATATCGTACTCGGTATCATCACTTCCGCACTCGGAATTCCTCTTTACCTTGATACACTCGGAACAATGCTGTCCGCAGCAGTTCTCGGACCTGTTCCGGGAATGATCGTAGGCTCACTGTCCAACATCATCACAGGACTTATCTACAGCGTTTCAGATATTCCGTTCTTCATCGTAAATCTCGTAGTCGGACTTATCACAGGCCTCGTAGTCAAGAAGTGGAAATACTCCATCGTTACAGCACTCGTACTCGGTCTCGTTCTCGCAGCAGTATGCCCTGCAATCGGAACTCCGATCGGACTGTATGTATACGGCGGATTCAACGGATCATTCTCTGATGTACTTGTAATGTCACTCGTAGAAGGCGGCAAGACTATCTTCCAGGCTTCCTTCCTGAGAAACATCGCTTCCAACCTCATCGACAAGATCGGTACAGCAATCATCGCATGGGCGATCCTCAAAGCAATGTCCCAGAAGTTCTATGCCAACTTTGGCAAGGACAAGTTCGATATCGTTCAGTAGCAGATGATCAGGGCACAAAGTATCAGACATCAATATGACGTATGGAAGGGCGATGAGAAGTTCAGCCGCACAGCACTCGATGGCGCAGACCTCGATGTAGCTGAGGGCGAATTCATCGCGATTCTTGGCGCGAACGGATCAGGCAAATCCACACTTGCAAAACATCTGAATGTTCTGCTTTTGCCTGATGATGGTGTCGTGCATGTAAGCGGAATGGATACTGCCGATGAGAAGAATCTGTGGGAGATAAGGACCACAGTCGGTATGGTGTTCCAGAATCCTGACAATCAGATCATAGGAACAAGTGTCGAAGAAGATGTCGCATTCGGCCCGGAGAATAAGAATCTTGAATCCCGGGATATCCAGGATAAAGTAACCAGCAGCCTTAAGGCTGTTGGTTTGCTTTCACGCAGAAAATCTTCCCCGACGAAGCTCTCCGGCGGTCAGAAACAGAGAGTCGCCATAGCCGGTGTGCTTGCGTGCGATTCACGCTGCATCGTTTTCGATGAACCGACAGCTATGCTCGATCCGGCCTCCCGTAAAGAAGTGCTGGATGTCATCCGTCAGCTTCACCAGAGCGGCAAGACCATCATACTGATCACTCATCATACGGATGAAGTGGTTGATGCCGACAGGATCATCCTCATGGAGAAAGGCCGCGTTGCAGCATCAGGCACGCCGCAGGAGATCTTTTCTGATCCTGAGCGTCTCAGAGCTGCCGGAATGGATCTTCCTCCGGTCGCGGAACTTGCGGAGATCCTCAAAAAAGACGGAGCGATCGAACACGCAGGGCCGGTGCTTGACAGCAGCGAGCTGATCTCTCTTGTAATGCAGAATGCGGAGACTGTGAAACCGGAGATGTGTCCGGCTCCTTCAAACCAGTCTCATGCGGAGCCGAAAGTTCTGTCAGAGCCGTCAACGGGCAGAGAAGAACCGCTTCTCGAAGTACGTGACCTTTGTTTTACCTATGCCAGGGGCACTGTCAATGAGACAAAAGTCCTGCAGAATATATCCTTTGATGTACACAGAGGTGAGTGCATAGGCCTTATCGGGACTACCGGAGCCGGCAAAACGACTCTGGCCAGGAATCTGAATGGTCTCCTCAAGGCTGATTCAGGCGACATCCTGTATAAAGGCGAGAGCATCTACCGCAGGGGCTACAGACTCAGTAACTTCCGCAAGGAAGTCGGCCTTGTTTTTCAGAGATCCGAGACTCAGCTGTTCTGCAAAACAGTGCTGGACGATGTGGCTTTCGGTCCGAAGAAAATGGGCCTGTCCGAAGAAGAGGCCAGGAAAACAGCCGAAGAGACACTGGCGCTTGTTGGTATAGACGAGGAATACTATGACTCAAGTCCGATGGACCTGTCAGGCGGGCAGAAGAGGAGAGTAGCTCTTGCAGGTGTCCTGTCGATGGGACCTTCAGTGCTTATTCTCGATGAGCCTGCTGCCGGACTCGATCCGGTCATCAAAGCAGAGGTGTTCGGCATCATCAACAGGATCAGAGAAGAGAGAGGCACGGCGATCATCCTTATTTCACATGAAATGGAGGACATTGCCGGATATGCAGACAAGGTCCTGCTGCTTGCGGAAGGCGGCATAAAACTTGCCGGAAGCCCGGGAGATGTTTTCTCAGATGTGGAAAAAGTCCGCAGCTATGGTGCAGATGTTCCCGCAGTCACTTCAGTGATGTACGAACTGGCAGAATGCGGGCTCAGATTCGGCAGACTCGAAACAGGAGTATTCGAAGCAGCGGCTGCGATCGAATCAGCAATGGGTAAGGAGGGCCGGATATGAGAGACATAACTATAGGTCAGTATTATCCTGTGGACTCCATCATTCATTCACTGGATCCGAGAACCAAGCTCATGAGCGTCTTTCTGTATATTGTTGCGCTCTTCCTGGTGAAGAATCCGGTGTGGTATGCTGCCTTCCTGATAATTGCGCTGGCAGAATTCAGATGTGCAAGAGTTCCTTTCAGCTATTTCCTGAAAGGTCTGAAGGCCATCATCGTGCTCCTTATATTCACATTCGTTTTCCGGACACTGGCAACCCCGGGGGAACCTCTCCTGTCATTCTGGGGCTTCGAAGCGACAAGGGAAGGTCTGATAAAAGGCATTTCCCTGACAAGCCGGATCGCTCTGATGATCGTAGAGGCATCACTCCTTTCATATACGACTACTCCGAAAGAAATGTCCGACGGACTTGCAAGAGCATGTTCACCGCTTAAGAGGATAGGTCTTCCTGTCGATGAGATGTCGATCATGATAATGATCGCCTTCCGCTTCATTCCGGTAATGCTCGAGGAAGCCAATGACCTGATGGATGCTCAGGCATCGAGAGGCGTGGAATTTGAGAACTGCTCCATCTTTGTCAAGATGAAGAACATTTTTGCTCTGGTGATGCCGCTCTTCATCGGTTCCATAGAGCGGACCTCTGATCTGGCAATGGCAATGGAAGCGAGGGGATACAGTACCGGGCAGGCACGCTCCAAGATGTTCCCGCTGGAATACAGCTCACATGATAAAACCGCATATATCTTCAGCATCCTGCTTCTGGTCCTTGCCATAGCCGGAAGGATCGAATGAACTGATGAGGACATTCGTCTGATCATCTTTTCTCTCGCAAAAAGGGTGATAAAAGTTACCGGGAGACGGAAAATTACCTGAAAAAAAGAACAAAATGAGGAAATCAGATCGCAAAAATCTGGTTTCCTCATTTTTGTGCTATGATAACAGCAAGAGTAATGTCTTCCATATTGATAAGTGAGATGGTAATGAGATTTCCGCAATCGTGTTGAGAATGCTGAAAGAGGATGATCTTATGAAGAACAGAAGAACTGCTGTTGCCTGTGCGCTTCTGGCAATGCTGACCATGTCGGTGCTTTCAGGCTGCACGAAGAAGTACGACAGAGGAGATATCAAACAATACGTCGAAGAAACGCTCGGACTCAAAAACTTTACCGTAAGCAGGAATTACAAGGAGGTCAAAGGTCCGGGCGATGACTACATCGATCATCTGTGGGAAGTGACTGAATCCGATGGTACGGTTTTCTATGTGCTGGATGACTATGCTTACGGAACCGAGTGGGTGACCAACTCTCTCAGAAACAACTGGGATGCTGTCCATCTCAGGGAATATCTGAAAAACGCTGATGTTTCGGGATTTGATATAGAAGAGCCTGATGAGAAATACATCATGGCCGGTCCGACTCTTACAGGTACATACAGCACTAGGCGGGAACTGATAGATACTGTTGACAGGCTTAATAAGCTTGCTGCCGGAGCAGAGCTGGATATAGGCATTTCCTATAGTGTCGAATATGACTTCCCTGGCCGCACCATACGCGAATACGAGAGGACAGAGGCTGATCTGCACGGAACGGTCAGCAAGAGCAAGCCTATAACATCTGAATATACAGAGGGATGTCTGATGCACCTCCTCCTTGACATGAGAGAGGAAGAGAGACTCAGAGAATTCACCGAAGAGGAGATCCGCTCGTATGTCGGCAGCAGTGATCAGGCGATAGGTATCAGGAATGCTGACGGAGAGTGGGTGATGGAGGATGATCTTGTCGCCAGCATGTTCAGCTACGGGATCTCGTTCCCGACGCTCTATGAGATCCTGTACCGCTCCGGGTATCCGGTGACAGGGACAAAAGACGACTTTATTTTCACCGGCGCAGACGGAAGTGTATATGAGATGTCGGAGTCGTTTATCGAAAATGAATCGCATTATTATATAAAAGACGGCGTACATGTCCCTATGGAATATTATTTCTATGATCATTTCCATGTAAATAAGATCAAAGAGCTTACCGGGATAGATGTCGCTGAGCGCTGGATGATAGAAAAGGAGAACCAGTCGGCGGAAGAAGGTTAATGCGGCTTGTATTAGTCGCAGAAAAAAGTATAATAGTCATATGACATCCTGACTGCAAGGTGGTTCCGAGCGGAAAGATTGCCTGACATAAGTACTTACACAAGATAACAGATCTATTTAGTGTGAAACCAGCAGGCTTTTTCATTTCGGGCACTCCGGATGGAAGAGCCTTTTTTTGATAAGTTGATAATCAGGAGAACAAATGCTTAAATTAGCGATCTACGGAAAGGGCGGAATAGGCAAATCGACGATGACTGCCAACCTGTCCGCTGCTTTTGCCTCACTTGGCAAAACTGTCATCCAGATAGGCTGCGACCCGAAGGCCGACTCGACGATCAATCTGCTCGGCGGCAGAAAACAGCAGCCGGTCATGGAATACATAAGAGAGCACGGAGATGATCCCTCATCTGTCGAAGAGATATCTCAGAGAGGATTCGGAGACATCCTGTGCATCGAGACAGGCGGACCTACTCCGGGTCTTGGCTGTGCGGGCAGGGGCATCATAGCCACATTCAATCTGCTTGAGGATCTTGAGCTTTTTGAAAGAGAAAAGCCGGATGTCGTTATGTATGACGTCCTTGGCGATGTAGTCTGCGGAGGCTTCGCGGCTCCGATCAGAGAGGGATACGCTGAGCATGTGCTGATCGTCACTTCAGGAGAGAAAATGGCCCTGTACGCTGCTAACAACATATGCTGCGCAGTCGAGAACTTTGCCGACCGCGGCTATGCAGATGTGGCAGGGATCATACTTAACCGAAGGAATATTCCTGATGAAGAAGAGAAAGTAAAGGCCTTTGCAGAGGAAAAAGGCCTGAGCATAGTGGGAGATATCCCAAGATGCGATGATATCAATCGTTTCGAGGACATGGGCATGACAGTGATCGAGGGTGATCCCGACCTGCCTATAAGCCAGACTTTCACAGATCTGGCGAAGAAGCTTCTTGAACTGGACAGATAAGCACGCAGGCCTGACAGACATGCAGGCCCGGCAGAATCAAACGCATCCACAAGGACAATGCACATATGATAAGAGAACCATACAGCATAAGCGTAAGAGAACTTAATGAAGCAGGCCAGGGGAATATACCTGAAGAGCTTGTGCCGGCTTCCCAGCTTATATACAGCTCGCCGGCGACTCTCGCCTTCAACTCGCCGGGTGCGACAGGCTTCGGAGTCAAGAGAGCCGGTCTTGCCGTGCCGGGATCAGTGATGCTCCTGGTAGCTCCGGGATGCTGTGGGCGCAATACCAAGCTCGTATCAGAGATACCGGGATATGAAGACCGATTCTTCTTCCTTCTGATGGATGAGTCAGACATAGTCAACGGAGACCATCTCGCAAGAGTGCCGGATGCTGTCAGGGAAGTCGTCGAGTATCTTGATGAGAAACCGTCAGTCGTCATGATATGCGGTACCTGCGTCGATGCTCTTCTCGGGACTGACTGGGACAGAGTATGCCGCAAAGCCGAAGAGGCCTCAGGCGTGCCGGTCAGACCCTGCTACATGTATGCCCTTACAAGAGAAGGAAGAAAACCACCTATGGTCCTTGTGCGCAAGGCGATATATTCTCTGCTCGAGCCGGCTAAGAGAGACTCGAGGACTGTCAATATACTCGGGTATTTCTCACCTCTCCGCGATGACTGCGAGCTGTACGACATCCTGAGAAAAGCGGGCGTCAGGCAGATCAACGAGATCTCAAGATGCGAAGATTACGAGAGCTACCTTGGCATGTCAAAAGCCAATTTCAACATCGTGCTCAACCATGAAGCCAGGACAGCTGCTGATGATCTGGCGGCCAGACTCGGGATACCGTATCTGGAGCTGACAAGGCTCTACCAGACAGACAAGATCGCAAGCCAGTACAAGGCTTTTGCCGGCAGCATCGGCGTGAAGCTTGATGACACCGGATTCCGAGCTGCGGCAGAGGAAGCTGTACGAAGCTTCAGAGAGAAGCACGGAGAAATCAGCATAGCAGTCGGTGAGATGCTCAACGCCAATGCATTCGAGCTCTCGCTTGCACTGATAAAATACGGATTCAAAGTTCCCGAGATATATTCGAATATCAGCAGGGAAGACTATGTATATATAAGACATCTCGCCGAGCTGTCGCCTGAGACAAGGGTGTATACCAATCTCTCGCCGACCATGCTGCACTATGACTGCAGCAGCGCCGCTGCAGATCTGACCCTTGGCAAGGACGCGGAGTACTATCATCCGGACTGCCATAATGTGCCGTGGAACGAAGAGAAGCAGCCATTCGGATACGCAGGCGTGACAGGACTTTTTGAGAAAATGACGGAGGCTCTCGCATGAGCGTAAAAGGACTTCATAAGATAATATACCCGTTTGCGCCTGATCAGTCGGGTGCCGCCTCTGTCCTCTATGAGCTTGGCGGCATGATAATCATCTGCGATGCGGGAGGATGCGCCGGAAACATATGCGGCTTCGACGAGCCGCGCTGGCTTCAGACCAAGAGCGCAGTCTTCTCTGCGGGTCTCAGAGATATGGACGCTATACTCGGAAGAGACGATCTCATGATCGAGAAGATCCGCAAAGCATCGGATAAGATCGATGCAAAATTCATCGCGATCATAGGAACACCGGTCCCTGCGACCATAGCTACCGACTATAAAGCCCTCAGGCGAATGGCTGAGAAAAGGATAGGGCTTCCTGTCATCACAGTGGACAGCAACGGGGCTCTGTGGTACGACTCAGGGATCAGCAAGACATACCTTGAATGCTTCAGGCGGTTTGCTTCGGAGGATGCAGGAGGGATCATACCGGGCTCGGCAGGAGTCCTCGGGGTCACACCTCTTGACTCAGACAGCCTGACGGCCGGAGACAAGATCCGCGAGGCTTTATCCGCAGAAGGCATGGAGAAAGTGATCTGCTACGGTGCCGGAAGCACGTTCGAAGACTTTGCGGCTGCCGGCAGGATGGAGAAGAATATAGTAGTCGCTGCATCAGGCCTCAGAGCTGCAAGATACCTGAAAGACCGGTTCGGGACTCCGTATGAGTGCACTGATCCGCTTGCCGGAGAGGTCCGCTCAGCACTGCCTCTTCGCACAGAAGAGATCGCCGGAAAGAATATCCTCATCATCCACCAGCAGGTGAGAGCGAATGCACTGAGAGATATTCTGAGGCGCGAGGCTGCCGGATCCGGTGCAGAAGCCAGGATAACTGCTGCAACGTGGTTTATGATGGACGATGAGCTGTCAGAAGAAGGAGACTTCAGGATAAGAGAAGAGTCGGATTTCTTCGAACTTGTCAGAAACGGCAGCTGGGACATCATCATCGCAGACAGCTCATTTCGCAGAGCCGCAGGAGACCTCTGCGGACGATACATAGATCTGCCTCACTTCGCGGTATCCGGACATTTTGCCGGAGAGGAGTCAGTCAGATTCTACACTTAACAGAAGAAAGGTCATTGCTATGCAGCATGCCGTTATTGCAAGAGTATATGGAATAGTTCAGGGCGTGGGATTCCGTCCGTCGGTCGACAGGTTGGCTGTAAAGCACGGGATCAGAGGAAGCGTCAGCAACAAAGGCCCTTATGTGGAGATCGACGCCCAGGGAGAGGCAGCAGATATAGACGCATTTCTCGATGACCTCAGACACAACCCGCCGGAAAGAGCGATAATACTCAAGCTCGACAGAGAGGATGCTCCTCAGAATATAGGCAAAGACGATCATTTTGCGATCATAGAGAGCGCCAAGGTCAGCGGCGAGATATTCGTCTCCCCGGACATAGCGACATGCAGAAAATGCAGGGAGGAGCTCTTCGACCCTTCGAACAGACGTTATCTGCATCCCTTCATCAACTGCACTTCATGCGGCCCGAGGACGACTATCCTCGACGGTATGCCGTATGACAGGATAAGGACCAGCATGTCGGAGTTTCCGATGTGCCCTCAGTGCGAATATGAATACACACATCCCGAGACGAGGCGGTATGATGCTCAGCCTGTCTGCTGCAACGACTGCGGCCCGGAAGTCTACCTTATACCTACAGACGGGAGCGCGGAGCTTCCGGTCGATGTGAAGGCGCTGCCAAAATGGATGAAAGGCGGCCCTGCGATCACTGAGGTCAGGCGGATAATAAGCGGAGGCGGCATCGTCGCGATAAAAGGCATAGGCGGATTCCACCTTTGCTGCGATGCGACAAGCCAGGAGGCTGTGCAGAAGCTGAGAGACCTCAAGCCGCGTCCGGCCAAGCCTTTTGCCGTGATGATGAGGGACCTCGATACAGTGCATAGAGAGTGCGAGCTCGAGGACTATCAGGAGGAGATCATCGACGGACATCAGAAGCCTATACTCCTGCTTCGGAGGAAGACAGGCTCCGATGTCAGGCTGGCGCCCGGCATAGCACCGGACAATCCAGCTATAGGAGTGATGCTTCCGTACGCTCCTGTCCAGATGCTCATATTCGACTATCCTGACGGGATCACAATGCCGGACTGCCTGGTCATGACGAGCGGTAATGTCTCAGGGGCGGCTATCTGCAGAGATGATGAAGATGCTGTCAGAGAGCTTTCACGCATGTGCGATGTGATACTCTCGCACAACCGACTCATAAGGCTTAGAGCCGACGACTCCGTGATGGATTTTCACAGAGGCGAGCCATATATGATCAGACGCTCGAGGGGATACGCTCCTCTGCCGTTCATGCTGAACATGCCTTGCGAGGGCAGCGTCCTTGCAGTCGGCGGAGAGCTCAAGAACACATTCTGCGTCTCGAGAAATCATCTCTTCTATCCGTCGCCTTATGTCGGGGATACAGAGGACATACGTACGGTCAGAGCTCTGAAGGAATCGATCCGGAGGATGTGCGACCTGCTCGAGGCAAGCCCTGAGATAGTCGCCTGCGATAAGCACCCTAAGTACAACACTTCTGCTGTTGCAAGGGAGATGGGGCTTCCGCTGATAGAAGTTCAGCACCACTATGCTCATATAGCATCCTGCCTTGCCGAAAACGACCGCACTGACAAGGTTATAGGGGTGTCATTCGACGGGACAGGCTACGGAGACGACGGGACAGTCTGGGGAGGAGAATTCCTGCTGGCTGATCTTGACGGATATACAAGGGAAGGATGCATAGCTCCGTTCCTTCAGACCGGAGGAGACATCTCCGCGAAGGAAGGCTGGAGGATAGCTGTCTCCATGATATATGCGGCCACGGGAGACAAGGAGAAGACTGCAGATATAGTAAGCAGGCTCGGGCTGTGCTCGGATCAGGAAGTAAAATTCCAGTTCATGATGGCCGACAGGAACATCAACAGCATCAGATCGACAAGCGCAGGCAGACTCTTCGATGCAGTGAGCGCAGTGCTGGGGATCAGGCGTGTCTCTACCTTCGAGGGAGAAGCATCCACAACGCTTCAGTTCACGGCAGAGAAGTGGAGCATGGATCCCGGAAGCACCGGATCAATGCCGGCTCCTGCGATCAGAGAGACAGATGACGGACTGCTAGTGCAGAATACAGACGATATATTCATGTGGCTTACTGAGGAGAGGCTCAGAGGACGCTCGCCGGAAGAGCTTGCATGGCTGTTCCATCAGTCGCTCGCAGATGGTATAGTACTTATGTGCTGCCGCATCAGAGAGAAGACTCAGATCAGCACAGCAGCACTGAGCGGCGGGGTCTTCCAGAACAGACTGCTTCTTAGGATGTGCGAGGCAGGACTTGAGAGCAAAGGCTTTGAAGTCTTAAGGCACAGCATGGTGCCGCCTAATGACGGAGGGATATGTCTCGGACAGGCAGCCGTTGCGGCGAGAGAGCTTCACAGAAGAAAAGAGAAAGACGCGTCCGGAAAAGGACATGAAACAGTCACAAGGAACGTTGAACATATAGACGAACTTCATATGTAAGAGGAGGACAGAAAAGATGTGCGTAGGATTACCGGCAAGAGTGGTAACAGTCAGAGACGGGATGGCGCTTGTAGACGCATCCGGAGCTAAGAGAGAGGTGTCGGCAGAACTGCTCGAGCAGCTTGATCCGGGCGATTATGTCATGGTGCATGCGGGTGTAGCGATCGCTAAGATCACATCCGATGACGGAGAAGAGACAGACGCTCTGCTTGATGGTCTGTTATAGGAACGGATAAGAGCGATGGAAGAAAACAAGAAAAAAACCGCAAGGGAGATAATCAGCAGCTATGACGGGCCGAAGCTCCGCATCATGGAAGTGTGCGGCACTCATACACATGAGATATTCAGGCTCGGCGTCAGAAACATTCTCCCTGAGAATATAGAACTTATATCAGGACCGGGATGCCCTGTGTGCGTCACGCCTGTCGGCTTCATAGATGAAGCAGTATATCTGGCCGAAAAATGCGGCTGCACCATCACCACTTTCGGTGACCTTATAAGAGTTCCCGGAAGCGAGAAAAGCCTCGCTGGCGCAAGGAGCGAGGGTGCTAAAGTCGTTCCGGTATACACTCCGACAGACGCATGCCGCTATGCGGCCGATCATCCAGAAGAAGAAGTCGTATTCCTTGCTGTAGGCTTTGAGACGACGACACCTTCGGCATGCATGGCTGTACGCATGGCAGCTGAGCAGGGAATAGAGAATTTCTCCATCCTGACTGCCAACAAGACGATGACCAACGCCTACCGTGCGCTCAAGGGAAGCGCTGATGCTTTCCTGTATCCGGGCCACGTCAATGCGATCACAGGCGCTGATTCGTGCGCGAAGCTCGCAGATGAGGGCATATACGGCGTCGTTGCTGGTTTTACCGCGAAGGAGATACTCACTGCCCTGGCTGTGACAATAGTCAGGCTGCAGGAAGGCAAGCCTTTCTTCGTCAACTGTTACCCGAGAGTCGTAACTGATGAAGGAAGCATTCCGGGCCAGCGTATGATGCAGGAAGTGATGGAACCTTGCGACTCAGAGTGGAGAGGCCTCGGCGTCATCCCTCAGTCGGGACTGAGGCTGCGTGAGGAATATGCTGCATACGATGCAAGAAAGAAATACGATCTGCCGGAGATCAAAGGCAGACCTAACCCGGCATGCAGATGCGGGGATGTGCTGCAGGGAAAATGCACACCGGCTGACTGCAAGGTCTTCGGAAAAGGCTGCACACCGCTGCATCCGATCGGAGCATGCATGGTATCTAACGAAGGAACATGCGCGGCATGGTACGCGTACAGGAAGGAGAGCATAGATGAGTAAGACTGTAACACTTGCACACGGAGCAGGGGGGAGACAGACTTCAGAACTTATACATGAGGTGTTTGCGGCACATTTTGCCAATCCGCTTTTTACCGCTGATGATGCGGCAGTACTCGAGGTAGAGGCAGGCAGACTTGCGATGTCCACTGACGGATTCATAGTCTCGCCTTATGAATTCCCGGGCGGAAATGTCGGCAAACTTTCGATCTGCGGAACGGTCAACGACCTTTCATGCATGGGCGCAGAGCCTCTTTATCTCACATGCGCATTCGTCATCGAAGAAGGCTTCCCGATGGACAAGCTCGAGGAGATCGCAGCTGCGATGGAGAAGACTGCTGCTGAGGCAGGCGTCAGGATCGTCGCCGGAGATACCAAGGTCGCCGGCAAAGGCCAGGTCGACGGAGTCTTCATTACGACTACGGGCATCGGACGCATCAGAGAAGGCGTAAGAACAGGCGGAGCACTGGCAAAACCAGGCGATGCTGTCATAGTCACCGGTGATGTCGGAAGACATGGATGCACGATCCTTCTTGCGAGAAATGAATATGGAATAGAGGCTGATGTCGACAGTGACTGCGCTCCTCTGTGGGGGGCAGTTGATTCTGTCCTGACAGCTTCTGAGGATGTCCACGTTATAAGAGACGCCACAAGAGGCGGAGTCGGCACTGTGCTCTATGAGATCGCAGAGCAGAGCAATGTAGGTGTCAGGATAGATGCAGAGGCTGTTCCTGTGGACGGTGCTGTCAAAGGAGTATGCGGGATGCTCGGCCTTGAGCCGCTTTATCTGGCTTGCGAGGGCAGACTGGTCATCATCGCGCCGGCACAGGAGGCTGAGAAGATAGTTGAAGTCCTTAAGAAGGGAAAGTATACAGCCGGAGCGGCTGTCATAGGCGAGATTACAGAAGAGATGCCTGGTAAGGTAGTCATGACGACAGAGATAGGAGCAGAAACTCTCCTGCCTCAGCCGGGCGGAGAGCTTCTGCCTAGGATCTGCTAAGCTTCTTCGTCAGTGAAGTACTTGCTTATATCTGCACTAATAACGCGTGTCTTTTTGAGCTCATCGAGCTGAGCATAGTGAGGAAGTGTTCTGTGATGCATCCATGCATCAACGTCCTTCCAGAACTCAACGAGCATGATATCGTCCGGATCTTCCGTAGACATGAAGAAGTCATATCTGAAATTGCCTTCTTCATTGCGGGAGGCGGTGTCGATACCCTGCTCTCTTATCAGCTCGCGGAGCTCTTCTCTTTTGCCCGGCACACATTTGAAAATAACATTGAGTACTAACATTGTCCCTTGCTCCTTTCTGGTATATTATGCTTATAGAAGAAAGATTATCAGCAAGGCCGGCGGACGTCAATAGACAGCTAAGCGGCTGTGTGATAAAGGGGGGAACATATGTATATAAGTGATGTAATGACCACTGCTCCTGAAGATGAAAGAGGAGCGCTTGAGACTAAGGTATACAGGGAACTTGAAAGGCTGAATATCAGCTTCGAGAGAGTGGATAATGATTCTGTGGAGTCAATGGACGAATGTGTCGAGATCTCTGAGAAGCTCGGGGCTGAGATACGCAAGACCATAGTGGTCTGCAACAGGCAGAAGACTGAATTCTATCTGGTGGTGCTTCCGGCAGCCAAGAGATTCGATTCCAAGCTCTTCGCTGCTATGATGAGAACAGCAAGAGTATCCTTCGCTTCACCGGAAGACATGGAGAAAGTTATCGGGCTCACTCCGGGTGAAGCGTCGGTAATGGGTATCCTCAACGATCCTGAGGGAAAAGTGCAGGTCGTCATTGACAAGGCTGTAGCTGATGCTGAATGGTTTGCCTGCAATCCGGGAGCCAATACGACGCATATAAGGTTCAGGACAAAACAGCTTATCAACAATTTCCTTCCGGCTGAGAAGCACAAGCCTGAAATAATAATGCTCTGATATGGAAAACAACTCCGAAAAACAGATCAGATTAAGAAAATCACAGAACACCCTTGTCGTCGTCGGCACAGGGATCATTATCATGTCTCTGTGGTCGGTGATCAAGATCATTAGCGAGGTATTCATCAACAAAGATGAGATCGTTTCAGCTCTGAGAAATGAGGGAAATGCCGATTTAAACTACTTGAGCGACAGTACCATTGTAGTTCTGTTCGCTGTGATGATAGTTCTTATGTCATCGATTTTTATCGCTGCCAGAGTGTTTATCGGCAGGTCTGCGATCGCTGAGGGCAATGGCAGGCGCGCAAATTTTCTGTATATACCCTTCACTGTCCTATACATAGTTCTTACGGTCATGCAGATCCGCGAATCTGCTAACAGTCTGGTATCGGGAAAAAGTGAAGAGCTTCTGGTCATTGAAGAGCCGTCACTGGCTGCTCTGATGATCGAGCTGACATCGCTTATAATGCTGACAGAGCTACTCATTGCAGCGATCAAAGTGAGACAGTACAGGAGGAATGAACGGAAGGAGGGCGCAGATGCAGCTTGATTTCCACTATTACGCCACATACTGCGCTGCCCAGTTAGCCGGCTTCGATCATGAAGAAAGCCAGCTCATCGCTTACTGCTCACAGTTCACTGACTGCTGCACTAAGACCCTGCTGAAGAAGATCGGCGCTCCGGGTGAAGCAGCAACGACGCAGCTTCAGGTGGAGCTGGCAGACTCCGGATCGGACATCCTCAGTCTGCAGAAGATAACCAGGATCTGGGCATCGTTTCATTTCCTGCCGAGGGACCTCAAAGCAACAAGAGCAAGGTGCGGCAAAAGCTTCCTCGCAAAATACAGGCTCATATGCGGCCCGAACGGTGAGCTTCTGGCTGACACAGTCGAACTCGCCAGGGGAAAGGGCATTGAGGCAGCCGGTCTTGCCATGCACATTCTCGCTGACACATGGGCGCATATGTATTTTGCCGGTACTCCGTCGCTTGCTATCAACAACACCAATTACTATTTCTATGAGATAGTGCCTGACGGCAGCGGATTCAGTGAGAGACAGGTGAAGTTCAACCACAATCCATCTTCTGCAGATGATCTGGAAAAAGGCAGTTACACCAACAGTCTGTATCAGGGAACAGAGAACTCTGTAATGAATCTCGGCCACGGAAGAGCCGGACACTTCCCGGATTACAGCTTTGCAAGATACAGATATATGCCGTCCTGGGGCGAATACAGAGAGATAGTCAAAGACAATCCTTCTGACTATCTGCATGCGTTCACTCAGATGATATATGCGCTGAAATACCTGATAGGGACAAACCCTGTATTTGAGACGGGCAGATACGATGCCATCGCAGCCGACCCGTGGATGGATGAGATCCTCAGGATCCTCCGCACAAGGCAGCTCGATTCCTCTGCTGACTGGAAAGCTCTCGGGGAGAAGATCTCGGGCTGCAGCATCGAGGATTTTGACCAGAACAAGTATCTGAAGGAATATACCGACGCTCCGAAAGACAGCAGGGATAACACGGTGCTGGGAAGATACATCCTTGCAGCACTTGCACAGAAGAGCATGGTCACCAACAGGATATACAGGTCAGGCAGCCGCCTGGCGGGGATATCTGTTGATTTTACCGGAGAAGGTCAGAAGATAATGCGTGACTTCGGAGCTCTGATCAGGAGGGCACAAAGCGATGACTAAGATTGGACGTATACAAAAAGTGCTCGGCGGCATCCTGGTCATGCTGTATGGGATCATTATTGTGATAGATAATCCGGAGGATGGTATCCGTATAGTCGCCTTCATAATGAGTCTGACATTCACTCTGCGCGGCATACAGTCGCTGATATACTATCTGAGGATGGCCAGATCGATGGTCGGAGGCAAGCTGACTCTGTTCCGGGGGATCCTTCTCCTGGATCTCGGTGCGCTCACATCCTCGATGACAGAAGGCCAGACCTTATACATAGTACTGTATCTTGCAGGGATACACCTCTTCTCGGCGGCAGTGGATCTTCTCAGGACAGTTGAGACCCTTAAAATGAGATCCTCCGAATGGAGGCTGCAGGCTATTTTCTGTGCGACAAACGCGTTCCTCGCAGTGATGCTGATCGCAGGCGGACTGGTGATGAAAAATCTGCAGATCGTATTGTATGTGTACGGAGCAGGTCTTATCTACTCCGCTATACTCAATATAGTTTCCGCCTTCAGGAAGACAGAGATCGTATATATTCCGTGACGAAGCGGTTTTCATAAGCAAGACCTGAACATAACCATAACTGTAATCAAAAGTGACAAGGCTTTCATTCAGAAAAACCTTGTCGCTTTTTTCTTATCATGATCTTATCTGATCACTTCTCGAATCTGAAGCTGCTGACATTGCCTTTATCATCGAGGGCGTAGATGTAGTCATCGATGTATACGCTTCTCGCTAAATACTGGGTGCCCAGTTTGTGCTGATCGTAGATTTCCAGTGAGTCATCTGCCCCGAATACCAGAACTCCGGCTTCATATGTATCGGAGGAGGATGAGATCCCTCCATCATCGATAAGTATATCTTCCTGTGTCTCTTCCTCTGCTCTTGCAGCAGAGTCTTCCTGCACTGGTCCGTCTTCTTCTATGATGATATTATCTTCCGGTGTCCCGATGTCGTTATAGTGCCAGACGCCGTAAGGTATAGCGTACCAGCCGTCTCTTGTGTTGACGGTCAGGGCCTTGTGTGTGCTCTGTGCAGGAGAGTCCATGTTTTCAAACTCCCTGCTGTCAAGGACTGCAGGTGCCGATGGGTCGCTGATATCAAAGAGCACCAGCTTGAGACCTGAAGCGTACTGTCCGCCGTATCCGTTGTCTCCTGTCGCGTGGCCGATACCGAGAAGTCTCCCTTCACCTGCAGGGATCAGCAGGGTAGAGAAGCCGTCGATCTTGACCTCGCCGTCTATCTTAGGCTCCGCAGGGCTGCTGAGGTCGATGATGAAGAGCGGGTCTATCTGCTCGTATGTTATTACATAAGCTTTCTCTCCGAAGAATCTGACTGACCTGATGCTCTCGTTTCTGGCAAAACCTGTAAGCTTGCCGGTTTCCTTCAGTGAGCTGTCGAGTACGAACAGGTTGTTGACGTCCATACCGTCACGCTGGGACGTCGTTGCGATGCGGAAATATCCGTCTTTCTCGTCCATCGAGAACTGATCGTTGACATATCCGCGGACTTTTGTCGTAGCATCGAATTTGATCCTGAGGCCATCGAGCTTTGCTCTGACTATTCTTGTGTATGTAGTGTTGCCTTTGTCGTTCCATTCACTGGCTGTGACATAGAGATTGTGATCGTTGCAGTAGATGTCCTGGGATGCGCCGAAGATCGCATGGGTCTTCGATCTGCCTTCCTTGCCTGAGCTTATGTCCACAGCTCCGAGCACGATGTACGAAGACTGCTTAGGTTCAGGGACACAGCAGATATCCGAAGGAGCCATGTCGCTGTATTTGCCGTCTGAGTAGATCCTCGGCAGGATCCTTCCGCCTTCATACACATAATCGCTTGTTACCAGGTATACATTGTCACCGACCATGCGGCTCGATACTACATCTCCACTCTGGCGGTAGGCGCTGATAAGCTTAGGGCTGGACCTGTCGGATATGTCGTAGGTCACGACTGCGGCATAACCATCGTCCTCATCATATACGCGGCCTACGGTTACAAGAATGTCGCCTTTGAGATATATGTCTTCGACATAGTTCTCGATATCCTGGGAGCCAATCACGGAGAGCCTCTCGGTCTCGCCTTTGCTGGCTGACATGATGATGACTTCTCTGCTGTCGCTTACATAATAGATGTATTTTCCGTCCGTCTTGACTATATCTGCCTCGTCGACTTCCTCTACCTGCAGATAGGTATCAGAGTGATCCGATGCGGCGCCGGTGCTGTTTCCCGAGGCTGCCTTAGGTGCCATCGCAGAATCGCCGGCCTCCATGGCATCCGACATCTCCTGCGTATCTTCGACGATCAGATCGTGTCCGCTGAACAGGCGCCTACTTCCGCTGCCGCTCAGGCTTTTGACGAGTTTGTTTATCTCGGACTCGCTCTCGAAGGTGTAAAGCTCGCCGTCTACGATGTCTGTACGAGGCGGTGCATTCAGGGCACTGAAAACCTGAGTCACTCCGATGAGTGCAACCAGAGCGCAGGCTGCGGCTGCTGCCCATTTCCTGAGAGGGCGTTTCTTCTTAGGTGCTGCCGGTGTAAAAGCATGTTCTCCGCCGGCCGGTGCAGAGGATGGTCCTCCTGCTGACTGTGAAGCTGAAGACGTTTCGGAAGCTGCCGGCATGTCCGGCTCGATCCCGGCGATCATTTCCATGATCTTGTCTTCGCTGAGGCTCTCAGGAGCTTTGATCCCGTCAGAGCTGAACTTTTCTCTGATATATTCAAGATCTGTATTGTGATCTGTGTTTCTGCTCATTTCATGTATCTCCATTCAATGATCTGTAGTGTCAGGAATACTCGCATATAGGTGATCTGATCATGTCAGGAATTCTCTCATTCTGGCCATGCTTCGTGACAGCCTTGACCTGACCGTTCCCGGATTCATGCCTGTGATCGCGGCTATCTCGCTGCTTGTCAGACCGGCTGATGCCGAGAGCAGGACGATCTCTCTGTCGTCATCACTTAACTGAGACAGTGCTTCGGCAAGCTCGACCGACAATGCGACATCTTCAGAACCGGAAGCACTGCGGCTGCCAGGATCCTTTTCGTATATGCCTGCCAGGTTGTCACGCAGATTCACTGCATCACGGATGTGCTTCATGCAGCATGTGTACAGAATGCGGAATATCCATGCTCCGAAGGCTGATGTGTTTCTCAGGCTGCGGATCCCTTTCCAGGCAGCAAGAATACATTCAGATACTGCGTCCTCTGCATCATCGGGATCGCCGAGGCGGTACAGGGCATATCGGTAGAGCCTGTCCTTGTACATCCCGTACAGCTCGCAGAACGCTTCTCTGCTGCCGCTCCTGGCTTTTTCCGCCAGGCTTATTTCATATATCATGTCTGTATTGTTAGCCACTTTATATACCTCTGACTATCTAGCTGTGATGCGGCGGTTTCGTATCACTCTTATCTGAGAGCTCTCACTTATATAGTATCTCAGAATGGCCGAAGTGTTGCATAGAGCAGAGAAAAATTATTTTTTGTCACTGTTCTGACAGCGTTAGTCACATCGGGGGATTGTTGTGTTATAATGTATCGGAATTTGGGGACCGGGATGCGGAAACCAGAGTATTATTACCGAATAAACTGTTTACCGGATCATTTTTCGCCGGATAATGAAAGGAAAACTCAGAATGGACAGAGCAGAAAAAGCTGCAAAGCTTCACAGAGAAGGATATAACTGCTGCCAGGCAGCTGCATGTGTATTCGCTGATGCAGTCGGCGTAGATGAAGAGATGCTGTACAGGATCGGAGAGGGATTCGGCGGCGGAATGGGCACCGGAAAAGGTGTCTGCGGAGCTATCTCCGGAGCAGCCATGATAGCAGGTCTCGTGCACAGCGACGGCAACATCGCTGATCCGGGACAGACCAAGAAGTTCTCAACAAGGGCTGCCGGCAATATGCAGAGGAAGTTCAAGGAGCAGGCAAAAGGTCTGTACTGCCTGGACATCAAGACAGGCAATAACGGCCAGAGCTTCACTTCATGCGATGACTGCATCAAGATCGCAGTCAGACTTGCAGAAGAAGAGCTCGGACTGTAACTTAGCTGCATACAGGAGACACTGAAGCAATATGAATGATTACAAAAAGGGGGTTCTCTGCGTACTCGCATGCCAGCTGATATGGGGATTCTGCCCTATATACTGGCAGGCTCTCGTTCCGATACCGTCATGGATCATCATCCTCTACAGGATCGTAACTATGTTCGTGTATTCATATATCGGAGCCAGGCTGATGCACAGCAGGGAAGAGATCTGGGGGCCTCTCCGGGACAAGGCCATCAGAAGAAAATACTTCACTGCAGGCCTCATACTTACAGTGAACTGGAGCATATACATCTGGGCGATGACCTCAGAGAGGGTGATACAGGCATCGATCGGCTACTACATCGAACCGATCGTGATATGCGCAGTGGGCATCATAGTTTTCAAAGAGAAGCTTACGATATACAACATGACAGCCATGGCTTTTGCCGCGGCAGCGATCGCCCTGATACTGTTTCACTATAAACAGATCCCGGGAGTGGCTCTCGGCCTGGCAGGGACCTGGGCAGTGTATTCGGCGATCAAGAAGACTTCGGAGCTGCCTGCTATAATCGCTCTGGTATATGAGACGATGATATATGCCGTGATTGCGTTATTCGCGATAATCTACATAGAGACAAAAGGCATAGGAGCAGCCAGCATGGGCGTTCCGGGCAAGTACGCCCTGATGTTCCTGAGCGGTCTTGTGACCCTCGTTCCGGTCGCACTTTTCTCAGTTGCCGCTAAGAAAGTATCGCTCTTCGTCATAGGCCTGGCTCAGTATATAAGCCCGACAATATCGCTGCTCCTCGGCATATTCATGTTCAAAGAGCCGATCGACAGGATCCAGATCATAGCATTCATCATCATCTGGACGGGATTATGCTTCTTCACATACGGTGAGTTTATCTCGGCAGGCAGAAGAAGCAAGGCAGAAGAGATAACAGCATGAGCAATAACAGTATTGACAAAAGCATAAAGCGCAGAGACAGCTCTGCTGACAGAAAGGACCTGACGAAGGGATCGATCATCGATAAGGTCCTTTTGTTTGCCGTACCTCTGGCACTGACAAGCATGCTCCAGCAGCTCTTCAATGCGACAGACGTTGCTGTTGTCGGAAGGTTCGCAAGCAAGGAAGCTATGGCTGCGGTAGGAGGCAATGCACCAGTCGTCTCGCTTCTTGTGAATTTCTTCGTAGGACTTTCTGTAGGTGCGAATGTCGTCATAGCAAGGCACATCGGTGCGAAATCCGGCGAGAATGTCAGAAAAGCTGTCGGAACGGCCCTCGTTCTGGCCGTTATATGCGGTCTCTTCGTTGCTGCCGCAGGCAATCTGATCGCCGGCCCGGTGGTCCGCATGCTCGGAGTGCCTGATGAAGTAGCCCCGTACTCAGTGCTATATCTGCGGATATATTTTGGTGGAGCTCCTTTTATCATGCTGTACAACTTCGGCGCGGCTATATTCCGAAGTGCCGGCAATACAAGGACACCTCTTATATGTCTGCTGACAGGAGGCCTGCTCAACGTATGCGCCAATCTGTTCTTCGTCCTTGTCCTCGGAATGGATGTTGACGGTGTTGCGACTGCTACGGTCCTTGCCAATGCAGTCAGCTCGATCCTACTTCTGAAGCAGCTTATGAGTGATGAAAGCGTCATAAGGATCAGTCCGGACATGCTCAGGATCGACAAAAGCTCTCTCACCCAGATGATAAAGATAGGACTTCCGGCAGCACTTCAGAGCACGGTTTTCTCTATATCCAACCTGTGCGTCCAGACTGCGATCAACAGCCTCGGATCTGACGTCATGGCGGCGTCATCCGCAGCTTACAATATAGAGGTTTTCATATTTTTCATAGTAAACGCCTTCAGCCAGACCCTTGTCACATTCGTGGGCCAGAACTACGGAGCGGGTGAGTACATGAGGTGCAGGGAGATCGTCAGAAAAACACTGGCCGTCAGCTGGTGCATAACGATGGTCGCAAGCGCCCTTATGATGATCGCATCAAAGCCTCTCATGGGGCTGTTTACAGATGACCCGGCTATCGTCGAGCTGGGTGCAATGAGGATCAGGATACTCATGTATTCAGAGACACTGAATGTATTCATGGACAACCTTTCGGGCGCTATGAGGGGGCTGGGAAAATCCCTGATACCAGCCCTTGTAACTCTCATCGGAGTCTGCGGCACAAGGATCACATGGGTGTTTACCGGATTTCAGATATACCATACATTCTTCTCACTGATGATGGTCTTCCCGGTCAGCTGGGGGATATCAGCGATCATCATAACGATCATGTATATAAGGACAAGAAACAAGATGCTGCCTGTGGAGCCAGCCGGCAGCAAAGCATGAAAAAGACCGGTCAGACTGAACTGACCGGTTTTTTGATGAAAGGAATTGAACGGACCTTCGCAGCCTAAGCGTGGAAGGTAACTTCGTTGATAAAATTGATGAATGCCCGGAGGCTTGCCGGAACATGCTTGACAGAATAGTAGAGCTGCAGAGTCTCATTGAAGATATCCTGCAGAGAGTATGCGTACAGATCCGCACAGTCGGATGCTTCCTGCTCGAGCATTATGGAGAAGCCCTGTGTCAGCTCCGTGAGGAGATGCTGCTTGGCGATCGATTCGACGATGGTGATCTTGTCGAATGAAACATCGAAAGTCCGCTGGAGTATCCTGCGGCAGTAATCATGGTATCTGACTTCCTGGGACTTTGTAACGAACGGCAGATTGCGGATGACCTCCGCGATGCTGCCGTATTTCTGTATGGCGTCTTTCGAGCAGTATATGAAAGCCTCTCCTGAAAGGACGTTGACGGTCCGAAGCGAGTGGTCCCTCAGAGCCTCGGATACGAGTATGTTAGGTATGAGGACAGCGTGGATCTTGCGCCTTCTCAGCTGATCGTAGAGGTTGGTCCTGCTGTCGAAGGATACCTTGAGCTCGATGTCCGGGTAGCTTTCTCTGAATTTCCCGAGTATCGACAGATCGAAGAATTCCCCGTAAACACCTATCTTTAATTCATTCTCTGTTACCTGCTGGAGCTGACGGCGAAGGTCCTCATAATCCCTGCGAAGCTCCTTGGCGCCATTGTAGAAAGTATGACCGGCTTCTGTAAGCGTGCATTCTCTTGTCGTGCGGTAGAAAAGCTTTACTCCCAGCTCCGATTCCAGCTGAGCGATGTATTTGCTCATGGTTGTCTGAGCAACATTGCACTTCTCTGCCGCCTGTGTGAAGCTGCCGCTGTTGGCAGCCGTGAAGAACAGATCCAGCTTATCTATATCCACTGCCATGACCTCCTGAATGGTGCCGGACTGCGTCTTTCTGTGCCCCGAAAACACCGAAAAACACAGTCAGCACGATTTGGAATAGATGAAAAACATTAACCAATATGTTTATTAGCAGGATTATCCTATCACATTGACATTTAAGTAACAAAGTAAAATAATTAATGTGAAAAGATTAACAGGGAGAAGTGCCATGATAACGCTGGGAATAGACATCGGATCCACAACTTCAAAATGCGTGCTTATGAGCGGAGGAGAGCAGATAATCGCATCTTCTCTCCGGATAGGCGGTCTTGGAACTGAAGGCCCGGCAGAGGCTCTAAGTGATCTGTGGGATCGTGCAGATATCGCTCCGTCCGATGTTTCCCGCACCATAGTCACAGGCTATGGCCGAAACAAGTACGAAGGTGCCGACGGAGAGGTCAGCGAGCTCACATGTCATGCACTCGGAGGCAGATTCATATTCCCTGATCTGCGCACACTCATAGACATCGGAGGGCAGGATGCCAAGATCATTTCGCTCAGCGAAGCCGGCAGAATGTCCAATTTCGTCATGAACGACAAATGCGCTGCAGGCACCGGACGTTTTCTCGATGTCATGGCAGGCATACTCAGGATGGATATAGACGAGCTCGATGAATGCGCTGCACAGTCCGTATCTCCGGCATCCATATCCAGCACCTGCACTGTCTTCGCAGAATCCGAAGTCATAAGCCAGCTCGCCAACGGCGTCAGCAGACCTGATCTCGTTGCCGGGATATGTGAGAGCGTCGCTTCAAGGGTCAGCGCCCTTGCGAGAAGGGCAGGAGTCGTTCCGAGAGTGTGCATGTCAGGCGGCGTAGCCAAGAACGGCGCAGTCAGAAAGGCACTTTCAGAAAGCCTGGGAGTCGACATAGATTTCGACCCGATGGCACAGTACTTCGGAGCGATAGGTGCAGCTCTGTATGCACACCGTCAGCTTCAGAAGCTTTCAGATAATAAATAGAAAATGACAGCCGGCGGGCGGCAAACCGCCGGGAGTCAGAACAACAAAGTGAGAAACCGCCTTCTGCGGCAACAGAAGACGGCTTCAAATACAGGGCTCTGTGTGGAAGAACCGTGTACCCAATAAGGATTTTACTGCACAGAGCTCAAAATCTAAATATTTTGGGCTCTTTTTGCGTCCAAAAAGTTACCCGCAACTTATAAGGAGGATGAAATGGCAGAAGAAGTCAAAAAGCCTGAAGAAGTCAAGAAGCCTCGCAAGCCGCTGGATCCTAATTCAGCAAAGTATAAGCTTGGCAAGATCGCATCAGATGCTTTTGCAACAGCTATTGAGGCCAAGAAGCAGGGCAAGCCTGTAGCATGGGTCTCCAGTAATTTCCCGGTCGAGATACCTGAAACTCTCGGACTCGCAACAGCATATCCTGAGAACCAGGCTGCAGGAATCGCAGCAAGAGGCGCAGGTGAGAGAATGTGCGAGGTCGCTGAAGCAGACGGATATTCCAACGATATCTGCGCTTACGCAAGGATCAGCCTTGCATATGCAAAGCTGAAGGAATGTCCTGAACAGGACGTTGCTATGCCGGATGTGCTGCTCTGCTGCAACAACATCTGCAACTGCATGATCAAGTGGTATGAGAACCTCTCTCAGGAGCTGAATATCCCTATGATCATGCTGGATATCCCGTTCAACCCTGACTATGAGGTATCCGATGCAGAGGTCGCTTATGTAACAGGACAGTTCTGGGATGCAGTTCATCAGCTTGAGGATCTTTTCGGACTCAAGTGGGACGATGACAGATTCAAGGAAGTCACAGGATTCAGCTGCCGTTCAAGCCGTGCATGGCTCGAAGCAACAGCACAGGCAAAATACACACCGTCTCCGTTCAACGGATTCGACCTTCTCAACCACATGGCTGTAATGGTAACAGCCCGCGGCAAGAAGGAAGCCGGAGAAGCTATGGAAACACTTCTCAAGGAGTACAAAGAGAACCACGAGAAGGGCGAGAGCACTTTCCGCGTAGAAGAAAAGCACAGAGTTATGTTCGAAGGTATCGCATGCTGGCCATACCTCAGAGTCACATCGAGAGGACTCAAGGACCGCGGAATCAACATGGTCACAACTATCTATGCTGACGCATTCGGTTTTGACTACAACTCATTCGACGAGATGATCCGCGCTTACTGCAGCGTTCCTAACGCTATCAACCTCGAGAAGTCCAGAGACAAGAGAGTCAAGCTCTGCAAGGACAACAACGTAGAGGGACTCCTCGTACACACCAACAGATCCTGCAAGCTCTGGAGCGGATTCATGGCTGAGATGAGCCGTCAGATCGGCAAGGAGTGCAACATCCCTGTAACAAGCTTTGACGGCGACCAGGCTGACCCAAGGAACTTCTCCGAGGCTCAGTACGACACAAGAGTCCAGGGTCTCTGCGAGATCATGGAAAGCAACAAGGAAGCTAAGGAGGCGTAATCATGGTTCAGGATTTAATGAAGAAATTCCACGAGGCCGCAGTTTCGCCTCGCGCACAGATGGATAAATACATGGCTGAGGGAAAGAAGATCGTCCTCACAGCTCCTGTGTACACACCGGAAGAGCTGATCCACTCCATGGGCTTCGTACCTATGGGAGCATGGGGAGCAGACATGGAGCTCAACAGATCCAAGGAGTATTTCCCTGCATTCCTCTGCTCGATCGTTCAGTCGATCCTCGAGCTCGGAATCAAAGGCGCATACAAGGGAGCAAGCGCTATCGTCATCCCTTCACTCTGCGACACACTCAAGACTCTCGGCGAGAACTGGAAGTACGCAGTAGATGACATCAAATTCATCCCTATGACATATCCGCAGAACAGAAAGCCTGACTACGGCATCGCTTTCACTAAGGCAGGATATGAAAGAGTTATCAGAGATCTCGAGGCACTGGGTGGCAAGTATGACCCGGCAGCACTCGCAGAATCCATCAGGGTATACAACAAGCACAACGCTGTTATGAGGAGAGTTGACGAAGTCCTCGCAGTTCATCCGGAGATCACAGCAGCAGAGAGAAGCGACATCTTCAAGAGCGCTTACTTCATGACCAAGGAAGAGCACACTGCTCTCGTTGAAGAGTTCCTCGCAGAGCTCGGCGAAGCAGGCGAAGAGAAGATCGGCATCGTAGTCAGCGGTATCCTGACAGACGCACCACAGCTCAATCAGATCTTCGATGAGTTCGGAATGCACATCGTTGCTGATGACGTTGCTGCACAGTCCCGTCAGTACAGGACTGATTCACCTGAGATGGATGATCCTCTCGAAGCACTCGCAGTCAAGTTCGCCAACATGGACAACTGCTCAGTACTCTACAACGTCAAGAAGCCTAGAGTACAGTGGATCGTCGATACAGCAAAGGCACGCGGCGCAAAGGGCGTTGTCGTAGTAATGACTAAGTTCTGCGACCCTGAAGAATTCGATTACGTAATGATCAAGAAGGCATGCGAAAAGGCTGATCTGCCACTCGCACTCGTGGAAGTCGACAGACAGATGGTTCACTTCGAGCAGGTCAGGACCAACCTCGAGACTTTCCGCGACATGCTCACGATGTAACACAGCTCTGTGAAGCCATCTGAGGAGTACGACTCGCGTCTCGCGCCGGCGACGCAGCGGTACTAAGCTCTGCCGTCGCCTTGCGGCTCGTCAGTCGCTAAGTACCGGCTGCCGGCGAGCCTCCTCATCCCGCTTCACAGTGCTGTGATAGAAAAAAAATAATCATGTAGCCGGAAAGTCTCCCGGCTCACAGTTAAATCAATAAGGAGGAAATAATGAGTGAAGTAAGAAGACCTCTTGAGGGTGTCAAGGTAGTGGAGCTCGCTACTTTTATCGCTGCTCCATGTACTGCAAGATTCCTCGCTGACCTGGGTGCTGATGTTATCAAGGTAGAGGCTCCGATGGGAGACCCTCTCAGATATACAGCAGCCAACGAAGGCCGTCCGCTCGATCAGAAGGAGAACACCTCATATGATCTTGAGAACGCCGGCAAAAGATGCATCGCAATCAACATCAAGTCGCCTGAAGGCCGTGAAGTGCTTGAGAAGCTGATCGCTGATGCAGACGTGTTCATCACCAACAACCGTCAGCCGTCACTGATCAAGAACAAGCTTGACTATGAAACACTTCATGCAAAATATCCTTCACTCGTATACGGATTCATCTCCGGATACGGCGAGAAGGGACCGGACAAGGATCTGCCTGGTTTTGACTTTACTGCTTTCTATGCAAGAGGCGGTATCCTCGGACCACTCAGAGACAAGACAAGCACACCTATGCTGACTGTCCAGGGATTCGGAGACCATCAGGTCGCTATGAACCTGGCTGCAGGAGTTCTCGCTGCTCTGTTCAAGGCAAAAATGACAGGCGAAGGAGATCAGGTAGTAGTATCTCTCTTCCACAGCGCTGTATGGGATGTTTCTCTCATGCTCCAGTCAAGCCAGTACGGTGCAGACAGCTGCAAGTTCCCTATGGAGAGATGGGAGAACGGCAACCCGCTGACAATGTGCTACAAGACACAGGACGATCAGTGGCTTCAGATCGCAATGCCTCAGTATGACAGACACTATCCTGTATTCATGAAGGCAGCCGGCCATCCTGAGATGATCGATGATCCGAGATACTACCCACAGAAGAATCTCTATCCTAACAGAAAAGAGTTCTCAGGCTGGATGACAGACCTCTTCCAGACTAAGGACTGTGCAGAATGGTGCAAGCTCCTCGATGCTGCAGATATCCCTTATGCTGTTGCTCAGAACTGGGACACTCTGCTTGAGGATAAGCAGGCATGGGCATCCGACATCTTCTATGAGATGCAGTACAGCAACGGAAACAAGAGGACTCTCGTAAGACCTCCTGTAATGTTCAAGGAAAACGGCCTGCCTGATTACAACAGAGGACCTTATCTCGCTGAGCATACAGAAGAGATCCTCGGACAGTACGGATATACAGACGATGAGATCTCAAAGATGATCTCAGACGGTGCAGTTACATCCATGGATCCTGCACTCAGAGACTGATCAATATACTGATCATTTAAAGCTGTGTGAGCGATCTGCGGCACACGGGGCTCACAGGCAGCCGGTACTAAATGCATTCTTTAATTCTTACAGCTTCGCTGTAAGGTAGAATGCATTGATTTCAATCGACAAGCTCGTTCAATAAATGTGAGTGACGAGCCGGAGGCGAAGTCAGAACTTAGTACCGCTGCGTCGCCTGTGCGAGGCGAGAGCCGTATCCGTGAGACTCAGATCCGGTCACACAGGTTTAAAAGGGGTTTGGGTAGTAATACAGTTTTAGACCTTAACAGGAGGAATCAAAGAAATGAAAATTGCTGCTTATGAAGTAAGACCTGATGAAAAACCTATAATTGAAGGACTTTGCAAGGATTACGGCATCGATCTGGTAAGCACACCTGCAAACCTCGACGCCACTACTATGGGAATGGCTGAAGGATGTCAGGGTGTTACCACACTCGGACAGTCTGATTACAGCAATGAAGTACTCGACACACTCAGAGGCTACGGCGTTAAGGTCCTTGCTTCAAGATGTGTTGGTTACAACCACATGAACGTCGACTACGCACGCAGACTCGGATTCAGACTCTGCAACGGATCATACGCACCTAACGGAGTTGCTGAATATACAGTAATGGCGATCCTGGTCGCAATCAGAAAGTTCAAAAAAGCCATTTACAATACAGACGATAACGACTTCACGCTCAAGGGCAAGATGGGAAGAGAGCTTCGCTCACTGACTGTCGGCGTCTTGGGAACAGGCAAGATCGGATTTACAGTGTGCAAGCTGCTTTCGAGCTTTGGATGCAGGATCCTCGCATATGACGTGTATCAGAATGACGCAGTAAGAGAGTATGCAGAGTATGTTGATCTCGATACAATCTATGCAGAGTCGGATGTCATCACCATCCACACACCGCTTCTGCCTTCAACAACAGGCATGATCAACAAAGAGGCTATCAAGAAGATGAAGAAAGGCGTAGTCCTGATTGATAACGCAAGAGGCGAGCTCTGCGATGTTGACGCTCTGATCGAAGGCATGGAAACCGAGAAGATCGGCGCGCTCTTCATGGACGCTTTCCCTGGCGAGACAGGCATCATCCACGTTCCTCACAATGAGGATATAGTTAGGACAGAAGGTATGCCTTGGTTCAAGCTGAAGTATCTTCGTTCATTCGTGAACTTCGTGCACACACCGCATATGGCATTCTTCACTGAGGAGGCCGCTGCTTCGATGGCACAGTGCGGCGTTGATTCGATCCGCGAGATCCTGACAGATGGCAAGAGCAGCCATGAGATCCCTGAATAAATAATGTTAATTCGCGGCTGATAAGCCGCACTCATAAGAACACTAGGAGGAAAATATGATTCTTGACAAGAAACATGCCATGCAGCAGAAACTCTTCCGTCAGTTCGCTGAGACTGAGTTCACCAAAGAGCTGCAGGAAGAACTGGATACGACCGGTGCTTTCAACTGGGATATCCACAACAAGATGGCAAAGTACGGATTCATGGGAGTCAAGATCCCTACTGAGTACGGCGGAGCAGGCGGAGACTACATGTCATACGTCATCATGAACGAAGAGCTCTCCCGTCAGGATCTCGTTCTTTCGATCTATGCCAACACATCCAACTCCCTCGGCGGCGGCCCGCTGCTGCTGGCAGGAAGTGAAGAGCAGAAGGCAAAGTATCTGCCTCCTGTAGCAAGAGGAGAGAAGATCCTCGTATTCGGACTTACCGAGCCGGGTGCAGGTTCTGATGCAGGCGGAACAACCACCACAGCTATCCCTACAGAGGATGGTGAGAGCTTCGTCATCAACGGCCGTAAGTGCTTCATCTCCGGAGCTCCGATGGCTGACTGGATCATCATCTTTGCCAAGACTGACCTCAAGCAGAAGGGATCAAGAGGAATCTCCATGTTCATCGTAGACATGCATCTTCCTGGAGTATCCCTGGGTGCTGATGAGAAGAAGATGGGAATCAAGGGCTATCCTACAAGCGACGTTGTATTCGAAGACGTTGTTGTCGGCAAGGACTGCCTCATAGGACCTCTTCACAAGGGATTCCAGTATGCTATGAAGACTCTGGACGGCGGACGTCTCGGCGTTGCCGCAATGTCCGTAGGCGTTGCACAGTGTGCTCTTGACGAGGCTGTCAAGTATGCCAAGGAGAGAAAGCAGTTCGGACGCAGGATCGCAGATTTCCAGGGCGTAAGCTTCATGATCGCTGAGATGGCTGCTGATGTAGAGGCTGCTAGACAGCTGACATATCATGCTGCACAGCTCAAGGATGCCAATGACCCTGAGGCAGGCGCTGCATGCTCAAAGGCTAAGTTCTTCGCTGCAGAAGCTGCCAACAGATGCGCATACAAGGCTGTCCAGATCCACGGCGGATACGGATATATCCAGGAATACAAAGTTGAGAGACTGTACAGAGACGCGCGCATCCTGTCGATCTTCGAGGGAACATCCCAGATCCAGGAGCTCGTTATCGCTAATGGTCTGCTGAGATAATATGAGGAGGTAAGGACAATGAAAATAATGGTAACAGTTAAGCAGGTTCCTGATACCTCCGGCAGGGTAGCAGTGAACGAAGACGGCACACTCAACCGTGCTTCAATGCAGACTATCATCAACCCTGATGACCTGAACGCAGTAGAAGAAGCTCTTTCACTTAAGGATGAATACGGCTGCAAGGTCGTAGCTTTCACAATGGGACCTATGCAGGCTGAGCCGATGCTCAGAGAGCTGCTCGCTATGGGCGTTGACGAGACAGTACTGATCTCCGCAAGACAGTTCGGCGGATCAGATACTTATGCAACATCGCAGATCATCGCTGCAGCTATCGACACATACGGAGTAGATGATGACGACATCATCATCGCAGGACGTCAGGCTATCGACGGAGATACCGCTCAGGTAGGTCCGCAGATCGCTGAGAAGCTCCACCTGCCACAGGTAACCTATGCAGGCGAAGTTAAGAAAGACGGCAACGTTCTGACCGTCAAGAGAATGCTCGAAGACGGATACATGACAGTCAAGGTCCACACACCTTGCATGATCACATGCATCAAGGAGCTCAACGAGCCTAGATACATGAACGTTCGCGGCACCATCGAGTGCTGGGACAAGCCTCTTACTATCATGGACTATGATGCACTCAAGGATCACGAGCTGATCGATGCTACAACTATCGGTCTGAAGGGATCCCCGACCAACATCTATAAATCATTCGCTCCTCCTGTCAAAGAGCCTGGCATGATGCTCGAAGGCTCCGGCAAGGAGACCACTGACAAGCTTGCTCATATTCTCACAGGCAAGCATATCATCTAGGAAAGGAGGAACGACATGGCTTACAACAGTGCAGATATTGCTGCTTTCAAGAACGTATGGGTTTTCTGTGAGCAGCGTCAGGGCAAAATGATGCCTACAACATTTGAACTTATCTCCGAGGGACGCAAGCTTGCTGACGAGCTTGGCGTAGAGCTGTGCGGAATCCTTCTCGGCGATGACGTAGACGGCATCGCTGCAGAACTCGGCGGATACGGAGCAGACAGAGTATATGTATACAACAGCCCGCTCCTGAAGAACTACACAACAGACGCATATACCAAGGTCATCGTAGATGCAGTAGAGGAATTCAAGCCTGAGATCATGATCTACGGCGCTTCCCACATCGGAAGAGACCTCGCACCTAGATGCGCTGCAAGACTCCACACCGGACTCTGCGCAGACTGCACACACCTCGATGTAGACCTGAACGGATATGTTGAGTTCCTGAGAACAGGATCAAACGTCGATGTTGACAACACCAACTTCGAGACCAAGATGTTTGACGTCAACACCAACCTCAAGATGACACGTCCTGCTTTTGGCGGACACCTCATGGCTACTATCGTATGCCCGAGATTCAGACCTGCAATGGCTACAGTACGTCCGGGCGTTATGAAGAGAAGACCTTTTGACGAAGAAGGCGCTAAGAAGGTCGAGATCGTACATCCTCACTTCGAACTCTCTGCAGAAGATGTCAAGACTGAGGTAGTTGAGGTTGTCAAGGCTGCAAAGAAGCTCGTTGACCTTATCGGAGCTGAGTACATCGTTTCCGTAGGCCGCGGTATCGCTAAGGATGTAGACGGCGGTATCGCACTTGCTGAAGAGCTCGCAGACGTTCTCGGCGGTGTTGTCGGAGCTTCCCGTGCGGTCGTAGACGCAGGCTGGATGACAGCTGATCACCAGGTAGGACAGACAGGTAAGACTGTTCACCCTAAGGTATATATAGCACTCGGTATCTCCGGAGCTATCCAGCACAAGGCAGGAATGCAGGAATCCGAGTACATTATCGCTGTCAACAAGGATGAGAATGCTCCGATCTTCGAGATCGCCAACTACGGCATCACAGGAGACCTCTTCAAGGTAGTGCCTCTGCTCATCCAGTCCATCAAAGACGCTAAGGCAGAGAAATAACAGGTATCAGATATGAGCTATAAGATATTTACATTAAGTCCGGGTTCCACCTCGACAAAATGTGCTGTCTTTGAGGACGACAAGTGCCTCTTCAAGGAAAACATATCTCATGAGCCGGAAGTGCTTAAGCAGTTTCCGACTGTGAATTCCCAGAGACCTTTCCGTGTCGGCGTAGTCATGGCTGTTCTGCACAGCCATGGCTTCCAGCTCAGAGACATGGACGCATTCGCAGCATATTCCGGCGGCCTCGAATCAACTCCGGGCGGAGTCTTCCCGGTCAATCAGAAGATGCTGGTCGATGCTATGTCCGGAAGGATCGCAGATCACCCGGCAGTTCTCGGTTCGCAGATAATCGGAGAGTTTTCTACAGCTCTCGGAAAGCCGGCATATGTTATAGATCCGCCGGATGTCGATGAGTTTGAGGATCATGCGAGGATATCCGGTATCAAAGGCATATACCGTGAATCGCACGTCCACGTCCTGAACCACAAAGAGGTCGCAAGACGCATGGCTTCGGAGCTTGGCAGGAAGTACGAAGACTGCAATTTTGTCGTATGCCACGTAGGAGGCGGCCTGTCTGTAGCAGCACACTGCAAGGGCAAGATAATAGATGCCAATGATGTGGTCAACGGCGACGGACCTATGGCGCCAAACAGGACCGGATATGTTCCGCTGCTCCCGCTGGTGAAGAAATGCTATTCGGGCAGCTATACCTTCGAGGATATCAAGGCCCTCATCGCAAGAGAGGGCGGTCTCAAGTCTCTGATGGGCACAGATGACATACTCGAGATCAAGAAGCTGAGAGACGGCGGAGACAAGTGGGCAGGCCTTGTGTATGATGCTTTTGCCTACAATCTGGCCAAGTACATCGGTTCATATGCATGCGTGCTCGAGGGCAAGGTCGACGCGATCATCATGACAGGCGGAGTCAGCAATGACGAGGAGTTCATAGAGAATATCCGCAGGTATGCAGGATGGATCGCTCCTGTAAAAGCATATGGCGGAGACTTCGAGATGGAGGCCCTCGCTGCCGGTGCACTGCGTGTGCTCAGAGGCGAGGAAGAGACGAAGGAATACACCGGCGAACCTGTTTTCAGCGGGTTTGAATACGAACCTGAATAGACAGATCCTGCACCAATTTCAATACAAAACGTGCAGGCCGTCAGTATCAACGGAGACAGGAAAAAACGGTATTTCTTAAATATTATTTAGGTGATTCGCACTTCACCTGCAGCTATAATACATACATAGGATATCAATGATAAGCGAAGCTTCTGAATATAAGCTTCGCTTATTTGATAAGGTCAATTCATCGCCGGACAAGTGGGCTTAAGCCGGGCGGTTTCTGCGTTATATATAGAAAACAGGTGAAGGACATGACATACGAACAAGGCGTCGAACTGATGCTGGATGCGCTCAAGGGTATCCACGGCAGATTCAAGCAATTATACGGCCAGGCTGCGATGAGGCTGGACGAAAACACATATCTGTTCACAGGAAGCAACAGGGTTCTGGCAGAAACTTCCGAGTCTGATCTGGTGCTCTGCGATGTCAACACAGGAGGACTCGGCGAGATACTGAGAAGCTGCACGGATATCGATTCGGTGCTTTTCGGTATGACTCAGGACATGGTCGCTGTATCTGACAGAGATGAGCCTCTTGATGTGACGCTCGAGGATCTCGCTCAGCTCACAGGAGCGAAGCTCAAGGTCTCCGTGGATGCCGAACCGGCTAATATAATCTCGGCGCTTGAGGACACGACGGTCTGCCTTATCAAGGGCATAGGCGGTATTGCTGCGGGATCGAATATCAGGAAGGCTGTAGCCGGGATACAGATAGTCGAAAAGGCCTGTGAAGCAGAGATCCACGGAAAACTTCTCGGAGGCACTGTGCCTATCGAAGCGGAGCTCGCTGAGAGATACAGGAAGGATTTCGAGACAGACTATGTCAACAGAAATGAAGAGAAAAGTGTTCCTTTCGTAGGCTTCGAAGAAGAGGTCTTCAATCTCAGAGTGCAGCTTATTGAAACAGGCAAAGAGCTTGCGAAGCAGGATCTCATCTACGGATCATGGGGCAACCTTTCGGTCCGCATCGGAGATGATGAGATGCTTATAACACCATCATCCATGGACTACTTTGATATCAAGCCGGAAGACATAGTCAGGCTCAATATCAACACACTGGTCTACGGAGATCAGAGGGTGCCGAGCAGCGAGACTTCTATGCATGCGGCGATCTACAGAGAGATTCCTGACTGCGGCGCAGTTATCCACACGCATTCCAACGGCCTTGCGGTATTCGCGGCATGCGAAGCGGGTTTCTCGACAGGCAATCAGGAGATCAAAGAGGTGATCGGCGAAATGCTCGTAACAGAAAAGGCTGAAGCCGGAACCCCTGAGCTTGCAGCCTGTGTATGTGAGACTATGAAGAAAACGCATAACGCTATAATCCCTCACCATGGTGCTGTTTTCACCGGGCCTTCGCTGGAAGTCACATTACGCATCGCAGAGGCGGCTGAGATCATGGCGAGAAATATCCTGAAGTTCGACACTGGCGTGCCTCAGGATGACGAACTGGCTGAATAAGATCAGCTTATTATCTTTGCGGCGACGGCATCCCATGTGATAGCGGATGTATCCGGAAGATCTCCCGGAAGAATGCCGCTTCTTACTCCATCAATAAGATCTTTCAGTATATCTGAGAGATCTTTTTTGAATGCTTCCCGGCCCTCTTCGGTAGGCTCGTCAACGCCTGCCATCTCAGGCATAGGTATGAAGCGCGCGTTGTGTGCCGGCACATTCGAATCGACCCATGTGCGTACTCCCGGGAGATCGGTGCATACAGGTATCGCGCCCGAGGCCATCGCTTCGATTATTACAAGAGGGAGACCTTCGTAGAATGAAGGCAGGACGAATATGTCGCTTGACCTCAGCACGTCAGCGAGCTCCTGCTGAGGGATCTGTCCGATCCACTTTATGTTGGAAGGAAGCTGATCAAGCTCTGCGCGGACAGGCTCTTCCTGGCATCCTCCGGCAAGGGTGACCTCTATATCACCATATGATGGATCCTGCGAGATGTCTCTCAGAACTGACAGGAACTCCGGTATGCCCTTGGCAGCGCTCATCTTTCCCGCGTAGCTGATCCTGACAGGGATCTCATGTCCGGCGTCCCGGGACAGCTTTGATCTTGGGATGCGTCCTTCTGTATTGAAGCGTGCACTGTTGTAGCCGGTGCCTATCACTGTGATGCTTTCTTCCGGAACTGAATACAGCTCGGAGATTTTCCTGGCCTGCTCTCTGTGAAGAGCGAAGATGCGGTCGAGCGAAGCTATCTCAGGGGCGATCCTCTCTCTCAGATCAGGGCAGCTGACAGCCTGGCGCAGATCCGAGCCGTGCGAAAGTCCGCAGACCTTCCTGTCAGGGAAGTGCTTTCTTACCATAGCCGTAAGAAGGAAGAGGTGATGGCACAGGATCACATCAGGATCGAGATCCTCGACAGCACGCCTGACTGCTCCGATGAAGGCCTCCTCCATCTGGGATATCATCGGGCCTGTCAGATCTCTGTATCTGGTGGAAGTGTATGGCATTATATCCGACATCCCGGTCACCGGAAACGGCAGAGCGGAGATGAGCGGCTTTTCTGTCTTGCAGGAAGCGAACAGCTTCTCAGATGCTGCCTTCTGCGCTGCTGTATCAGTGAAGAAAACAGGGTAGCAGGATACGCCCTCTGGAAAATCTATATCATCGTCCGGGTATATGCCGCACACGACAGCCTGGCTGAAACCTGCTTTTGCCCATGAGCGTACGAGCTCTGTCAGATAGGTGCCGCTGCCTGTAGAATGAGGCTTCTGAGCTGTTATGCTGAGAATTTTCATAAGGTGTTTTCTCCTCGTTTTTTTTCACAATAAAAACACATTTCTGTTAGATAATTTTACTTGATTTGAGCACTGAAAATATAGTATAAAAATAAAGGCAGAAAAAATGTACTTTGTTCAAAACACTGCAGCATCTGCTGCGGAGACATTAAGAAATATAACTGACTGATACTATGGAATGACGCTGACTCCGCAAAAGGGGACAGCTTTTTTTGTAAAGTGGGTGTTCTATGGGCCTTTTCTATGAAGCAGACAAGACATTTGAAGATCTGATGAAAGAGAAGAAGAACTTCGTATTCATCGGGGAAGCCGGAAGCGGCAAGAGCGAGATCGTTCTCAACATAGCTAACAAGCTGGCACAGATGACCGGAAAGCAGGTCGACCTCTTCGATCTTGACCAGACTAAGCCTCTTTACAGGTCAAGAGATATGAAGGAAGACTTTGCTAACCGCGGAGTCACGATCCATTACCAGGATCAGTACCTCGATGCTCCTGTCATGGTAGGTGGTGTCAGGGTCTCTCTCATAGGCGATAATTATACTCTGCTCGACATAGGCGGCGGCCATCAGGCGGCCAAGTTCGCAGGTGCGTACAGCGACCTTCTAAGCAAGGATGATGCTGTGCCTGTATACGTCGTCAATCCATACAGACCATGGACCAAGGACGTGGATTCTATCGACGGTACTATGAGGCACATCCTCGGCTCGATGAGACTCGACCACATATACATCCTCGGCAATCCGACGCTCGGATATGCAACGACTCCTGAGGATTTTCTCAAAGGCCTTGACAGGATAGACGAACTCTTCGACGGGTTCACTACCATCAACAGCGCATGCGTCAGAAGAGAGATCCTCGATGAAGTCAGCCAGAAGACGGACAAGAATCTCATACCGCTTGATCTCTTCCTCACATATTCCTGGGTCGACTAATAACCGTGTCACAGAGGCAGCGGACATTCATGCTCCGGAGCAGACTGACATCAGCGCCTCAGGCGGCACATCCGAATGTGTTGATTAAGTGCGGACAACACAGGATCCGCATATATCATAAAGATATTGTTACTTATCACTAAGGAGGGAAATTAATGGCAAGAATCGAAATCACAACAGAAGCTTGCAAATCATGCTCCTACTGCGTGATCTCATGCCCTAAGAAATGCATCGAGATCGGCAGCGACGTTAACTCCAAGGGATACCTCTATGCTGTTTCAGCAAGACCTGAAGACTGCATCGGCTGTGCTATGTGCGCTCAGATCTGCCCTGAATCTGCAATCGAGGTATGGAGATAGGAAAGGAGACTGATATGGCAGATCGTGTATTTATGAAAGGCACCGAGGCTATCGCTGAGGCAGCTGTTAGAGCAGGATGCCGCTTCTTTGCAGGCTATCCTATCACACCACAGAACGAGATCCCTGAATATATGGCAAGAAGACTTCCTGAAGTAGGCGGTACATTCGTACAGGGCGAGAGCGAAGTAGCTTCCGTCAACATGCTGTACGGAGCAGCTTCCACAGGAATCAGAGCAATGAGCTCATCTTCATCCTGCGGTATCTCACTTTACAGTGAAGGTGTTTCGTATTGTGCTTCCGCCCGTATACCTATGGTATACGTTAACGTTCAGAGAGGCGGCCCTGGAATCGGTGCTATACAGCCGGCTCAGCAGGATTACATGCAGGCAACCAAGGCTTCCGGAAACGGCGGATTCAGAATGATCGTACTCGCACCGGACTCAGTTCAGGAGTGCGTGGACATGGTATATGAGGCATATGATCTTGCAGAGAGAGATCAGAACCCTGTACTCGTTCTTACAGACGGCGTCATGGGAACAATGATGGAGCCTGTAGTACTCCCTCCTATGAAGAGCGATGAAGAGCTTGCAGCATGCAGAGCAAAATTCGCTGACAGAGCTATTGTCGGACATCCTCTCGGACAGCAGGCATACTGCAGACCTGGTTCAGTCGGAGACGGACAGGAGCAGGCTAACATCGAAGCTGCTGCACTTTATGAGACATGGGAAAAGGACATCAGAGTTGAAGAATTCATGATGGATGATGCAGAGATCGTATTCGCTGCATACGGTATTTCCGCACGTATCTCAAGAGCTGTCATAAGAGAGCTCAGAGCTCAGGGCATCAAGGCAGGAATGATCAGACCGATCACAATTTCTCCGTTCCCATATGATGCATTCAGAAACCTAGACTTCAACAGAGTCAAGGGGATCATCGATGTTGAGATGTCGATCCCTGCACAGATGAGATGGGATGTCGACTTTGCAGTACAGGGAAGATGCCCGATCAAGGAAGTCCTCAGATCCGGCGGTCAGCTGCTGACCAACGACCAGGTAATGAAGGGCGCACAGGAATTCATTAAGGAGGTGCTGTAATGGCTGAAGAGAAAAAAGTCTATTCAAGAACCAAAGGCATCATCGAAGGCGCAGTCTCCGGATTCTGCCCTGGATGCATGCACAGCACAATACATAAACTGATCGGCGAAGCTGCTGAAGAGCTCGGACAGCTCGACAACCTCGTAAGAGTTGAGGGTGTAGGATGCTGCGGACTCGGACAGTTCTATGTAACATGTGACGAAACTATCGCTGCTCACGGAAGAGCAGGCGCTGTAGCTACAGGTATCAAGAGATCATCCCCGAAGTCACTGGTCTATACATACCAGGGCGACGGCGACCTGGCTGCTATCGGTCTCGCAGAGACACTTTCTGCAGCTAACAGAGGTGAGAATTTCACAGTTATCTTCGTCAACAACGGTATCTACGGCATGACAGGCGGACAGATGGCTCCTACAACACTCGTAGGCATGAAGTCCACAACAACACCTGGCGGACGTAATCCTGAAGAGCACGGATATCCGATGCACATGTCAGAGATCATCAACCAGCTGACAGCTCCTTACTACATCGAGAGAGTAAGCTGCGATACACCTCAGCATGTAATCGCTGCACGTAAGGCTATCAAGAAGGCATTCCAGTATCAGCTTGAAGGCAAGGGCTATTCGATCGTTGAGATCGTTACATCCTGCCCGACAAACTGGGGTCTTGATACACTCAAGTCTCTTGACTTCCTCAGAGAGAAGATGTTCGAAGAGTATCCTCTCGGAGTATTCAGAGACGAAGGAAAGAAGCTTAAATAGGAGGTAACCATGGAAAGAAATCTTATGATCGCTGGATTCGGCGGACAGGGAGTTATGACAATGGGTAAGCTCCTGGCAGAGGCAACATCCCAGGCTACAGACCTGAATGTCACATTCTTCCCTTCATACGGCGCTGCTATGAGAGGCGGCACAGCTAACTGCTACGTAGTAATTTCAGATAATCCGATCGGAGCTCCTGTAAGTTATTCACTTGAGGACCTCGTAGTAATGAACGGACCATCGCTGCACAAGTTCCTTCCTAACCTCAAGCCAGGCGGGACACTGTTCGTCAACAGCACGATCGTTACAGATCCTATCGACAGAGACGACATCAAAGTCATCAAGGCTCCTGTAACTCAGATGGCTATCGACATCAAAAACGAGAGAGCCCTCAACGTAATCATGCTTGGCGTTTATGTAGGCGCAACAGATGCAGTTCCTGAAGAAGTAATCGTCAAGGGAATCGAGCACAAGTTCGCACACAAGCCAAAGCTCATCGAGCCTAACGTAGAAGCCTTCAAGATGGGCCTCAAGATCGGAAGGGAGCAGAAGTAATGAAGAAAGTTTTAGCTTTACTGTGCGTATCCCTTCTGGGCTGCTGCGCTTTCACTCACCGCAGAGTAATCAGTGCCTGCGTCAAGGACGAAGAGATGCCAGCTGCACCAAAGTGGCATGTATGGGTCAAGAAGGAGAACCGCAGAGCATAGCACTGTAATGCGGACAGGACTGGTGAGCAGTTCGAAATAAGACGAAACGGCGGAACGAAAAGCTCCGCCGTTTTTTTCTGAAGAGAGTGCAGAGGATTTTGTCAAAAGAGATCCTTTAAGATTGACACTGTGTCAGAATGCTGTTATAATGCAACTGCTGACACTATGTCAACTCAATGTGATACGTTTCTGGGAAAAGGAGATGAAATAAATGAGTGAAAAGATCGTACAGACAGCAGGAAGAAACCAGCTCGGTGATTTTGCGCCGATGTTCGCACATCTCAACGATGATGTGCTGTTCGGTGAAGTGTGGAATGAGGAAGCGATCGACGTCAAGACTAAGTGCATCATTACAGTAGTCTCGCTGATGGCATCCGGAATTACGGATTCATCCCTGACATATCATCTGCAGAATGCGAAGGCACACGGAGTCACTAAGGATGAGATCGCAGCTATCATCACACATGCGACGATGTACGTGGGCTGGCCTAAGGGCTGGGCAGTATTCCGCCTTGCCAAGGAAGTATGGAATGAAGATGCACCGGAGCTTACTGAAAAGGATAAGTATCAGAACAGCATCTGCTTCCCGATCGGAGAAGCAAACCCATACGGAGAGTTTTTCGTAGGACAGAGCTATCTTGCACCTGTATCTACTGAGCAGGTACCGGTTTACAATGTTACATTCGAGCCGGGATGCCGCAATAACTGGCATATCCATCATGCTGAGAATGGAGGCGGCCAGATGCTTATCTGCATAGGCGGCAGAGGATACTATCAGGAATGGGGCAAGGAAGCCATTGAGATGACACCGGGTACTGTTATCAATATCCCTGCAGAGGTAAAACACTGGCACGGTGCCGCACCGGACTCGTGGTTCTCGCATCTTGCTATCGAGGTAGAAGGCGAGAAGACAAGCAATGAGTGGCTCGAAGCAGTTGCAGATGAAGACTACAACAAGTTGAAATAAATAAAATCCTGCCGCATGCTGTTCATTGCATCTGCCGCTGAATCAACAGAAAGCACATCTGTATTCAAAGTACGCTGGCAGAAGATCCATGCCATAAGGTCATACTTGTCCTGAAAATGATAATAGAATGTCGGGCGCTCTATCTCAGCTGCCCGGCATATTTCAGTTACTCTGATTTTATCCAGTGACTTGGTGGAGAGCAGTTTTCTCATTTTTCAAGGATCAGAAATTCAGGAAGTCGACTATCGAATTTGGGAGACCGGGCATCAAAAGGCATGCTTTTGTCTTATTTTTTTGGTGAATTGCAGACAGCTTTTTGTTATAATAAACAAGTTAATGTGCCAGGCGGCACGGGACGAAAAGCCGGGCCCACGCAAAAGAGTAAGCAACACGTTAATAACACATCAGAAAAGACTAAAAAACAAAGCTCTCATTTGAGCGGAAAGGTCAGAAAATGAACGAAAAGGGTAAATACTACATCTCGACACCGATCTACTATCCAAGCTCCAATCTTCACATCGGACATACATACTGCACAGTAATGGCAGATGCTATGGCAAGATTCAAGAGACTGCAGGGCTATGATGTCATGTTCCTGACAGGAACAGATGAGCATGGTCAGAAGATCCAGACCAAGGCTATCGAAAAAGGCGTTACTCCACAGGAATACGTCGACGAGATAGTTGCAGGCATCAAGGACCTCTGGGCAACAATGGAGATCTCTTATGATGACTTCATCAGAACTACAGAAGAGAGACACATGACAAGAGTCCAGAAGATCTGGCAGAGGATGTATGAGAAAGGTGATATCTATAAAGGCTCATACGAAGGTCTCTACTGCACACCGTGTGAATCCTTCTGGACAGAGAGCCAGCTGGTAGACGGAAAGTGCCCGGACTGCGGCAGACCGGTTGAGAAGGCAAGCGAAGAGGCATATTTCTTCAAGCTTTCCAACTATGCAGACAAGATCCTGAAACTTTACGATGAGCATCCTGAATTCCTCGAGCCTGAGACAAGAAGGAACGAGATGAGAAGCTTCATCGAGCAGGGACTCGAAGACCTCTGCGTATCCAGATGCACTTTTGACTGGGGAATTCCTGTACCGAATGATCCGAAGCACGTCATGTATGTATGGGTAGATGCACTTTCCAACTACGTTACAGCCCTCGGCGGACCGGACGACTGCGAGAAATACAACAAGTACTGGCCTGCAGATGTACATCTGGTAGGCAAGGAGATCGTAAGATTCCACTCAGTCATCTGGCCGGCAATGCTGATGAGCGCAGATCTGCCTCTGCCAAAGCAGGTAAGAGGACACGGCTGGCTGCTCCTTGGCGGCGAGAAGGTCTCGAAGTCAAAAGCTTCAAAGGGCGAGGATGTCATCGATCCTGTTATCCTCATCGACCGCTACGGAATCGACGCTCTTAAGTATTTCCTGCTCAGAGAATACACATTCGGACAGGACGGCAACTTCACTAATGAATTAATGCTCAAGAGAATGAATTTTGACCTTGCCAACGACCTTGGAAACCTTCTGTCAAGAACAGTCTCCATGATCAAAAAATACTGCGGCGGTGTTGTACCTGCAGCGCCTTGCAGAGATGCTATCGATGATGAGCTTATCGGGCTTGCTACCGGAACAGCTAAGAAAGTCGAAGAGAGAATGAATGAGTTCCAGTTCAACCTCGCACTCGACGACATCTGGAGTATAGTCAGAAGAGCCAACAAGTACATCGATGAGAAGACACCTTGGGTCCTTGCCAAGGATGAGTCTAAGAAAGATGAGCTCGACACTGTCATGAGAAACCTGGCAGAGTGTCTCAGGATCGTATCGATCCTTATCATTCCTTTCATGCACACAACATCAGACCGCATGAGAGATCAGCTCGGACTCGCAGATGTCCCGGCTGTATGGGAAGACGCTTTCGAGTTTTATCAGATGGAAGGAGCAGAGACCCATAAGGGCGATCAGCTCTTCCCAAGACTCGATGTCGACAAAGAGCTTGAAGCTCTGTATGCGATCAGCGAGAGCTTAAAGAAATAATGAACCGCAGCGGGGGGCAGAAGTAAGATCCTGCTCCGCGCGGCTGAGAATAATCAGAAGATGAGGTGCGGCATTCCTTAATAACAGAAATAACGGATACTGCACCTCATTTTGCTTATTTCAGGAAAAAAGAAAGGCAGCCTGATACGATGATGCTGTTCGATGCACATACACATTTGAATTTTGAAAAATTCAGCGATGAAGAGAGAAAAGCTCTGGCGCAGGAGATAGAGGAGTCGCAGCTCGGATATATTATCGATGTCGCCGACTGCGTGCAGGGAGCAGAGCAGGCCCTGCAGGATGCGGATGACTACAGCTGGTGCTATGCCGCAGTCGGGATCCATCCGGATCACGCATCGGTGTACACCGATGCCGACATCGGCGCCATCCGCAGACTCGCGGCTCATCCCAAGGCTATGGCTATCGGCGAGATAGGGCTGGATTACTATTACGGTACTGACGACAGAGAAGAGCAGCAGGAGCTGTTCAGAAAGCAGATCAGGCTGGCCAACGAGCTTAAGATGCCGATCATGATCCATTCAAGAGATGCCAATCAGCTGACGATGGATATCCTGACAGAAGAAGGAGCCTTCAGTGAAGAGCGGAAGAGCTGGTTTCCGGGCAGACCCGCGCCGGGAACTCTGTCAGATACTGCATTTGCACATGATATGATCGTTCCCGGCGTATACGAAGGGGAATATTCATACAGGCATATGAAGAGCGGCTCAGAGATCATCAGACTCGTGCCGGATGCAAGAGTGCAGATGCACTGCTACTCAGGCTCGCCTGAGATGGCTGAGGAGTATGTAAAGCTCGGAGCAACGATCTCGCTCGGCGGGCCGGTCACCTTCAAAAACGGAAAGAAAGCAGCAGAGGTCTGCCGCCGTATTCCGGCCGAGTTCCTGCTTTCAGAGACCGATGCCCCGTACATGGCACCGGAACCGCTGAGAGGCAGGCCTAACAAGCCGCATTATGTCGAGCATGTCGTACGCAGGATGGCCATGATCAAAGGCGTGTCGTACGGAGAGATGTCGCGCATATTCGCAGAGAACGGCAAGCGGTTCTTTGATATTCCCTGACCGGGAGAAAAACCAGGAGTAATACATTGAAGAGAAATCACGTGACAGATACGATCATTGACAGCGGACTCATTACAGAGGGCGCGCACATTGTAGCAGGTGTTTCGGGCGGACCGGACTCCCTGTGCATGCTTCACGCGCTTTGCCAGCTTGCAGATTCGATGGATCTGACTATCGTCCCTGTCCATGTCAATCATAAGCTGAGAGCTGAGGCTGATGAGGAAGAAGACAATGTCGTGAGGATCTGTGACAGGCTCGGTCTCGACTGCTATACATTCGAGGCAGACTGCAAGGGCGTCGCAGAAGAACTCAGGATATCTTCTGAAGAGGCCGGCAGAAAGATCAGATATGAGATATTCGATGAGGTGGCTTCGCAGATCGAGGCAGACGGCGTTTCGAGGAGCGATATCATGATCGCTGTAGCCCACAATGCTGATGACCAGGCGGAGACGGTTCTGTTCAGACTGCTTAGAGGCACCGGCATCCATGGACTTGCAGGCATGCCTGTAGTCAGGAATTCAGAAGCCGGATATATGATCATAAGGCCTCTTATAGATATAGAGCGCTCTGAGATAGAGCAGTATATCAGAGACAACAGGCTGCATCCCAACATAGATGCATCCAACATGACCAATGATTTTACCCGCAACAAGATAAGAAACGAGCTCATCCCTTATCTTGAGAAGGAGTTCAATCCATCAATCAGGCAGGCGCTCAGGCGGTATGCAGAGCTTGCAGATCTCGATGACACACTTCTCAATGAGATAGCGATAGCCTCGATGGACGGACACATATCATTCGAGCATGAGCCGGAGAGGATCCTGCTGGATATAGGAGAGATCAGAAACAATCCTCCGGCCATCAATACCAGGATCGCAGGCTTCATCCTCCAGACCATGAGACTCGATAAATTCGCGACCTTCGAGCTCATAACCCAGCTGACTACACTCATGTATTCAGAGAACCCGTCAGGCTCGATAGATCTCCCGATGGGAGCGAGAGCATACAGGGAGTATGACACGATCATTTTCGCTGACGCGGATGATGACTACATCATCAGGGCGGATGCCAGTCTGAGAATGATACCTCAGGTCATGATGATCAAAGACTTCCATCCTGACGAAGACTACATGTACGCCGTATTCGATTTTGACCGCTTCAATGAGGCGCATCCGGGCAAGGTCGGCGACCTGAAGCTCAGGACAAGGCAGCACGGGGATTATCTGCCGATGAAGAAGGGCAGCAAAAAGATCCAGGATCTGCTCGTTGATTCAAAAGTCATGAAGAGGGCGAGAGACAGTATCCTGATGGTCGCGATCGACAGCGAGATCCTGTGGATACTTCCAAGCAAGTATTTTGCCGGACGGCAGGAACAGGAGAAAGGCAGGTTCTCGCCTAAGTATTCCGTAACAGACAAGACAGAAAGAGTTCTTCTGATTGAAATAGCAGAGAATCTATGATAAAATTTGTGCTCGGGACACAAATTTCGGCCAAAAAATTTCCCGGGTTTTTATAAACATCAGAAAACCAGAAAGGATCAGGATTTGAAGAATTTCGGACGCAACATAGGCGTATACGTCATTGTTTTCCTTGTAGTACTGTCCATCTCGATGGTATTCCGCAATATAGGGACAGGCAGTGACTATAAAGAAGTGAAATTCTCCCAGTTCGCTAATCACCTTGAGAAAGGCGACTACGAGAAGATCAATATCACAGACCGGCAGCTGACCGGAACCAAGAAGAATGGAGACAAGGAGATATCGTACGCTCCTTCGGCTCTGGAGATCAACTGGCTCGAGGAATCGACTCTGTATCCTATGCTTAAGGAGAACAAGATAGAACTCGAAAGTGATCCGCCGCAAAGTGAATACAACCTGTTCAATCTGCTCCCGACCATCCTTATGGTGGTCGCGATGGGCTTCCTCTTCTATTTCATGATGAGTCAGGGAGGAAACAGGCAGGCCTTCCAGTTCGGCAAGAACAAGGCGAGGCTGTACAGAGGGGATGGCAAGGCCATTACATTCAAGGATGTCGCAGGACTTGAAGAAGAAAAAGTCGAGCTTGCCGAGATCGTTGATTTCCTTACCAACCCTGCAAAATATGACAAACTGGGGGCAAGGATACCGAAGGGTGTCCTGCTCGTAGGTCAGCCGGGTACCGGTAAGACATACATTTCCAAGGCTACTGCAGGAGAAGCAGGCGTGCCTTTCTTCACTATCTCAGGTTCAGACTTCGTTGAGATGTTCGTCGGAGTCGGAGCTTCCAGAGTAAGAGACCTCTTCAGCGAGGCCAAGAAGAACGCACCGTGCATCATCTTCATCGATGAGATCGACGCAGTAGGACGCAGAAGAGGCGCAGGCCTCGGCGGCGGCAACGATGAAAGAGAGCAGACTCTCAACCAGCTGCTCGTCGAGATGGATGGTTTCGAAGGCAACCTCGGTATTATCATCCTCGCTGCTACCAACAGACCTGACGTACTTGACCCGGCTCTTCTCCGTCCGGGCAGATTCGACAGACAGATCGTCATCGGAATGCCGGATATCAAGGGCAGAGAGGAACTCTTCAGACTCTATACCAGAAACAAACCGCTTGCTGACGACGTATCGCCTGAGATCCTCGCCAAGAGGACTCCGGGATTCTCGCCTGCAGATATAGAGAACCTCATCAATGAGGCCGCTCTTCTCACAGCAAGGAGAAACGGTACAAAGATCAGGATGGACGAGATCGAAGAGGCTACCACCAAGGTCATGGCAGGTCCTCAGAAGAAGTCCAGAGTCATCTCAGAGGCCGAGAGAAAGCTTACTGCTTATCATGAGGCAGGTCATGCCATCGTCATGAGAGCTACTCCGGGAGCTGATCCTGTTCACCAGATCACGATCATCCCTAGAGGAATGGCAGGCGGTTTCACCATGTGGCTCCCTGAAGAAGACAGATTCTTCGAGACCCGCGGCCATATGATAGACACTATAAGACACCTCCTCGGCGGAAGAGTCGCAGAAGAGCTCAAGCTCGACGACATCTCCACAGGAGCAAGCAACGACCTTGAGAGAGCTACAGGCATCGCCCGCCAGATGATCACCAAGTATGGTTTCAGTGAGAAACTCGGTCCGGTGTCATTCAGCTCGAGCGATGAGGTCTTCCTCGGAAGAGATTTCTCGACAAGACAGAACTATTCAGAGCATGTCGCAGCTGAAGTAGACAACGAGATCAAGAGCCTCCTCGAGCAGTGCTATGCGGATACACGCAGGATACTGACCGAGAATGATGAAGCATTCGAGAGAGTTGCTCAGGCTCTGCTGCTTGTTGAGACTATCGACGGCCAGCAGTTCGAGAGACTGTTCACAGGACAGGTCACACCTGAAGAGCTCAGAGATGAGATAGAAAACGAGAACAGAGAGATTGCCGAGAAGAACAGACAGGAAGCTCGTGAAAGCAAGGAGATCCTCGAAGCTGAGAAGAAAAAGCAGGAAGAGGATGTCATAAGACAGATCGAGAACGCTTCTGAGAATATCGGAAGACCTCGCGGCGAGATCGACTGGTCCGAAGGTCCGGAGGATAAATTCGGATACGAGGAATACAGGCGTGCTACAGAGAAGCGCCGCAGCAATGTGAAGCCTAAGAAGCTCACAGACAGAGAAACAGCTGAAGAGAGCACACCGGATAAGCCTGACAATACAGATGATGCCGGCAGCAGCTCTGATGCAGATGATAATAAGTAATAACCCCTGATGAAGAGGAACGCAGATATGAAGATAACCGTAAATGATTGTTTGAAGCTTGATGCATTTGCCGGATGCCAGGTGCTTGCCTGCCAGAATAACACTGACAGAAGAGTCAGAAAGGTCTCAGTACTCGATGAGACTGATCTTTCGATGGGGGTCGAGAGAAACGGTATAAGAGAGCAGATGGTCATCACTCACTTCTGGAGCAGCTGCGATGATGCAGAGGCCCAGGCAAAAGCGGTTACGGGACTCGGAGACAGAGGCGTCAGCGCACTGGTCGTATACCTCAATGACAAAGGTGTAAAGTCGATCGACGGCATCGTTATCGAGGCTGCTGAAAGAGCCGGTCTTCCGCTGATCGCCATAAGAGACGAGGGCAAGGTCACATATTCCATGCTCATCGAGCAGGTCATGGACAAGATCCTCTATGGCGATAACTACAGCGACAACATACTGAACAATACCATCTACCATCTTCTCAACTTCGAGAAGCACAGCAGTTTTCCGTTCGCTCTCAGAGAGGCAGCGGTATACAACAACTATCAGGTAGTCCTCATGACTGAAGAGTTCAACCCGATACTCACAGTCGAGACAAGACACCTTGTCAGCATTGAGGAGGCTGTTCAGAATGCCCGCAAGCAGGATGTATTCCACCAGAACACCTTCACAAGAGTTGAGATCCAGGGCGTCGTATCATACTGGGGCACAATAGATATCAAGAGCACCAAGTACATACTCATGATAGTCGATAACGATGACAACTATTCGGCTGCAGAGATGACCAAGCTCGCAGAGACTATCCAGCTCGCCATCGGTATGTGGAAGTACACACCGGAGAGAGATTCAAGGTCAGAATTCATCAAGTCCGCAGTACGCGGCGACCTGTCATTCTGCCACACACTCCTCGACGAGTCCGGACTTCGCGGCATGCAGTTCTCCAGTGCTTTTCTGGTAAAAGACATTGCGCCGGACGAACTCTTCGACATACTCGGAGATTACAAGACACGCTACGGCTTCAGCACACTTACCGTTACTGAGGACAATGAGACATACGGCATCATATATGCTGACGAAGGACAGGAGAGAGGCATAACAGTCAAGAACGCCTGCCTCAGGATGTATGACTACCTCAAGAGCGGCCGCAAGGAATCAAGGATATTCCACATAACCGGAATAGAGACACTTGAAGCTATCGTAGAGGGATTCAAGCTGATCAACAGGACATCCAAGATGATAGAGAAGGTATTCCCGTACAAGAGAGTATTCTCGAAGTACGAGATCACAATGGTCTGCGACTGCATCTACATGCATACCGGATCAGCTTCACTTCGCAAGATGTATCTGGATCTGCTCGAGCCATTCGAGAGAGAGCTTTCTGCCAACAAGGGCAAGATGCTTCTTGAGACCCTCTCGACATTCGTTCTCGACGCAGGAATGAACAGCAACAAGACTGCTGAGTTCATGAACATACACAATAACACTGTACAATACAGACTCAAAAAGGCCAATGAAATCCTCGGCGCAGAGATGACTGCCAACAGGATAATCCCTGGGCTGACAATGGCTCTGGCTATCAAGAGACTGGAGGAGATCTAGAAATGCTGCTTGCCATAGACGTAGGTAACACCAACATTGTACTCGGAGTTTTCAACGGGGACGAACTCGTGGAAAGCTGGAGACTTGCTACAGACAACAAGAGATCCGCAGACGAGTACGGAACGATTATAGACATGATGCTGAAGCACGACGGCATCGATCCTGCAGAGGTCGATGACATCATCATCTCTTCAGTAGTGCCGTCACTCCTCTTCACACTTGAGCATATGTGCCTCAAGTTCTACGGACGCAGCCCAATCGTTATCGAGACCGGCATCAAGACCGGACTTCGGATCAAGTATGATGACCCTCGTCAGGTCGGCTCGGACAGAATAGTCAATTCCGTGGCAGCACATACAAAATACGGTGGCAACCTCATAGTAATAGACTTCGGTACCGCAACGACATTCTGCTGCGTTTCCCACGACGCATGCTTCCTTGGCGGAGCTATCGCGCCTGGCATCAAGACACAGGCTGCAGCACTGTTTGAGCACACTGCAAAGCTGCCTAATGTAGACCTGGAGCTTCCGGGCAAGTTCATATGCAAGAACACCTCCGAAGGCATGCAGGCAGGCCTCATATACGGTCATATGGGCTTCACAGAGCACATGATCAGAGGCATGAAGGAAGAGATGTCCTCAGAACTCGGATGCAAGCCTGAAGATATCAAAGTCGTTGCCACAGGCGGTATGGCGACAATGGTAGAGAGCGGAGTAGACTGCATCGATATCATTGACAGGAGACTTACCCTCAACGGCCTTCAGATCCTCTACGAGAAGAACAAAGGCCTCCACAAGAAGAGGGTGCTCCAGAACTGATGAGTTACAGAATTGGCAGTATAGAGCTGGATTCTCCCTTCATACTCGCCCCTATGGCAGGCATCACTGATGCTGCTATGAGGACTCTGTGCGAGGAGCAGGGAGCATCGCTTACTTATACAGAGATGGTCAGCGCAAAAGGCCTCTATTACGGAGACCGCAAGACTCCGCTGCTGACATACATACCGGAAGATGCAGGCCCGACGGCGATCCAGATATTCGGAAGCGAACCGGAAGTTATAGAATTTGCCGCTTCACATCTGGACGGTCTTCGCAACGTCACACTGGATATCAACATGGGATGTCCTGTTCCGAAAGTCGTGAAGAACGGCGACGGATCGGCTCTCATGCAGGATCCGGACCTGATCTGCGAGATCGTCAGGGCTGCAGTCAGAGGCTCGTCAAAACCGGTGACCGTCAAGATCCGCAAGGGTTTTACAGAAGACAATATCAATGCGCCTGAGGCTGCAAAAGCCGCAGAGAGAGGCGGTGCTGCTGCAGTCGCTGTCCACGGAAGGACAAGGCCGCAGTACTACAGCGGCAAGGCGGACTGGGATATAATAAGAAAGGTCAGAGAGGCAGTCGGCATCCCTGTTATAGGCAATGGAGATGTCTGCGACGCAGATACAGGCATCAGGATGCTTGAAGAGACAGGATGCGATTTTGTCATGATCGGAAGAGGAGCCATGGGCGATCCGTGGATATTCCGTGATCTCAGAAGGGCACTCGCAGGGCAGGAGCCGCTTCCGCGCCCGTCCGGAAGAGAGAAGACCGAAATGATGATAAGACATCTTGGGATGATCTGCGATCTCAAGGGAGAAGAAACGGGAGTCAAAGAATTCCGTAAATTCGTGGTGTACTATACCAAGGGCATGAGAGGCGCTGCTGCAGTACGCAGAGCTGTCAATTATGCTGACACCGCTGAAAGGATGATTGAGATAATTGAAAGTGAGAACTGGTAAGAAAACAGCATCACTTGTGTGCCTGATAATACTGGCTCTGATGGCCGGACTGCTGAGCGGATGCACGACATTCGACAGCTTCAGGCATGCTTTTTTTGAGGAGACTGACGAGGATCAGATGCCTGTAATCACTATAGGCGTCTTCGAGCCTCAGACAGGAAGCTATTCCGAGAAAGGCAGAAACGAGCTCAAGGGAATAGAGCTGGCACACAGCATATACAGCAGTGTTGACGGATACAAGATCGTACTCAGCAAGGTAGATACACAGTCCAAGGTAAGCACGACAAGGACTGCTATCCAGGGCCTCATAGACATGAAGCCTGTAGCGATCATCGGAAGCGCCGGCGAGGCTACATCACTTGCCGCTTCAGAATACATCGAGAAGGCTGAGATACCGACGATCACTCCGTCAGCGACCAATCCGCTCATAACACAGAGTAACGGCTACTATTTCAGAGCATGCATCACAGACTCCCAGATGGGAGAAGGAATGGCTGAGTATGCATACAGACAGCTCGGATCAGAGAATATAGACATAGTGACTCTCAGAAACGACAGCGGCGTGGCTGCGCTCCTCGATGGTTTTGACGAGAGGATCAGGCTGTATACGAGATATGAGTATACAGAGCCGATCAACTCAAGGATCGAGATCTCCCAGGACGAGCAGGAGATGAAGGACGCTGTCAGCAAGATCGCTTCTGACGGCTGCGACGTGTGCTTCATATCGCTCGGAACAGAGATGATGGATTCATTCTTCACCATGGCTGAGGAAAAAGGCCTGACGGATATTACATACATCGGTCCGAGAAGCTGGGGAGAGAGCAGCTTTACCGAGATGATGAAGAAGCACAAGGACATCAAGGTCGTATTCCCTTATGTGTCAGTCATCTCCGGCACAAGCGAAGCATCTGACGCACAGACAGAGGAAGCAGACAGATTCCAGATCGAATATGAGGCAAGATACGGAGCTGACGATGTTCCTACAGAGAACGCAGCTCTCGGCTACGACTCATATCTGATCCTGATCAACGCTATACACAATGCCAAGTCAAAAGAGGGCAAGGACATAAGAGCAGCAATGATGGAACTTACGGACCTGAAGGGGGCGACGGGTGTATTCTCGTTCGATGAGAGAGGAAATCTCGTAAGGACCGTCAATCTGTCAACTATAAAAGACGGACTTGTAGTCTCAGAATATGTCACAAGAAGCGAGGCCGAGGCCCACAAGCTTGAAGACGTAGAGGAAACACAGGAGACACAGGCCGAAGCAACGGAGGAACAACAGTGAACTATCTTGAAATTCTGGATTCTTACAGAGATGACATGCTGAGGACACTGAAAGATTCAGTAGCTATCCCAAGTGTCAAGGCAGACCCGGTCAAGACGGCAGACGGAGAGCTGCTGCCTTTCGGAAGAGGCGTACATGATTCTCTTATGCACATGCTCGGCGTAGGAGCTTCTATGGGATTCGAATCCCATAATGTCGATAACTATGCAGGATACATAGACCACAAGGTTTCAGAGGACAAAGCATCAGAAGCCGGCACCGTCGCTATAGTCGGACACCTCGATGTCGTACCTACAGGAACAGGCTGGAGCAGAGATCCTTTCGAGATGTATGAGAAGGACGGATACCTGTTCGGCCGCGGAACTGCCGATGACAAGGGCCCGGTCGTAGCATCCCTCTATGCTCTCAAGGCTGTCAGAGAGTCAGGTGCAGAATTCAAAAACAACCTGAGGATCATCCTCGGACTTGATGAAGAGACAGGCGATGTCAGCATCGATTACTATACAGACAGATACGGACATCCGGACATGGGCTTCACCCCTGACGGAGATTTCCCTATCGTCAACGGAGAGATGGGCATCATGGTCTTCGATCTTGCTCAGAAGTTCTCATCAGTACCGGCTAAGGAAGACCTCAGACTCACTAAGCTGACAGGCGGCGTTGCTCACAATGCAGTCCCTGCAGATGCTAAGGCAGTCATCGCTGGAGACAGCAAGTATTTTGACGCTGTAGCAGAGAAGGCAAAGCTCTACGCAGCAGAGACAGGATACGATGTCAAGGCAAGAAAGCAGGGCAACAGCATCGCAGTAGAAGTGAAGGGCAAAGCAGCACACGGCGCACACCCTGAGCTGGGACTCAACGCAATAAGCATCATGATGGACTTCCTCGGCAGGATAAAATTCGCCAATGAAGAACTGAATGATTATATCGCTTTCTACAATGAACACCTGGGTTTCGATCTTCACGGAGAGAGATTCGGCTGCAAATTTGAAGATAAGCAGTCCGGCCCATTGATTTTGAACGTCGGAGTCGCTAATATTAATGAAGAGCTGGCGTCACTGACTGTCAATATCAGATTCCCTGTCACATACACAGATGTTGAACTTGCGACAGGACTGGAGAGCTGCCTCAAGGATACATCGATAGGCATTATCACAAGAGCAGTGCAGAAGCCTATCTATATGGATCTCAAGACTCCGATGGTAAGCAAGCTTCTGAATGCTTACAGAGAAGAGACAGGCGACACTGAGACGCAGGCAATCGTACAGGCCGGAGGCACTTATGCCAAGATGGTCGACAACATCCTCTGCTACGGGGGCATGTTCCCGGGCGAAGAGGACACAATGCATCAGGCGGATGAGAGACTCAGCGTAGAATCTTTCTTTAAGATGGCACGCATCTTCGCAAGAGCGATCTACTCCCTCTGCTGCGAATAATTACACAAAATCTGTTTCAGGGCGTGGTGAAAGTCCACACCGGTGGTGAACGCTTCAGGCGAAAGTCCACGAGCCGCAAGGCCGAACTGGTGAGATTCCAGTACCGACGGTATAGTCCGGATGAAAGAAACATGACATTACAGAGTTTACTTAAGAGTATGTTGTAATGAATGGCCTTGATCTTGATCAAGGCCATTATTAATACCTGACAGATTCCATCCGAATAGTTTCATAGAAGGAGGAATATGTTATGAACAAAGAAAACAAATTCGGTGCAGCCGCTATCGCAAAACTCGCAATGATGACAGCAATCTCAGTAGTGCTTCTGATGATCATCAGAATACCGTTCCCGCCGGCACCATTCCTGGTGTATGACCCGGCAGATGTTCCTATCTACATCACGGCATTCGCATTCGGACCTGCAGCCGGACTTATCGTCACACTTATCGTCTGCCTCATCCAGGCATTCATGCTCGGAGGCGACGGTCTGTATGGATTCCTGATGCACTTCGTTGCGACCGGACTGGTTGCAGTAGTCATCGGAATGATGTATAACAGAAACAAGACAAGAAAAACCGCGATAATAGCACTTGTGACAGCTGTTATAGTTGCAACAGCAGTTATGTGCATCATGAATCTCATAGTCACACCGCTGTACATGGGAGCTCCGAGAGAGGCAGTTGTAGCAATGCTTCCGACTGCCATCATCCCGTTCAATCTCCTCAAGGCAGGTCTCAACGCAGTGCTGACACTTATCCTCTACAAGAGAATAAGCGGATTCCTGCACAGCGGCACGAGTGTCAAAGCTACCGCATAGAAAGACATACATGAAAGAAATCACAAAAGGCACATTTATAACAGATACTGAGGCAGATACGCGTGCGATCGGCCTCAGTATTGCTGATGCTGCAGAACCGGGGGATATCGTAGCCCTTATCGGAGACCTCGGCACAGGCAAGACGGCGCTTACCAAGTACATCGCTGAGGGCCTTGGCATCACTGAAGAGGTCATCAGTCCGACCTTCACTATCGTCAGAGAATACAGGAGCGGAAGACTGCCGCTTTACCATTTTGACGTATACAGACTGTCGGGTCCTGATGAATTCTTTTACGCCGGAGCGCATGATTATCTTGAAGACAGCGGCCTTTCTGTGATAGAGTGGGCTGACATAGTAGCAGATGCACTTCCTGAAGATGCGCTGCTCATATACATAGAATACGCAGAAGAAGGCAGAAGACGCATAACTTTGATATGATGTTTAATATACTGGTAGTCGAAACGACTGGTAAATACGACTCTGCGGCGGTCATCACAGATGACGGCCGTGTTTTCTGTGCGTCATCGCAGACAGAGATGAATCATCTGAGAGACATAATCACTATCAGCGATGAAGCGATCAGAAAGGCCGGGATAACGAAAAAAGATCTGACGCATGTCGCGGCATCCCGCGGACCGGGTTCATTCACCGGTATCAGGATAGGTGTGACGACAGCAAGGACGACCGGACAGATGCTCGGTATACCTTGCATAGGGATATCCTCTCTTGAGTCTCTTGCAGAGGGCGCCCTCGATGAGGCCGTAGCATCCGGAGCATTGTACATAGCACCGATCATCAATGCGAGAAGACATCAGACCTATGCAGGAGTATGGAAAGCCTGCTTTACATCAGACTATGAGCAGAAGACTCTCATAGATGAGATGGAGGAGAGGCAGTACATGATAGAAGAGCTTACAGACAAGCTAATCGCTGCAGCTTCTGAGGACGGCGGCAGGGTGCTTTTCACAGGCGACGGAATTGATGCATACAGGGATATCATCGAGGAAGCCTTCAAAGCAGCAGGCATGGAAAATCAGCTCCTTTTCGCAGGAGAGGATATAAGATATCAGGATGCAGAGCCTGCAGCGCGCCTTGCGCTCAGGGAAGCAGCCGCAGGCAGGGTGCTTGGCTACAGCGAGCTTCTGCCGGAATACATGAGGCTTTCAGAGGCTGAGCAGAGACTCAGAGAGGGGACACTCAGCGATAAGATCAGAAAGGCAGGCCGCATATGAGTGTACTTAAGATCAGACCGGCTAAGATATACGATGTACCGGCTCTTGCGAGGATAGAGATGGATTCCTTTGTCCATCCGTGGAGCGCAGAAGAGATCACCCGGGATATAGTCAGAAATGAGAAAGCATTCGTTGCTGTTGCCGAGCTCGACGGAGAGGCTGTCGGTTATGCCGACATGTGGATCGTTGCCGGGGAAGCGCAGCTTTATAATATAGTAACTGATCCGCGCTACAGAGGCCGCGGCATAGGACAGCTGCTTCTGAAATATATGACTCAGACAGCTGCAAGGCTCGGCTGCAACGTTATGACTCTTGAGGTCAGACGCAGCAATGAGCCTGCGATATCCCTGTACCGCAAGGACGGATTCAGAGATACCGGGATCAGGAGAGGCTACTACACTGACAATCATGAAGACGCTGTCCTCATGGACAGAGATATATCGCCTGACGACGCTATTGAAGGCACAGGCGATCTGGAGGTAGACGTAGATACCATATGAAAGACGGAAAGCATCTAACACTTGGAATAGAGACCAGCTGTGATGAGACAGCTGTAAGTGTCGTTGCTGACGGCAGGGAGATCCTGAGCAATATCATAAGCACACAGATAGATATTCACACTCAGTTCGGAGGGGTAGTGCCTGAGATCGCATCCCGCCGCCACCTTGAGAACATCAACGGCTGCATAGACCGCGCGCTCAGCGAAGCCGGTGTCAGCATAGATGAGATAGACCTCGTCGGAGTCACTTACGGACCGGGGCTTGTCGGAGCACTTCTGATCGGAGTCGCAGCGGCCAAAAGCATTGCTTTTGCATGCGACATCCCGCTCGTCGGAGTCAATCACATGCATGGCCATATCGCCGCCAACTATCTTGAGCATCACGACCTTGAGCCTCCTTTCATGTCTCTTGTCGTATCAGGCGGACACACCAACATCGTCAACGTCCCTGATTACAACAGATGCGAGAAGATCGGCGGGACAAGAGATGACGCTGCAGGAGAAGCCTTTGACAAGGTAGCCAGGGTCATAGGACTCGGATATCCGGGCGGACCTAAGGTCGACAAAGCAGCCCGTGAGGGTGACCGCGACGCGATCGCTTTCAAGAGAGTATGGCTCGAGCCGGGAAGCTACGATTTCAGCTTCTCCGGGCTCAAGACGCAGGCTCTCAACTACCTCAATACAGAGAGGCAGGCAGGGCGTGAGATCAATGTCAACGATGTAGCGGCAAGCTTCCAGGAAGCTGTCGTTGAGGTAATAGCCGAGAAAGCCGTATGCGCTGCCGAAGAGTTCGGCCAGAAGAGGATCGTCATGGCGGGCGGAGTAGCTTCCAATACAAGGCTCAGAGAGCTCATAAGCCAGAAGGCTGCCGCGCGCGGTATAGATGTCCTCAGACCGAGCCCGATACTCTGCACAGACAACGGCGCTATGATAGCTTCGGCCGCATATTATGCATATAGAGCAGGCGAGAGATCAGGATACGATCTCGATGCAGTGCCTGCACTGGAGTTCTGATGATAGTTTTATCAGTTAAAGACTTAAGTAAATCCTACGGAACTGACATCATAACAGAGGATGTCAGTTTTGGCGTGGAAAAAGGCGACAGGATAGGCATAGTCGGACCTAACGGTTCGGGCAAGACGACGCTTCTGTCCATGATCGCAGGCGAGCTTGAGCCGTCTTCAGGGAGCATATATATACGCAGCGACATGACACTTGGCTATCTGAAACAGAAGAGCCATTTCTTCGCCGGCGGGACCGTTATAAGCGAGGCTCAGAAGTCTTTTGAACACTTCTTCCGCATGGAGAAGGAGATCGAGGACCTCCAGGAGAAGATATCTGACCATACAAGGAAAGACTTCGATTCGTGCCTTGCCGCATATACATCCCTCATAGAGGAATATGAGAAGGCCGGCGGATACACATACAAAAGCGAGCTTTCGGCTGTTCTGAGGGCCATGGGCTTCTCTGAAGAAGACCAGCAGAAGAAGATTGATGTCCTCTCAGGCGGGGAGCGCACAAGACTTGCTCTTGCATGCATGCTGCTCCAGAGGCCAGACATTCTCATACTCGATGAGCCTACCAACCACCTCGATCTTAAGATGCTTGCATGGCTTGAGAATTTCCTCAAAGGATATCAGGGCACTCTGCTTGTCGTATCGCACGACAGGTATTTCCTCGACCGGATAGTTAACAGGATATTCGATATGAGCGGAGGCACCCTCACTGCATATACAGGCAACTATTCAGAATTCCTTGTTAAGAAAGAAGAGAGAATGGAAGCCCTCATGCGCGAGTATGAGAAGCAGCAGGCAGAGATAGCCAGGCAGGAAGAGATGATACGCCGCTTCCGCCAGCATGGCACAGAGCATCTTGCCAAGAGAGCCAGATCAAGAGAGAAGAGGCTTGCGCACATCGAGGCCATAGAGCGTCCTTCCGAGATCAGAAGCCGCATGAAGCTTGGCTTCGAACAGAACTTCAAGAGCGGAGGAGAGGTCCTCGTATGCGAAGATATCGCCAAGAGCTTCGGTGAGAGGAAGCTCTTCGAAGGTGTTTCTCTCGATGTGAGAAAAGGCGAGAAGGTCTGCATCATAGGCGACAACGGTATCGGCAAGACTACGCTCCTTCGCATTCTGATGGGCAAGGAGGAACCGGACCAGGGATATCTGAAGACAGGCTATAACGTAGATTTTGGCTACTACGATCAGGGGCAGAGGCTCCTTGATGACAACGAGACTGTCCTCGGCGAGATGAAGAATACCTACCATCTCTACAGCGACACAGAGATGCGTTCACTCCTCGGCAGATTCCTGTTCAGAGGCGATGATGTATTCAAGCAGGTAGGGGATCTCTCCGGAGGAGAGAAGGCCAAGCTCTCGCTTCTCAAGCTCATGCTCTCTGGCGCCAACACCCTTGTGCTCGACGAGCCTACCAACCATCTGGACATCGAATCCAAGGAAGTCGTAGAGGATGCCCTGATGGAGTTCAGCGGAACTCTGATCATCGTGTCCCACGACAGATATCTTCTGACCAGGATACCTGACAGGATACTGGAGCTTACAGATACCGGCATCGTAGAGTACAAAGGCAATTTTGAGTACTATCTTGAGAAGACATCAGCTCCTGCATCAGACAGACAGGACGAAGAACGTCCCGCTGCAAAAGTATCTTCGCCGATGCCGCAGCCTGAGACAGCCCGCACTTCAGAAGCTGACAGGCAGGCCCGGAAGCAGAAGGAAGCCGAAGAGAGACGCAGGGCCAGAAAAGGCGATGAGATCGAGGAGAGGATCCATGAACTCGAGGGCAGGATCGCGGATATAGAAGAAGCGATGAGCCAGCCGGAAAAAGCATCTGACTTCGAATGGATGCATGAGCAGTCTGCCATCATGGCTGAGTACGAAAAAGAGATCACAGACCTGTATGATGAATGGATGATGCTCCAGTAATCACAGGCAAAAATCATCGCAGAAGCCTTGATTTCACTGTTGCTCATGAAAAAATGACTGCCGCATTATTGATATAATGGGACATTCCAATTATAATTAATTAGCGAAAAAACATTACAGCACAGAAATAAGGAGTTAAAACAATGGTATTTGATAAAGTAAAAGAGCTTATCGTAGAACAGCTGGACGTAGATCCATCAATCGTAACCATGGACACAGATTTCATGAAGGATCTCGAAGCTGATTCTCTGGATGCTGTCGAGATCATACTTGGAGTAGAGGATGAGTATGGTATCGAGATCCCTGATGAGGTCGCTGAGAATTTCACTAAGGTCTCAGATATAGTCGAATATATCGAAGCTAACAAGTAATATATACTCCCGCAAAGTAACTGCTATTTCACAAGGGGGTATAGAATGTCAGGCAAACCAAAAGTATCTAATGCAATTATAAGGAGACTTCCGAGATACAGACGTTATCTTGGACATCTGCAGACAAAAGGGGTCAGAAAAGTATCATCAAATGAACTCAGTGAGATGATAGGCTACACTGCATCTCAGATCAGACAGGATCTTAATACATTCGGAGAATTCGGACAGCAGGGCTACGGCTATGAGGTAGACAAGCTGTACAAGGAGATCAACAAGATCCTTGGACTTGACCGTGAATACAAGACAGTAGTTGTCGGTGTCGGTAACCTTGGACAGGCTATTACCAACTACACATATTACTACAAGATCGGATTCAACATCATGGGACTCTTCGATGTCAACCCTAAGATCATCGGAAACTGGATCAATGATGTTGAGGTAATGGACATCACCAAGCTCAAAGGCTATGTAGAGAAAGAGCACATTGATATAGGTATCATTTGTGTCAACAGAGAGAATGCTCAGAACGTAGCAGATGATCTGGTAGCAGGCGGCGTCAAGGGTATCTGGAACTTTGCTCCTGTAGACCTTGTTGTTCCGGAGAATGTAGCAGTTGAATCAGTTCATCTCTCGGACAGCCTTCATATTCTTTCCTTCATGATCAAGAGCATGAACGAAAAAGAATAACGATGCATGACCTGAGTGAGTCAGAGCACAATAAAAATCCCGCAGCTTAGCTGCGGGATTTTAGATAAAGCTCAATTGCCTGTTATCAGACTATGCCTCAGCAGGTGCGCCTACAGGGCAGTTAGCTGCGCAAGCACCACAGTCGATGCAAACACTCTCGTCGATAACATAAGGTGTACCCTCAGAAATAGCTTCTACTGGGCAGCCGGATGCACATACGCCGCAACCGATGCAATCATCAGAAATCTTATATGCCATGATAAATCCTCCTTCTTAGAATAAAATATCTACACGCGCATTATAGCACGGTCAAAACTATTTGTAAATACACTGTAAACCATTGAAAAATGCATATTTGCGGATGCATCATGAGTTAACGGAGTTAACCTGAAACGGAGAAAAATCAGCGATGAAAGTAGTATCTTTTACCGGAAAAAGCGGTACTGGCAAAAGCTATCAGGCCACCGCTCTCGCACAGAGCAGAGGCTTCGATGCGATCATAGATGACGGCCTTTTCATATACAAAGGGCGCATAGCGGCAGGCACCTCTGCCAAGAAATGCGCATCCAAAGCCGCCGCCATGAGGACTGCTCTCTTCAATTACGATGATCACAGAGAGGAAGTTAAGAATGCGATCGAAAGGTATGATCCTGAGACTCTGATGATAATCGGAACCTCAGACAAGATGACCAACATCATCGCATCCCAGCTCGGCCTCCCGGAGCCGGAGGAAAGGATCTATATAGAAGACATCACCACTCCTGAAGATCGTGAGCTCGCCCAGCATCACAGAAACGACGAGGGCCAGCATGTCATCCCGGCGCCTGTCGGACAGCTCCGAAGGGATTTTGCCGGCTACTTCATGAACCCTCTCAAGTTCTTCAGAGACAGGGCTCTTGGCAACGCAGTCAGCGGCAAATCAGGCCGCGATGAAGATGACGGACCGACCGACAGGACGGTCGTAAGGCCTCAGTTCAGCTATTTCGGCACTTTCAGCATAAGCGAGCAAGTAATAAGGGACATCATCCGCATATCCGCCGACAGATACAGCGACACCCTCGTTGTAGCCGACAGGATGAGCAACGGCAGACAGAACAACATGTCTGTCACGATAGATGTCAGGACGATCAAGGATCCTTCCGCTGTCGGCAAGTGCGAAGAATTCCAGAAGGACGTATATGACGCTATAACCGAGATGACGGCCTTCACCGTTGACAGCGTCAATGTAAGGATAAGCGATATAGTGCGTGACAGAGAAGCACTCCGCTCTAAGAAACTACACTAATGAATACTTACACTTTTGAAACAATACAAGACCTGGACCTGCAGCATATATTCGAATGCGGGCAGTGCTTCAGATGGGTCCCTGCAGGGGACGGTACTCCGGACTATATAGGCGCTGCGGGAAAGTACGCAGCAAGGATCTCGCACGATCCGAATCTCTGCCGCCTCACTGTCACTGCGACAGGCGGAGACGAAGAGTTCTGGCACAGGTATTTTGACCTGCAGACGGACTATACAGCTATTAAGGACAGGCTTGTCGCCAGCGAGCCGGGGATAGAGAAGGCTGTCAGATACGGCGGCGGCATAAGGATACTCAACCAGGACCTGTACGAGACCATAATCTCTTTCATCATCTCACAGAACAACAACATCCCTAGGATCAGGAAGAATATCGAGTCTATATGCGAGTCCTACGGAGAGTACATCGGAGAGGCTTTCGGAAGGAAGTGGCATGCATTCCCGGAGCCGGAGACTCTTGCCTCTGCTGAAGAAGCAGATCTCGCTGCTCTTCGCCTTGGATACAGAGCGGGATATATTAAGGCTGCATCTGAACGCTATGTATCGGATGTGAAGTCCGGAAGCCTGCCAGAGACAAGAGAAGACATCCTTTCCTACAGGGGCGTCGGACCGAAAGTGGCAAATTGCATCATGCTGTTCGGACTTTGCGATGTCGGCGCTTTTCCTGTCGATACATGGGTCAGGCACATTATGAACGATATGTACGGCATACCGGAAAGCGACATGAAGGAGATGGAGCGTTTTGCACACGAGCGCTTCGGAAACCTGGCCGGATATGCACAGCAGTATCTTTTCTATTACTACCGCGACAGGAAGTGAAGCAAACAGTATCCTTCCTATTACTATCGCGACAGGAAGTAAAGCAAGCAGCACCTTTTCTATTACTGTCGCAACAGGAAGTAATACAGGCAGATCAGGAATTTAAAAATGACTGCAGAATATCTTACTAAATTAATGTTGACATTACTATGCACGGTGAGTAGAATAGTAGAGGTGATTGGCACTCAGACGATAAGAGTGCTAACAAGAAAGCGCAGAAAGCGCTTCGGGAATAAAATATAACATCAGGAGGCATAACAATGAGTATCGGAATCAAGCCACTCGGAGCAAGAGTTGTAATAAAGAAGATGGACGCAGAAGAGAAGACAGAGGCAGGACTGCTCCTGTCCGGCACAGCTAAGGAAAAGCCACAGCAGGCTGAGGTCCTGGCAGTAGGCCCTGGAACAAGCGAAGAACCAATGGAACTCAAGGTCGGAGATATCGTAATCTTCTCAAGATACGGCGGAAACGATCTTAAGTACAAGGGTGCTGAGTATACCATCATCAACCAGAAGGATATTCTTGCTATCGTTGAGTAATACCTGCAGCCGCAGCTACAGACTGCAGCAGATAAGTAAGAGTATCGTATAATCCGGGATGGTTGCCCGGATCAGAATCAGTCAATAATGACTCACTAAGGAGGATATAAATAAAATGGCAAAGGAATTATTTTACGGCGAGGATTCAAGAAGGAAGCTGCTTGCCGGAGTAGATAAGCTTGCAGACACAGTTAAGATCACACTCGGACCTAAGGGAAGAAACGTTCTCATTGAGAAGTCTTACGGATCACCTCTTATCACTAACGATGGTGTCAGCATCGCAAGAGAGATCGAACTGGAAGACCAGGTAGAGAACATGGGCGCACAGCTGGTCAAGGAAGTTGCTACCAAGACCAATGATGTTGCCGGTGACGGAACAACAACAGCTACACTGCTCGCACAGAGCATCATCAGAGAAGGCTTCAAGAACGTTACAGCAGGAGCTAATCCGATGATCCTCAAGAAAGGTATCACAGGCGCTGTAGATGCAGCTGTAGATTACCTCAAGAGCACAGCTAAGATCGTGGATGACAAGGATTCTATCGCACAGGTAGCTTCCGTATCCGCTAACGACACTGAGATCGGCGAACTGATCGCTGAGGCAATGCAGAAGGTCGGTAAGGACGGCGTCATCACAGTTGAAGAGTCCAAGACACTCGGAACCAACCTCGATGTAGTTGAAGGTATGCAGTTCGACCGTGGATACCTTTCACCATACATGGCTAACAACGAGAAGATGGAAGCAGTCATGAACAAGCCTCTCATCCTTCTCACAGACAAAAAGATCAGCAGCATCCAGGACATCATCCCGCTGCTCGAGAGCATCATGAAGGCAGGCAGAAGCCTTCTGATCGTAGCTGAGGATGTTGACGGAGAGGCTCTTGCAACTCTCGTACTCAACAAGCTGAGAGGAACACTCGACGTAGTAGCTGTCAAGGCTCCTGGATTCGGCGACAGACGTAAGGCTATGATGGAGGACATCGCAGTTCTTACAGGCGGCGTAGTAATCTCCGAGGAACTCGGTTACGAGCTCAGAGAGGCTACAATAGACATGCTCGGACAGGCTGAGACAGTCAAGGTCAACAAGGACAACACTGTTATCGTAGGCGGTGCAGGACGCAAGGAAGAGCTCGAAGCAAGAGCTGCTCAGATCAAGGCTTCCATCGAGGAGACAACATCTGACTTCGACAGAGAAAAGCTCATGGAAAGACTTGCTAAGCTGTCTGGCGGCGTAGCTGTTATCAATGCTGGTGCTGCAACAGAGACAGAGCTCAAGGAGAAGAAGCTCAGACTCGAAGATGCTCTCAACGCAACAAGAGCTGCTGTTGAGGAAGGTATCGTAGCAGGCGGCGGCGTATCACTGATCAGAGCTATCCAGGCTGTCAAGGAATATGCTGACAAGCAGGAAGGCGACATGAAGACCGGCGCTAAGATCGTTGAGAGAGCTCTCGAGGAGCCTGTAAGACAGATCGCTACCAACGCAGGATTCGATGGCGCTGTAATCGTTGCAGAGGTCAAGAAGGCTGAAGGCAATGTCGGATTCAACGCAGCTAACGAGCAGTATGAAGACATGATCAAGGCTGGTATCGTTGACCCTGTCAAGGTCACAAGATCTGCACTCCAGAACGCTGCAAGCGTAGCAGGAATGCTCCTGACAACAGAAGCCGGCATCACTCAGATCAAGGAACCAGAACCACCAATGCCACCACAGGGCGGCGGAATGGGCATGATGTAATCAGCCCCCTCAGAGAATTGATTTGAGACTGATTTGATTCATATCTGATTTGATTCACGTTTGAAATGATTCATGACTGATATGACTCACACGGAATGATTCGCGGCTGATATAATGCCAGAATAATAAGATGAATAAATCTCACGTGCAGAGGCCATTATGAGCCGACACACGTGAGATTTTTCTTATTCGCCGAAGGCGCCTTAAAGCGTGCACGGGAGCACCACACAATACGAGCCGCGCTATCACGTGCGCGCTCCAACCCGCAGTGTCATTAAAGTATCGTATGGCATTAACTTAATGCCAGTGGACGAACAGAGCTTCGTGGGATACAATTACAATAAAATTGCACATTGATGGTGCGTACTCATGAATCATGGAGGATAGATAATCATCATGACTGAAGAGCAAAGACGTGCGGAAGCAGCTGAGAACCTTGCCAGAAGAAAGCAGGCTATGAGGAAGAATAAAGCCCGCAAGCGGAGAAGGCTCCTTATACTTGTTATACTCGGATTGATCCTGGCCCTTATACTGACAGGCATCATAGTCGCGATGGCAAAAAGCCGTAACGCAGCCTCTACCGGTTCCGATGCCGGAGCGGGTGAGGAAGCTGCGCAGACTGAAGCCGGAACTTCGTCTTCCGGTTCTTCGTCACCGGACATTGTTATCGGGCTCAAGGGTTCAGAAGTCCAGATGGTGCTCGAAGGAGATCCGTATATAGAGAACGGAGCCTTCGCGGTCGATAAAAGCAGCGGCGCTATACCGGAGAAGGACATCAAGATCAAAGGCAGCGTCGACACATCGAAGACCGGTGATTATGAGATCACATACACTGCCGGAAAGGGCAGCTCTAAGCAGTCCGTGACCAGAACAGTAAGAGTCCTCAGTGAGGAGGATTTCGGACGCGCCGCAGTCAACGTGCCTGTCATGATGTATCACTGGGTATATACTGCTGATGATGTGCCGGAGGATCTCGACGGCAACTGGATACTCGATACGACACTCGATGAGCAGCTCACATATCTTGAGGATGAGGGCTTCTACTATCCGGGATGGAAAGAGCTCCGCGCCTGGGTGGATGGAGAGATATCCATTCCGGCAAAATGCGCTGTGCTTACCTTCGATGACGGCAAAGAGCCTTTCCTGATGTACGGCGTGCCGCTTCTTGAAAAACACAAGATCCCGGCGACTTCCTTCATGATCTGCTGGGAGGATAATGACGGCGAAGAGAAGATCAGAGAATATGCATCGCCATATCTGGATTTTGAGAGCCACACATATGCAATGCACCAGAAATCCGATGATCCGGATCACAAGGGCATCGATGCTGTGATGACTAAGGAAGAGATCGCAGCAGATCTCAGCAAAGCTTCGGAGATCCTCGGAACGAACGATGCCATAGCTTATCCTTACGGGGATTACACTGATGACTTTATTGCCGCAGTCAGAGATCAGGGACTCCTGCTTGGATTCACTGTCGAGTATGACAGGGTAAGGCAGGGGATGGATCCACTAACACTTCCGAGGATCAGAGTGCTCGGTGATGAGAGCTTCCAGATCTGGAAAGACTCCGTCAGCTGATTCGGGATAATCAGATTTTATCTGCTGGTCAGACTTGCTCTGATAACCAAATAGAATTCAATAGTAATTTATTAGCAATGAATGCCAGGCTGTCTCCCAATGAGACCCTGGCATTATTCTATTGGGTCAATCGCTACGCTTCAGGCAAAAACTGATGTCAGCTACTGACAGCTGCAGCTATGATCGCAAAGACCCAGTGCCAGGCCGAAAGTCAGAAAAGTTAGTTATATATAACTTCTCAAAAACGCTTTATTTGCCCCATAATTAATGATATAGTGTGTAAAATGCGCCGGATAGGACAGAAAGTTAGTCATGTTTAACTCAACAAACTGCACAAATAATTGGTTATACTAACTCAGCGAACTGTATTGTTGGTTATGTTGACTCAGCTCAGCGAACTGCATAACTGGTTATGTTGACTCAGCTCAACGATCTACAGAGACAATGCTCCGGCGTATCATGAAACTGACTAAACATAGATAATGAGGTGACTAATGGCAACTATTCTCAAAGAACCATCAAGGACATTTAATGAATATCTTCTCATCCCGGGATACTCCAGTGCTGATGCAAGGCCTGAGAATGTATCTCTTAAGACTCCGGTCGTCAAGTTCAGAAAGGGTGAAGAGCCGGCGATCAGCATGAACATCCCACTGACATCAGCTGTAATGCAGGCTGTATCTGATGACGGAATGGCAGTAGCACTTGCAAAGGAAGGCGGGATCGCTTTTATCTTCGGATCTCAGTCAATCGAGAGCCAGGCAGCAATGGTCAGAAGAGCCAAGAGCTACAAGGCAGGATTCGTACCGAGCGATTCCAACTTAAGACCTGACGCAACTCTGAAAGACGTGCTTGATCTTAAGGCTAAGAAGGGACACTCGACCATCGCTATCACCGAAGACGGAACAGCTGAAGGCCGCCTCCTCGGTATCGTAACAAGCAAAGACTACAGAATCTCCAGGACAAGCCCGGACACACCGGTATCAGAGTTCATGACACCTTTTGACAAGCTGGTCTGGGGAAGAGAGGGCATCACACTCTCCGAAGCCAACGATCTCATCTGGGACAACAAGGTCAACCAGCTCCCGATCATCGATGAGAACCAGAGACTGACAGCATTCGTATTCCGCAAGGACTATGATTCACACAAGGAGAATCCTAATGAGCTCCTCGACGCAGACAAGAGATACATCGTCGGCGCAGGCATCAACACAAGAGACTATAAAGAAAGAGTCCCTGCACTTATAGACGCAGGCGTCGACATCATGACTATTGACTCTTCGGAAGGATATTCCGAGTGGCAGGCCCTGACCCTTAAGTGGATCAGAGACAACTACGGCGACAGCGTCAAAGTAGGAGCAGGAAATGTCGTAGATGCAGACGGATTCAACTTCCTCGCAGACTGCGGCGCTGATTTTGTCAAAATCGGCATCGGCGGCGGCTCGATATGCATCACAAGAGAGCAGAAGGGTATCGGCCGCGGACAGGCTTCGGCAGTCATCGAAGTCGCACAGGCAAGAGACGAATACTTCAAGAAGACCGGAGTATACGTTCCGATCTGCTCTGACGGCGGCATCGTATATGACTATCACATGACACTTGCACTGGCAATGGGCGCAGACTTCATAATGCTCGGAAGATATTTTGCGAGATTCGACGAGTCGCCTTCAGCCAAGCTCATGCTCAACGGCAACTATGTCAAGGAGTACTGGGGCGAAGGTTCCGCAAGAGCCCGCAACTGGCAGAGATACGATCTTGGCGGAGATGCCAAGCTGAAATTCGAAGAAGGCGTCGATTCCTACGTACCATACGCAGGATCACTTCACGACAACGTTCAGATGTCACTCAACAAGGTCAGATCGACAATGTGCAACTGCGGAGTCCTCACGATTCCAGAGCTGCACAAAAACGCCAAGCTGACGCTTGTTTCGGCCGTAAGTATCGTAGAGGGCGGAGCACACGACGTTATCCTCAAGGAAGTCTCATCGCACTCGAACAACAGCAACAGAAATTAACGGAGGTATTACATGGACAAGAGACCAGAAACAATGGAACGTATCACTACACGCGCGCTTGCTGATGAGTTCATCGCTGAGCAGATCGCAGAGATCAAAGCACAGGTCGGGGACAAAAAAGTACTCCTCGCGCTTTCCGGCGGCGTCGACTCAAGTGTTGTTGCCGCACTCCTGATCAAGGCTATCGGCGACAATCTCGTATGCGTACACGTTAACCACGGTCTCCTCCGCAAGGGCGAGCCTGAGATGGTAGTCAAGGTATTCAGAGAAGAGCTCGGAGCTAATCTGATCTACGTTGATGCTGTTGACAGATTCCTGGACAAGCTTCAGGGCGTTGATGATCCTGAGACCAAGAGAAAGATCATCGGCAAGGAGTTCATCGATGTATTCGCTGAAGAGGCTGCAAAGCTCGAGGGCATCGAGTTCCTCGGACAGGGCACTATCTATCCGGACATCCTTGAATCCGACGGTGTCAAGGCTCACCACAATGTAGGCGGACTTCCTGAAGACCTGCAGTTCGAGCTCGTAGAGCCGGTCAAGCTCCTCTATAAGGATGAGGTAAGAGTTGTCGGTACAGCACTCGGCCTTCCTGACAGCATGGTATACAGGCAGCCGTTCCCGGGACCTGGACTCGGTGTAAGATGCACAGGCGCTATCACAAGAGACAGACTCGAAGCTCTCCGCGAGGCGGATGCTATCGTAAGAGAAGAGATCGGCAAGATGGACAAGACACCATGGCAGTACTTCGCAGTCATTCCTGACATGAAGTCGACAGGGATCAAGGACGGCAAGAGATACATGGGATGGCCGGTCATCATCAGAGCCATCAACACAGTAGATGCCGTAACAGCAGAGTCAGTCGAGATTCCATGGAGCATGCTCAAAACCATGAGAGACCGCATCATAGAGACGGTACCTGGAGTCAACAGAGTAATGTGGGACATCTCAGATAAGCCGGTAAGTACCATAGAGTGGGAATAGTGCAGAGTGGAAAGCCACATTGCTGAACCCGTTGAAAACACTGCGTTACAGCGATCGGCAAAAATCCCGTGATACTATTTTGATACTAAAATAACCTCAATAATCCACATACGCCGAAGTGCTACATTTTTCAAGCACTTCGGCGTTTTTTCTTGCCCTGAAACGTGCAGAGATTCGCACATTTCTCAACTGGTGAGACATAAGATAAACTATGCTCATCAAGAAGTCAAGGAGGTATACAGCGATGTTCAAGCCTAAGTATAAATTCAGTTATGACGAAATAAGAATCATAGTAATGGCTCTTGTAGAGCTTAAGAATCAGCTGATCGCAGAAGGCAGATACACTGACCCTGTAGATGACCTTCTGATAAAGTTCGTTGATTAGCATGCTCCTTTCAGCTCCGGCTGTTATACATGGCTCTGCACACAGGGTGCAGGGCTTTTATATTACAGTCGGAGATATCCGGGGAAAGGACCACATTATGACAAAAATAATTGATTTCAAGAAGACTATTGTAAAAAAAGGAAAGAAGGAGAAAGCAGCGGATGATGAATTCTATGCAGAGTCAAAGCAGGCAAAAGATCTGATCCCGTTTGCATTTGATGCAGACACGCCAGAAATCGAAGAGCTGTCTTCGGTAATTGCATACACCATTGCTGTGAGATCTGCGGAGCGGTTCATGACGATTTCAGAATGCATGGATGACGCCAGTATTCGTAAGATCCTTTCGACCATCGAAGAGATGCCATCCCGCGAAGCCGTAAAGATGCTGCATGCACTATTTATCGCTGACGGCATGATTCTAGAATCAGAAGATATTGATCTTATAGACATGTGTGCAGAGTTCTGCAAAGACGTATACGACTACTTCACAGACTTTTTCCTTCAGGCAGATGCGATTGAGCCATTCCTTGTCGCTAACTGGCTCAGTGAGCCTGATGCATGTATTGTTTTGAAAATGCCGGGAGGTGAACATGACAAGAACTATTGCCATATGTAATCAGAAAGGAGGGGTCGGGAAAACAACGACCACTCTGAATCTCGGTGTTGGACTGGTCAGACAAGGGAAAAGAGTGCTCCTGGTTGATGCTGATCCGCAAAGTGATCTCACATCCAGTCTAGGATGGAACGGTGACCGGCTTGAGAAATCACTTGGAAGATTGATGTATCTGGCTACCCAGGAATATAAGCCTGCAGTGGAAGATACAATAATCCATCATCCAGAAGGAGTAGATCTCATACCTTCAAATCTGGATCTGTCTTCCATGGAGACTCAACTTGTAAATGCTATGAGCAGAGAGAAAGTACTGTCGAATCTCTTGAAGGAGGTGAAGAAAGATTATGACTATATACTCATAGACTGTATGCCATCCCTTGGTATGATCACGATCAATGCGCTTACAGCAGCAGATAGTGTAATAATCCCAGTACAGGCTCAATTCTTGCCTGCAAAGGGCATGACACAGCTTATGAGGAGCATAGATATGGTCAGGAACCATACAAACGATAAACTCCAGATTGGTGGCATTGTTATGACTCTGGTAGACAACCGCACCAACCTTGCAAAAGAAGTCATAGATACTATCAGAACAAAGTATGGGATGCAGATCAGGATATTCGACACACAGATACCTGTTGCGGTCAAAGCTGCTGAAGCATCCAAGGTCGGGCAGAGCATCTATGAATATGACCGTGATTCCAGGCCTGCTAAGGCATATGAAGCATTAACGAAAGAGGTGATGAGACTTGGCGAACGAGAAAAGCGTAGAGATGAGACTGCCATCGCTCGATGAGCTGTTCTCATCGCAGGAAGAGAGAGACGATGCGAAGCTTAAGCGCATATACGAGATCCCTATTGATGAGATAGATCCATTCCCGGATCATCCATTCAAGGTCAGGGACGATGAGGATATGCAGAATCTGGTCGAAAGCATCAGGACACAGGGGGTTATAACTCCTTGTATGGTCAGGAAAAAAGATGATGGGCGATACGAACTTATCTCCGGGCACAGAAGAAAACGTGCATGTGAGCTCATAGGCATGGACACACTGCGATGCGAGGTCGTAGAGCTGTCGAAGGATGAGGCAACGATCCTGATGACAGAGTCTAATTTTCAGAGGACCACGATCCTTCCCTCAGAAAAGGCCTTTGCTTATAAAATGAGGCTTGAGGCGATGAAGAGAGTGCCAGGGAGGCCCGGAAAAAATTCGTCCCCAGTGGGGACACATTTAAGGTCAGACGAGCAACTCGCACAGGAGGTAGGAGATAGTCGGAATCAGATCCAACGATATATCCGCCTCACGGAACTGATTCCTGAACTTCTGGATATGGTGGATGAGGGTAAGATAGCTCTAAGACCTGCTGTGGAACTGTCATATATCCCGAGACTTCAGCAGGGTCAGCTATGGGAGATCATGGATCTGGAGGATTGTACTCCATCACATGCTCAGGCTATTAGGCTCAGGAGACTTTCTGAAGAAGGCGTGCTCACACCTGAGGCGATGGAACGGATCGTGATGGAAGTTAAGCCTAATCAGAAGGAGCGTTTAGTGCTCAGAGGAGAGCGTTTCAGTAAGTTGTTTCCTCCGGATCTTCCGATGTCGAAACGAGAAGACTATGTCGCGGCTGCAATGGAGTTCTACGGCAGACATAGAGAGAGACAGAGGACAAGAGATGATGCGAGGTAACGTGTACCGCATGTAATAGCAATGACTTGCATTGTGGATATGTTTGCCAATCTCCTCCCCTGTAACCCCTCCTCTGTTACTACCAGTTACTACCCGAAGAGAAGAATAATAAAGTAAGTATATAGATAATAATTTAATTATAAGAGCAAGGCAAATGAGGCGTCCGTATCAGAAATGAACGGGCGCCTTTTTGCGTGCTCGGAAAGGACGGCAAATGACGAAACCCAAAGACAACAAGTCGAATGACGAAGTGATCATGTGCACTGATGAGACAGGAGTGCAGCTCTATCTCAGTGAAAAGGCAGCGGCTTCTGAGATGGAAGCTCTGAAGGCAAGGCTTGAGAACGAACATCTTGATAGAGTCATCAGCCTCGAGGCTGATAAGAATAAAATAATCTCTGACCTGAATGCTGATATCTCAGCACTGAAAGCAGAGAATAAATACAAAGATGATCAGATCATAAGCCTCAAGGACTATAAGGCGCGTCTTTCCACTAAGCTTCTGGGTGAGTCGCTTGAGCAGCACTGCGAACAGTCATACGATCACCTGATCAGACCAGTTATACCGAATGCAGTGTTTGAGAAAGACACTGCTGCAGGAGAAAAGGGTGACTATATCTACAGAGAGTATGATGCATCCGGTACAGAGCTGATTTCAATCCTCTTCGAGATGAAAAATGAAGATGATCTGTCATCATCCAGAAAGAAGAAGAATAAAGAGTACTTTGACAAGCTCGATCGAGACCGTCTGAGGAGAGGCTGCCAGTTCGCTGTTCTGGTATCTACTCTTGAGCCGGAGAGCGACAGATACAATTCAGGTATCTGTTGTATAACAGAGTACGAGAAAATGTTCGTCATAAGGCCGCAGTGCTTCATAGATTTTATCTACCTCATGAGGCTGATTGCTGATGATAACAAAAAAATAATAGCCGAGCTTGAAGCTGAGAGAAATAAGAATGCAGATATCGCTAGTTTTGAAACCGGGCTCGACTCAGTAAAGAAACTGATTATGAACAACAATGCCCTTGCAAGGAATCACTGCGAGGAAGTCATAAAGCAGATCGACAGATTCATCGTAATGCTGGAAAGACACAAAGAGAAGATGCTTCTGTGGAGAAGACAGTCCGAACTTACTGAGAAGAAGACGGATAGACTGTCTCTCAAAAAACTGTCGGACGGGAATCCTACCGTTCAGAGCCTGATAGAGGCTGCTGATGACGGAGTATGCGAAAGCATCGAAGAGTTTACTGTAACAGATGTAGACAAAACGAATATTGACATAATACATCCTGATGATGAGTCAGTAGCATAAGGAGATAGAAATGGTTATGAGATGCAGGTCACCATGAGTGACACAACAACTATATGCTTATTACTAAAATGATCCAAACAGAAAGGAGAAGAAGGGATCAAGCCTAGCGGGCTAGTTGTGTTGTTGGGGCGGAACGATATTCGTTCCGCTCTTTTTACTGCTGATGATGCAGCGATACTTGAGATCGAACCGGGAAAGCTCGCAATGTCGACGGACGGTTTTATCGTTTCTCCTTATGAATTCCCGGGCGGAAATGTCGGTAAGCTCTCTATCTGCGGAACGGTCAATGACCTGTCATGCATGGGAGCAGAGCCTCTGTATCTTACATGTGCCTTCGTAATAGAAGAAGGTTTCCCTATGGACAAGCTTGAAGAGATAGCTGCAGCAATGGAGAAGACTGCAGCTGAAGCAGGGGTGAGGATCGTTGCAGGCGATACCAAGGTCGCAGGCAAAGGTCAGGTCGACGGAGTCTTCATCACAACGACCGGTATAGGCCGCATCAGAGACGGCGTCAGGACAGGAGGCGCTCTCGCAAAACCGGGAGATGCTGTCATAGTTACAGGTGATGTAGGAAGACACGGCTGCACTATACTTCTGGCCCGTAACGAGTACGGGATCGAAGCAGATGTGGACAGCGACTGCGCACCACTGTGGGGAACGGTCAGCTCAGTTTTAGATGCCTCGGATGATGTCCATGTTATCCGTGATGCGACAAGAGGCGGAGTGGGTACTGTTCTGTATGAGATCGCTGAGCAGAGCAATGTCGGCGTAAGGATCGAAGCTGAAGCCGTTCCTGTCGATGACGCAGTAAAGGGTGTGTGCGGCATGCTCGGACTTGAGCCGCTGTATCTCGCCTGCGAAGGACGCCTTGTCATAATCGCTCCGCGCGAAGAGGCTGACGGCATAGTTGAGGTACTCCGAAAAGGCAAATACTCAGGAAATGCTGCGATCATAGGAGAGATAACTGAAGATATGCCGGGCAAAGTCGTCATGACTACAGAGATAGGGGCAGAGACACTGCTGCCGCAGCCGGGCGGTGAACTGCTGCCGAGGATCTGCTGATAACAGATTCTACAAGCCTTCATCTGACGCAGATATGTGGTAAAATCTAATAGCGGCCGTCTAAACTGAATGTACGGCTGAATTTATAAAAATATTAACGAAAGCAGGGTGGATACTTCTTTATGAGCGGTAACCGTAGGAAAAGAGAACAGACTAAAAAGATACTTATCATATTGCTGATGCTCGTATTATGCATACTGTCGGTATATTATATTTTCAGCCTGGCGCACAGCAGGAATGAAGCGCGGCAGGCGGAAACTGCTGCTGCAGAGGAAGCTGAGCAGGCTGCAGCTGAAGCAGCTGAGGAGGAAGCTGCACAGGAGGCAGAGACTGCAAAGAGCACAGCCGGCTCACGCGTATATGCACACAGGGGCTCGGCCGGTGATGATGAGCTTTCATTCGCAGCATATGACAAGGCTGTAGAGGCAGGCGCCGGATACATCGAGGCGGATATGGTAGTATCTGCAGACGGAACAGTATATGTGGCGCACGAAGATGAGTCAAAACCTATGACAGGATATGACGGATACTTCTCCGGCATGTCTGACAGCCAGATAGATTCGCTGACTACAAGGTCGGGGAACAAGGTGCTGAAGCTGACAGACCTCTTTGACAAGTACGGAGATTCCGTCACATACATCGTGGATATAAAGTACAATGCTCCGAGAAATGCCGAGGCTTTTGTCAAGACAGTCAAGGAGTACGGGAATGAAAATAACGTCGTGGCAGCTTCGTTCCTGCCTAAGGCACTCAGTGCCGTTGAGGAGGAGCTTCCGGATATGACCAAGATATATCTCTGCAGCGATCAGGGCACCTTCAATGCAGGACTCGGATATTCGTTTGCAGACATACTTTGCGTTCCTGCTGACATCATGAACGCAGATAACCTGAAGGCTGCGCACGATAACAGCAAGCAGTTCAGCGCATGGACTCTTAACACGGAAGAAGAGATTAAGAACGCAATAGAACTCGGTGTTGATGCATATTTCACAGATGACTCCGCGCTGGCAGTCAGACTTGAAGAGGAGAACAGGCCGGCCGAGTAAGGTGTTTTGCATAATACGGGAGAAAATCAGGGAGAACTGATATTTATGGATAATAAGTTGCTTGAGGAAAAGCTGACAGCTCTCGGGGAAACCGAGATGCAGATGTTCAGATTCATGCTGGACAGGCCTGCCGGTGCAATACTGACTATTGAGACGGACAAGATGCTGGCACAGATCCTGGCTGAAGACGGCCTCGCAGAGGTAGACGGGGACAAGGTCGTTATCCCGGCAGAGATACGCGATGCATACAGGAATATGTGGTCGGATGAACTTACACTGAAATGGCGCAAGCGGAACTGGATGTATAAATGCCTTGAGGCCGGCAGATATCTGTACGGAGTCATGACATGGGATGTCCTTAAGGATCTCTTCGCGCTGAGATATCCTCACTCAGACATGGATGAGGTGAAGGAACTGTTCGCATCCACACCGGTCTTCTACCAGTGGTTCACAGAGAGAGACGGGCAGCTTGTGCTGAACGGTTACGAAAAGGACGACTACTATAAATACCTTCTGGATATCCAGAAAGACATACCGTTCTATATCCCTTCGAAGGAAGAAGTAGAGGAGCTCTATGACAGAGGCTGCCTTATCAGCCGTGAATCTCATGCAAAACTAAAGGAGTTTATTGATGAGACGTTCGGCATGGGACCTGATGCTGCAGAACTCAAGATGGCAAGGCTGTATCAGGCCGTCAATGACAGGGCCAGAGTCAACGATGCAGTCAATCTATTCCTGGCGGGAGACGTGGAAGACAGTGAAAAGCTTGAGTTCCCTTCGGATGAGGCTGAAGTAAAATTCATCGAGCTGTACATGGAGATGAGCAGGGAGTGCCGCGTAAGAGACAACCGCGGCCACGACTGGTATGAGATGACAGCCATCATGGCAGAGAAGAACAGGTCCGCTGCACCGGAAAAGAAAGCGCCTGTCAGACGTGTCAAGATAGGAAGAAATGAGCCTTGTCCGTGCGGAAGCGGCAAGAAGTATAAGAACTGCTGCGGAAGGAACATAAGCTGAATCTGATGGCAGGACAGTACAACAGACAACAGGATAATCCGCTGGGATCAGCGCCGCTGATCCCACTGATCGCGGCGTACGCGATACCGTCGGTGATAAGTATGCTGGTTGGTGCGGCATATAATATCACCGACCAGATTTTTATTGGTCATGTTGTCGGAATGCTTGGCAATGCTGCGACGAATGTCGCTTTCCCGACAGTCACCCTTACGACAGGCATAAGCATGTTGTTCGGGATAGGCACAGCAGCCAACTTCAGCATCAACCTCGGCGCAGGTGATGAGGAAGAGGCAAGGCGGTATGTCCACAACGGGCTGACAGGCGTTGCAATAGCAGGGATCATTACAGGGATACTCGTATTCCTCTTCAGGAACAGCATCGTTGTGCTGTGCGGTGCTGATGCGGGAGGAAATGTCTTTCCGTATGCGGTTTCCTACCTGTCGATAACAGCCTGCGGACTGCCTTTCCAGATGTTTGCCCATACATCATCATCCATCATAAGAGCTGACGGCAGCCCGAGGTATTCGATGATATGCACTGTAACGGGCGCGATACTGAATATATTCCTTGACTGGCTTTTCATGTATCCTTTCGGAATGGGCATAAAGGGCGCTGCTGCAGCGACAGTACTGTCGCAGATGGTGAGCTGCCTCATCGCAGCGCTGTACTATCCTAAGTTCAGAGCCTTCAGACTGTCTGTCAGGGAACTGGGCATCAGCAGCAGGCACCTCACCGGCAGCATGGAGGCAGGGATACCGAATTTCTGCAACCACATGCTGATGATGTGCACCAACATAGTGCTGAACAACATGCTCTCGACTTACGGAGCCATGTCGGTATACGGCCCGGATATCCCGCTTGCTGTTTCGGGCGTAGCGCAGAAGACCAGCATGATAATGGTGTCTTTTGCCGTCGGAGTAGCTCAGGGGTGCCAGCCTGTATGGGGGTTCAACCTCGGCGCGAAGAAGTATGACCGCGTAAAAGGAGCTTACTGGAGAGCGTTCACTGCAGCCTTCCTGATAGGCGTCATTTTCTTCTTTGCCTTCCAGTTCTTCCCGAGACAGATCATATCCATATTCGGGACAGGAAGCGACCTGTATTATGAGTTTGCGGAGAAGTACCTCAGAGTATTCATGATGCTGGTGTTCTTCCAGAACATACAGCCGGTCTCCATCAATTATTTCTCGGCTACAGGCAACCACAGACAAGGACTGCTGGTATCACTTTCACGGCAGGGGCTGTTCCTTATCCCGCTGCTTGTGATACTCCCTAAGTTCATGGGAATAAACGGAATACTCGCTGCAAGCCCAATATCCGACACGCTGGCGTTCATAATGTCAGTATCAATGGTGATGATCAGCTTCCGAAAGTTCGGAAAAACAGACGAAAACAGTGATATAAATGCCGGATCTTAGGTATCCGGCATTGCTTTTGTTGATGCAGTATGCTGAAAAAATGTATAATAATTCGGTTGAAAAATACTAAGACATAACACAGAAACACTATATCGGAGGTACAGGGACAATGACAAAAGGAGAACAGTTATACGAAGGTAAGGCAAAGAAGGTGTTCAGCACAGAAGATCCTGAACTGCTTATAGTTTCATACAAGGATGATGCAACTGCCTTCAACGGTCTCAAGAAGGGAACCATTCAGGGAAAGGGAGTTATCAACAACAGAATGTCCAACATGCTCATGAAGTATCTTGAGACAAAGGGCATACCGACTCATTATGTTGAAGAGCTCAATGACAGAGATACCGTTGTAAAGAAGGTTTCCATAGTACCTCTGGAAGTAATAGTAAGAAACATCGCTGCAGGTTCTTTCTCCAAGCATTACGGAGTAGAGGAAGGCGTTGTCTTCAAATCACCTACTGTTGAGTTCTCATACAAGAATGATGATCTCGGCGATCCGCTCCTCAACACCTATCACGCACTGGCACTCGGCCTTGCTACTGAAGAGGAGATAAAGCTCATAGAAAAGTACGCATTCGGCGTCAACGATATCCTCTCTGATCTGTGGAGAAAATACGGTGTCATTCTCGTTGACTTCAAACTCGAGTTCGGAAGACTCTCCGACGGCACTATCGTTCTGGCAGATGAGATCAGTCCGGACACATGCCGCCTGTGGGACAGCGAGACCAAGGAAAAGCTCGACAAGGACAGATTCCGCAGAGACCTCGGTGGAGTTGAAGAGGCATATAACGAGATAATGAGCCGCCTTGAGGAGAATATGAAATAAAAAGGAGACAAAATGGGTAATTGCGCAGTAGTAGGTATCAACTGGGGAGATGAAGGAAAGGGCCGCATGGTCGACCTTCTGACTGAGGACTATGATGTAGTAGTCAGATTTCAGGGCGGCGGAAATGCAGGTCATACCGTAATAAATGACAAGGGCAAATTCGCTCTTCACCTTCTTCCGTCAGGAGTATTCAGAGACGGTGTGCTGAACATCCTCGGAAACGGAGTTGCACTCGATCCTGAAAACCTCTGGAAGGAGATGCAGGAAGTAGCGGCCAAGGGCGTTGAGATCACGCCTGACGCTCTTAAGATAAGCGACAGAGCATCCCTCCTGATGCCTTGGCACAGAGAACTCGACGGTCTTGAAGAGGCGCGTCTTGCAGACAAGAACTACGGATCCACCAAGCAGGGTATAGCTCCGTTCTATTCGGATAAATACCAGAAGAAGACAGTCCTCGCAGGAGAGCTGTTCTTCCCTGATGAGCTGCGTGCTCATATCAAAGACCTGCTCGAGTGGAAGAACCTCACACTGACAGGTGTATACGGTGCTGAACCGTATACCATGGAGATGATGGAAGACTGGATCGAAGACTACTGCGAGAAGATCAAGCCATACGTATGTGACACAGGACTTCTTCTGAAGGAAGCTCAGGAGCAGGGAAAGAAAATACTCTTCGAGGCACAGCTCGGAGCACTCAGAGACCTCGATTTCGGTATCTGCCCGTACACGACATCTTCAAACACTCTTGCAAAATACGCTCCGATCGGATCAGGTATCCCTTCCGCCAGTGTCGATGAGATCATCGGCGTAGTCAAGGCATACTCGACATGCGTAGGAGAAGGTCCTTTCGTAGGCGAGATGGACGGAGAGGAAGCAGAAAAGCTCCGTGAGGCAGGCGCTGAATACGGCGCAAAGACAGGAAGACCGCGCCGCGTGGCACCGCTCGACCTCGTCGCTACAAAGTACGGAACCGAGATGCAGGCTGCCACAGGCCTCGCAGTCACCAAGATGGACGTACTCAGCTATCTTGACAGGATCCCGGTCATCACAGCGTACGTTGTGAACGGAGAGAAGACTGACAGATTCCCGTTCCCGGCACTGCTTGATAAGGCAGAAGCACACGTGGAATACGTGGACGGCTGGAACTGCGATATCTCCGGAGCCCGCAAGTGGGAAGACCTGCCTGAAGCAGCTCAGAACTACATCACAATGATCGAAAAGGCAACAGGCTGCCCGGTCACATATATCTCTGTAGGAGCTGAGAGAGAAAGCATTGTTATAAGATAGGAAACATCACAGGCTGCAGTACAGCGCATGACCGCTGCACTGCAGCTTAGTAATATAAACGATCAGGAGAATACATATGACAAACAAGTACGAATCCCCGCTGTCCTCAAGATACGCATCTGACTACATGCTCGGACTCTTTTCATCGGATACAAGATACCAGACCTGGAGACGCCTGTGGGTCTCTCTAGCAAAGCAGGAGATGAAGCTGGGCCTTCCGATCACTGAAGATCAGGTAGCAGAGCTTGAGGCTCATATAACGGATATAGATTATGAAGTGGTAAGACTCAGAGAGAAGGAAGTGCGCCATGACGTAATGGCTCACGTATATGCTTACGGCAAAGTCGCTCCGTCGGCGGCCGGGATCATCCATCTCGGAGCAACAAGCTGCTATGTCACAGACAACGCAGACCTCGTCATATACAGGGATGCACTCAAGTACATCCGTGCAGAGCTTCTCAAGGTCATCGCAAACCTCGAAAAATTCGCTGACGAGTACAAAGCGATGCCGGCTCTCGGATATACGCACTACCAGCCTGCACAGCCGGTCACTATCGGAAAGAGGGCGACACTGTGGATGCAGGACTTCGTATCGGACATAGGGGAAATCGATTTTGCCCTTGAGAACATAAAGTTCCTCGGATGCCGCGGCACGACAGGAACAGAAGCAAGCTTCATGGACCTCTTCGAGGGAGACGAGGCTAAGATCGATGAGATGAACCGCGGTATTGCGGCAGACTTCGGATTCACTGAGTGCTTTGACGTATGCGGCCAGACCTATCCGAGAAAGGTCGACAGCAGGATCCTGAATGCCCTGTCATCAGTTGCACAGAGCTGCTACCGCATGGCGAACGATATCCGCCTGCTGCAGCATGACAGACAGGTCGAAGAGCCTTTTGCGAAGAACCAGATCGGTTCATCAGCGATGGCTTACAAGCGCAACCCGATGAGATGCGAGAGGATATGCTCGCTGGCAAGATATCTGATGGCAGATGCTGCGAATGCTCCTATGACGGCTTCGGTGCAGTGGATGGAGAGGACTCTTGACGACTCGGCCAACAGACGTATATCGATGCCTGAAGGCTTCCTGTGTGCTGACGCTATCATCCGCCTGGCTCAGAACGTGACTGACGGCATCCATGTCAACGAGAAGATAGTGGAGAAGACTCTCCGCGAGTTCCTGCCGTTCATGGCGACAGAGAACCTTCTGATGGAGGCTGTAAAGCGCGGCGGCGACAGACAGGAGCTCCATGAAGTCATCCGCAGATGCTCGATGGAAGCGACGGCAAAGATGAAGAACGGTGAGGAATGCGACCTGATGGACAGACTGATGAAGGAAGAGGCCTTCCAGCTCAGTTCTGATGAGATCAGGGACATCCTGAGACCTGAACTGTACATCGGAAGATGCCCGCAGCAGGTAGAGCAGTTCCTTGCTAAGATCGCTCCGATGATCGAGGGCGTAGAGGAAGAGTCCGCAGAGATCAATCTGTGATATGACGGACCGGCGGTATTCATCTTCCGGGCAGCTATCATACGCAAAAAGTATGGTAACTAATAAGATATACATATGGCGTCTGTATTCATTATACAGGCGCTTTTGTTAAATAATTGCGGGAAAAGATTCCTCATTAGCAGGATGAGCAACAGAAAATAACACGATGGAGGGATTGAGATGGATTACAATTTTCCGGTAACAAGAACAACAACACCTAAAGAAAAACCGACAGACTGCAAGACTCTCGGATTCGGCAAGTATTTCACGGACCACATGTTCATCATGGAGTATGATGAAGGCCGGGGCTGGCACGACGGAAGGATCGTTCCTTACGGACCTATCAGCCTGGATCCGGGCTCGACCTCACTTCATTACGGACAGCTGATGTTTGAGGGCCTCAAGGCTTACCGCAATCCTAAGGGAACACTCAACCTCTTCAGACCGGACATGAATGCAAAGCGACTCAACAACACCAATGAGCGTATGTGCATCCCTCCGATGGATGAGGATCTCTTCATCGCCGCTGTCAAAGCGATAGTCAAGGTCGATGAGGACTGGACTCCGACTGATCCGGGAACATCGCTGTACATAAGACCGTTCATAGTATCGCCTGAAGTAAGCTTTTCCGTACTTCCGGCCAAGAAGTATCTCTTCATCATCATCCTGTGCGCAGTAGGCGCTTATTATGCAGGAAATGAGAGCAAGCTGCACGGCAGCCGCATCCTCGTTGAGGAGAATTACATCCGCGCTGCTGTAGGCGGCACAGGTGCTGCCAAGACTGCAGGCAACTATGCATCCGGAATGATCGCTTCGTACAAGGCACATGATCACGGCTGCGAGGAGGTCCTCTGGCTCGATTCCAAAGAGCACAAATATGTAGAGGAAGTAGGAACATCCAATGCTTTCTTCAAGATCAACGGCAAGATCGTAACGCCTGAACTGACAGGATCTATCCTGCCGGGCGTTACCCGCGACAGCGTAATAAAGCTGCTGAAGAAGTGGGGATATGAAGTAGAGGAGCGCCGCATAGAGCTCGCTGAGGTATTCGAGGCTGCTGAGAACGGCACACTCGAAGAAGCGTGGGCAACCGGAACAGCATGCGTCATCTCGCCGATCGGAGTTCTCGTATACAAGGACAAGGATTATCCTATCAACAACGAGGTTGTCGGAGATATCAGCCAGCGTCTGTATGACAGTCTCTACGGGATGCAGACCGGAAAGATTCCTGATGAGATGGGAGACTGGATCGTAGAGATATAGTGTCTCTGGAGTTATCTGAAACGGAGGGTCATTATGGAACTCAGGACTCTTCAGTACTTTGTTACTGTAGCTGAGGAACTGAATATAACAAGAGCCGCGGAAAAGCTGCATATGAGCCAGCCTCCGCTCAGTGCTCAGATCAAGAACCTTGAGTCTGAACTCGACACAGTACTCTTCATAAGGGGCAAGAGACGGCTCAAGCTGACTGAATCAGGACAGCTCCTGTATAGAAGAGCCAAGGATATCCTGAGCCTTGCAGACAGGACGCAGGCCGAGATACTTTCGATGGGTGAAGGCATGAGAGGGACTATAGCCATCGGCCTCGTCGAGGGTATGGCTCCGGATATCGCGGCAGAGTGGTTTGCAGGCTTCATAAAGATGCATCCGAACGTCAGATTCAGAATACTCGACGGAAGCACTGATGACCTGCTGGAGAAACTCAGAAGCGGCATAGTGAGCCTTGCAGTGATCACATCTCCGTGTGACAATTCCCTGCTGCACAGCTTCCATGTTGGCGAGGAGAAAATGACGGTCATCATGAGCAAGGAACACCCTCTCGCTGCAGATAACGGCAGGAAGGTCAGGATCAAGGACCTTGTCGGAGAAAATCTTATCGTTCCGAGCAGAAGGGCTCTGATCGATACCATATATAAATGGTTCCGCGGGATAGGAGCTGAACCTAAGATAGTCTGCGAGATGGACAGCTATCTTGATGCTGCGGCACTCGCCGGAAGGCAGGTCGGCCTCAGTATATATCCGAGGACAGCGTACATCCCTAACGAGTCACTTGTGTACAAGGAGATAGCAGGTAAAGATAAAAAAATGGAGTATCTGTTCGTGTGGAGGAAGGGGCATCCGCTTCCGACTATCGAGGAGAGGTTTATTGACTTCGTGAAGGGGATGATAGCAGAGTCCGAAGCGGAGTAATGCTTATGGAAAAAGAGAGGACTGCGGTATGGATGGTCCTCTCTTTTCATATGCAGAAGATATGACAGGGCCAATGATATACGTATTTTATTTGAGTGACCCTAGGGTGTATTTTTGAAATATGTTTTTACTTTGAGCTGCAGACATATGCCTGCATGAAGAAAGGGGTGACTGGAATGAGTACAGTATCTGATTATTTCGGATCAATGGTTTTTGACGACAAGGTAATGAGATCGATGCTTTCAGCTGATGTCTATCACGCAATGAAGAAGACGATCAATCAGGGGAATTCCCTGAATCCGGAAGTAGCTAATGCTGTTGCTCAGGCCATGAAGAACTGGGCGGTGTCCAAGGGAGCCACACACTTCACACACTGGTTCCAGCCTCTGAACGGAGTCACCGCTGAGAAGCATGACAGTTTTATCCAGGGATCGCCTGACGGAGGGGTCATCATGGACTTTTCCGGCAAGGAACTCATCAAGGGTGAGCCGGATGCATCATCATTCCCATCGGGAGGCCTCAGGGCTACTTTCGAGGCAAGAGGATATACCGCATGGGATCCTACATCATACGCTTTCATAAAGGGCAAAACGCTTTGCATACCTACAGCTTTCTGTTCATACAGCGGGGAGGCTCTCGATGAGAAGACCTCGCTCCTGAGATCGATGGATGCTCTGAACAGGCAGGCTCTGAGGGTGCTTCACATCATCGGTAATGATTCGGTGAAGAGGGTGGATGCAGTTGCAGGAGCGGAGCAGGAGTACTTCCTGGTGCCGCTGGAGCTGTATGAAAAGAGACCGGACCTCAGATTCACGGGAAGGACTCTGTTCGGAGTCATGCCTCCTAAGGGGCAGGAGCTCGATGACCACTACTTCGGACCGATAAAGCCTGAAATCACAAGATTCATGGAGGAACTGAACGATGAGCTGTGGAAGCTCGGGGTATATGCCAAGACTGAACACAATGAGGTAGCTCCGTCACAGCACGAGCTGGCCTGCATATATTCCAAGGTAAACGTTACGACCGACCAGAACCAGCTTGTCATGGAGATGATCAAGAAGGTGGCGGAAAAACACGGATTCGTGGCGCTGCTGCATGAAAAACCTTTCGACGGAGTGAACGGAAGCGGCAAGCACAACAACTGGTCTCTTTCAACGGATAAGGGAAGCAATCTGCTGTCCCCGGGGGATACACCTCATGACAACGCACAGTTCCTGCTCTTCCTCTGCGCTGTAATAAGGGCTGTGGATGAATATCAGGATCTTCTGAGGATATCCGTGGCATCCGCGAGCAATGACCACAGGCTCGGAGCCAATGAGGCTCCGCCGGCTGTTATATCCATCTTTCTCGGTGACGAGCTGACTGAGGTCCTTCAGGCTATCGAAGAGGATGAGCCTTATGAAAAGCATGAAGAGGTCCTCATGAAGCTCGGAACAGCAGTGCTGCCGGGATTCAGCAGAGACAATACCGACAGAAACAGGACTTCGCCTTTTGCCTTCACCGGCAACAAGTTCGAATTCAGGATGCCGGGATCGATGAGCAGCATAGCTTTTCCTAACGTCATCATCAACAGCGCTGTTGCGGACTCGCTTGAGTATTTTGCCGGCCGGCTTGAGGATACGAAGGATCTGGCCAGAGATGTATATGATCTTGTGAGGGAGACTCTGAGAGACCACGGCAGGATTATATTCAACGGAGACGGATATACGGATGAGTGGATCAAAGAGGCGGAAAGAAGAGGGCTTTCCAACTACAGGACTACAGCAGACTGCGTGCCGCATCTTACCGATGATAAGAACGTCGCAATGCTGACAGCCCAGGGAGTCTTCACAAGGACGGAGCTTGAGTCAAGGTGTGAGGTAATGCTTGAGAACTACTGCAAGGCCATCTGCATCGAGGCGAAAACTATGAGGTCCATGGCGGTAAAACGCATCGCGCCGGCGATCGAAAGCTACTCCGCAGAGCTGGCAAGGAATGCAGCTGACAAGAGGTGCCTCATACCTGATCTTGAATGCAGATTCGAGGAAAAGACGGTACGGTTCCTGTCGCAGCAGACTGACCGCATATACGAAGATGTCGATGCCATGGTATCTGTGCTCGAATCTCTCAGCGGAGAGGATTACTGCTCGGATGCAGGTGTGATACGTGACAGACTGCTTCCTGCTATGGCGCAGCTGAGGAAGGACAGCGATGCTGCCGAAGCCGTGACATCAAAGAAATACTGGCCTCTTCCTAACTACGGACTTCTCATGTTCGGAGAGAAGTAAGGAGGCTCAGCATGTGCACGATAATGACAACGACCGGAAGCCTCACGACTGTACCGGAATTTGAAGAGGCTTTCGCACTTACAAAATACAGAGGCCCTGATGATACCAGAATCATCAGCATTGAAGGAATGGAACCTGTATCATCAACAGAGACAGGGATCCCTGTCAGCTGCCCTAAGGGCATCATGGGCTTTCACAGGCTGTCCATAATGGGGCTGACGCCGGAAGGCATGCAGCCGTTCGTAAGAAACGGTTGCAGCGTCGTCTGTAACGGCGAGCTCTATGGATTTGAAAAAATGAAAGAGGAACTGGAGAAGAAGGGTTACACCTTCAGATCCGGTTCGGACTGCGAACTGCTGCTGCCGCTGTGGTTTGAGCACGGCACAGACATGTTCGGAATGCTGGACGCTGAATTCGCCTGCGTCATATATGACGGAAGGACGGATGAGTTCATAGCGGCGAGAGATCCGATCGGCATCAGACCGCTCTATTACGGATACGACAGGGAAGGCTGCATAGCTTTTGCCAGCGAACCTAAGAGTCTGCTGGGAATATGCAGCAAGGTGATGCCGTTTCCGCCGGGGTGTTACTGGCAGAAGGGGGTGTTTACAAGATACCGCGACATGACATCGGTCGATGGATATGTTACAGGGAGTCTTGAAGATATCTGCAGTAACATAAATGCTCTGCTGACAAAGGGGGTCAGCAAGCGTCTGGTGGCTGATGCCAGGGTCGGTTTTCTCCTCTCGGGCGGCCTCGACTCATCTCTCGTTTGCTCCATAGCTGCGAGAGAGTCGGCTGAGCCTATCAGGACTTTTGCCATTGGGATGGATGTCGACGCTATCGACCTCAAATATGCGAAGAAGGTCGCTGAATATATCGGCAGTGATCACACCGAAGTCATCATAAGCAGGCAGGACGTGCTTGAAGCACTGGACTATGTCATATATCTGCTGGGGACATATGACATCACTACTATAAGAGCATCGATAGGCATGTACCTAGTGTGCAAAGCGATACATGAACAGACTGACATCAGGGTGCTGCTGACAGGCGAGATATCCGATGAGCTGTTCGGCTACAAGTATACGGATTTTGCACCATCGCCAGAGGCATTCCAGGAGGAGGCCTGCAAGCGCATACGCGAACTGCACATGTATGATCTCGACTTCGTTCAGTACGTAATGTCGATAGACCCTGCGCTCAAGGTGAACACATACGGCAAGGGCAAGTACCTGCTGAGGAAAGCCTTCGAAGGAGACTACCTGCCTGATGAGATACTCTGGAGAGAGAAGGCGGCATTCTCAGATGCTGTCGGCCACTCAATGGTCGATGACCTCAAGGAGTACGCAGAGACGCAGTACACGGATAAAGAGTTTGAGGCAGGCTGCATGAAATATGAACATGCAAGGCCGTTCACAAAGGAATCGCTCCTGTACAGGGAGATATTCGAAAAGTACTACCCGGGACAGGCGGAAATGATTACAGACTTCTGGATGCCTAATAAGGCATGGGAAGGCTGCGATGTTGACGACCCGTCAGCAAGAGTACTCTCCAACTACGGAGACAGCGGGATATAGGTATCAGTATCAGGGAATCTGTTCGCAGACTCCCTGATTGCGTTTTTAGTAAGTGCAGTTGCTCCGTGGTCCTGGCTGGTCCTAAGGCGAGGTTAAAAGGATGCTTTGCAGCTAAATTGGTCCTGACGGTGGTCCTAAGGTGAGGTTAAAAGGATGATTTGCTGCAAAATTGGTCCTGGTTGTGGTCCTGAGGCGCAGGTGAAAGAGGAATTTACTGCAGAATTGGTCCTCCCTGTGGTCCTGAAGTAAGGGAAAAATAGGGATGGCTGAATAGTGTATATGTTGTCAGAAAAAACGGAGGTGAGGATGATGGACAAAAAGTATATCTTCGTGACGGGAGGCGTTGTATCGGGACTGGGGAAAGGCATCACTGCCGCATCCCTCGGCAGACTGCTCAAGGCCAGGGGAATCAGGGTCGCAGCACAGAAGCTTGACCCGTATATCAACGTAGACCCGGGTACGATGAGCCCTTTCCAGCATGGAGAGGTATACGTAACCGATGACGGAGCAGAGACAGATCTCGACCTCGGGCACTACGAGAGATTCATAGATGAGAACCTGAACAGGTTCTCAAACCTCACCACCGGTAAGGTGTACTGGAACGTGCTGAACAAGGAGCGCAAAGGGGAATACCTCGGCAGTACAGTCCAGGTCATCCCTCACATCACCAACGAGATCAAGGAATTCATATACAGCGTCGGCACAGAGAGTGACAGCGATGTCATAATCACGGAGATCGGAGGAACCGTAGGGGACATCGAGAGCCAGCCATTCCTTGAAGCTGCAAGGCAGGTGAGCATCGAAAAAGGCAAGGCCAACTGCCTGTTCATACATGTCACACTCGTGCCATACATTACCGGATCAGGGGAACACAAGTCCAAGCCGACGCAGCATTCCGTAAGAGAGCTTCAGAACATGGGCATCTCGCCGGATATCATAATAATGAGATCGGACAGACATATTGATGAAGAGATTTACGACAAGATATCCCTCTTCTGCAATGTCAAGAGAGACTGCGTGATCGAGAATATAACTCTCCCGGTGCTCTATGAAGCCCCGCTGATGCTTGAGAAAGCACATTTTTCATGGATAGTCTGCCGCGAGCTCGGAATCGACGCGGGACCGTGCGATATGGAAGACTGGAAGGAGATGGTGGAGAGGATCAAAGCCGGGGGACGCAAAGTCACTATCGCTATGGTCGGCAAGTATATAAAGCTGCATGATGCATATCTGTCCGTGGCCGAAGCTCTCCGCCACGGAGGATTTGAGACGGGGTGCACTGTGGACATAAGGTGGATAGAGGCGGAGGACATCACCGCAGAAACTGAGGATGAGATGCTCGGTGATGCGGACGGCATCCTGGTGCCGGGCGGCTTCGGCGACCGCGGCATCGAAGGCATGATAAGGGCAGCTGGGTATGCCAGGACACATGATATCCCGTATTTTGGCATATGTCTCGGCATGCAGATCGCAGTGATCGAGTACGCGAGGAATGTGCTCGGATATGCTGATGCCAATTCGGGAGAGTTCGATGAAAACAGTACTCACAAGGTCATAGATTTCATGCCTGATCAGTACGGTGACATCCCTAAAGGCGGGACCATGAGACTTGGTGCTTATCCGTGCTCGATTGCTGAAGGCTCTCTTCTGGAGAAGATATACGGATGCCTGAACATAAGCGAAAGACACAGACACCGCTATGAGTTCAACAATGAGTTCCGCGATGAATTCACTGCTGTGGGCATGCAGATCGCAGGTACATCGCCTGACGGAAGGCTGGTCGAATCAGTCGCTTTGCCTGAGAACAGATTCCATGTGGGCGTGCAGTATCACCCTGAGTTCAAGAGCAGACCTAACAAGGCCCACCCGGTATTCAGGGAGTTCATCAGGGCTGCAGGAGAGCTGGCAGAGGATAAGGACCGGATGGTAAAATAGCAGTAATCAATAACAGTAAAGAAACCAAAAATTAAAGAAATCTAAAAGGATCGGAGGAAAGGATATATGTGCGGAATAGTAGGTTTTACGGGAAGGCAGCAGGCGGCGCCTGTGCTGCTTGACGGTCTTTCAAAGCTTGAATACAGGGGATATGATTCAGCCGGTCTGGCAGTACGCGACGGCTCTTCGCTTGCAGAGGTCGTAAAATCCACCGGCAAGCTCAGAAATCTTGCAGAAAAGACAGATAACGGGAGAACTTTGCCCGGGAACTGCGGGATAGGCCATACGAGATGGGCCACACATGGTGAGCCGTCTCAGACCAATGCTCACCCTCATGTCAGCGGCAATGCTACAGGGTCTGCTTCGGGACCTGTCGAGTCTGATGTAGTAGGCGTGCACAACGGCATCATAGAGAACTATGAAGAGCTGAGAAGCAAGCTTCTTGGCAACGGGTACACTTTCTACAGCACGACAGATACAGAGGTTGCCATCAAGCTTGTCGATTACTATTACAAGAAGTACAAGATCGGACCTATCGATGCCATAAACAGAATGATGGTGCGTGTACGCGGGTCATACGCGCTGGCACTAATGTTCAAAGATTACCCCGGCGAGATATATGCAGCAAGGAAGGACAGCCCTATGGTCATAGGTGTCGCAGACGGCGAGACCTTCCTGGCATCCGATGTGCCTGCTGTGCTGAAGTACACCCGTGACATCTATTACATAGATAACCTGCAGTCTGTGAGGCTGCTGCCGGGCGAGGCTCACTTCTTCGACCTGAACGGCGATGAAGTGGAGATGCAGAGCACTCACATATCCTGGGACGCTGAGGCAGCTGAGAAGGGCGGATACGAGCACTTCATGATCAAGGAGATCCATGAGCAGCCTAAGGCAGTCAGGGACACCCTTGCAGGCATGATAAAGGACGGCAGGATCGATCTGTCTTCAGCCGGGCTCACAGAAGAGATACTTGCAGGCATCAGTGAAGTCAGGATTGCTGCATGCGGCTCGGCATGGCATGCGGGAATGGTTGGCCAGTATGTGATTGAGGACCTTGCAGAGATACCTGTAAGAGCAGAGCTGGCGTCCGAATTCAGGTATAAGAAGATGATCATAGATAAGGATGCCCTTGTTGTCGTCATATCCCAGTCAGGTGAGACTGCAGACACTCTTGCTGCCCTCAGAGCGGCTAAGGAACACGGCCTGAGGACTCTCGCTGTCGTAAATGTAGTGGGCTCAACTATCGCGAGAGAGGCGGACAATGTGCTGTACACTCTTGCAGGGCCTGAAATAGCAGTGGCTACCACCAAGGCGTACAGCTCGCAGCTTGCGGCGATGTATGCTCTTGCACTGGCTGTTGCCTCTGCAAAGGGCAGGCTGGACGGCAGTGACTACAGTTATTATATTGAAGAGCTGCAGTCCATCCCGGACAAGATAGAACGCATCCTTGAGAACAAGGAGAGGATACAGTGGTTTGCATCCAAGTATTCCAACGCTCATGATGTATTCTTCATAGGGCGCGGGCTCGACTATGCCATAAGCCTCGAGGGCAGTCTCAAAATGAAGGAGATAAGCTATATACACAGTGAGGCTTATGCGGCAGGGGAACTCAAGCACGGCACTATCAGTCTTATTGAGAACGGGATACTTGTCATCGGAGTTCTTACCCAGGGCGAGCTCCTTGAGAAGACTGTCAGCAACATGGCAGAGTGCAAGGCGAGAGGGGCTTACCTCATGGGCATAACGATCAACGGCAACTACAGCGTTGAGGACTCCGTAAACTTTACGATATATGTGCCGAGGACTGATGAACATTTTGCCGGAAGCCTTGCGGTCATCCCGCTGCAGCTTCTCGGATACTACCTCAGTGTTGCAAAGGGGCTTGATGTGGACAAGCCGAGAAACCTTGCGAAATCGGTCACTGTAGAGTAAAATTTTTCACAGTAATCAGTGAATGCGGGCCGCTTGCTGAGGCCTGCATTGTCATATCGCAGGAAACACGAAAGGAAACGTATGGCAACTAACAGGATCCTTATAATAGACTTCGGCGGGCAGTACAACCAGCTGATCGCGAGAAGAGTAAGAGAAAGCGGTGTGTACTCAGAAATCAAGGGCTTTGAGTCTGTCACGCTTGATGAGATACGCGAATTCGACCCTAAGGGAATAATCTTCACTGGCGGACCGCAGAGCGCGTACGGAGAAGGGGCGCCGTCCATCGATGACGGCATCTTTGAGCTCGGAGTGCCTGTCCTCGGCATCTGCTACGGAGCACAGCTCATGGCATACCGCCTGGGCGGAAAGATCGAGTCTGCACCTACAAGTGAGTACGGGCGTACAGAGGTCACCGTGACAGGGAAGGACGGCATCCTCAGGACAGCAGATGATGTCAATGTCTGCTGGATGAGCCATACGGACTATATAAGCGAGCCGCCTGCAGGGTTCACAGTTACCGCACACACGGATGACTGCCCTGTAGCCGCAATGGAAGACCGCAGCAGGGGATTCTATGCGGTCCAGTTCCATCCTGAGGTCAATCACACACAGCACGGAGCGGAGTTCATAAGAGACTTTGTGCTCGATGTCTGCGGATGCGCTCAGGACTGGAAAATGGATTCCTACGCTGAGACGCAGATTGCTGCGATCAGGGAAAAAGTCGGAGACGGCAAAGTCCTTCTCGCACTGTCGGGAGGTGTCGACTCTTCGGTAGTTGCTGCACTTCTCGCGAAGGCTATCGGACCTCAGCTGACATGCGTGTTCGTTGACCACGGCTTGATGAGAAAGAACGAGGCTGACGAGGTAGAGTCCATATTCGGCAAAGAGGACAAGTTCGACCTCAATTTCATCAGGGTCAATGCTGCAGAGAGATACTACGCAAAGCTGGCAGGTGTCACAGAGCCAGAGAGAAAGCGCAAGATCATCGGCGAGGAATTCATAAGAGTGTTCGAGGAAGAGTCGAAAAAGATCGGTGCTGTTGACTATCTCGCGCAGGGAACTATCTATCCGGACATCATAGAGAGCGGTCTCGGAAAGTCTGCTGTTATCAAGTCACACCACAATGTAGGAGGGCTTCCTGACTACGTAGACTTCAAGGAGATCATCGAGCCTCTCAGGATGCTCTTCAAGGACGAGGTAAGGCAGCTCGGAAGAGAGCTCGGCCTGCCTGAATACCTTGTTACCAGACAGCCGTTCCCGGGCCCGGGACTCGGCGTCAGGATCATTGGCGAGGTCACTGCTGAAAAGGTGAAGATAGTCCAGGATGCTGATGCTATTTACAGAGAAGAGATAGACAAGGCAGGTCTGGCAGGGGAGATAAGCCAGTACTATGCGGCTCTTACCAACATGCAGACAGTCGGCGTCATGGGTGACTTCAGGACTTACGACTTTGCAATCGCACTGAGAGCTGTCATCACATCCGACTTCATGACTGCAACAGCCGCAGAGATACCATGGGATGTCCTCCAGAGGGTCATGACCAGGATCGTAAACGAGGTCGACCACGTCAACAGAGTATTCTACGACCTCACGAGCAAGCCGCCGGGGACAGTGGAGATGGAATAGCATAAGCAGTACACAAACGCACAAAAAGGCCGCAGCACCTTGTAAATCAAGGGCTGCGGCCTTTGGTGTTACAGAATCAGATCCGGCATAACAGTCAGACTGTAGTGCTGCAGGATCAGTATTCCGGATTAGCCAGGCCCATGTTCTTTTCGTTGGTCTTCTTGGCTTCCTGTACTGCCTTAGGCAGTACCTTCAGCAGGTAGTCGACTTCTTCCTCGGTGTTGTAGATACCGAAGCTGACACGGATCATGCCCGGGGTGTTCACATCGGAGCATTCGGCAAAATTGCGGACCTGCTCTTCTGTAAGTCCGTACAGCCTCCATACGTACGGGTTAGCGCAGAATGCGCCGCATTGTCAAAATTCGTGACTACCTTCTTACCGCCGCTCTCAAGATCCATCTGCTCATCGATGCCGACGACATAGTCTCTTATATTATCGATAGTATAGCCGCTTTCTGTACTCTGTTCAGACTGCTGACTGCAGGCTGCAGATATGCATACACTGATGACAAGTACAGCGAAAAGCGGGAATTATTTTCTGTATTTCACGATACCGGACCTCCTTTGTCTGAAGAGAATCTTCTGCCTGTTTTGTTAATTATATAATAATTGCCCTGATTTGTGCGGATAAAAGGCTTTTTTCGTGACCGGAATTCCCGCATGGTGTATAATGTGTCAGAACAAAAGGGGGTATTATGGACAGAGGGGAACAACTTTACAGAGAAATTATATCTGCTCTTACGGACAGAGCATATCTTTCCACATGCGGGATCAGCAGAAGCAGGGTGCAGGAAAGGTCTTCAGACATCCGTTATCTTGCGGATATGATCCTGTCTTATTCAGATCAGAACGGCCGCATAAGCGCCGGAAATATTCTTAAAGCGGGCGCAGTATGCCTTGAAGAGATGAGCCTTATCCCTCAGGAGGGATGGGCTCTTCATTGTTATATGCATGTCCGCGGCACCATTTTCCCGCATCTGGGACTGCCGGATGATTCCGAAGAATTCAGGACCGGCCGCATCACGGCACTTACGCTCCTCAGGGCTGTTTTCACATATGAACGCAAAGCCTGCAGGTTCGACCCGACTCTGGACATGACTCTTCTATCAGACAGCGAGGCGCAGTCAGAGGGGTTCGCATCTGAATATATAAGGATGCACAGACTGGTCCGGATCAATTTCATATATGAATTCATGCGCCTCGGAACAGAGGTCACGCCCTTCAATACCCTCGGACACATTTCCGGAGTGCATTATGTCGCGACATACATGGCAAGGCAGCTCCGCGATGCGGGCATCCCTGTTGATGTCGCACTCGCATCTGCCGCTGCTGCAAGCCATGACATAGGCAAATACGGCTGCCGCAAGAGCGAGGAGAGAAGGGTCCCGTACCTTCATTACTACTATACAGACTACTGCATGACAGAGAACGGAATGCCTGAGATAGCTCACATTGCAGCCAACCATTCGACCTGGGATCTTGAGTTTGAGAATCTCTCGGCAGAGTCGCTTCTTCTCATCTATGCTGACTTCAGGGTCAAGAGCACGAGAGAAGACGGCAAAGAGATAATACACTTCTATACACTTGAGCAGGCCTTTGATGTCATCCTCAGCAAGCTTGACAATGTCGACGATGCCAAGAAGCACAGATATGAAAAGGTATATGCGCGGCTCAAAGACTTTGAAGACTACATGATCGAGCTCGGCGCTGTGACTGACCTGCCTTCGGATTTTGCCCTTGAGGACGGAGTCATTACGGCTCTGCCTGCAGAAGGCATGGGATACCGCAAGGACAAGCCTGTACGCGTAAGAAGGGAGATGTCACTCATCCAGGGCGACGATATAATCACACAGCTCAAAATGAAATCCGTGGGGCACAACATACGCCTCATGCACTATTTCAATAATAAAGCGGATTTTGCACGCCTCATCGAGGATGCCCGCGGCGAGGCTGACTGGAGGAATCTCCGTACATATATAACCATTCTCGGTGAGTATTCCACATACATGACCGAAGAGCAGAAGGCGCTGACTCTCAGATTTCTGTACGATCAGCTGATGAACAGGGAGAGCGATGTAAGGGAGCAGTCGGCGCGCCAGATGGGGCAGATGACAGCGACCTTCAGACAGAGCTACAGAAAGGAGCTGCCTGAAGACATACCTAAGCTGGATGAGACCACGACCAATCTCGAGATGTTTGAGATATACCTTGGCAGGATGCTGAGCCCGTCTTCAAGGCTGACCGAGAGGCACAGGAACTGGATAATCCAGAGCATGGACTTCTTCGTAAGTGCTGCTCTCACAAGCTGTGCAAAGCAGTTCCTTCCGAGGTACTATGCAGTGCTCGAGAAGCTGTTTGAAGATACCGGCAGGAGCGAGCGGATGACGATGGCCGTTCTGAACTCAGCCCTTTCGGTCGATGAGGGTACGTGTACTGACAGTTTCAGGGAAAAGGCCTCGGGATATGCATGCAATGTTACGGGAAAATACTCAGACAGCACAGATCTCCTTGCCCTTGATGTGAGGGAAAAGTTCAGCGGTGATGAGGACGGTAGCATCCGCGCGGCAAGACTCAGGTTGATGGGGATCGATGACAGCGGCGAGGCTGCTGTGCAGTCTGCTGAGGAAAGGGATGCAGCTCTCTCGGCGATGTTCCTTGATGATCTCAAATTCCAGACTTCGTGGACTCGCAAGGCTGCCAATATACGATACATGACTGACATCGCGGGATCATCCGACAGAAATGTCAGGATGCATATCGCGGCACACTTTGTGAACCTCATAAAGGTCAGCGAGACGGTCACGGTAAGACGGGAGGCCGGGGAGGCGCTTCTTAAACTCATAAGGAAGATGCCTGCGGATCAGTGCAATGAGATCATGGTCGAACTGTACAACGGACTGGATATAGAGGACTATCAGTTTGCAAGGCTCATACCTGAGTATCTCGGCAGGATGATCCTGCTGATGCCGGACAAGGAGATCGACGAAGTCACAGGCAATCTCGAGAGCCATATAAGCTCAGGCAATATCAATACGGCCTCGGCATCGCTCATGACAGTCTCGATAATGCTTGAGCACTTCAGCGAATACCGCAGGAGAGGGACAGAGGAAAGGTGTGAAGAACTTGTAAAACGTCTTTCCGGTCTTCTTATGAAGGGCGTTGCCCACTACAGGGACGCCGTCTCGCAGGAAGCTTTCCGGACACTTGCAGAGCGGGTCTTCGTGAGCGGCACGGCATCAGATGATGAAAAGCGCAGGATACTGGCGCTTACAGGCAAGAGGATACTTACGCTCATCCCGGATACGGATTCAGAGAAGGACGCGATGGAGTTCTGCAATAATGCAGCAGCTCTCAGGGGTATATACAGATTCATCTCGGAATATATAGCTGAAGAGGGGCCGTTCGGACTTGAATGCAGGCAGAAAGCGGCTTTCTTCCCGGGCACTTTCGACCCGTTCAGCCTCGGCCACAAGGCCATAGCCTGCACGATACGCGACATGGGCTATGAGGTGTACCTTGCGATCGATGAATTCTCGTGGTCCAAGAAGACCCTCCCGCACATGCTGCGAAAGGAGATCCTGGCGATGTCCATAGCCGCAGAGACGGACATGTACATATTCCCGGATGATGTTCCTGTAAACATTGCCAATCCTGAAGATCTCGGCAGGCTGCGCAGCCTGTTTGAAGGCAGGGACCTGTATATAGCAGTCGGATCGGATGTCGTAAGAAACGCTTCGAGCTACAAGGCCGGACCTCAGAAGAACTCGATACACACCTTCAATCACATCGTGTTCGCGCGTGAGGCAAGGCAGACAGACCGCGGTGAGGATGAAGCATATCCGGTCAGGGGCAAAGTCATAAACCTCAGGCTCGGAAAATTCTATGAAGATATAAGTTCGACAAGGATCAGAGAAAACATCGACCTCGGAAGAGACATAACATCTCTTATTGATCCGGTCGTACAGAACTACATATACGAGAACAATTTCTACATAAGAGAGCCGGCATATAAGCATGAGCTTCAGGCAAGAGATATACACATCTCGGGATATGAGCACAGTAACTGCAGGAGGATAAGAAGCCTCAGGGACGAACTGACAGGAAGGGGATATGACTTTGACTCTCTCATGACTGTTCTTGAGCGTCCGCGCGTCAGGACGATATATATCGAGAGGACAGGAACTAAACGCTCCGGAGTATGCGCTTTTGCATCAGGACGGAGGATAGACAGAAAGGACCTTCTCTTTGAATTCGGGGACACCGATGTCACGCGCAGCATCAGAAGGAGCGCGAACGGCTCGATAGGCATCATAAATGCCTTCTACTTCGAACGCAGCCGCGATATATCCAACCTCGGGCAGATACTTCTCACCGAGATACTGACTGACATGCTTGCAAAGGACTACGGATATGTCGTCTATCATCCGGCAGACCCTGCAGGCCTCAGCCAGAACGTGACGGAAGTCCTCAGAAGACAGGGCTTTGTCAACATATCAGAAGATCATGACAATCCTGTTTATGCGGTAGATATAACTGCACCGGTGGTGCTGTTCCGCGATGTCGAGACGGTGATCAAGGCACCGCTGAACAAGAATCCGAGGGTCATGAAGGCAGTGGATGATGCCCACAACAACCTTCTTAAGACATTCTGCGAGCTGTATCCGGGCAAGCTGATACTTTCCTTCAATACCAGCGCTGTCTACAGCAAGATCATTGAGATGGCCGCGAAGGAGAACATGGTGCCGTCAGTGCCAGACCCGGCAAAAAGGAGGGGCCCTTATATGGCGGTGCCGTTCGGAAAGGCTCTTTCTGATGTCGTCGTACCGAATACTGTCACCAAGGCTCTCAGGACAGAGAAGTTCATAAGTGAGTCGATCCGGGACTTTACGATAAGGGAGTCCCGCGGTTATGCAGAGCTTGAGGATCAGGTCAGGACGCTTAAATCTTTCAACAGAGATGTGATCCTCATAGACGACCTTCTCCACTCCGGCCAGAGGATGAAAAGGATAGACCCTATCCTGAGAGAGAATGATGTGAATGTCAGGAAGGTCATAGTCGGCCTGCTGACGGGCAACGCAAGAGACGAGATGGCTGTCAGCCGCAGGGCTGTGGACGGGGCATACTTCATCCCTGTCATAACCATGTGGCTCAACGAGAGAGACTGCTATCCGTTCATCGGGGGAGACAGCTTTGAGTCAGGAGACAGGAACGCATCGATCAATATCATAATGCCGTACACATCCTACAGCTTTGTCGGCGGAAGGGACTCCGAGAAGGTGTACAGGTACTCGATGACATGCCTTGAGAATGCGAGGGACATAATGAAGGTCATCGAGCAGGAATATCAGGCGGAGTTTGAAAAGCAGCTGACTCTCGGAAGGCTTGGTGCTGTCATCACAAATCCGCGCCGTCCGGATTACGGAGACGGGCTCCTGTATGATGAGAACGCGGCACCGAGCGTGTATATAGAGAGCGACATAAAGCGCGCGAAGAGGCTGCACCTGTCACGGGATAAGTAGAAATCTTCACTGAATCATTCTGCCGGAACTGTCTGCAGAATTGCAGAGTGGTAATATTCAGCATGATGACGCTCCGTGCAGACGATATGAAATAATCGATCATATAAAGAATTGATTATTAATTCTTAAAGATCATGCATCAGCAAAATCAATAATAATCAGGAGTATATATGCACAGAATAAAAGAACTGGTAAATGAGATCGGGGTGGACGCACCCGTATCACTGGCAGGACACCCCATACGCCCGGGGGAAAAGCACCGGGTCAATATCCTGGCGCTCGGTGATGTAGGGACCACGATGCTCATAGGACTGAGGCTGATGGGTGCGGATGTCATATCTGAGATAGGCATCTGTGACATAAGGCCTGAGAACTGCGAGAGGCTTGTACGCGAGATCAACCAGATAAGATTTCCGGACGGTGAGCCACATCTGCCTCCCGTGAGGATAGTGACTGAAGAGGAACTCTTCGATACCGACGTCTTCATATTCTGCGCCAGCAAGGGTGTGCCGGACCTCGGAAAAGAGAAAGATCCGGACTTCGATGTCAGGATGGCGCAGCTGGATGCAAACAGAGGAATCATAGAGCACTATGCCGGACTGGCGCGTGCGGCAGAGTTCAGGGGGCTGATCGCTGTGGTGAGTGATCCTGTGGACAACCTCTGCGTAGCATTTCTCGATGCATCGGGCCTGAAGCCGTGGCAGCTGCGGGGGTACGGTCTCGGAGTCATGAACGCGCGGGCTGCATATTACGCTGAAAGAGACGAGAGATTCAGCTCATATCTTTCAGAAGGCAGAGCTTTCGGTCCGCACGGGCAGGACCTGGTCATCGCCAACAGCATTGAGAACTATGATGATGAGCTGTCACGCGAACTTACAGAGCTGGCAACGGGGGCCAATCTTGAGGTGAGAGAGCTCGGCTTCAAGCCGTATATCGCACCGGCGATGTCGTCGGCGGCGATATCGATACTACTTACACTCAGGGGAGAGTGGAACTACGGCTCACTGTATCTTGGGGATGAGAACAGAGGATCCTTCTTGGGGATCAGGAGCAGATTTAACGGGGATAATTGGGACTACGAGGATCCGGAGCTTCCGGATAAATTATATGAGAGGATCAGAGATTCATACATCAGGCTCTGCGATATCAGGTGAGGGGACCTGCAGCAGAGACAATATTAACAGAGACAATATTAATTCAGCAGAAAACCGCAGGCTCATCGTAATAAAGCCTGCATGTGATTCAGAGGACAGGGCGTCAAGACTCGACGGCATGCTGCTGCCGTATCTTGATGAACTGAAAGAGCGCGGCATCGATGTCGTAATATACAGCCATGTCAGTGAATTTGAGGACAGGGACATCTCGTCTGAAAGGATACTGTTTGCCGTGGCTCTGTCGGAAGCGGGGGTCAATATCGAGTACTACCGCCTGCTTGAGCACCTGCGCGGACACCCTGACTGCCTTGAAGGATCTGTCGGAGGGATAATAGTCGACGGAGGGGGAGAGTTCTATACCAAAGCAATCGCGAGGCGCTTTGCATTCTCTGCAAACATGTGCGGATGCACCTTCCCTGGAAAGCCGCTTGTGGAGGCGACAGGATCTCTCGGGAACTTTCATGTGCTCAGTACCATATCCGGCAGAGAGCCGGAAGACATATACTGCACTCAGGTCCGCTCGCTTGTTGATAAGGTCCTGGACTTCGGCCTTCCGGAAGTAAGCGGGAAGATAAAGCTTCTGGCGCTTCATGCCAGCACACGCAGGACATCCAATACACTTCTCCTGTGGGACATGGTGAAAAAGCATCTGTACAGCCGTGCGGAGATAACTGAGATATCCCTGCAGAACGGTCAGATCTACGACTGCCGCGGATGCAGCTATGAGGCATGTCTGCACTTCGGCGAGCAGGGAACGTGCTTCTACGGAGGGATAATCACGGACCAGGTGTATCCGGCGCTTCTCGAGGCAGATGCTGTTGTCCTCATATGCCCTAATTACAATGACGCACTCAGCGCCAATCTGACGGCCTTCGTCAACAGGCTTACTTCACTGTTCCGGTCACATGACTTCTCGGACAAGAGGGTGTATGCCGTGATCGTATCGGGCTATTCCGGCGGGGACATCATCGCAGAGCAGATCATCGGCGCGCTGAATTTCAACAAGTCATTCATACTGCCTGCGGACTTTGCAATGCTTGAGACAGCTAACGACCCGAAGAGCATCCTTGCAGTCGCAGACATAGAAGAAAAAGCAGGGAAGTTCGCTTTCCGCATATACTGACAGAAGAGAGCATCCTGGCATTAGGTGCAGCACGGCGGACAGCTTCACATGGAGCTGTCCTTTTAACATGCGCTTTTTTCGAGGTTTTATATCACTGATCCATTCGATATGCAATCGGTATGGCAACGCAGACGATATTGGTATGACAGAAAAAGACCGCTCTGTGAGAAAATTTTAATATGTTTTTTAATGATAGATATAAGGGGAAAGGGACCATGGATGCACAGGAGATCATTCAGCTTATAAGGGATGCAGAGAAGAAGACGCCTGTAAGGATGTACGTCAGGGAAAAGGCACCGGTAGACTATGGTACTGCAAGGGTTTTCGGCGCAGGAGACAAGATAGTGTTCGGCGACTGGAATGAGCTTGAAGAGATAGTGAGGAAAAACAGCGACAGGATCGAGGACATCGTAATAGAAAATGACTGCCGCAACAGTGCGCTCCATCTGCTGGATACCAAGAACCTGCATGCGAGAATAGAGCCCGGAGCCTTCATAAGAGAGCAGGTAGAAATAGGCGATAATGCCGTGATAATGATGGGCGCAGTCATCAATATAGGTGCTGTCATCGGCGAGGGATCGATGATAGACATGGGGGCTGTTGTCGGCGGAAGAGCAGAGGTAGGCAGAAACTGCCACATAGGCGCCGGAGCAGTCCTCGCAGGTGTAGTTGAACCGGCTTCTGCAGTCCCAGTTGTCGTAGAAGATGATGTGCTCGTAGGAGCAAACGCTGTCGTGATAGAAGGCGTAAGGATAGGAAAGGGTGCTGTAGTGGCAGCAGGAGCAATAGTGACAGCGGATGTTCCGCCGGGAATGGTCGCTGCGGGATGCCCGGCCAGAATCATCAAGGCCAAGGATGATAAGACATCGATGAAAACGGCGCTTGAGCAGGGACTTAGGAATCTGTAGGGTGGAGGTCAGAATGGCAGTTCATGAACACATGAATCAGGCAGTCTACAGTCTGAAGAGGAGTGCAATAAGAGAGTTCTCCAGGCTGGCTGCATCTGTTCCCGGGTGTGTAAGACTTACTCTCGGCGAGCCGGATTTTGATACGCCTGAGGTGATAAGCTGCGAAGTCAGCGCATCAGTCGCTGCAGGTGACACACATTATATAGAGAATAACGGAAGCAGGATCCTGCGCGAGCGCATCTCAGCGTTCGAGAAAACTAAAGGCCTTGAGTACAGTGCAGATGAGATAATCGTTACTGCAGGCGCAACTGAGGCACTGTTCGTATCGCTTCTCGGAATACTGGATCCGGGTGATGAGGTGATCATTCCGGTGCCGGCATTTGTTCTGTATGAGCAGATAGTGAACCTCTGCAGGGGAGTATGTGTCCCGATGAATACATCAGGAGCAGGGTTTCAGATAAGAAAAGATGATCTTGAGCCCCTGATAAGCAGCAGAACGAAGGCGGTGATCCTCAACTCTCCTAACAATCCGACCGGCTGCGTATATGACGAAGAGAGCCTGAGAACGGTATATGAAGCTGTAAAGGGAAGAAATGTTTTCGTCTTATGTGATGATGTGTACAGGTCACTGTACTACGGCTTCGGGTATCACAGTTTCGCGGAATACCGCGACATCAGGGAACAGATCCTTGCTGTGCAGAGCTTCTCCAAGCCTTACGCGATGACAGGATGGAGGATGGGCTACCTGATGGCTGACGCATCCGTAAAAGAGAGACTCGAGCTGGTGCACCAGTTCGATGTTGTCTCAACTCCGTCAATCATGCAGAAGGCCTGCATCACTGCACTGGATACAGATACTTCATATATGACTGAAGAATACAGAAGGCGGAGAGACTATGTGACAGACAGGCTAAGGGATATGGGCCTTGAGACAGAGACCCCGGAAGGCGCATTTTATGTTTTCCCTTCGATCAGGAAATATGGCATGGGTTCGTTTGAATTTGCTGAGAGACTTGTCCGGGAGGGAGCTGTTGCTGTCACGCCGGGTGCGGCGTTCGGCTCAGATGATCACATAAGGATCTCATACTGCTGCAGCATGGATGATTTAAAGGAGGGACTCGACCGTCTTGAGAGCTTCCTGATAACAATCCGGGAAAAATGAGCAAAATAGTGCGGACACAGAGGATGCTGCAAAGGCTGAATGATACACAGCCGGAACAATAGTGTCAGCAGATCTATGAAAACGGCAACAGGCAGCCGGAACGGGGAGCGTAAAGAAATGAAGTTTACCAAAATGCAGGGATGCGGAAATGACTATATATATGTCAACTGTTTTGAAGAGAACGTGCAGGACCCTTCAGACCTGGCTGTAAAGCTCTCGGACAGAAGATACGGCATAGGGAGCGACGGGCTTATCCTCATAGAGCCGTCAGACAGGGCTGATGCTTTCATGCATATGTTCAACCGTGACGGATCCGAAGGGAAAATGTGCGGCAACGGGATCAGATGTGTTGCCAAGTATATATATGACAACGGGATGGTTCCGCCGGAGAGAAAGGATGTCCTGATAGATACAAAAGCCGGCCTCAGAGAAATCAGGCTCGATATAAAAGACGGCAAGGCCGCAGCTGCATCCGTTGACATGGGCATAGCTGAAGTAGCTGCTGAGCCTGAGAACATTGCGGCCGGCGGAATTGACCTCTGTTTTACAGCAGTCAGTACAGGCAATCCGCATGCGGTATTCTTCCTTGATGATAATCCTGCTCTGAGCGGAATTACTGATGAAGATACTTCCGGCGGAGGCGGGGACTGCACGCTGCTCAGCCGGATCCCGCTTGAGATCATCGGACCTGAAATAGAAAGCTCAGGAAGATTCCCTGACGGGGTCAATGCGGAGTTCGTAGAGATGATCAGCCCGGAGGAGATCTCCTTCCGGGTCTGGGAAAGAGGATCGGGAGAGACATATGCGTGCGGCACGGGAGCAACAGCAGCAGTGGCCGCCGGATGCTTTGCAGGAAAACTGGCGTGCAAAGTGCTTGTGCATCTCAGGGGCGGAGATCTTGAGATAGAGTGCGACAGAGACACAGGCAGATGCTTTATGAAAGGACCGGCAGTGACCGTATTCACCGGAGAATTATTATGATACAGATGATCAGAAGCGATGCGGAGAGATTCGCAGAGGAGATAAAGGGACTAAGGATGACCATACACAGGCATCCTGAGATGGGAAATCATGAATACTGTACGGCTGAGCTTGCAGAAAAATACCTGAACGGACTCGGGATAGCGACCAGACGGATACTTGACACGGCTGTTGTCGGAGAACTGAAGTGCGGTGCAGGAGACCCGGAGAACGGGCCGGTCAGGACGGCTGCGCTCAGAGCAGATATGGATGCTCTTCCGCTGACCGAGATGACAGGGGCAGAGTTCGCATCGGAAGTCAGAGGTGTGATGCATGCGTGCGGCCATGATGTTCACACAGCAGCAGTGCTCGGAGCTGCCAGAATACTGGCAGAGCACAGAAACGAACTGAAAGGGAATGTGATATTCCTGCTGCAGCCTGATGAAGAGGGGCGCGGAGGTGCTGACAGAATGATCAGAGAAGGCTGCATGGATGGAGTAGATGCTGTCTTCGGTGCGCATGTCAGCCCCGATCTGCCGGCAGGCCATATTGGTATACGCTACGGAATATTCTATGCTGCATCGGATATGTTCAAGGTTGAAGTAACCGGACTGGCATCTCACGGCGCAGTAAGAGAGAAGGGCATTGACGCTCTGGCAGCTGCAGCGGAAATGGTAACAGCGCTTCTTGAACTGCCGTCGAAGATAACTTCTGATAAGTGCATTCTGACTGTAGGAAGGATGCAGTCAGGAACGGCAGGCAACATAATGCCGGGTGAAGCGGTATTCGAGGGAATAATACGCACGCTCGGCCCTGAAACACGGCGCAGAATGGAAGAGGAGTTCAGGAATACCGTGCAGGCTATAGCAGACAGGACCGGAACTGCAGCAGACATAGACTATATACACAGTCATCCGGGCGTTGTAAATGATAAAAGCATGACAGACCTTGCATTCAGGGCTGCCTGCGGGATGTTCGGAGAGGAGAAAGTGCACATTATAGAAGAGCCGGTCATGATAAGCGAGGATTTCGGCTGCTTCCTGGACAAAGCGCACGGTTCCTTCTACCACATCGGGGCAGGCTGCGCTTTGCCTCTTCACAATCCGGCATTCCTTCCGGAGGAGGATGTTGTGACTGAACTGGCTGTGATGCATGCGGGGATGGTCTGGTCATATCTGATGGAATAGGGGGTGCAGCATTGAGTATTCATGAGGAATGTGGAGTGTTCGGCGTGTATTCGGATCATCCTGCTGATGTTGCAGGTATTTCTTACTATGGCCTGTATGCACTTCAGCACAGAGGGCAGGAGAGCTGCGGGATCGTTGTAAATGATGACGGCGTATTCTTTTCGCAAAAGGATCTGGGACTTGTAGGAGATGTTTTTACTGAGGATGTCATACGCAGGATACCTCAGGGCAGAATGGCAGTCGGACATACAAGATACGGAACGACAGGGGCCGCCAGCAGACGCAACTGCCAGCCGATAGAAGTGAACCACCAGAAAGGACGCATGGCCGTTGCACACAACGGGAACCTTTCAAACGCGGTGCAGCTCCGGTCTGAACTTGAGATGTCCGGAGCGATATTCCATACGTCTACGGATACGGAGACTATTGCATATATCGTTACCAGAGAACGGCTTCGCTCCGGGTCAATAGAGGAAGCTGTCGACAGGGCTATGGACACAATAGAAGGCGCGTACAGCCTTATAATCATGTCCCCGCAGAAACTGATCTGTGCCAGAGATCCTCACGGATTCAGGCCTCTGTGCTTCGGAGTGACAGAAGATGGTATATACGTTGTCGCTTCGGAAACCTGCGCCCTCGCAGCTGCAGGAGCAGAATACTTCAGAGATGTTGAACCCGGAGAGATAATCATTTTCAGCAGGAAAGGCATCGAGTTCAGACGAAGACACTGCGGAACACAGCCTGAAAAGCTGTGCATCTTTGAGTACATTTATTTTGCACGTCCTGATTCAGTGATAGAGGGAGTTCCGGTTCATAAAGCCCGTGAAAATGCAGGCCGCATCCTTGCCCAGACCCATCCAACTGAAGCAGACATAGTGACAGGAGTGCCTGATTCAGGCCTCGATGCTGCTCTCGGATTCAGTAAAGAATCGGGGATACCGTATGGAATAGGCTTAATAAAGAACAAATATATCGGCAGAACATTCATAGAGCCGGGCGGAAGACACGACAAGGTCAGGATAAAGCTTTCAGTGATAGAAGAGGCAGTAAGGGGCAAAAGGGTAGTGCTGGTCGATGACTCTATCGTGCGAGGAACAACCATGGGCCGCATTTCAGGACTCCTGAGAGAAGCAGGAGCCTCAGAGATACACATAAGGATATCTGCTCCGCCGTTTATGTATCCGTGTTACTACGGAACAGATATAGATTCACAGGAAAATCTTATAGCATGCAGATACAGCATAGACGAGATCGCTTCTATCATAGGCGCGGAATCGCTCGGATATCTTCCTGCAGACAGACTCGGAGAGCTTTGCGGACATAAGGGATACTGCAGCGCATGCTTTACAGGTGAGTATCCGACAGATGTTTCAGGCGGGATCAGCAGGGACCGTTTTGAGCGCCGTCTGTCAGAAATGGCGGAGGAAACAGATGAGTGACTATACAAGAAAGATCATCCTCGAAAGCGGCGAGGAATACTATGGGTACGGGTTCGGATCAGACCGGGATAAGGTCCTTGAAATAGTATTCAATACATCGATGGCAGGTTATCAGGAAATAATATCCGATCCTTCGTACACTGATCAGGCTGTAGTGATGACTTATCCGCTGATCGGCAACTACGGAATGGCGGACGACGATTATGAGACAGAGGTTCCGTCGATCGGTGCTCTCATAGTCCGCGAGTATAATGATGAGCCGTCATGTTACAGGAGCAGTGAGACTCTCGGAGATGTAATGATGCGATTCGGTATTGCCGGAATATATGGAGTGGATACGAGAATGATCGGAAGATCGATCAGGGACAGGGGCAGCCGGAAGGTACTTATATCTTCTCCGGATGTGACCCGGGAAGAGGGACTGAAGATAATTGAGAAGACCGGGGTCCCGCATGACTCTGTATCCAGAGTCAGCTGCCGTACTCCGTGGGTATCAGCTCCTCAGGAAGAAAAATACCATGTCGTGGCCATTGACTGCGGAATGAAGAGGAACATTGTTAGGTCGCTAAACAGAAAAGGCTGCAGAGTCACAGTTGTTCCCTGGAATACAGATCCGGAGGAGATATTGAAACTTGATCCTGACGGCATATTCATTTCGAACGGTCCCGGAGATCCTGAGGACGTTCAGGAAACGATAGGGACTGTCCGCAGACTGATTGGATGCAGGCCGTTATTCGGCATATGCCTGGGGCATCAGATAATTGCACTCGCCTATGGAGCGAAAACTTACAAGCTCAAGTTCGGCCACCGCGGCGGGAATCATCCTGTAAAGAATATTGAAACAGGCAAAATAGAAATAACATCACAGAATCATTCCTACGCAGTTGATGGTGAGAGCCTTGCCGGTATACCACTTACAGTAACTCATGTAAATATCCTCGACAACACCATTGAAGGCATGAAGTGCAGGAAAGACAGAGTGTTCAGTGTTCAGTATCACCCTGAAAGCGCGCCGGGGCCGCAGGACAGCGGATATCTCTTCGACCGCTTCATCGATCTCATGGAAGAAGGAAGAAAAAATGCCTAAAAGAACCGATTTAAAGAGAATACTGGTCATAGGCTCAGGCCCGATAGTGATCGGGCAGGCGGCGGAATTTGACTACGCAGGGACACAGGCCTGCCTTGCACTCAAAGAGGAAGGCTATGAGGTCATACTCTGCAATTCCAATCCCGCGACCATAATGACGGATACTTCCATAGCGGACAAGGTATATATGGAGCCTCTGACTCTGGAATACATTGCCAGAATAATCAGATTTGAAAGGCCTGATGCCATACTGCCGGGAATAGGCGGACAGACAGGGCTCAATCTGGCGATGCAGCTTGAGAAAAAAGGCGTTCTCAGGGAGTGCCGTGTCGAACTGCTCGGAACACGCAGCAGTTCAATTGAAATGGCAGAAGACCGGGATGAATTCAAAAGACTGTGCGAGAGACTGGGTGAACCTGTGCTGCCTTCGGAAACAGTTTCTTCTCCTGAAGAGGCTCTGCGCACCGCGGCAAAGATCGGGTATCCTGTCGTGCTCAGACCTGCGTTCACCCTTGGCGGTACGGGTGGAGGTTTTGCTGACGATGAGAATGAACTGTCACAGATGATCAGAAACGCTCTTGAACTTTCACCTGTCGGACAGGTACTGATAGAAAAGAGCGTCAAGGGGTTCAAGGAGATCGAATATGAGGTGATGCGTGACAGCAATGATACGGCCATCACAGTCTGCAACATGGAAAATCTGGACCCGGTAGGCATACATACAGGGGACTCGATCGTTGTATGCCCGTCACAGACACTCACCAACAGGGAGTACCAGATGCTGAGGGACAGCGCGCTCAGGGTGATCCGTGCCCTTGAGATAGAGGGCGGATGCAACGTGCAGTTTGCTCTTGATCCGCTCTCGCCGCAGTATTACCTGATAGAGGTCAATCCGCGCGTTTCAAGATCTTCTGCCCTGGCATCGAAGGCTAGCGGATATCCTATAGCAAGAGTTTCCGCGAAAATAGGCATCGGAATGAATCTGGATGAAATACAGCTTGCCAACACACCGGCGGCATTTGAGCCCGCGCTCGATTATGTGGTTACAAAACTGCCAAGATTCCCATTCGATAAATTCGCGGATGCCAGCAACTCACTTTCCACGCAGATGAAGGCGACAGGGGAAGTGATGAGCATAGGAAGGACATTTGAGGAAAGCCTTCTCAAGGGGATAAGGTCGCTTGAAACAGGCGCCAGCCACATTCAACTGGAGAAATTCAGCAGTGTACCGGACGGCGATCTGCTTGAATACATAAAGACCGGGACCGATGACAGGATATATGCTGTCGCGGAGCTTCTGAGGCGCGGGATACTGCCGGATATGATACATGAAAAAACTGCGATAGACAGGTTTTTCATATATAAGATACGGAAGCCAAGATGATGGGGTTCTCTGATCGTGAAGCCGGCCGGCTGTGGAACGCGACGGAGAAGGAGATCGCGGGACTCAGAAAGAAGTCGGGCATAGCCCCTGTCTACAAGATGATAGATACATGCGCATCGGAGTTTGAGAGCTATGTGCCATATTTCTATTCAACATATGAAGAAGAAAACGAGTCTATTGTTTCCGGCAGAGACAAGATCATAGTGCTCGGATCAGGCCCTATCCGTATAGGGCAGGGCGTGGAATTCGACTATTCAACCGTCCATGCTGTAAGGACTATACGCGAGGCCGGGTTCGAGGCGATAATAATAAACAATAATCCGGAAACGGTCTCGACTGACTATACCTGCTCGGACAAGCTGTACTTTGAGCCTCTGACCACAGAGGACGTAATGAACATAGTGGATCTTGAAAAGCCTTATGGAGTGATCGCGACTCTTGGCGGACAGACCGCCGTAAATCTTGCGGCTTCTCTTGAAGAGCGCGGAGTCAGAATGCTGGGCACTGACAGTAAGGCAATCGACAGGGCGGAAAACCGTGAATTGTTTGAGAAGGTGTTGGAATCTCTCGGGATCCCGCAGCCTGAGGGCAGAGCCGTCACCAGCATAGAAGAAGGGGTAACAGCTGCCGCTGAAATCGGATATCCTGTGCTGGTCAGGCCGAGCTTTGTACTCGGAGGCAGGGCGATGCAGATCGTCACTTCTGAGGAGTCCTTAAGAGAGTACCTGCTGAACGCGGTCAGGATAGACAGAGACAAGCCTGTTCTGGTGGACCGGTATATACGCGGAAGGGAAGTCGAGGTGGATGCTGTCTGTGACGGACGGAGGGTATTCGTTCCGGGCATCATGGAAATGGTCGAGAGAACTGGTGTGCATTCCGGAGATTCCATAAGCATATACCCGCCCGTCAATCTGACAGATGACATTAAGTCTATGATCCTTGACTATACCGAAAAGCTTGGCACGGCCATAGGCATAGTAGGGCTGTTCAACATACAGTTCATAGTCGATGGCACAGGAAAGGTGTATATCATCGAACTCAATCCGAGGTCATCAAGAAGTGTACCGTTCATCTCAAAAGCGAGCGGCTGCAGGCTTGCGGATATAGGAACTCTTGCCATGCTCGGACTGTCTCTGCAGGAGCAGGGCATATTCAGAAGATATCCTGAAGAAAAGAAACGGAGCTATGTCAAGGTACCGGCATTTTCATTCTCCAAGCTGAGGGGAATGGACGCTTATCTGTCGCCTGAGATGAAATCAACAGGAGAAGCGATCGGATATGATGACATACTGCACAGGGCTGCATTCAAGGCTCTGACGGCTTCGGGACTGTCTCTGCCTAAATACGGAACTGTCATCGCAAGTATAGCCGACGAAGATAAAGAAGAGGCTGTTCCTCTGATAAAACGTTTCTATGATATGGGATTCAATATAAAGGCAACTGAATTCACTGCAGCAAAACTGAAAGATAATTGTATAAGAACCAGCAGACTGCGCAAACCGAGCGAAGGGAGCAGTGAGATCCTGGATGCCATACGTGCAGGATATGTAAGCTATGTGATCAACACCCGCACCGTAATGACATCCAATCATTACGGTGACGGAGAGGCAATAAGAAGATGCGCAGCAGAGAACAATGTTACGATGCTGACATCGCTTGATACAGTAAGAATGCTGCTTGATGTACTTGAAGAGATGACGATCGGGATATCACCGGTCGACAGCTTTAAGGTGATACAGGAATGATGTGAAATCAGGCAAGTGTTTCGACAATCGAGTGGGAATAAATACGAATAATACGTGTATTACGTTCAGACATAATAATATGTACAGAGAAGCGTATTTCCTAATCCGACATCTCTTCTGAAATCCCTTTATCTTTCAACTATGCAGGTCACTAAGAAATGGACTCAGGCGATACGAAACTGGGGCAGTGTGCACAGTGAATTCTGCATAATGTATGAAGGCAGAATGCCTGAATAGGCTTCATTACAATTCAATAGCCAGGCTCCTAAAAGCCTGGCTATATTGACATTTTTGAAAGCATGAATTACAGTGTTTTCAACAGGTTGACGCCGTCTGACCTGTCAGCCTGAATAAGTTAGCTACCATATGGAGCTATTTACAGACTTTATTTCACACACTTGCAGAGACACTGCTGCCGCAGCCGGGCGGCGAACTCTTACCGAGAATCTGCTGATTTTTCGAAGAGCTGCAGACTCTTCCTGGCGGATGACTGGAGATGACTTCTCATGCTCTTCTCGGCCATTTTGAAGTTCCCTGCCTCGATGGCTCTGAGGATCCCGTTGTGCTCCTCATGTATTTCCTGATTGTTTTCTTCTTTTTCCTGATATTTGTGAGACAGGATGGACAGTTGGATCCTGTTTTTTTCTGCTGCTTCTACAAGCCTGGAATTGTTGCAGTGCTTGAGAATGACATTGTGGAACTCATCTGAATAGTACAGCCACTTCTCATAATCATTGTGTTCTAATGCTTCGGCAGCTTTCTTCTGAACATGGTTGAGATCGATGATCATTTCATGTTTGCTGTCAGAATTAAATGCGAATTTGAGTGCTATCACATCAAATTCCTCAGCCAAAGCAAAAATCTCAACAGCATCTTCGTAGCTGATGTCTATGACAGTCATTCCGACATTAGGCTGGTATATGATCAGTCCGGCCTCGCTGAGTCTTGTCAGAGCTTCCCGGATAGGGGAGGAGCTGACGCCAAGACTGTCCTGAATTGTTTTTAATGTGAGTTTCCGTCCAGCAGGTATCTCACCGGAAACAATTCCGTCGTACAAAGTGCGATATACCTGCTCGCTTATTGTCATCATTCCTGCCATAGCAGCCTCCCGAGAAAAAAGATTTTCAATTTCTATCTGCAATACATTATACAGCGCCAGGTATTTATATGTAAAATAATAAAGCATTTTGCATTTTGCAAAATGTATATTGCTTTTTGTATCCACAGGGCATATTATCTACTCAAGTACAGCAGATTGCTTGTAGAACTGAAAGGAGTAAGAGGTATGAGTGAGATCAAATGGCCTTATGCCAATGAATTTGGGCAGGAAGAGAAGGCCGAATGCGATGTTCTCGTCTTGGGCGCCGGTATGGCTGGCTGCTTTGCCGCAATAGCCGCAGCAAGAAGAGGACAGAAGGTCATCGTGGTCGAGAAGGGCGCGACAGTCAGAAGCGGTGCTGCCGGAACTGGTTTTGACCACTGGGAATCCGCATGCACTAATCCAAGCTCACGTGTCACTGCCAAGGAAATCGCAGAGGCATATGTTGATGAGCAGGACCATCTTTCCAACGGCATAGCGCACTACATCTGCTGTGAGGAAGGCTGGGACAGACTTGTCGACCTCGAAGAGATGGGGTGCAAGATAAGAGATACTGAAGACGAATTCAAGGGAGCAGACTTCAGAGATGAAGAGACCAAACTGCTCTTTGCATACGATTATTATTCAAGATTCACATTGAGAGTTTGGGGCAAAGGATTCAAGCCAGCACTTCTCAAGGAAATGAAGAAGCTCGGCGTCAAGATCTATGATCACACCGAAGCAACTGCACTCCTGACAACAGAAGCAGGCGGCAAGAAGCGCGGCGTCGGAGCTATCGGAATGGACACACATACCGGTAAGATCCGCATTTTCCACGCCAAGGCTACCGTCCTGACCATGTCAAGACCTGCAAGACTGTGGCTGTTCAACGCAGACCTCCCTGGGCTCTGCGAGTTCAGACCTTTCAACTCGATCGGCTCAGGTCACTCGATGGGCTGGAGAGCAGGAATGGAATTCACCATGATGGAGAAGAGCGTCCGCGCAGAGTTCTCAGCAGCAGGATCCAGCTTCCCTCCATACAGCGCAGGCAACAACCACAACACCTGGTATGCGTGCACGATGGTAGACTCCCGTGGCGTTGAGATCCCTTATCTCGACAGAGACGGCAACGTCCTCAAGACCGTCAAAGAGAGATACTTCCCGGTCAAGGGCCAGAAGTTCTTCCTCAAGGGCGGCGTAATTGATGAGCCTAAATATGAGTACAGAGGCCCTGAGACAATGTCTTTCGATGAGCTCATGAAGAGAGGATACAAGCTTCCATTCTATGCAGACATGTCCAGAATGCCTGAAATGGAGCGCAAAGCGATGTGGGGTCTCATGATAGGTAACGAAGGCAAGACCGCTGTTCCTGTCTATGACTACTACAACAAGAGAGGATTCGACCCATCCAAGAAAGCAATGCAGGTATACGGTACAGGCTGGACATCAGCATCATTCAGCGCTGACGAGAGACAGCTGTTCGGTGCACCGGGCGGAATCATGCACGACTGGGATCTCAAGACCAACATCGATGGAATCTATGCAGGCGGAGACCAGCTCTTCGGATCAGACTGCGCAGGACAGGCTTCGGCAACAGGATACTATGCAGGCAGAAAAGCAAGCGCATATGCAGATACTGTAGCCCTGGAGGATTACGACAGACAGCAGGTAGATGACGAGATCGAAAGACTCTACGCACCAATGTATGTTGAAGAAGGATACAGCTGGAAAGAGCTGAACTGGGCTATCGCCAAGTGCATGAAGAACTACTGCGGAGCTATAAAGAATGAGGCTCTGCTGGTACAAGGACTTGACCTGCTGAACACATACAGGACCGAGATCGTACCTAAGCTGTCATGCCACAACACTCATGAGCTGGTAAGAACTCACGAGGTACTCGACATTCTCAACGTAGCCGAGATGATCCTCGAAGCATGTCGCATGCGCAAGTCCAGCTCCAAGACGCTTTGCTTCGAAAGAAGTGATTACCCGGAGGTAGATCCGCCTGAAGATCATCACTTCATCACCATCCGTCAGGAGAATGGCAAAGCGGTAAGAGGCGATGTTGAGCTCGACTATTTCGGCGACCTCAAGACAGAATACGACAAACGCAACCAGGATTATATCAACGGAGGTAAGAAGTAATGAAGAAGATGAACGAACTCACAGTTTCCGTTGTTCCTTGCAGTGCGAACCCTATACAGTTTGATGACTCCAAGTGCATCGGATGCAACACATGTGCAAGGACATGCCACGGAGATGTCCTGCTGCCTAGCACCGAGCAGGGCAAACATCCAATAGTAGCCTGGCCGGGTGAATGCTGGTACTGCGGAGCATGCGTACTGGAGTGCCCGGTGGAAGGTGCTATCAGACTTGAGCACCCGCTCATGAACAGAACTAAATTCGTAGATGCAATTCCTGAACCTGCTGCTGAGTAATTGCAGGCCAGAATAGAAAGGAGACCAGAGATGGAAAAGAAAAAAATCGGACTTCTTGCTTGTATCGCAACAGGTATCGGAGCTATCATCGGATCCGGTATATTCGGATCGCTTCCTGCTGAGATCAATGAGATTGGCAGCGCGGTAATACTTGCTTTCATCCTAGCGACAATATATACGATCGCCAAGATGTTCCCTGCTGTTTATTCTTCGTCGATCATCCCGGCTTCGGGTTCATTCTTCCTGCAGCCGACCAAGCTGATCCATCCGGCAGTAGGACTGTATATGGCTATTCAGAACCTGCTCCAGCCGGTACTGATCTCAGTATTCGCAGTACTTTTCGCAGACTATTTCGTCTCTCTTTTCCCTGCACTGCAAGGCAAGGAGAGAGTAGTAGCAGTAGTTATCCTTCTTGTATATGCGGTGCTTGCATACATGGGCAACTATCTGTTCGCATCGATCAACTCACTGATCGTAATAGTCATGCTGCTCGCAGTTGCAGTATACATCTTCATCGGCCTGCCGCATATCAATGCAGCACAGATCGATTTCAGCGAGGCAATGGGAAGCGGTGTCAAGTTCAGCTCCATCGCAGCTGCAGTATCCGTTCTTTCATCCTGCCTGGCAGGCGGATCTGCAGTATCTCAGATAGCAGATGATGTAAGGAATCCAAGAAGAGACATTCCTCTTGCACTCATCCTGTCACCAGTAATCGTAGCCGTCATCTACATCCTGATGTCGATCGTTACACTTGGATGCATGCAGGGCTCAGAGGTAACAACACTCGCTGACGTTGCAAGCAACTTCATGGGCGGCGGACTCGTAGTATTCTTCGTAGTAGGCGGACCTCTCTGCGGAGTACTGACATCCATGGTACCTGTTATCATGCTGACATGCGCTCAGATCCAGGCTGCCGCAGAATGCGACGTATTCCCTGAATTTCTCGCTAAGAAGAACAAGCACGGCGTCTCAACATGGATCCTGGTATATGTAATGGCATTCGCTATTATCTGCGCAGGCGCAGGTCTTTCATTCGGCGTACTGATGACTATCTTCTCAGCAGTCAACGCACTTGCAGATATCCCTACATGCATCGTACCGTTCTTCCTCAAGAAGAGATACCCGCACGCATGCAACTATCCGGGAATTAAGTTCAACTTCACATTCGTTGCTGTAATGGCCGTATTCGCAGCTGTCGTAGCAGCTATCCTGGCTGTATCAGCATTCAAGTCACTCGGAGCAAGCGTATACCTCATGATCCTCGGATTCATGGCTCTCGCTGTTGTATATTTCATCATCAGAATCAGATATCTGAAGGGCAAAGGCAGAGACCTCTTCGCTGAACTCAAGGTACCATTCGATGACTGGGAAGCACGCGAAGCAGAGTGCAAAGCACTTGATGAGGCAAAATAGGATAATAAGCATAATCAAAAGAACTCAGTATATCTCATATATAAAAGGCAACAGCAATCGATACCGATGCTGCTGCCTTTTACTTTCACTTCAGGAATCTCAGGAGCTTCATGGGCGTGCTACAGAGACTCGTGACAAAGATGATTCACGGGGTGTATCATTGTAAGCGGTAAACCGTTTCAGACAATGATCACAGAGAATATGAAAGAATACATCAAACTGAATGCGGCTGAATTCAGATCCAATCCGTATATTCAGAATGTGAAAGTGCCAACAGCCAAGGCTGGAAATTTCACACTGACAACAGCTGCGTATGAACCCGGCGAACTTCTTGAATACGATCTGCCTGACTTTGCCCGGGACCCGATCGAGCACAGGATCGGATACTTCACCGAGAGGGTGGAATTCCCGGGAATATATGTTCATAAAAATGCACAAAAATTTGATGTATTTTTGTTGAATTATCCAAAAAGATTGTCTATAATCCACATTAATACAAATTGACTACAGGAGTTTACTAATGAATAACATCAGTTGTAACTATCACATCACAAATAAGTTCAGCGCTTGGAGCAGCTTCTTCTGGTTTGAGAAGAAGAATGTTACCGTGCGCCAAATTGTGAGTTGACAGGTATTAACTGAAACACATACGACTGTAAGATGACTGGCCACGGTAACAATACCGCGGCTTTTGTTATGCGTATGAGAAGAGGTGCCGGTGCAGCTCACGGCAGAGGCATCTCAGGATCATAAATAATTATTACACTTAATTAACAGAAAAGGAGAAATGGGTATGGGGGACACAAACAATACCAGAAAGAGCGGTTTCTATGCAAAGTACTTGCTGCCGGGAGTAATTCTTCAGTCAGTGCTGATAGGAGGCGGTTACGCAACCGGACGTGAGATCTATCAGTACGGTGCGATGTTCGGATCGATGGGGTGGATATCGGGCATCACGATCGCGATAGGATTCTCACTCTTTGCATTCCTGACATTTGAGATCTGCAGGATGTACAAGGTCTATGACTACAAGAACTTCATCAAGCAGGTAATTGGACCGTGCTGGCCTGTGATGGATGTTCTGACAATTCTGATCGGAATACTTCTCATTGCGGTAATGGCTGCTGCAACCGGCTCAATATTCGCTCAGGTCGGGCTGCCTGCATTCCTCGGCAATGTAGTTATCATAGTAGTTGTAGGTCTGCTGAACTTCTACGGTGACAGGATCATTGAAAGGTTCGAGTCGATAGGAACAATACTTCTGTATGCCGGATACATCCTGTTCACTATCATAGTCATAGCACGCAAAGGCGACCACATCAGTGAGGTATTCGCAACCCACAGCACAGTCGCATACGACGGCAAGGTAACAGTCGCTTTGTGCATCTGGACCGGTATCCTGTATGTTGCTTACAACATCAATGCTATCCCTATGGGAATGTTCTCTCTGAAGAGACAGACTGAGAGAAAGCATACACTGGTTGGCGGACTCTTCGCAGGACTCTTAATGGTAATTCCGTGGTTCCTCAGCTACTTCGCAATGATGTGTTTCTACGGAGATATGTCGATAGTCGGACCTGAAGTAGAGACACCGTGGACTATGATGATCACAGCGGTAAACGGCGGCGCAGGCCTTCTGACACTGTTCGGTATCGTAATGGGATGGACCCTTATTGAAACAGCTACAGGCTGCATCCATATGATTATTGACAGAGCGGATATTGCCCTGCAGGAAAAGGGACGTCCTGCACTTAATAAGAAGCTGAGAGGTATCATAGCGGTTGCCACACTCATCGCAGCACTTATCTTCTCACGCATCGGTGTTGTTGACCTGATCGGAGCAGGATATACGTATCTGTCATACGGATTCATCATATTCTATCTGCTGCCGACACTGATCATCGGTGGATACAAGATCATTAAATACAAGGAAGCTGCATAGACTAAGGAGATCACACAATGGAGATGAGCAGACTCAAAATCAAAAAACAGCTGCTTGAGCAGGAGAAGGTCAGTTACGCAATGGATCATCTCGAACTGCCTGAAGGGGGAATAGACTGCAGCGAGGGATGCAATCCGTATGGGTTTCCGCCGGAATGCGCTGAGGTTTTCCGCGGGTTCGACACCTCAAGACTGGGGCCTTATCCACACAGCCAGGCATTATATGAGGCTATACACGATTTGTGGGCTGATCAGATAGACGTAGAGCGTGACAACATATTACTTACCGACGGAAGCATGAGTGCGCTTTACATTATAAATAATATATTTGACACTCATAATGCTGTCGTGCTGGGGATATCTCCTCAGTTTACGGACTACTATATGCATGCCGAGATGATAGGCATCGAATATGCGCCTTATCAGCTGAATAAGTCAAACAACTACAAATTCGATGTCCTGGAATTCCTGAACATGCATTATAAGGAGGCCGGCGGGGATGAGGTTCTGCTCCCGACAACGGGCAAATCATACAACTTCATCTACATAGACAATCCGAACAATCCGACCGGGCAGTGCATAGATATCGCAGATATCGAGAGAATAGTTGAAGAAGCTGTCAGATACAACATTACAGTCATAATCGATGAGGCTTACGGCGATTTTATGCCTAAGGAAAATTCAGCGGTCCAGCTGTTTGCAAAGTATCCTAACCTTGCTGTAGTGCGTACTATGTCTAAGGGGTACGGACTGGCGGGAATGCGTGTAGGATACATAATCGCTCACAAGAATCTGATCGGATATATGAACAAAATGACCAATCCGTATATGGTAGGCGAGCTGTCCAGGGAAGTCGCGGCTGCGGCGATAAGATGTCCGGAATTTGTCTCGCAGTGCAGGGAAGACTTTCGGGTTATGAAAACCAGGATCAAGGATGTGCTGGGATGTGATGAGGACCATCCGGCAGGCGCCTCGGGCAATCTGCATATCGCTGAGACACTTGATACCAATTCCATATGCCTGCTGTATCACGACGACCCGGAAGTCAATCTGAAAGAAGAATTCTTCAGGCGCGGCGTCCTGGTAATAGACGGATACGACTTCAAAGGCCTGGACTCAAGTGCGGCAAGAGTGAGGATGCCTAAGCTGGATGAGTTTCCGGTGCTGATACAGGCAATCAGTGAAATAAGCCGGATATAGCCATTAACATTGAGGATCTGCATATTCAGACAGACAGTAAGTTAATATGCCGGAGTGCAACATTTTCAAGCACTTCGGCGTTTTTATTCGAATGCAGCGGCATCTGGTGTGATAATATTTGCATAGATACCGTAATACATTTACTGGGGTAATGACATGAGTAACAGAAACTTCAAGCTTGAGATATTTATTCCGGAAACACATTTTGCAGATCTGAGGAAGGCTCTTCAGCGCGTTGATACAGGACACATTGGCAATTATGACTGCTGTCTTTCATACAGCAGGGTCATCGGAACATGGAGACCTCTTCCCGGTACAGATCCATTCATTGGAGAAGAAGGTGTAATCAGCGAAGAAGAGGAACTCAAAGTGGAAGTCACTGTGACTGGCAGTCGCCTTGACGAGACGATTGTTGCCATAAAAGAAGTCCATCCATATGAAGAGCCGGTTATTAATGTAATCGAATTATACAGAACAGGGCTGTAATCACTATTCTTCGTAATTATTGTCATTGCAGCAATTTGTTATTTTATAAAGAAAGGCAAGAAGTAAGACATATATAAAATAATAGACGAATAGCTGATGATGAGGCCTATAGCGACCAAATCACAAAATATAGGCAAAATATAGGCGAACGGTAAACGATAATAATTTGCATGTAACGCTAAAGAGGTAATCATTTACCTCTTTTTGCTTGCCAGCAAAAAACATCTTCAAGATATATTGACGAACAAATGTTCCTATATATAATCCAATTACAGCTGATAAAGACACAATAACCGCGGGAATACTTGATGAATTTGCTTACATGCCGCAAGGGCAGGAGGAACTATACAATGGATATGATGATAGAAAGAACAGCTGATGAGGCTGAGAGATATGAACTGAAGTCGGACGGTATTGTAGCAGAGATCGAAGACAAGCTCTTCATGATATTCACTTACGGACCGGATGACAGGTATTACCTTGCAGACATACATGCAGGAAAGATAGTTGCAGCAATCAGCATGAGCGAAGGATACAGATGTGTACTTGCATACGATGAGTACGAAAGCTGGAGACTAGATTCTATAGATGAGGACGGACACAGAGACGGAAGCATCAAACTCTGCAGGACAGGTATCGATTTGGACTCAATGGGTAAGACAAGCAGAAAGAGAGTTTCTAAAACCGACGATGTTCTACGAGTCTCTGCAAGCGACTTTAAGGAGGCTGATGATCATGGTACAGACAGTAGATGTGGTCGCAATCTTCGACAAAATGATAAGAGAGCCTAAGCCTGTCAGATTCAAGATCTATGACAGAGGGCACTGGAAATCCGTAAATGTGGAAAGGATATACAATACCGAATGGATGCGGATGGATGGTAAAGTGCAGATCGTATATAGCTGTGCATCCAGAAGCTGCAACGGACAGCTGATCAACTATAAGCTTAGATTCATACATCAGGATATCCGATGGGAGATGGAAATGGACGGTCCGGTCAGGACCTCCAGGAGGAAAATATCCTGACAACTACAAATAAAACACACTTAATACATAAAGAGGATTGTGCGCCTCATGAACCATAGTTACAGGCTGGGATGATACGGGACCTTTTCCCTTGTTCCATACACCCCGGCTCAAGGACGGCAGGGGCATAGGCGACGAATCATTCAGAAGGGGTAAATAATATGAGAACAGATGTCAGTTTAAATACAAGAATCAACGAACAGTGCAAACTAGCCGGGTTTGAGACTGATTATTTATATAAACATGGCAAGAAGGTACTTAAGATAGTCCATGATGCCTGTCGAAATACAGCGCTTGATGCCGATGATCTGGTAGAGGACCTTTGCAGCGAATCATATGAGACTGATGAATTCAGGAGGATGAGTGAGGCTGCAACCAGGCTGGAGTTCTTTGCCACTGATTACATGAAAGACAGATATGAAACCAGCATCCTGAGGACACTGCGTACATCCTGGATGCTCAAGGTGATCGACAGGATCAAGATGAATGTCTATACATTTGAAACATACGGACCGCAGTTCGTCGAAATACTCAACCTCTGCTACCTGAGCAACTTCAGATATACAGGAAGTGAAGCAGCTGAGACTATCGGCATATCCGAGCAGGATTTCTACAAGAAGAAGAAATATGCGATCATCATGTTTGCCCTCGAATTCGAAGAGTTCAAGAGAGAATATAAAGCTCGCTGCAACCCTGCATACATGAGCGGTGAGCAGATGACAATAGCCGATTTGATGAACTGAATCCGAAGAGTTATCGAAGAGTTTTCAAAGAGTTATCAATTAGTTATAGGCGATTATAAGATGATTGTACGAAGAGTTTTGACACGATAAACTGTATATGCTGGGAGACCAGCAGCGTAACAATTAAATAAGAAGCAGGCAAAGCCTCGTATTCACGAAAGTGGGTGCGGGGCTATTTTTATGCCCTGATTCAGCTGCATGTCTGCCAGACACTACCGAAAGGAGCATGGCAGACATGCATATACATTCAATAATTCTGCCTCAGAGCAGACCGCCGTAAGCCGCGTATTTTTCGCAAGTTACATCAAACATTTCGAAAAATACGGAGGCTTACTAATGAATACTTACACTTATGAATTTGCTACAGGAAACAAGGAAATCGAGATCAGCGAGGAATGGATGAAGGTTCTGGAGGACCTGGACAGAGTTGAGTACAACAACGATCAGACTGAAACAAGGAGGCATACGTCTTATAGCAATGGCGATGATGGTGAATGGATGACATCAAAAGAGGATGAAACATCTCTGATGGACAAAATCGAGGCAGGAAGACTGATGAAAACGGCTAAAGAATGCCTTTCAGAAAGACAATTTGAAGTTTTCATTGCCATAGCGGCAAAGGATCATACCTTCAGTTCATACGCAAAGGAAACAGGTATGACCAAGCAGTTTGTCAGAAAGCTCTATATCAAAGCTGTGAGCAATCTCAAAAGAAAAACAAAAACTGAGAACTAAGGGGTTGTCAAAATGCCTCTCCCGTGACCTACAGGTGAGAAGCATACCACACATGATAAACAGGAGGAGACGATGAAACCCATTCGATTTAATTTTGAACATGACTACTGGTCGCTCGCCGAGGCTATCGTATTACAGGCTGTCAAAGATTATGAACGCTGCACAAAGAAACTTCTAAAGGGTATCGGCACCGACCGTGATAAATGGATGATGCAGGAATGTGAGAATTTCATCGTCTCCAAATGGGTCAAGAGGACCTTTGATATCGACACCGAGGAGCTTCTCACCAGGATAGACGAAGAGCTTTATGCAGAATACGGAGGAAACTATGAGCACTTATTATGAATTCTATATAGGAGTAAACAAGGGTGACAAAGTAGAGGTCATTGGACCGTTTGTCAGAAGAGAAGGTGAATATAAGCTTACACCAATCCTTACAAGAAGCAGGAGCTTTATAGACTGGGGTGACTTCCCGGCATGGCAGCTTCCTATCAAGATGATGGAATCTGATCAAGAGGAGTACTTCACATCTGAGAGTTGGGTGGATGACAGCAGATACTCTATCTCATATGTAGTATCCTACTATGATGTATGTGCTATGGCAGATGAAGGACTTGTTCAGGGATATGTCACACTCGACGAGCTTGACTTTGCGGCTGCCAAAGATTATGACCCTGATTATCTTGGAGATCTATGGGTCAGATCACCGGAAATGGTGGCAGAGATGGATCCGGAAATGAGAAGAGAATACGGCCATATCGCATTCAATGACCAGTTCTGCACTGGATACATATGTAGGCAGCTGATGAATGCTATAGATCCGATCGAGCTGGATCTCAATGAGGAAGACCTTTGCTATGTTGTAAGAATATGCTGAACGATTCAAGTTCACTTTAGCGAGTGTGCCTGTCAGATCATCTGGCAGGCACTTTTTTCAAAAAATTATAAAAATTTTCGAAAAGGGGGTTGTCAAAATGCCTCTCCCGTGACCTACAGGTGAGAGGACAAATTACAGAGCCTCTCGGAACCAGCAAAAGTGAATACACAGTCACCAGGAACTTTCCCGGAGATATGCGGCTAACAACCGTGAGCATGCGAGACCGCTGCGCGATGACCCATAAGGCGAGCGACAACAGACGGATCCAAAAGGCAGGCGGCACCTGTCATTGTGCGATGACAATCTTCGGGGACAATGATACTTCCGCCTAGCCACAGACATCGCAATGGGGGCGGCTCCGGCAGATAACGGAGGGGTTAAATGTACCCATGAGAGAGGAGAGCCTACTCACACCTGGTCGATTCCCACAGATCCGGGATGTTGAGAACAAATTGGATCATGAAATTGATTAATACCGGCGTGTCAAGGATGCGAATACTCCTTGCGCTGCCGGTTTATACATTTCGATCCATTAACAGAACTCGATATTCTATGTTGGGAATCTGTGTATTCGTTTATGAGAAACGGAGGTAACAGAATGAGAGCAGACGGAATGCTGATCTTCGATGATCAGGTAATGGAAATGGTGGAAGGCTCGATCAGCCTCAGCGGGGTAAAGAACAGATACTTCAGGAAGAAGAATCACTCCTGGGTCAAAGCTGTAAGGCATGAGGAAGTCAGGATCGCACTTATGGAGCTTGATGATGAGCAGCTTACTATTATTGAACTTCTGGTATTCGAGGTGAGAAGTCCTCTGGATGTCAGAAAGAAGCTGGAGATGTCACCTAAGGACATGAGAATAGCTATCAGAAACATACGCAGAAAACTACTGAGTGTAATGTAGGAGGTGGTGAGCTTGATAGAGAAATGGAGGGAGATCCAGCAGGGCCAAATCTACCACGCTCTAATACCTGAGTCCAGGCACGGCTCGATCCAGGCCGGTTACCGGCCTGTGATAATCGTATCGGCTGACTGGTTGAATCGGACATCCAGTGTTTTTACTGTGGCCGAATTAACTACCAGTCTTAAGAATCCGACGATGTCAGTGCACTATGTGTTGCCGATGATGCCTGGGCTACCGCAAAGGTCGATGGTACTGGGGGAAGCAACAGCAAGACTGATCCGTGATGATCTAGTCAAATACAGATGTACAGTACCACCTGACATTTATAAAAATGTAGATCGTGCCGTCAGATGTGGCATGAGAAACAGGAACCGGCACAAGAATAGAAAACAGAGTCGGCAGTCTGAAAAGAACAATAAAAAGAATCGCAAGAGAAAGAAAAAGCATGGATGATCGCATCTTTGACGAATGCAGATGCGATATAAGAATCTGACAAACTACAACAAAGAGATATGAGCAACTAAGATACAGTTGTCATGACAATATACAGGAGATTGATCAATGGAAAACAGCATGTTTGTAAATGCAGCTACAGTAGCAGCCGATTTCGGAGTGTCAGAAGGAATGGCATACAGAATAATAAAGAAACTGAATACAGAACTCAAAGAAAAAGGCTATATTACAGTAGCTGGCAGGGTGAGCAGAAAGTACTATGAGGAGCGCACCTACGGTCTCACCCGGACTGAAAGGAGCGAAACAAATGCCAGCATATAAAGATGAAAATAAGAACACCTGGTTCGCAAGCTTCTATTATGAAGACTGGACCGGTGAGCGTAAAAGGAAAGTAAAGAGAGGCTTCAAAACCAGAAGAGAGGCCAAAGATTGGGAGCAGAGCTTCCTTGAGAATAAGGCAGGAACGATGGAAATGACATTTGCCGAATTCTATGATCTGTACACTGAGGACATGAAGCCGAGACTTCGACATAACACATGGTGTACCAAAGACCACATCGTTCGGGAGAAGATCCTGCCATACTTCGGGAAGAAGAGAATGTGCGATATTAAGACAAGTGACATCATAAAATGGCAGAACAAACTCATGGTCATGAAAGATGATGAAGGTAAATTCCTGTATTCCAAGAAATATCTTAAGACTATCCAGGCCCAGTTCAGCGCAATAATGAACCATGCAGTAAGGCTTTACAATCTTAAGAGCAATCCGATCCATGCAGCCGGACCGATAGGCGGAGATGAAAGAACAGTTGAAATGAGCATCTGGACCACCGATGAGTACAGAGCATTCTCTGAAGCTATAAGTGACAACATAGAATCATTCACAGCATTTGAGATTCTCTACTGGTCAGGGCTTCGTCTCGGAGAAATGCTCGCACTGACCCCGGCAGATATAGATCTGGAGAACGATATGATCGACGTAAACAAATCCCTGCAGCATCTTGAGGGACAGATCATCGTGACTCCGCCTAAGACAAAGAAGGGTATACGCAAGGTCAAGATACCTCACTTCCTCACTCGTGAGATTGAGATTTTCATAAAGATGCAATACGGGATCATGGCAGATAATAGGATCTTCAGAGTCTCCAAGAGCGGACTTCATCTTGAGATGAAGCGTGGATGTGAGCTCTCCGGTGTGAAGAGAATAAGAATCCATGATCTGAGGCACTCTCATGTATCAATGCTTATAGAAATGGGATTCACACCTGTGGATATAGCTAATCGCGTAGGACATGAGAACATAGATATCACTATGCATTATGCTCATATGTTCCCGCATAAGCAGAATGAGATCGTAGGCAAGCTTGAACTCATGAATGACTGGCAGGAGGTAGTGTGATATGGGATATGAGAACACATTCGGCAAAAAGCCCAGACACAATAATGAGAACAGAGGCAAATATATTACTGTAGCTTTTCATATATCACCTGAAGAGCATGAGCAGCTTTATAAGAGAATCAGACTAAGTGGCAAAAGAGTCCGTGATTATATGACTCAGGCAGGGATTACATCTAAAGTAGTGGTGCTGGGAAATGAGAACATGCGGAAAAGGATCGAAGACATGCTGAAGGATATAGTTCCGCAGCTGAAGAAGTGGGAGACTGCAGATGATATTGATCCAGTAGTTATTAATGATCTGAGGATGATATTTGAAATAACAGAGACATGGGAATAATGTAACAGTTCTATACACTTTTTTTCTGCGAGAGCGGCGATGACAAATGATGTCAGAGCCGCTCTTCCTCTGTACATATATAATGTGCAAATGCCGGAATCGCAAACTACGATAATCCTTTCAAACACAATACACTGTGTATATCAGATGATACTGTTTTTATGAAAGGAGATAAAACCAACATGAAAAACAAGATGTTTGTGAGAGCGGCAGAGGTTGCTGCAGATTATGGCATATCGGAAGGAATGGCATACAGAATTATTAGGCGACTTAATCGTGAACTGGAGGAAAAAGGCTACATAACGGTAGCTGGCAGGGTGAGCAGACAGTACTACAATGAAAGAGTTTACGGATGTCAGAAAACTAGCCAGGAGGTAGATAACTGTGAAGGATAAAAGATTCATTACTGCAGCTGAGGTAGCAGAAGACTTCAGAGTTTCTGAATCAATGGGTTATAGAATCATTAAGAAGCTCAACACTGAACTCAAAGATAAAGGTTACATTACTGTTTCAGGTAGAGTAAGTAGAAGGTACTATATGGAACGCACTTACTTTGATTTGGAAGAGGATGAGCGTGAAAGAACTGAAATTGATACCGCAAAAGGGAGCTGATACTAATCTGATACTTAAAAGCCAATAAGAAGTATTAATCTACTGAAATAATTGAATTATATAGTCACTATACCCTTAAAGGACTGGGCGGATGAGATGACATAATGTGAATGGCTGAAGAGTGGGAATAAAAGTATACGCCGGAGTGTTACATTGGAAAGCACTTCGGCGTTTTTTTCATGCTCGGAATGTGCAGTGATTCGCACATTTCTCATCTACTCGATTATCGTATCGGATTCCGGGGACATTTTGTAGGCGTCTGTAACGTAGTTGCGGAATGCCAGATATGCGCCGCGGAGTTTCTTCTTGTTAGGATAGATGATAAGAGTAACAAGTTCCTGCTTTGGCTCAATAGGAAGCGCTGTGATTTCTGAGTCTTCCAGACTCCGTGCAGTGCTTTCAGTCGCAAGGATTATACCAACATCATCGCGCACCATGTCCTGCATCAGACTGGTTTCAGAAGTATTCATGAAAGAAACATTGAAAGGAATGTTGTTTTCGCTATATAGCTTCTTCATTTCTATGTAGAAATGAGAATCCTTTTCACCTGTAAGTAGAGGGTAATTGCCTAGATCCGAAAGGATCATTATATTAGCATTAACTCCGGTTCTTTTCCTGCTTATTACAGCATATAGTCTTTCGTCATCGATTTCGGTGTAATCGAAATCCGGCATATTATCGCGCCTGCATTTTATGATTGCAAAGTCGAGATTGCCATTTCTAAGCATATCGTAAGCAGCATAGTTATCGACTGCCTTGATGTTTCCCATCACGTTGCTGTTTGTTGCAAAGAATGAGGCGAGGATTTGTCTTAACGGAGACTTGCCATAGAAAGGATACACTCCGACTCTAAGAACTGGCTTTTCATCTGAACGCTCAAGGTCAAATGCCTGGAAAAGATCATCGACCGAATCCACGATTTTCTGTGCATATTCGCAGAATTTCTCACCATCTGAAGTCAGTGAAACACTGTGAGTATCCCTCTTGAAAAGCTTGACCTGCAGCTCTTCTTCCAGAGCATTGATCTGATGGGATATAGCCGGCTGGGTCACATAAAGCGCTTTGGCCGCACCGGAAAAACTCTTTTGTTTTGCTACTTTCAATACGTAATATATCTGTCTGATCTCCATAAACAACCATCCGTAATCTGAATAACGAATCTAATTATAACAATTATATATGAAAAATGTTTATTGCAGACCATCTGATTTTTCTCAGGTGGTTATTATTTTGCTTTATAAGCGTATGAAGAGCAAGCATTTCCATTTTGATTAATCTGACGATAAAGTTTGAGTAACAGAAAACTAATGAAAATTGCTTACTCAGCTTATCAAGAGGAGACCCCCATGAACCATTATCTCGAAGAAGCAATGGCAATGAAGGATGAACTCATCGCCAACAGAAGGCACATTCACAGAAGACCTGAACTGGGATTCGATCTGCCGGAAACAATCGAATTTGTTGCTACCCAGCTGGAATCTTACGGATATAACCCTGTCAAAATCGGCGGAGGTCTTACCTGCACAGTTGGCAGCGGCAGCCCGGTGATCATGCTCAGAGCGGACATGGATGCGCTTCCTCAACAAGAGGACACTGGACTTCCATTCAGCAGCGAGAAAGACGGGGTGTGCCACTCATGTGGTCATGACGCGCATACAACGATGCTGCTTGGAGCAGCAAAACTCCTCAAGACACATGAGTGTGAACTCAAGGGAACAGTCAAGTTCATGTTCCAGCCTGCCGAAGAACTTCTTGCAGGATCAAGAAGAATGATCGAAGAGGGAATCCTTGAAAATCCTCATGTGGATGCAGCAATGGGATTTCATGTCAATGTTGGTCCGCTTGGGCCAATCGATTATCACGCAGGAACTATGAATCATGCTGTGGGCAGGATGATGGCTTCTGCAGATGAGATCAATATCAAGGTCAAAGGCAAATCTGCTCATGGAGCATCAGCTTATCTGGGAATCAATGCAGTAGCAATAGCATCGAATATTGTCACTGCACTTCAGCAGATGCCGATAATGGAGACCAAGTACAACGATGATGTCATCATGTGTATTGGCAAGATAGAAGGCGGAGCAAGAGCAAACATCATTCCTGATGAGGCTACCATTACGATGAGCTTCAGAACCTTTACCTCAGAAGCAAGAGAGTATATGCGTAAAAGAGTCCCTGAACTGGCATCAGGAATCGCAAGCGCATGGAGGGCAGAAGCCGAAACAGAGTTCGTTGTTGGAGTTGCTCCGGTATATAACAACGAAGAAATGGCCGCGGAAATGCATGAGTATGCACTCGGTGTAATGGATAAAGTTCAGATAGTGCCGGCAGTTGCAGGCTCCGAGGACTTCGCAAATGTATGTGAATACGTTCCGACATTCTGGGCGAATATAGGATTCGGAGATCCTTCAGATGGATATGAGTACTCAATGCATAACCCTAAGATGCGTATTGACGAAAACGGACTTCCATACGGCGTAGCCGCCCATTGCCATCTTGCAACAGAATGGCTCAGAAATCACAGCGAATAATAACAAAGTTATGAACGGCCAATTCGGCCGATAGCATAAATAACCTCCACTAATAATTAATACCTTAAGCTAACAAGAGAGAAAGGAAAGTATCATGAACGGGTTAGTCGCACTTACAATCATCATGGTAGTCTATGCTGCAGGTGATATGATAGCAACCAAGACCAAGGCAATCATATCAATGCTGTTCGTTGCATCCGTAGTATTCGCTATAGGATTCTGGAACGGACTTCCGGGAACAATTTTCGCAGACTCACAGCTCCAGACTTTTGCCTCGGTAACAGTAGGACTGCTTCTCGTGCACATGGGAACCACCATCAAAGTCAAGGAACTCCTTGCTGAGTGGAAAACAGTTGTGCTCGTTCTCGCTTCCACAATTGCAATCTGCCTCGGAGTTTACTTCATTGGCGGCCTGGTCGTTGAGAAAGCAATGGCACTCATGGCTGCTCCTATCGTAGGCGGCGGAGTCGTAGCATTCCTCGTAATGTCAGAAGCGCTCAAGGATGCCGGAGAAAATGTAATCGTATTTGGTTCGATCGTACTGGTAATGCAGGGCGTCATCGGATTCCCTATCGCTTCATTCCTCTGCAAGAAAGAAGCACTCAGACTCAGATCCGCTTTCAGAAATGGATCACTTAAGCTGCTTGATGATTCAGCAGTTGCTGATGGAAATGCTGCAAAGAAGACAATTCTTCCACAGGTACCGGAGAAATATAACGGACCTAATTTCATGATCGCAAAGCTCGCCATCGTAGCTTGCATCGCACAGTGGCTTTCTGGTCTTACAGCAGGCAAGGTCAACATGCTTGTTATCTGCCTGATCCTCGGTGTAATCTTCCGTGCAATCGGATTCCTTGATGAAGGCTCACTGACAAAGGCTAATGGATTCACATTCGTTATCGGAGGCGTACTGACCAACGTATTCGCTTCTCTTGCAAATACAACACCATCACAGCTTGTATCAATGATTGGACCGCTCGTGATCATCTTCGCAGTCGGACTTGCGATCTGTGCAATCGTTGCTATCCTTGTTGGAAAGCTTCTTGGAGAGAGTTGGTACATGTCATTTGCACTTGGCGTAACTGCACTTTTCGGATTCCCGGGAACACTCATAGTTCCTACAGAAGTTGCCAACGCTGTTGGTGAAAGCGAAGAAGAAGTCGAAATGCTCAAGAAACATCTCGTACCTAAGATGATTATCGCAGGAATGGTTTCGGTATCAGTAGTATCAGTAGTATTCGCAGGTATAATGGCTGCGTGGGCATAACAAAGGCTTTGGGACTAAAATTACAGCAGCTCTGCCGAGAGTGTTCATTTCTCTGACAGAGCTGTTATTGTCATTGGTATTTTAGGTATTTACATGACTTGATCTGCAGCAGGAGATGGCTGTATTAACTGAAGTAGCCAATCTCAAGGAAGGAACCACTGAATGCTCGCTTGCTTTTTACTGACACGGTGTAGAGAACAGGACTTGCTGACATGATCATGATCAATCCTGTGATTACTGAAAAGGCCGAGCCATATGAGACAGAAGAAGTTTGCAGATCACACTCAGAAGTTCAGCGGATACATATCTCAGATAATCCAGCACGAGTGCGATCATCTTGCAGGGATACTTATATAGAGGCTGACATATTAGGCCTATATGGAGCGTAATGGATATTCGTCACATTTCTCCTGTTGAAATGCATAGCTATATATGAGATAATCGCTGTTGCGCGATAAAAAATAGTCTGGGGGCATTTTTCAAAGGATAAAACTCGCCCGGGCTGTTTTTGCACAAAGATCATTTTAAGAAGATATTGTGGAGAAAAGTAATGAAGGGAATAGTATCAGAAAAAACAAAGCTCAGACACAAGGTTTTCACTGAGGTCGCGAGATTTGCATATGAAGGAGGCGGCCCGGGAGTACTGGATGAGCTTCCATATAGAATAGTAACCGGCAAAGAGGATCCGTTCAGAGATTCGATCTTTCTTGAGAGAGCAATAGCAGGCGAACGTGTACGCGTTGCAATGGGAATGTCTTTGAGACCAATCAATGAGCATGCTCCTACATCCAAGGGTGTAGATGAAAGCATGATCGCTGAAAAGTACTATGAACCGCCGCTTATCGATATAATCAGATTCGCATGCAACAGCTGCCCGGACAACAGAGTGTACATAACAGACGGATGTCAGGGATGCCTCGAGCATCCATGCAAGGAAGTCTGTCCAAAGAAGTGCATATCACTTAACCACAGACATGGCAGGGCTGAGATCGACCAGTCCGCCTGCATAAAATGCGGAAGATGTATGCAGGCATGCCAGTACAGCGCGATCATTAAGCAGGAAAGGCCATGCGTCAAAGCATGCGGACTTGGTGCTATAGGCGAAGATGAATTCGGGCATGCAATGATCGACCAGGAGAAATGCGTATCCTGCGGTATGTGCCTCAACAGCTGTCCGTTTGCTGCAATAGTTGATAAGGGACAGATATATCAGACGATTCAGGCCCTGAAATCCGATACACCGGTATATGCAATAGTCGCACCGGCAATAGCGGGTCAGTTCGGCAAGGCTTTGACAGACACAAGGATGAAGAGTGCGTTCGGTAAACTGGGGTTTGAGGATGTATTTGAAGTAGCTATAGGTGCAGACCTGTGTACGATAGAGGAGGCAGAGCACTTTGTCAAAGAGGTGCCTGAAAAACTTCCGTTCATGTGCACAAGCTGCTGCCCTGCATGGTCGATAATGGCTAAAAAGGAATTTCCTGAATATGCTGATACGGTATCTATGGCACTGACACCTATGGTGCTTACCGCGAGACTAGTCAAAAAACAGCATCCTGACTGCAAGATCGCTTTCATAGGACCTTGCCTGTCCAAAAAGCATGAGGCAAGCAGACACACCGTCAAGAGCTACGTGGACTTCGTACTTACTTTCGAAGAACTGGCGGGGATGTTTGAAGCTAAGAATGTGGACTTCAGCGAGATCGAGGAGGGAGAACCTCTCAGAAAGGCCAGCAGCGACGGATTTGGATTTGCTGTAAGCGGAGGAGTTGCACAGGCTGTGGTCAATCAGGTAAAACGCATTGACCCTGACCTTGAGATGAAGACAGTCAGAGCAGAAGGCCTTGCTGAGTGCGTCAAGATGATGAAGAAGGCTGCTAATGGCGAATATAATGGATATCTGCTGGAAGGAATGGCATGCCCGGGAGGCTGCATAGCCGGTGCAGGAACAATGCTTCCTCTGAACAAAGCAGCCTACTCCGTAAGTGTTGCAATGAAGGAGGCTCCTGTGCAGAATGCAGCGGGAAGCAGATATGCAGATTTGCTGCCAGCGCTGGAACACATCCAGGAAGAATTGAAAAAAGACAAAGAAAACAACTAAAGGAGACGCTGGTGTTTCGCTGATCGACGGCGATGCGAGGCCGGTAATCTATATACTAAACAAAAAAGCGAGCGGATAGGATGTGGTTGGTGTCCTCTGTGACACAATATGGTTGACCATCCGTATCCTGGCTCGCTTTTCGTATTATAGCACTAATTATTCAGGTGGAGCACTTATTAATGATCAATAGCACGCTATTATTCGATGAATATAATTGATTACCTGATTGAGAATACTGACAGACATTGGGGCAACTGGGGCGTTTGGGTGGATAATAGCACCAATAAGATCATTGGACTGCATCCTCTTATGGATTTTAACAAGGCATTTACATCTTATGACACGCTGGAAGGAGCGATATGCCAGACTTCTACGGCGCGTCTTTCTCAAAAAGCCGCAGCCATCAAAGCATTGACAAAAGTAATGATAAGTGATATAAGAATGATATCAAATTGATATCATTCTTTTTTTCTCGCAAACGAGAGACATACAATTATTGAACAAAGGAGGTCAATTCAATGGATAACACCAGCCACATTGAGCAGAAGATACTCAATCCGCCGAATGGCGTCATGATGCTGATAATCTTCATACTGCTCAGCATATTCTCTGTGATCGGATTTCTTGCGGGCGTGGGACTTGGAAGTTTTGTGCTTATCATGATCTGCGTACTGCTGTGGATAGTCCTGCCGTTCTGCTTTGCAGGACTCAGGAGCGTCAGACCTAATGAGGCTCTCGTTCTCACTCTGTTCGGAAAGTACTACGGCACTATCAACAAGCCGGGGTACTTCTTCGTCAATCCTTTTTCGCGCTACAATAATCCTGCTTACGAGAGCCAGGCCGCATCGGACGTCAGCGAAGCTTCGGATAGCATCAAGACTGCATTTCTCGCAGGCAAGAATGCAGGAAGTATAGCTAAGACTACCTCCAACAGGGCGAGAAAAACCATCTCGCTCAAGAGATCTACTCTGGACAACGGCACCCAGAAGGTCAACGATGCGCTGGGCAATCCGGTGATAATCGGTGCAGTAGTGCTGTGGCATGTGGAAGATCCGACCAAGGCTGTATTCAACGTTGAGAACTATACAGAGTTTCTGTCGATCCAGACAGACACTACCATCAGAAATACTGCAAGGCTGTATCCGTACGATGTGTTCGATGATGGCCTTGATGATGAGACTGACGGCAAAGCAGAGAGAACTCTCCGTGGAAGCTCGCAGGAGATCGCGGAGAAAATGAGAGACGAGCTTGCTGAGAAGGTTGCTTTCGCAGGCCTTGTTATCGAGGAAGTCCGCATCACACATCTCTCATATGCCGAGGAGATCGCTGCTGCAATGCTGCAGAGACAGCAGGCTTCGGCCATCATCGCAGCAAGAGCCAAGATCGTTGACGGTGCTGTAAGCATGGTCAAAATGGCGATCGACAAGCTGAATGAAGATAACATAGTCGAACTCGACGAAGAGCGCAAAGCGCAGATGGTATCCAACCTGCTGGTAGTACTTTGCGGCAACAAAGACGCTCAGCCGGTAGTCAACAGCGGAAGCATTTACTGATTGCCGGTGAGCAGAAGGGTAAAACTTAACAGATGTCTGAGAAAAAAAGTAAGACTCAACTGAACAGTAAAGAATCTGAGGCGCTTGAAACAAGAGAGAAGAAGCTCATTGACAGAAAAGCCCGCCTTGACGCGCTCGAAGAGGAGCTTCGGGTGCGCGAAAAGGAACTCAAGGCCAAGGATGCAAAGCGCAAACAGATCATCCTCAGGCTGCCTGAGTCCCTGTGGAGAGATATCGCACGTTGGTCAGAGGAGGACTTCAGGTCCATAAACGGGCAGATAGAGTATCTTCTGACGAAAGACGTCCGGGAACATTATGGTAAAAAATAGATAGAGGAAGATTCGTTCGATGAAGTGAACCCCAAAAACAACGAAATCCCGTTCCGAGAAATCGGAACGGGATCTTTTTTTACAAATTATTCTCAGACGCTCGCTCTGACAAGTGACTAGTGCTTAGTACCAATTGTAGATATAGTAGTTTCCGCCGCCTTCGAGCAGAGCGGCAGTTATGATCAAGTTAAGCTTCAGCATCGATATATTCTGAGTAGGAACGAGGGTCTTTTGCGTCTTCGCTTGCAAAACCGCAATAGCGGTATATGCATTCCTGGACATAACGTTTCATCAGCTTGTCTTCGCTGTTTTTGTAATCAGGACACTCGATCCTCATCTCCATTACATTGGCAGGGGTGACCTTGATCAGCGTATAGATTATATTACCGGCGCTGTTAAAACCGGTCACGACTCCGGTGCCATATCCCGTGTCGTCATCAACGGCGTCAAGAAGCACTTTTTTGGATTTTGTTATCTCAGCACTTTCCGCAGCAAGGGCTTTGTCCTTGGTTGCGTCAATGTTGACTCTGTCATCTCTTTTGAAAAGTGAGAATGTCAGCGATGAACCTTCAGATCCGGTGAACGTATGAGATTCTATCGATGTACCGAGAGGTGTTGCTACACTGTCATAATTGCTTTCAGCATGGTTGTACAGATTAGGCGGGTAACTGAAGTAAAACCTGTCTGTTCCGGAATGGTAAGAGAGGTAATTCTCCGGTACCAGATTGAGGCTGTAATCTTCGATCTGACTTGAGTTAATAACAAAGTTATCATTGCTCTGCTCTGCCACTGCCGGCTGCGGGGCAGTCGTTTCCGGCTCGGCTGGCTGCGGGGCAGGTTCTTCGGCCGGTGGTTCTGCTGCAGAAAGCGGCTCCAGAGTAAAGGCCTTGCTTATATCATTGCTTTCGCCTGATTTTACAGTATATGAGTCATTGGTCTCTAAAGATTCGTACTCGTTCGCTTCAAACAGAAGAGTGTATTCCCCGGCAGGCAGCTCCAGTTCAAAGTAGCCGTCTTTGCCGGTCGTATCAGTATTCTCGTGAGCTGTATACTTTTCCTTTTCTTCATCGATAGCAGTAACATCTACTCCGCGTATCGGTGCGCCGGAGACGGAGTCCTGAATGTATCCGCTTATCGTGCCTGTTTCGTCAGCAGGATTTCTGAGCATCATATATGCTATTCCTGCAATCAGGACAACGAAAAGCGCAATTAGGATACTGACGGTACTGTTTTTCTTTCGCATAATAACTAACCTTCCCGGGAAAACCCTCGACAATATCAGCGGCTCAGTTCTCTACACGGTTCATCTTGAAGTACAGCATGATTCCGGACAGAAGTGAGCAAATCAATATTAACAGGAAAAGATAACGCCAGCAATACATGATATAGGCCGGATCAGCATGGAAGATGCTTAATTCCTGTCCCGGCATCAGCAGGCTGTTCAGATCCGCGATAGATCCCAGCGCATAGAAACCCCACCTTGCAGTTGTGATATTTGCGGCATCCTCCATGACTCCGTGCAGGTCAAAAAGACAGCCGCTAAGCAGAAGCTGAGATATCAGTATTACAGGGATGATCGTCATGATCGAAGTGATGCTGTTGATCAGCATGCCCATCAGGAAACCCAGCATATCTGCGCTCAGGGTAATGAGGAAAAAGGTGACGCAGAAATCCAGACTGCGGTTTCCCATGATGTATCCGCTGCTGCTGAAATCGAAAAACAGGCTGAACACAAATGCGCAGACTACTGATTCAACAGCGCTCAGGAAGAACTGAATAAAGAAATTTGCTGAAACGTAAGTGCGTACAGGCAGGTATTTATCCAGATCATCCAGCAGATAATCGCGTTCAGAATAAAAGAGGGCGATCGAATTGAAAAGCCCGCACCAGATGCAGCACATCAGTACTGAAAAAAGACATGCTTTCGTAGCACTGTAAGATTCAAACACATCTTTCTGGACAGCATAACAGGTGACCGTTATGATCGCTGCTGTCATGATAGTATTGCCAAGCAGATTGGAGGCTTTTGTGGAGACCCATCTGCGGATATAGTCAATGAAATCAACCATGTTTTATTTTTTACCTTGTCTTTCACGATAGGAGGCGAACTTTCGTATGAAATAGTCAGCTTCGCCTCGTCCGCCTTCATCAGCCGCATTGACTCTGGTCAGAATATCAACATAATCATCTACTTCAAAGAAACTGCGTATCTGCTTCGGACTGCCGGCATATGCAATGCCGCCGCATTTTGAAGAACTCTTGACCAGTACAACAACGCGGTCATAAAGTTCAATATTGACGATATTATGCGATATTATGATCGTGGTCTTATTCTCTTTGCGTGTTATGCTGCAAAGCTTAGAGACCAGATCCCTTGAGACTCCGCAGTCCAGTCCGGTGTCGATCTCATCAGCGATGATGATATTCTTGCCGCGGATCAGTTCTTTTGCGATGGATACGCGCTGCTGCTGTCCGCCGGACAGTCTGCGTATCTCATTGTCCCGCACGCTCTGCAGACCCATCGTATGTATATATCGGTCAACCTCTGCTGCAAGTGCGTCTTTCGAGTACAGCCGGGAAAACAATGCAGACCAGTAAATGGCTTCCTGTGCAGTTTCCCTGACATTCAGAGCAGGATGCTGAGGAATATATGCGATCTCCTCTCTGTTGTACTCGGTTACTGTACCCTCATACGAAGTAGTACCGATCATGCATTTGATCAGTGTACTTTTGCCGGCGCCGGATGTGCCTATGATCAGTGTGGCCTTTCCTCTGGGAAAGTTGACCCTGATATCCCTGAGCGCAGGTTTTCCGGAGTATAGTTTTTCTTTGATATCAACACGCATTATTAATGTCCATTTCCGGCTGCTTTATGAATGCCGGCACTCTTGATCACCGTATATTACCGACATTCATTATACATGATACATCTCACACATCAACAATTCCTTGAAAGAAGCTTCCGATAATTAGTACAATACAACTAACCATTGAATATATGAATCAACAGGAATTCTGGTGTGTGAGAAGTATGAAACGCAGGATCCACTTATCAGAGAGTTTTACTTACAGGCATCAGTTCTATCAGCAGACCCTGACCCTGATCGAGACCAACGCACCTGAAAACTTCGTAAAGTCCGGAGTATTCTATTACTGCAACGACGAGAATAACAGGGAGCATGTAACCGAACTGCTCGCGCGGCAGCGGCTGGAACTCAAGCCATATGAATACTATAAGATGGATCTGATCGATCACTATTTTGTCAAAACATATAACCGCACAGGGGCCAGAGGCCAGGGCTCCAGGGGAGATAATCCGCAGCGTGTATACGCAGACCTGAGGGTAAAATCCGTCGGGAACACGGATCCTTCGCTGATCACGGGCTACACAGTATGCGACAGCATGGATACGCTGCAGAACGTTTATTTCATCGACAGCTACGAAAAAGCTATGGCGGAAGCAGCAGGCAAAGATCCTGAGGTCGTTCTGATCAGCGGGGATGAAGTACGCATGGTAGCAGACCGGCTCAAATACAGAAAGAAAGATGAGCGGCGGCCTTAAAATTTCATAATGGACAGGACCGCTGAATTACGTCAGCGGTCTTTTTTGAAACGGCATTCTTATGCTATTATTAACCCAAAGGTAAAACCTGTGGTCATTAATCAGTATTAGTTGAGGCGAAGGAGGCAAACATGTTAAAAATCAGTCTGGAAGTTAAGAAAATCGACTATGAGAAGACCTTTAAGAACCTTATACCTAAGCTGACTAAGGAATTAAAGGAAGGTGAGGTGCCGACAGAGGTCACCAAGCTGGTCAACAAGCTCGGAGATGATCTCATTCCGATCGGAACTAAGCTCCTTAGTTTCCTTGATACAGATACAAGAGATCAGCTTCTTGCCTGGATCCTCGAAATGATGCAGGCTTCGATCGTAAAATCCGTGAACAAGGCTCTGTTTGATTACCTCGGCGGAGAAGCTATCTCCATCGGAGTTTTATACGCGATCGACAAGCCGGGAACAGGCATTTCACTGTGTGCAGGACAGGTGAAGACAGACACCTCAAAGCTCGCAGATTCCCCGGCACTGACCGGCATTATCGGAGGAGTGGCAAAGCTTGCTTTCTCAGTATCTGATCCGAAAGAAGTCGAGAAGGATGTTATAAAGCTGCTCTCAGCTGACTATGTCAAGTCGAATATCGTATTATCGCTGTCAGAAGGACTTGAAAAAGCCGGACTGGCTATCACTCTGGACGATCTGCTGATCAGCGCAGATTCACCGGCAGATAAGATACCTCACATCATGGATCCTGAAAAGGATGAGGGTCTGCTTCCTGATGCTATTGAAGATAAGCTCATCGACGCACTGGTATCATGGCTTAAGAGGACTTTGCTTGTCTGATCTAACAGACGCCGGGAGCTTTGCTCCTGATTGATCACATAACTGACAGGGGAGGCTGGAATGAAGAACCTCAAAAAACTTACACTGCTGCACTCTAACGATCTCCACGGGGACTTTCTTGCGGAGAAGGTGGACGACAAGCTGATCGGAGGTGTCTCGCACCTTAGCGGCTATGTCAATAAGGTCCGCAATGAGGAGAAGAACGTCATATATTCTATCTCCGGCGACATGTTCCGCGGTTCACTGATCGACAGTGAGTTTCAGGGCCTCTCGACGATCGAGATAATGAATATGCTCGCGCCGGATATCGTGACGATCGGCAATCACGAGGCTGATTATGGCCTTGCGCACATGCTGTTCATCGAGAAATGCGCGTCATTCCCGATCATCAACGCCAACATGTACATCAAGTACGTCGGCACCAGGCTCTTCAATTCGCATTACATCAAGGAAATCGACGGGATGCGCGTGATGTTCATAGGGATTCTGACAGAGGAAGTCCTTAAGAACACCAAGAGCGAAGGTCTTGTCGGCACCCTGATAGACATACAGGATGCGGCAACTGAGATCAGCAAGATCTGCGATGCATACCGCACGGAAGACATTGATCTTACCGTGCTGCTCACACATATCGGTATCGACGAGGATGTGAAGCTGGCTGAGGCACTCGATCCGGCCTGCGGAGTAGACCTGATAATCGGTGGACACAGCCATACGCTTCTCTCCGAGCCTAGAATATCAGCGGGGATCCCGATCGTTCAGGCAGCTGTCGGTACAGATCAGATCGGACGCTTCGATCTGATGATCGATACAGACAATAACTGCATAGACTCATATACATGGCAGTGCATCCCGATCACGGATGAGAACTGCCCGCGTGATGAAGCTCTCGAGAAGCTGGTGACCGGCTACAAGGAATATACGGACGAGAAATACGGACGCGTCCTGACAAGGTTCCCGCGTACCTACACGCATCCGCAGCGCAACATGGAGACCGAGCTCGGTGACCTCATGGCAGAATGCATGCGCGATCAGATAGGCGTTGATCTATTCATCCTCGGATCGGGAAGCATACGGAGGAATACGCTTGGACCTGTAGTCACGGTCAAGGATTTTATCGAGATATTCCCGTACCCGGGATCAGCGATGGGTTTCAGGCTTACTGGTAAGCAGCTAAGGCATATCGTGACATATATGCTTCGCGAGGACTCATTCCTTGACAGCGAGAATAACGAATGGTTCCAGTTCTCCAGAGGGTTCTGCTGCGAATTCGACCGGAAGAATCACAAGGTCATCTCACTTAAGATGAACGGAAAAGAAGTCGAGGATGAGGATGTATACACTGTTGTCATGCAGAAATTCTTCTTCGACAACATCGGAGACTTCCTTGATCTGCCTCTTGAAGAGATCGCGAAGAACGGAAGACCTGTCGAAGTAGCTACCAATGCGCCGAACATACTCGAAGAGTATTTCAAGGATCACGAGAGCATCAAGCTCGACGGCGAGCCGAGACTGATAATACACTCATAACAGAGACAGCGGGGAGAATATGTATTCTAAGGACTGGGAAAAACATACTCTTGAAGAGGTCCGGACGATCAAAAGCAAGATCCGGAAGTACAGGGACAAGAGCTTAGTGTGGGTCGTCATAGGTACTTTCCTTGCTTTCTTCGGTTTAGACAACATCAAAGATATCATCAAGAATATCAAGGCGCAGGACGTTGATGGCAGACTCGTCGCAGTTTCAGTGTTACTCCTGATCCTGGGGCTTGGCGCCTACCTCTGGGCTGTGACGCTCCGGAATAAAGCATTCGCGATCGAGACGGAACTGTTCAAATGGGAGCCGAGTGATGATGAGATATCGGACATCCGCAAGAGGTTCGACAATGATTTTGTCAGAGGCATACTGTCTGAGATCTCGCCTACCGAGACAGAGAGTGTTACAGTAGGTCTTGGCAGTATACTGATCAATAACAACGAAGGCGATGTATCCATCAATCTCAACAGGGAAGGCTACAGGAACCTCACCAACTACGAAAGCAGACAACTGGCGTATTACATAGGATGTGAAGCATTTCCTGCCGGATTCATCCTCCATCAGCTGAAAAAATACGCCACAGTATATGACGACCATCCAAGGGGCTACCTGGAAGTCGGAGAAGTCTATGAGAAGAAAGGAATAGATGAAGAAGAACTGGCCAGGAAGAATGTGATCTGGCTCCTTAAGAACGTATCCAAGCTGACCGGAATCAAAAAGCTGAAACCGGAAGAAGAGGAAGCCAAGCGGGATGTAATAGAAGGCGGACATATAGTGCTGAACAAAGGATACAGTGAAAACACAGAGAAATATAAAGAGCTGTAGAATAAGATGAACAGCAAGCTATGTATATCTATGGCAACAAGATACTTGAAGAAATTGTTTTCTGCTTGCCACGTATAATTAATTATTTGCTGAACAATAGATTGAGGAGGCCGTACCGGAAGACTTTCGAGATAGAGTCATACCTGCGGCCTTCTTGTGTTTACTAAGTTCTTAAGATTTATCATTTTTTATACTAATTATCATAGGCAGACCTGAATTTGGGACTTGTGTGAGAGTATCATAATAACAGCTAGATTTTTCTAAGGATCCAGAATGAGAATACAAACAATGAAGACAGTACTGATTATTATTGGAATACTTCTTGCTATAGGATTCTGTGCATTCCTGCTGCCTGCAATCATAGGCATTGTAGCAGGGATAGCATTGTTTCAGTCAGGCCACTATATATGGGCGATAATCTGCATTTTCTGCGGTATTGGAATCAATATAGGAATGCTGGTGGGGGAGTACTCCGGGGGCGGATGCGGATACCATGAAGAAGACTGCCCGTACTGTGGCAGCGGAGATACAGATGGTAACCACTGTTATAACTGTGATGATGACTTCTAAACCAGAGCGATAGGCAAGTGGAACAGACGAAAAGTGTTTGAGTGTGGTAATATTTATTCTAACAGCTGAAGAAAAAGAGGACCTGGAGAACTATTCCAGAAATATATATGCGTAATATAGTAAGCAAATTCACCCGTGTATTTATCAAGGTGCTGCAGGTCATAGGAAGAAGAATCAAAGTATGAATACGTATTTCTATACTAACTATAGCGAAGAGAAGTTTATAGATAAGCTGAAGAAGAGCATAGACACTTGTTGCTCTTTCTCCTTTTCTGTGAGCTTCATTAAGAAACCAGGACTCAGACTGCTTGCGCCTAATATGGAGGCAGCACTTGCAAGAGGAGCTACTGGCCGATTGATAACCTCCACATATCAGAACTTTACAGATGTGGAGTCGTTGACATTTTTCAATGATCTGCAGAGTAGGTATCCGAGTTCTTTCAACTGCCACTTGGATAAAGAATGCTTCTATGACAAAAAGGGCAGTGCAGTTGGTTTCCATTCAAAGGGATATTTGTTTGAGTATCCGGATCATAATGAGCTACTGGTTGGGTCATCAAACATAACAGTTTACGCTTTGCTTAAGAATATAGAGTGGGATGTGTCTGTAATTGACGAACCTGACTCTGCAACATATGCAGCGGCTCTCGAAGAGTTCAATAATCTATGGAACAGAACGCTGCCACTGACAACGGAACTCATTAACGACTATAGGACGAGGCTATATTATTCCATCGAAAGATGGGATATGGATTATGATATAGCGAATTCAGATATCAAGCCTAACTATATGCAGCGCAAAGCACTTAAGGAACTGAACAGGATCCGCGTTACAGGTGCAAGCAAAGCTCTGATTGTTGCAGCTGCAGGCTCCGGTAAAACATATCTTGCGGCATTTGATGCTCAGAATTTTGACCCGAAGAGACTCCTATACATTGCTCATGAAGGATCCATCCTCATGAAAGCGTATGAGACGTTCAGTAAGGTGTTCGGCAGTGATCACTCTTACGGCCTTTATACAGGAGATTATAAAGAGCCAGATGCAGACTTTGTCTTCTCGACCAATATTTCAATGGCAGGCTCCCTCGAATTATTCGAACGGCATGCTTTTGAGTACATCATAATTGATGAGTGTCATCACGCAACGGCAGAAACGTATCAGAAGGTGCTGAAATACTTTGAGCCGGAGTTCTTGCTTGGAATTACAGCTACTCCTGAGCGAATGGATGAGAATGATGTATTTAGCCTATTTGATCAAAATGTACCGTATGAACTGAGACTCAGGGATGCGATAATCAATAGATTAGTCGTTCCTTTCAAGTATTATGGAATAAGGGACGAATTAATAGAGTACGGTGCCAAAGAGGCCAAGGGACACAAGTTCATAGAACAATTTTCTGATGAAAAACATTGTGACTTTATCAGAGATATGATTGAGAAATACAGAGAACCGGGGAAGAAGCTAAAAGCCCTGGCGTTTTGCCGTGACATTGCACACGCTAGAAGAATGGCGGATGCCATGGAAGACTATTACAATACAAGATTCCTGACGGGCGGGAATTCAGTAGGTGAGCGAGTCAGAGCATACAAGGATCTTCAGGACGAAAATGCTGATCTTGAAATACTATTTACTGTAGATATTCTGAATGAAGGTGTAGATATACCAGGAGTCAATATGGTTCTGTTCCTGAGGCCAACTGATTCACAGACAATCTTCATTCAGCAGCTTGGGCGCGGACTGCGTAATTATGAAGGTAAGAAATATGTAACGGTCCTTGACTTTATTGGCAATGATTATAAAAGAAGTGTACAGATTGCTTTTGCGCTTGGCAGCCTCTCAGAGAACTTCGTAGTCGAGAAGCAGCTGGTAGCAGCACTTGTCAAAGACGATTTCAAAGAGATCGGACTCTCTGACTATGGCGTAGAGATACACATAGATGATCTTAGTAAGAAGGAGATTCTTTCTTTCATCGATAAAGTCAATTTTAATACTAAGAGATATCTGGCTCAGGATTATGAGAACTTCAAGAAATTTATAGGTGCGCAGAGATACCCTGATCATGTTGACTACCTCAATAATGACTATGCCCCGGACCTCATTAAATTTATGCAGTCAAAGATCGGTAATAAGAACTTCTCATATTACGGATTCCTGAAGGCTATTGATGAAGATAATCTACCAGCATTTGATGAGAGGCAGGAAGCCTTTGTAAACTATTTGTCGGATATGCTGCCGCTTGTAAGGCCGCATGAATACCTGATAGTTCAGAAACTACTGGATGGAGCAGGCAAAGCAAGTGCGAGTGATCTAAGCAGATTCCTAGGCATGAACATTCAGTCCTTCTCTGCAGAATCATTGAAGCATGCGATTACATATATGGTTAAGTCAGGATTCTTCAAAATAGTAGAAAAGGAGCTGATGCTATCGGAAGTGAAGCTCGGAGTAGAACTTGAAGAATATCTCAGCGACCTCATCGAATACGGACTTGGAAGATACGATATAGATTTTGGTTCAGCTGACCCTGATGAAACATTCCATCTGTGGGGAAAATATAAAAAGGAACAGGTACAGCAGCTGCTCCTGAGAAATCCGGCCGATATAATGAAAGGAACACAAATAATTGATGGCGTAACATATGCTTATGTTACGGTAATCAAGGGCAAGTCAATTAAAGTGAATCTTAATTATGATGACGGATACATAGATCAGAACACTTTCCAATGGGAGACTGTTGCAGGAATCAAAGATAAGGAGCTGAACGCTCTTAAGAGCTGCAGCGAAATGCAGGTTTTCGTCAGAAAAGTCGAGAGCGAAGATAATATTACATTGCCATTTACTTATCTAGGTAAAGGACGGATGCAATATCTGTCTGGACCGAAAGAAAATGGTGCACATCTATTCCGGGTAGAAATGGATAATACGGTGCCGGATGATGTATTCTTCGATTTTAAATTACCAACGTTAGGATAATGAGGATAATTTGAATATTTATAAGAAATGGGCAAGATAAAAACACATTACGATGAGAAGATAGCAAGGACAGAGGCTGAAGTACAAATGCTGCTTGAGAAACAACAGCAGCTCCATGAATCTGTCCCGAGAGATAAATACATAGCCAAGGAGGCCGCATGCGCTGAGCTGACAGATATTCAGGGACATCCTCTGAATACATATGTCAGGGAAAACAGAGTCCTTGCAGCCCTGATCGAGAGAACCAGAGATAAGATCGCTGCGGGCCAGGATGCCGGAGCAGAGCTTAAGGAAATGCGTCAGGTCTCGATTCATTACGCATCCAAGGGCGACCTTCTGTATCCGCTCCTTGATGCAGGATATGACATCACAGGACCTTCCGGTTTTCTGTGGACAGAGGATGATGAGATCCGCGATGAGATGGCTGCACTCGAGAAGGAAGCTGTGCATGATGAGGCATGGAACAACAGACTTCTTAATGTAATTGCCCGTGCCGAGCAGATGATCTCCAAGGAGGAAAACATACTGTTCCCTATATGTGCGGTCAACTTCACACCTGAGGAATGGAAAGGCATATACCGTGATTCCATGGACTATGACACATGTTTTGGCGTAGAGAAGGCAGTGTGGGAGGAAGTGGAATCTGAAGGATCAGGGGATGAGCATGCTGCGATAACATCAGATGAGATCGTGCTGCCGGGCGGACATATGACGGCTTATCAGCTGAGAGCCCTGATGAATACTATTCCTGCTGAGATCACATTCGTCGATGATCAGAATATCAACAGATTCTTCAACGAAGGTCCTAAAGCTTTCAAGAGACCTGCCATGGCAATAGACCGTGAAGTGTGGACCTGTCATCCGCCTAAGGTCGAGCCGATGGTGAGAGCTATCATCGATGATTTCAGGACGGGCAAGCGGGATGAAGTTCCTGTATGGATGGAGAAGAACGGCCGCAGTGTTCTGGTGAGATACATAGCTGTAAGAGACACAGAAGGCAGATACGTAGGCACCCTGGAATATGTGCAGGATATGGAGATAGCGAAAGAACATTTCTCAAAATAAATGGATAAATTAGTAAATACAGCAAGTATAAAGGACGCAGAGAACTGCAGGTCGTTCGTTGTCTTCGATACTGAGACGACTGGCCTGTATCCTTGGCGTGACAAAATCATTGAGATCGGTGCGGTCAGATTCAGGGACGGAGAGCCGGTCGAGTCTTTCCATTCCATGATAGACCCGGAGATGCATATACCTGAGATGGTCACTCAGATCAACAACATCACTGACGATATGGTCGCTGGAGCACCGGCTGCAGGTGAGGTCATGGCGGCTTTTGACGAATTCGTCGGTACCGATGAATTCGTAGGCCATAATATAGACTTTGACCTCAGATTCATTAAGAGTGCCGGCAGCGCTTTACCTGACAGAAACCGCAGGTATTTCGACACTGCAGAGCTTGCGCAGCAGATAGTCAAAGGGCCGGATAAGGTCTTCGACAAGGCTACAGGCAGATGGAAGAACGATTATAACTCGCAGTACGAAGTGAAGGGCCACAGCCTTGGAACAATGTGCGAGTTCTACGGAATAGAGCACGGGCAGCTGCACAGAGCAGATGTGGATGCTCTCGCAACCGGCAGACTGCTGGTCGTGATGATGAAGGATACAGAACGTGTAAGAAAGGCTAAGAGGAACTCAAAGATGGCAAAGGACTTTGAATTTGAAATAGTAGAGCATATAGGCGTGCTGGCAGAGAAGACCAGAGGATGGAAGAGAGAGATCAACCGCATCTCCTGGGGCGGAGCTGAACCTAAGATCGACATCAGGGACTGGTCGCCTGATCACACCAAGATGGGCAAAGGCATCACCCTTACAGCGGAGGAAATAGAAAAGCTGAAAGAGCTTCTGTAAACGATATATAGCAGGAGTGCAGTGCTATGAGTGACAGAAATACAAGTAAATATATAAGTCTTATTCTGAGACACAAGCCTGAAGTAATAGGTATCACTCTGGATGAGCATGGCTGGGCAGTTGTCGAGGATCTGATCAAAGGTGTGAATAAGACACATCCTCTGGATATGGAAACTCTTGAGAGAATAGTTGCAGAAGATGAGAAGCAGAGATATTCATTCAATGAGGACAAAACACTTATCAGAGCGAACCAGGGTCATTCGATACCTGTCGATGTGGAGCTTCCGGAAGTAACACCGCCAGATGTTCTCTATCATGGCACAGGAATCAAATACCAGGAATCGATAGATTCGCAGGGCCTTATACCAAAATCACGGCTATACGTCCATCTGTCCGGAGATGTGGATACAGCAAGAAAAGTAGGGCAGAGACACGGCAAACCGGTGATATACACTGTTGATGCAGCAGGAATGGCTGCAGACGGTTACAGATTTTACAGGTCAGTTAATGGAGTCTGGCTGACAAAAGAAGTACCTAAGGAGTATCTCTCTATTATTAAGTGAGGCGAAAAAATGAACACAGTATACCAGGGATTGAAAGAATACGTTCTAAGCAATTGTAAAGATGAGAAAGAACAACGAGAGACATATGATAACTATGCTATCGATTATCTGACAGAACGAATCGAATCAATACTGATCAATCTCAAAGACCTTGACGATGCAGTTGAATTTGTAAGACAGGTAGAGAAATGCCTGGATGAATTCGAAGGAGTTTATTAATACGAATGGTTGCAGCAGATATGAAGGGACTAGTAAAGATTACAATTATATGCCTGGCGTTTTGCCTTTTGTTTGCCGGATGCAGTGGTGCCTCTGACGGCAGCAGCAATGATCAGGGAAATACAGGAGATACAACGCAGGCAGCAGAAGAAGCACAGCCTCAGGAGCAGACAGACGTTCAGGAAGAGACAACTGAGGCCAGCCCTTTTGATTTTGAAAGGAAGACAGTAATGCTTAACAGCGGATATGAGATGCCAATAATTGGTCTCGGCACATGGACTCTGTCGAATGAGGAAGCTGAGGAATCTGTATATGCTGCTCTGAAATGCGGGATGCGTCTTATAGATACCGCAAGATATTACCAGTGCGAGATCGGAGTCGGAAGAGGTCTGCAGAGAGCAATCGATGAGGGCATCGTCACGCGCGAGGAAGTATTCATCACCAGCAAAATAATGCCTAGTGACTATGACAGAGCTGCTCAGGGCATAGATGATTCTCTCCGAGATCTAGGAGTGGATTATGTAGACCTCATGCTTATACACCAGCCTGGCTCCAATGATGAAGAAGTATATAAAGCCATGGAACAGGCTATGCGGGACGGCAAGGTGAGAAGCATAGGCATATCCAATTACTATACTAAGGAGCAGGTCGATGAGGTTCTCTCATATGCTGAAATAACGCCTGCGGTCATCCAGAACGAAAACCATATCTACTACCAGAACACAGAACTGCAGGATTATGTGAAGCAGTATGGCATAGTGATAGAGTCGTGGTATCCGTTTGGAGGAAGAGGGCATACACAGGAGAACTTCGAGAACGAGGTGATCACAGAACTTGCAGAGAAGCACGGCAAAACTCCGGCGCAGGTGATACTCCGCTGGCAGCTGCAGGCGGGCTTCATCGCGATCCCGGGATCATCGAACCCTGATCACATAGCGGAGAATTACGACATCTTCGATTTTGAACTGACGGATGACGAAATGGATCAGATACGAGCCATTGACCGGCAGGAAAGATACGAGAACTGGTAAGATTTAAAAAAGTAAAGGGGAATCAAAATGTCAAAGAAAGTATTAGTAATCAGCACCAGCATAAGAGCAAAGAGCAACTCAGAAGTATTAGCCCATGCATTTGAAGACGGCGCGAAGGCTGCCGGGCATGATGTGGAGTTCGTTTCACTCAAAGATAAGAACATCGCGTTCTGCAAGGGCTGCCTGGCATGCCAGAAAATGGGACGCTGTGTGATCAATGATGACGCGAACGAGATCACGGAGAAGATCCTGAATGCTGAAGCAGTAGTCTGGGCGACACCTATCTATTACTATGAGATGAGTGGACAGATGAAAACTATGATAGACCGGGCGAATTCACTGTTCCCAAGAGACTATCAGTTCAGAGACGTATACCTGCTCTCTGTTGCGGCTGAAGACGATGAAGAGACAGACGCAAGAGCAGTCAGCGGCCTTAATGGATGGATCGATTGCTTTGAGCATGCAAGATTCGCAGGCAAAGTATTCGCCGGTGGGGTGGATGCCCCTGGCGCAATCGAAGGACACCCTGCTCTTAAAGAAGCATACGAACTTGGAAAGACGATATAGCAATTCTGCCAAGGCGCCTGTATGGTATAATCATTAACAGCAAGAACCAGTGCTATTGATACACTTACACTTACTGCAGGAGGATGCGAATAATGGCAAAGGACAAGAGGATAAAAAGCTGCCCTAATGAGGACTGCATGAATCATATCAAGAGGGTCAGACTTAAGGCTGATCTGGAAACATGTCCTGTCTGCGGTGCCAGTCTCATATTCGTCTGCAGGAAGTGCTTCTGCGAGATACCGGATATCAGTGAGAAACAGACTCTCTGCAGACCTTGTCTGGAGAAAGCTATGCAGAAGAAAGAACACCGGAAAGAGACGATCAAGGCCACTGCGAAGAAAGCCGGTGTAGCTGCAGGGACAACAGCAGTTGAAGTAGGTGGAAGAATAGCAAATTCAGTGCTCCAGGAATCCGAGAAGCACCTTGTTAAGAAGGGGGCCAAGGTTGTCAAAAAGGTTACCAGAAAGGTTCTGTAATAGTTAAGTGAGTGGCGATGTATAATTCCTGATCTTTTATACATCGCCTTTTTTAAATAGATACTTCGCAATAAGGACAACACCTGTAGATAAGGGACTAAAAGGGGAATGTGGCATGAAGTATGCATTTGTTAATGGAGTGATCCTTGATGGCAGTAAGGACATGCAGCCTGTCACAGGCAAGGCCGTACTGACAGACGGGGAGCGTATAGTCGGGATAGTATCTGAACTCAAGGATCTGCAGGGATATGAGATAGTCGATCTTAAGGGCGCTTATCTGCTGCCTGGCCTGATCGACATGCATGTGCATCTGGCCCTAAGCGGCAAGCCGCCAAAGGCAGACAGCAAGCCGAAAGACTACGACAAGCTCTATAAGCTGCTCACCGGTAACAGCCTGATTCGTGCCGTGGTAAAACGCATGGTGGCAGGATACGCCAGGACGGAAGTGATGAGCGGAGTCACGACCATCAGGACCGTCGGCGGCGTTATGGATTTTGATGCTCAGGTCAGAGATCTTATCAATGCAGGCAAGCTGACAGGGCCGCGCATCATTGCATCGAATACAGGCGTGTCAGTTCCGGGAGGACATTTTGCCGGGTCGATCGCTACACCGGTAAGTTCACCTGAGGAAGCACAGGCACTTGTCAGCCAGATCGCGGATTCCAAGCCAGATCTTATCAAGCTGATGATCACCGGCGGAGTAATGGACTCAGATGAAGAAGGCATGCCGGGCGCACTCAAGATGTCACCTGAGATCGTCAAAGCTGCATGCGATGAAGCACACAGACTCGGTTATTCTGTTGCAGCTCATGTCGAGAGCACAGAAGGCGTCAGAGTAGCACTTGAGAATGGCGTCGACACCATCGAGCACGGAGCGAAGCTCACAGATGAGACAATCAGACTCTTCAAGGAGCGCAAGGCAGCAGACATCTGCACTCTGTCACCTGCGATACCATATGCGATGTTCACCCTTGAGGAAAGCCACGCTACCGAGATCGCGAAGAAGAACGGCAGCGTAGTGCTCGAAGGGATAATCGACTGCGCTAAGACCTGCATCAAGAATGACATACCAGTCGGTCTCGGCAGCGATGTGAGTTGCCCGTTCGTAGTGCATTACAACTTCTGGAGAGAACTGTGCTTCTTCAGCAAATACATAGGCAGGTCACCTAAAGAGACTCTTCACAGAGCTACTGCAGGCAATGCAGCGATCGCCGGCATAGATAAGGAGACCGGCATGATAGAAGCCGGCAAATGCGCAGACATGATAGTCGTCAAGGATGATCCGCTGAGAGACCTGACCGCACTCAGGAACGTATCCATGGTAATTGCGAGAGGCAATCTCATCCGCAGACCGCGTTACAGGAAGATGAAAGACATCGACGAAGTGATAGACAGATACTTCTGATGAATCCAGACCAGCGCTCTACGCATGGAAGGGATATTCTGCAATAGAACCAGCAAACTATTACGTAGAAGAATGAGACTGTTCATAGCGATAAATCTGAATGATGAGATGAAAGATGCACTCATAGATATCCAGGATACTATGAGGATTTATGGTGTGCGCGGAAGGAAAACGCCTGCTGAGAACATGCACCTGACGCTGGCGTTCATCGGAGAGTACGACGATCCGGACTATGTGAAAAGCATTATCGAGAGCATCGAGATCAGGCCTTTTGATATCAGGCTCAGCGGCATAGGAGCATTCGGAGATCTGTGGTGGGCAGGCATCGAAGACAGTGCACCGCTGCAATCTGTAGCCAGACGGCTGAGAAGAGCTCTTGCAGAGGCCGATATACCTTTCGACCGCAAGAAATTCTCACCGCATATCACATTGATTCGAAGGGCCAGAGGCAGACTCTCAGATGCAGCGAAAGAAGAGATGGCTGATCTTTTCGGCGTATCGATGAAGGTGGATCATATATCACTTATGCGTTCCGACCGCGGCAAGCATGGAATGATATACACAGAATTATAGAGAGGCTTTGGCATGGACAATAGTTATTTCAAGCTTGAGATATTTATCCCTGAGACGCACTTTGCAGATCTTAGGAAGGCTCTTCAAAGTGTTGATGCCGGGCATATAGGCAACTACGACTGCTGCCTGTCATACAGCAGGGTCATAGGGACATGGAGACCGCTGGCTGGTACAGATCCATTCATCGGAGAAGAAGGAACGATCAGCGAAGAAGAGGAACTGAAGGTGGAAGTTACTGTAGATGGCAAACGTCTTGATGAGACGATCGCTGCCATCAAAGCCGTTCATCCATACGAGGAGCCGGTTATCAATGTGATCAAATTGTACAGAACAGGATTATAGAACTTCTTTAGTTTGCTAACTTCATCGAGGCAGCGACTTCTTCCCGGTCCTTATCGGGATGGAGAGGCTTGACGGGATAATGCATGAGATCTCGCTCGATGATGAGTACCTGATGCACACTGGCGACGATGGTCTCGGAAGGAAGGTGCGCGAAGCCCTAGAGAAAGCAGAACGCAGTGCAGAGCGCATCAGGGATCAGATAACAGGTCATCTTCCGGACTACTGGGCCGCATTGGATGAAATGGGCCTGTTCATGAAGTCATATATACCGGCAGGCATTGCATGCCAGCTATGTTCTGACACTTGCAGATTTTTTCGCGAAATTCAGGCAATAACATCCCCCGGGGAGGCTTGCTGACCATGTGGTAAGCGCATACAATAAACATACAATCAAAGTATTATTGTATGCGAAGGGAGTTTTACTATGCATATGGCAGACGCTTTGCTGGCACCTGCAGTCGCTGCAACTATGTATGTTGCATCAGGTGCAGCTGCCGGAGTTTCGATCAAAAAACTAAGAGAAGATAATGAGCCGCAGAAGCTCCCTGTGATGGCAGTCACAGCTGCTGTCGTATTCGCAGGACAGATGATAAACTATACGATCCCGGGGACAGGTTCTTCCGGACATATGTGTGGAGGCATGCTGCTTTCGGCATTGCTTGGTCCGTATGCGGGGTTCTTGTCTATGATTGTGGTACTGGCGATCCAATGCCTGTTCTTCGCCGACGGAGGACTCATGGCCCTGGGCGCCAATATATGGAACATGGCTTTCTACGGATGCTTTGTAGGATACTTCCTGATCTGGAAGCCGATCATTCGCAGCAAATGGTTCGGTGATGACAAGTCTGCAATGCGTAAGCGCATTATAATTGCATCTATTCTTGGCTGCGTGATAACCTTGCAGCTGGGAGCATTATCGGTAGTGATTGAAACAAGTCTGTCGGGTATTACTGAGCTGCCGTTCGGAGCATTTGTGGGACTTATGCAGCCGATCCATCTGGCTATCGGTCTTGTAGAAGGACTGGTCACAGCCGCTGTTCTGTGCTTTGTATTTGAAACACGCCCTGAACTCCTCAGAGATGTCAATGAGACAAGAGAAGGAGGGTTTGAGGCAAAACGTACTCTCAAGGCAACTGTAGTTACACTGGCGATCGTTGCACTCGTAGTAGGAGGCGGACTCAGCCTGTTCGCAAGCAGTAATCCGGATGGACTTGAATGGGCACTGTTCGGAAATGCTGATGGAGGCTATTCGACCAATATGGGGCTTGATGAGGATAACTTCGGAGTATCAAGCCAGGCTGCCGATACTGCCGGAAACATTCAGGAGAAGACATCATTCCTTCCTGACTATGCTTTCCCGAACAGTGACAGTGCTGCAGGCACGACGGTATCCGGAATAGTGGGGTCGGCACTTGTTGCCGGAGTTGCGATCCTGATATGCCTTGCCGGCGGATTCTTCAGGAAAAAGAACAAAAAGGAAGCATGATCGAATAAAAGTTTTAGCAGGGGCGTCTGAGACGCCCCATGTTTTGTGTTAATATATATGCGACTGCTTTAAAAAAGGAAAAACAGATGAACAAAATGGAAAAGGCGCTCAGCGAGCTTGCTCAGATGGATGAGTTTGCGGTGCAGGCATCCCCGGTACATGATCTTAACGCCGGAGCCAAGCTGCTGAGTACTGTTGCTTACATTTTAATAGTGATGTCTTTTGATAAGTACGACCTGAGCGGCCTTGTTCCGATGGTGCTCTGGCCGGTTTTTCTTTTCCAGCTGAGCGGGATCCCGGTGCGCACATGCTTCTACAAGCTGCGCATAGTTCTCCCCCTTGTGATGGCTGTAGGTCTGTTCAATCCTTTCTTCGACAGAGACATACTGCTGAATATCGGCAATATCGGTGTATCCGGCGGAGTCATCAGCATGATCACACTTATGCTCAAAGGCGTATTCTGTCTGATGGCGTCTTTCCTGCTTGTGGCAACGACACCTTTTGACTCGATATGTGCAGCTCTCAGGAGAATACATGTACCGGCAACACTGGTAACACTTCTGCTGCTGACATACAGATATGTAGGAGTCATGACCGAAGAACTGGCAGTGATGACAGACGCATATCATCTGAGGGCACCCGGGCAGAAGGGCATACATGTATCAGCATGGGGGTCCTTCCTCGGACAGCTTCTGCTCCGAAGCATGGACCGGGCACAGGAACTGTATGCGAGCATGCTCCTGAGAGGATATCACCAGCATTTCCACTACGCTCCGTCAAAACCATTCAGAGTCAGGGATGCTGTGTATCTGCTTTTGTCGCTGCTTTTCTTCCTGCTGATGAGATACTGCAATGTGGCAGAGCTGATAGGCGGACTTTTTGTGAGGTAGAAGTTAATGATCAGATTTCAGAATGTAAGCTTTGAATATGAGCACGGAACTCGTGTCATAGATAATATGTCATTCACTATCGGTGACGGGGAAGCTGTCGGTCTGATAGGAGCTAATGGCGCCGGAAAGTCGACCATCATGAAGCTTCTTCTCGGCCTGGTCAGCGGCGAAGGAAAGATACTGGTAGATGATATAGAAGTCAGCAGCAGCAATCTCGGCAAGGTAAGGGAAAAGCTGGGATTTGTACTTCAGAATTCGGACAATCAGATGTTCATGCCGACAGTATATGAGGACATGATGTTCGCACCTCTCAACTATATGGTCAGCAGAGAAGATGCTGAGAAGAGAGTTGACGAAGTACTGGACCGGCTGGGCCTTCAGTACCTCAAGCATAAGTACAATCATAAGATCTCAGGCGGTGAGAAAAGGATGGCGGCAATAGCCACTATTCTTGCAATGGAACCTGAAGCTATACTGATGGACGAGCCTACATCAGCGCTCGATCCGTACAACCGCAGAGTCGTGATCAATACTATAAGAGATCTCAGCCAGACCAAGATCATCACATCCCACGATCTGGATATGATCATGGATACCTGTGACAGAGTAATACTGATCAATGAAGGAAAAATCGTAGCAGATGGGAAAGCGGGGACTATACTCCGCGATAAGGAACTTCTTGAAGGCAATCATATGGAGCTGCCTCTGAGATTCCAGAAATAATGATGCGGCGGAAGAGTCGACGCGGAAGTTTATGTAATGTCTGGGAAAACACTGGAGAAGACTTCGGAAACAATTCAGATCTATCAGGGCTGATCATAACCGGACAACAAGGGAATTGGGTATCTGTAAATGAAGAAAGACCATTATAGCTGGGTGATATGTTTCGCCTGCTCACTTCTTATATTCGTTACGATGGGGACTGCGTCGAACAGTCTGTCTGCTTTCACGCCATATATGCATACTGAGTATGTTAAAACTGTTGCGCATGAGCCGTCAGATGCGATGCGCGCATACTGCGTTCCTGGAATCTTGTAACTTTGATGCCGATCCGTCCAATTCGCAATACCAATGTTGTAGATCTGATCGATGAATGATGTGTGTTCAATGCTATTTCCCGAAAAACGGGCAAAACAGGTAAAAATGTTGTTTCCGAGGCGTCTGACGATCCAACCTGTCAATGCGAATTGGACCAATTATTGAAAATCAAGAGGGGCGGGATCCATATCTACAAGATTATCCATGCGCAAACGGCAAATCTCGATAGGAATATAGATAGAATATTGACACAGAGAGAAAACCGGCACCTCAGATACAAGATTCGCGCGATCTGCCTCGCTGTGCGGCGTTACATTCCGGTAGGCGAAGCGACACGGAAGACCCTCTTCTGCGACAGCAGCGGACTTGTTATGAGGAGGGACCCGCACGAAGTGTGGGAGGAGTCCTGATAACGGGACACGCGCTGCTGGCTGCCTGCCCGGCGAGGGTGAGTTAATGCCAGTCGCCTGTTAATGCTGCGTTGTGGTAGGGCGCGTGCGGGATAGCGTGTTCCCGGGTGTGCGGTGTTCCCGCACGCGCTTTGAGAGCCTTCGGCCAATCCTGCTGACTTATAATGACTCGCGGTCTTGGTTTGTGGTGATATTTTGGATATATGTTATGAGGGTATCCCCGGACTCAATGTAATAATGATAAAAATAAAAGATATAGGAGAAAAATGAAGTAATGAAAAGAATGATCGACCGTCTGGACAAAAAGTACAGCAAGATATGCACATACGCAGCGGTGACTATCATACTGACAGTCATTATACTGGCGTTATTGTTTTCCTCAGGAGATCTGTGGAAGACCATATGGAATATGTTCACTGCTGTCCTCAAGCCTATTATCCTCGGTATAGTACTGACATTCCTGTTTTTGCCGCTTGTGAAGAAGATAGAGAAGCTGCTCGGTAATCCGGGAAAGCGCTGGACAAGACCTGCCGCTGTTGTCATCTTCTATCTGCTTGCTGCTGCCCTGCTGGGTACAGTGATAGTGCTGGCGGTCTTCGCTGTAAAAGGCGGAATAGAGAGAGTGAGTATAGATGAGATCAAGGCATATCTGGATATGCTCTATAATCAGTATCACAGTCTTATCGACGGTCTGGAAGGGTATATAGCTGATTCGAAGTTCCCGGTGAAAGGTCTCGGAAAAGTCGTTGCGGCCTTAGCTAACAGTGTAGCGGGATTCTTCAGCTCACTGCTTTTCGGCGTGATTTTTTCGATATACTTCATGATCGATCAGGACGGGATCCGCGGATACTGGGGCAGAGTCGTCAAAGTCGTCTATGGCGAGAAGGCTTTTGCAAAGATGTGTGAGCTGACAGGTGAGCTGAACACTGTATTCACAGGCTACATAAGAGGTCAGTCTATAGATGCTGCTATCGTAGGACTTCTGACGATCATCCTGCTGTCGCTTGCGGGCGTGCCGAATGCAACTGTGATAGGTATAATGACCGGTGTAGGTAATCTGATCCCATACGTCGGACCTGTAGTCGGATTCGGATCAATTATCATCAGCTGCCTGATAGCCGGAGAATTCGATAAGATGATCATCGGAGGACTCCTGCTTATCGTGATAATGTTCGTAGACAGCAACGTGATCAATCCGAAGCTGCTTTCTTCCAATATAGAGGTGCATCCGCTGCTGGTAGTCGCTTCTCTTCTTGCCGGCGGCGCGATCGGCGGACTTGTAGGAATGATAATCGCAGTTCCTACAGCAGCGTTCATCAAGCTTCAGTTTGATAAATATCTGGACAGTAAAGAAAAGGAACGAATAGCAACGGGAGATATGTGACCATCCCGGACTGTGCAGCAGGGCTTCACACCCTGCTGTTTTTTTCATTTAATGGAAAATGATTAACAATTATATAGTGCTAATAATCCGCAAAATGTGGTAGTATTAGGATGAATAAGTTTAGTGTCAGTTAATATGGGTAATTATGTCGCGAGGGTTCCCATATTTCGAAAAAAACTGACATATCCGATGAAGGATAACAAGTCAAATCTTTAAAGTTTCAGGTGGTAATTATGGATAACAGAAACGGAAACAGAAACGGTGACTATCATAAGAACACTTTGCTAAAACGTTTTCTCGTTCAGCTTCTTGTTTTTATGATGATCTTCGGCATGATGCCGGGTCAGTCAATGATGGCCTACGCGCTTCCTGACGATACCGCTGCTGCAACGGAATCTGCAGGGCTGCAGGAAGGGCAGTCAGATGTGACTGATACGCAGGGATCAGGCGGTCAGGAGGAGCAGCAGGATGATGCAGTGACTCCGGATCCTGATACCGGCGGTGACAAGGCAGCAGCCGGAGGTGAAACTCCAGCGGTGCAGCCGCAAGGGCAGACCAATGGAAACACAACTGACAGCCGGCAGAAGGCTGCAGAAGAGACTCCTGCTGCAGAAGAAAATACTCAGCCGCAGGGAGGCCTTCTTGGAGCCTCAGATTCTCCTGCCGCAGAACAGGCTGAGAAGAACTATGGCGAGAACGGATCCGCCAAGACATTCAAGGTCACACTTACCGACGATAAGGACGAAGCTTATGCCGGAGACCAGATCAGCTACAATGTTGACGTCTCGATGTGGGCAGCTGCTACATATCCTTATGACGGCCAGAACCAGGAAGTAATGTTCGACAAGTGGGAGAATATCACTATCCTTCTTGACCTGCCGGATAATGTAGTGATCACCGGTATCAAACAGAATAATATCGGTACATATCGCCTGGTCGATGAAGCCACCAACACATGGGCGATCGACCTCAGCAAAACATCAAGGGATGCTACCAACAGTAATTCCATCATTTTTGATGTAAACACACTGATCACGGGCAACGGAGCACTTGCTGACGGGACAGTTCTGGACAAAGCAGAAGTCACAGTAAGCGCTGATTTTAACGTGCGCATCGATGAAGAAGGAAATACCAAGAAGTATTCCAAGACTGTAACGGACGATACAGAAACTATCCAACTCGGAACACCTGACAGCTGGGTGCTCGCAAAATCACCATACGAATCACCTAAGAACTATACGATCAATGCTGACGGGACAGTTACGATCCATTATCTCATCGAGTATGGACTCAATGTCAACGACGTTCCTGTCAAAGATCCTAACGTATATACCAGAACAGGACGTGTTCCTTTTGCAAAAGAGCTCAAGCTTACAGATGTTCCTGAACTGACTCTGCATAACGGAGACAAGATCACGGCTGATTCCATCACAGTTACACCTGCGAAGACGGGTTATGTATACAAAGACGGAAGATCCGCAGACAAGGACGGCCAGCCTGAAGCTATAACGGTTACAGGCGGTACACCTGTTGATCTTCCTTATGCTGTAGTCGGGACCAATACCAAGAATGTTGATGTAAATGCTCCGGCATACTCAGAGTACAAGGTCGACATGACCTATGACTATGATAAGTTCATGGTCTGGTTCTATGAGAATGCTGATAAGACTGAAGCAGATTCGAAGAATACAGCTACGATAAAATATCAGCTGCTCGGACAGACAGACGAGAAAGAAACAAATGATGACGGCGAGACAACTATCCCGGGATATATCGAGCCGGGAGAGATAGAGATCGACAAATACATCGTCAATTATGATAACGCTCAGAAGAAGCTTTATTCAAAAGCTAACGGTTATACATCATCAAGCATTATATCCGGACCGGCGACTTATGAGATATTCGAAAGCGACGGCACAACACCGGCGAAGATCTACTATAAGTCTCTTGGCAAGTATCATGAGCACAGCAGCAACACTCTGACAATAGATCCTGCAGAAGCTGAATCCTTCACCAACGGCATCGATGGCAAGATCAGCTTCTATGTCAAGGCAGGGACATATGTGATCAAGGAGACATCCGCACCTGCGAATACTAAGATCGCGAAAGAGGACGGGGATGCCAAGACCATAACAGTCAATGAAAAGGGAAAGGCCATAGCAATCTTCGATAACAAAGAGCAGCTTGGAGAGATTAATGTTCACAAGCAAGATGAATCAGAAAATCCTGTTGACGGTGCTGTGATCGGCCTCTATGAGGATGAGGCACATAGGGTACCGGTCAAAGATGAATCAGGAAATGCTTTGACCAAGACTACCGACAATAGCGGTAACGCAACGTTCACACGTCTGGTACCTGGAACATATTATCTGTATGAGATCTCAGCTCCGGATGGCTACATCAAGTCTGAAGAGGTCAAAACCGTTCAGGTAACAGCAGGCAACACAACTGATGCACCTATAAAGATCGTTAATGAGTCGAACAGAAAAGTTATCCGGCTCCAGAAGAATTACAGCACGGTATCAAATCCTATATCTCCTCTGCCGGTAACAAGTGATTATGCAAAATTCAAAAACGCATTCACACTCCAGCAGACTATCGATGGTGACGTATGGACTGATAAAGGCACTTACAGCATAGACGATAAGGGTACTACTTCTGTTCAGGTGGATGAACTCAGTCCGGATGGTTATAAGTACCGTTATCGCTTTGTGGAGACTATCCCTGCAGGATATTTTGACAGGGACGGCAATCCGGGAGACGGCAATCACAAGGCATACTCTTCAGTGATCACCCCGGCCGATGGTGATGCTCTCATTGAGATGCTCAACATCAAGGGCGGCAGTATTGAGCTTACCAAGAACAAAGTATCCGTCAATGCATCTACCGGAGCTTATGAACCTCTGAAGCAAAGCGGCAAGACATTCAAGCTCTATCGTGTGGCTGAAGGCTCAAATGCAGCAGAAGAAGTTGCGGAAGCAACGACCGATTCCAACGGCAAAATCACATACTCAAACCTGGTTTCCGTGAACTCTTCAAACAAGATCTACAAATATTATGTAGTAGAGCAGGAAACTGAGGAAGGATACGAATGGATCACGGATTCTGAGATCACTATCGGTGGAAAAAGGACACCGGCCCTTGAAATCGGATCTTTTACCACACAGAGCGGCAATGTACTGACGAAGACAACATACAATATCCAGCAGGATATCGTGATCGGGATCATCAAGAAGGATAAGCTGAGAGGAACCCAGCTCAAGGGCGCGAAGTTCGAAGTTTCCGGCGGAGGAACTACCAAAGAGATCACGTCAGATACCAAGAAGGCAACGCTCGAGATCAAGCTGGGCGAAAACTATACGATTAAAGAGACATCCGTACCGGCCGGTTATTATCTTGATGCGGCTCAGCAGTCCATCAATACGACCGGATGGAAGGTCGGAAGAAAGGCTGACGGCAGTTACGCTGTCTTCAAAGCAGACGGAACGGAAGTAACGGCAGATGATCTGACATTCACTTTCGAGGATACACCGTACCAGCAGATCCGTCTGACCAAGAAGGTCAAAGATCTGAAGAAGCCTGACGCTGATCCGGTCAATCTTAATGGCGTAACATTCTCCGTTTACGTCAAAGAAGGAAACAATTTTGTGCCTTATAAGGTAAACGGCACTGCTGTAACTATCAAGGCAGATCACAGCCAGACAGTAGTCCTGCCTGAGGGAGACTACTATCTGCATGAAGACACCAAGCTCAATTCGGTAGTATATCCAGATGACCATCCGGAGAAATATACCGGAAAAGGTGAGGTCGCTGACGGTAAATTCTACTTCGGAAAATATACCGTTAATAAACCTTCTACAAAAGGAGATATCCTGTGGGATGTTGACGTTATCAATATCTCCAACACAGGAGATCTTAAAGTAAACAAAGTCCTCTACGATAAGAACAATGTCCCAGCCAAAAGCCATGGTGGATTCAGAATGCAGCTGTTCACACTTGGTGAGGACGGAACGACTCTTACGCCGGTAAAAGTCGGTAACAAAAATCTCACTGCTGTTACCAAAGATAATGGTGATGCTGTATTTAACGACTTGCCTGTATACGACAGCAAGGGTCAGCTGATCAATTATGTTGTCAAGGAGGTCTATACCGGAGAGCAGGCGGATCTGTACTATACAGATGACTTCACTTCAGATAAATCGCCGCAGACTCTGAGCCTTGACAGCCCTGAGCCTGTGGATGCAGGTAAAGTCATCAATCATCAGTATATGTCTGTAGATGTCGTCAAGAAGTACTACGATGCACGTGAATACGAGCTGACAGGTCTCAAGTACGAGCTTGAAGGCGCGACTATCGCTCTGTACAGAAATAACGGAGACGGTACTTATACATATATCGGTACTGAACAGACAGACAAAAAAGGACAGGCTGCATTTGGCAAGCTGGAATACTCGGCTGATGGTTTTGTCGCCATAGAGGTCAGTGTTCCTGACAGGCCTGAGTTCAAGTATATGGTCCCTGTTGAAGGCGACTACCTTAAGCCGGAGGCTGGCGGCAAGCTTCCTGAGACTCTGACTGAAGATCAAGTCAAAAAACTCAGCAGGGCTGCTCTTGTCTCAACCACAGATCCGCAGTATACCAGCCTGATCGAGAACGTCATCCCTTGGACACAGATCCACGTTACAAAGTGGGATGATAATAAGACCAAGAAACTAGACGGAGCTAATTTCACCCTGTACAAGCAGGTCCTCGATGAGGGCACTACAGGAGGAGAACTCACCTTCGATGCTGCAAACTGCACTGTAGTAGGTGAGTACACTTCGGGTACATGGATCCACAATGATACAGCACAGGAAGGCGAATTCCAGACAGACGTACTTGAGAATGCTGATAACATCGTCTACTGGCTCGTAGAGACCAAGGCTCCTACAGGATACCAGATCATACCAACTGAGAATTATGTGCTCTTCACAGCCGAAGGTACAACTTATACCAATAAGACAAGCGGTAAAGTGTACACTCAGGAGAGTGGTGAAGTAGGACTCAAGAAAAATGCTATCAACTATCATGATGTCATAGATCATAAGCTCACAGGACCTGGTGAAGGCACAGAGAACTGGGCATACATCGAGTTCACCAAATGGATGCAGAAGGAGTCAACAGCCGGCAAGTCAACTCTTGAGAGAACTGACTTCACACTGATGCCTAATGCTACATTCGAGCTCTATGCAGTCAATGCATCAGATCATAACAAGGTGATCCTGCTCGACACCATCACTACAGGTGACGAGAATGATGTTGAGCCGAGTTCTGTAACTACAGGATACGGTGTATCACGCTCTCTGGATGCATGGGCGATCTTCGATGAGATTGAGAAGAAATATCCGGATCAGCTCGATGACATCATTACATATAAGAGCGCTGAAGATTCCGGATATGATGTGACATATCCATATGTTGTGGGACCTGATGGAAAGCCTGTAGAGGATGCACAGGGCAACAGGAAGAGGATCAAGGGAACATTCACTCTCAATGCTGTCCTGATCGAGAAGAACGCTTCATCCAAGTACGCTCTCGACCTGCACGATCACAATCTGCAGATCACATTCGTACCGAGCGATCTGAGCCTCGGCAACAGCAAATACGCTGTTATAGACATAACAGACACAAATGCTGCGCTCTGCGATGAAAATGAAGCCAGAAGATCTTCATACACTGAGAATATATCTGCTTCAATGGCTATCGTAGACTACCTGTCTACAGATAACTCTGTTGTACTGCGTCATTTCGGATATGATCCGGAGCTGGTGGGATATGAGATGATGCACGCAGACCTCGAAGCAAAGCATGAAGACAATCCGGGACTCTTCGTTTCGAAGAAAGTAACGTATAAGCTGGAGAAATACAACGCAGCAACCAAGGCATGGGAGGCATGGAGTCCAACCGAGAACAAGAAGCTCCCGAGCGGAACCGGAACCTTCGAAACGGATGGAAACGGATATCACTTTGACAAGGGGCTTGATCCTGGTGACTACAGAGTCATCATGACTATACCTGCAGCCGGATATGAGAATTTCTACCCGGATGCGAATACGGCGTTTAAGTTCACCGTAGTTACGACAGGCAGAACTCAGGTATTCACTACCTACAGCCCGGAGAAGCCGGATGTAACGATCGAAAAGGTTGATCTGAACGGCAGGACCGTTTCAGCTGCGGCAACATTCAGTCTTAAATCAAAGAGCGGAACAAGCTACAGTCAGACCGCTTCGACAAGTGACGGAAAGGCAGTATTCAAGGATCTGCCGGCGGATACTACATTCACTCTGAGTGAGACTGCAGCTCCTTCCGGATATACTAATGCGTACTTCGCTAAACTGTTCAGCAAGCAGTATCCGGATTACGCAAAACTGGTTGATGGCAGTGGTTATGCACTCAGCTATACTACCAAAGTCGAAAACGGCGAGAAGTACATTGTTAAGAAGGAATATAAGGATGCATTCTCGCTTAAGGTACCTAATACTGAAACTGTCAAGCTGAAACTGATCAAGAAGGATGCACAGGACGCTGAGAAATTCCTGTCAGGCGCTCAGTTCAAGATCTACTATCTTGCATTTGACAGGGTAAGCGGCAGCTATACAGTACCTGCGTACGTTGCAGACGGATCATGGACAGACCTCGGAACCGTTACCGCCGGAACAGACGGCACGATCACCAAGAGCGATCTCAAGCCGGGTGTCTACTATGTAATAGAGACCAAGGCTCCTGATCACTACGATCTCGATCCTGAAGGAAAGACCATCGTAATGACAGGCGGTCTGGATCTGACGATCGCAAAGTCAGATAAATACATGGTCAATACTGTTTCCGGAGGCACCGGCGAACTCGAATTCAAGGATATGCCGAAGGTCAAGATGACCGTTAATAAGAAAGTTGAACTCGGATCTCTGGACCCTAGAGATTACAGCTTCACATTCTCGCTTCTTGATTCAGAAGGCAAGACTATCGCCGGTGATCCGGCCAAGGCATCTAAGACTGGCGCAACTGTTACGAGCGCGGTATTTAAGGATCTCAGCCAGGGCAAGAAGTACTACCTGAAGGAAGCTCCTGCTGCAGGCTATCATCAGATCGACACGGTCATGGTAGGAAACAATGCAGTGAGCCCTCAGACAACCGGAAAATTCAAAGGTTACTATGAGATCGAGATCCCTACAGACGGATCAAATGTGACAGTGACTGTCTCCAACATCCTGCTTGAGGCTAAGGTCAGGATCTTCAAGTACGACGGAGAGGACGGCTCGGGCCTGACCGGCGCATCGTTTGAGGTGCTCAAATCAGATAAGAAGACAGTAGTCTCAAAGGCCAGCATCACAGACAACGGAGACGGAAGCTACACAGCAGTCATTCCTCTGGAAGGCACGGCACCTGCAGACTTCTATATCCGTGAGACCAAGGCGCCGGATAATTACACTATTGATGAAAACAACAAAGACATCCTGGTAAGGGATCTGAAGCCTGGAGATGCTAAGAGATTCAAATTCAATGGTACTGAAGCAACGGACAACGAGCTCGTTCTTCCGAACTTCGAGGGAATAGATGTAACTGTCCTCAAGTACGGCGGACTCCCGGACAATACAGGTGTCGATCCGCTCGCCGGCGCCCAGTTCCAGATGTACTTCAGCACTGACGGAGGCAATAGCTGGAGTTCATGGCATCCGGCAGAAACTACCGGATCAGACGGAAAGGCTACATTCCAGATCCTCAAGGGATACGACTATGCTGTTGCTGAAACCAATAAGATCAAGGGCTTCGTAGGACTCTACGGAATATATAAAGGAACTACTAAGCTTGAAACCGCAACATCAACGGACGGCAGGACCCTGTACATCCTCGGACACGATTTCGTCAATGGACAGTCTTATGAGTTCAAGGCATATAATATTCCGTACCTGAAACTCATAGTAGAGAAGGAAGACATAAGCGGAACTGTTGAAGACCCTAATGTTGAGTTCCATGTATATGAAGTACCGAATGATACTCCGACTACTCTGACAGATGAGCAGATCAGCGATCTCGCAGCTGCATCGAAGGTCTTCATCGAGAATAAGACTAAGAACTCAACATACACCAATGAGGAGTTCATCAGGCCTGGCAAGACATATCTTGCAGTAGAAGACCGCGCGATCGATACCAAGAGTGAATTTGATGATTACAGTATCATCAAGGATGATTCCCGCGTTGTTACCTATGAAGTCTTCTCAGTTCCTGAAACGAACTACAAGGAAGAGTACACAGTCACTTTCGTCAACAACAAGGGCGATGCTACCATTGGTCTGGAGAAGACAGTCGATAAGGAAAAAGTCGACAGCCTTACAGTCAAGGATGCTGAGCTTACATACACACTCAAGCCTGAATCGACTAACGGCTATGCTCTGGATGCTTATAAGCTCACAGACTCCGGCCTGACACCGGACCCATCCAATGCTACTCTGGCAGATGAATGGTACAACATCACCGAGGTCATTGTCGGACAGGGCAAGATGGATAATTACCTCAGAGGTGCGAAGACGAGCAAGGATTACCAGATATTCGCTACCGTCACCTTCGTAGGTTTTGACGGCACAGAATACGAGCAGACTCCTGTCAACGTATCTCAGGGCAATATCACTGTAGTCCCGACCGGAACATCCGGAAAGAATATCAAGTCATTCTATGTAGAGTACAGCTCACCGGATCTGCTGACAGACACAGGCTATGCTCTCGGACAGAACTTCTCTGCAGGAGAGACAGTTGTAAAGGCAACAGTATTCAAGCAGGAAAAGCCGGATCAGGGCGTCATAACCTCGGTCAAGAAGATCAGAAATGATGCAGAGGTTGAGCTGACATACACACCATGGTCATCGAAGGGCGTGAAAGAGCAGCCTGTAACGATCGACGATGATGACTTTGCTGAAACTACCGTCGACGGCGCTAAGGCTCCTGAAATCGCGTTCCACAAGGACGGTCCGGATAGGGATACTGCAGTCGAATTAGGATCAGACCTGACATATAAGCTGACCGTAACTAATATATCCGAAGAGGAACTTTACTTTACTGATCCTATCATCGTGGACCTCCTGCCTCGCGGCATGGTAGTCGATCAGGATTCAGAATTCGTCAAGGTCACATCCAAGCCGGATACTATCGCAGCTAATCCGGTCGTAACCACAGGCTATGCCGGAGAGAGCCAGTATGTGAATATTGCATTCACAGGTACTGTAGCTAAGGGCGAGTCGATCGAGGTCGAACTGACAGCGAAAGTCACAACTGCTGTAACAAATTACGGCAACACTATGAGAAACTTTGCGTTCACGACCAGTAAGGAGGTCGGTGTCGCGACAAGTGACAATGTGACAGGAGCTGTTATCAAGGACGATAAGGGCTTATGGGCAGGTGAGCTTGTATCGATTGCTACAGCACTCACCTGCGACAGAGAGAGAGCTGAAGCACTCAAGACTGCTCTCGGCAAACAGGGTACATACGGCTATCTGGTCGACTGGCACGAGAACTTCTGGGTAACAGACAATGAGCTGGTCTGCGTAAAATCAGAGTACGGCCCATCAGACGGAGGCGTATATCGTACAGATAAGGTCGCTGTCCTCGTCAATGATGAGAAAGAAGTAAGTCAGAGGACGATGCACTACAGGCTCACTATCAACAATGAGTCAGCCAGCAAGCGCACCAACCTGGCCGTCATGGATATCCTGCCGGTCGTAGGCGACAACCGTATCAACAATACACCGAGAGGTTCCAACTGGGATCTGTACTTCGATAAGATGGGTGCAGTCACTGTGAACGGCGAGAGCTGCGACGATTACACCGTATACTTCTATGACGGAGATGCAAAAGCATTCGATGCAGACGACATCACAGATGTCATCACAGAAGCCAAGGACGGCTGCCCTTCAGGATGGAGCACATCGCAGCCGGCTAAGCCTACTGCATTTATCGTAGCGTTCAACTATGACAAGACTGATGCTACAGAGGTATCGGATGGCAAGACCGTTGTCCTTGAAGGAATGAAGACGGTCCAGATCGAATACACTGCAGTGACAGACTATCGTGAAGCAGAGCCTCTGGCTGAGATCGTATTCACGAATGCGGCCAACGACTTCAACTTCGGATTCAGCACATTCGCGCCTCCTACCACGGCAGATAAGGCCAGACCGAATGAGCCTCTTGGCAGTAATGTCGTAGAGGTCACCATTGCACCGCCTAAGGTCAAGGTCGGCGGCGATGTATGGATCGATGCTGATGACAACGGCAAGCAGGACGACGGAGACCAGAGCTGGTACCTTGGATTCGATATAGTAAAACAGCTGATCAAGGATCTGGATGTTGATCTCTCGACTTCCAACCTCAGGAACTTCGGCGTTGTCGAAGAAACTGCCGGAACTATCAATGAGACCGGATCTGATGCGAAGAACTATGGTATCGCTCACTTCGAGTTTGACGATCTTACTTCAGCCAAGCTCAGAAACGGAAGCACTGATTACCTGAACTGGAATGACGGAAGTGCTGCTAAGCTGATCGGAAAGAATCCGTACACATATCATATGAACATGTCCTACAAGGGCAATACGTTCCTCAAGACTATAAACACTATAGATCCAAGAGGATCGTGGATACCTGGACAGATACCTGATGCTGATCAGAAGGACGATAACTTCAATACTCTCTTAGGCGGATACCGTACTGAGCAGTTCTTCCTGCATCAGACAGCTGATCCGAACTGGGATATGACCAAGGATATCGGCTTCAACCTCCACAGGAATCTTGAACTGACCAAGGTAAGCCGTGCGGACGGTGCTCCTGTAGAAGGTGCTCAGTTCACGATCTACGGACCGTTTGAACATGACACCGGCGCTAAGCAGGAACTCGATGATGCACACAAGGTTGCTACTGTCACTACAGATGGAGACGGAATCGCTGCAGTTGACGATCTCTTCTTCTTCAAAGAATACGTGATCGTAGAGACCAAGGCTGCCAAGGGCTTCGGTATCGAGGGATCTTCAGCAGAAGGAACCAACATCAGGAAGCTTGATGAAGGCAAGTGGCTGCTCAGCGTACCTGATACAACATCCAAGTCGCTTGAAGATAAGGTAATTGTACGTGATCCTGAGAACATCGATGTAGAAGTCGAGAAATTCTGGGATGACCAGGAGGATATGTACGGCACAAGACCTGGCTCGATCAAGGTGATGCTCTACACTGACGAAGCATGCACTGTCGAAGCTAAGGATGCAGACGGAAACGTAGTTGAGAGCAAAACACTCAGCGATGCCAATAATTGGAAAGAGAAGTGGACCGATCTGCCGAGATATAAGGTGGAGAAGAGCCTCCTCGGTGGAGAGAAAGAGACAGAGATACAATACTATGTCAAGGAAACTGACTCTGAAGGCGAGGATATGAAGGGCTATGAAGTCGTCATCACATATGACAAGGATGAGACCACCGGCGACCAGAGCCTGAAGATAACCAATACGCCTATTTCGACCGGTCTCGAAGTCAGGAAGACATGGGAGGATACTGATGATCTTGCGGCAGCTGTAACAGCTGTAACATTCCGTGTTGAGCAGTCAGCTGATGGTGAGACATGGACACCTGCAAAGGCTCACGGTGAGGAAATCCTCCTGACAATCGAGAGGAAGCAGGGCGAAAAGATGGGCACTGCTGAGATCGAAGGACTGCCGGCATATGATGCAGATGACAATCCGCTGACATACCGTGCAGTAGAGATATCGATCACTGCAAATGGTGAAGTCATTGAAGTCAAAGACGGCAAGGTCGGAAGCTACGAAGTGACTGAGAAGCATACTCCGGGCAGAGATGCATCACCGGAGAAGGCAACCGCTACAGATCTCTCTGAGATCAGCAACATCATGATCCCGACAGAATTCACTGTTGAGAAATCCTTCGTTGAGGATGATTTCAATCTGAACAAAGACATCAGATCGATCAACGTGATGCTGCAGAGAAAGAGCGGAAGCAGCGACTGGACCAACGCACCTGAAGGCTCTGTTGATCTCAGATCGATCAGAGGCTGGAAGCACACCTGGAAGGGACTTCCTAAGTATGACCCGGCAGGAAACGCTTACATGTATCGTGCGGTCGAGGTGAGCTACACCACTAAGAGCGGCGAGACAGTCGAAGTCCTCTATGACAACACTGCTCAGACCTCCGGATCTGTCGGAGCATACAGGTACACTTCACGCACCGAGGGCGACGCAGACAGCGGTTACACGACATACATCGAGAACAAGCCTGTCAAGGGATCCCTCAAGGTCAATAAGCAGTGGAAGGATGCCGGCAAAGCAACCGTACCGGAATCGATCACTGTCAAACTCAGTGCTTTTGCAGACGGTAAAGAGATCAGGCTCAGCGGAGTGACAAGATCTGTCACACTCAGCAAGGCCAACAACTGGTCAGACAGCACGACCTGGGCTAATCTGCCAGTATACACCGCTGACGGTGTCCAGATCAGCTACCAGCTGACAGAGTCAGGCAAGGGCAAGTACACTGCAGAATATAAGATCAACTACGGTGATGGCGTAGTCGGAGAAGGATCCGGCACCACACTCGATGTGAAGCTTATTTCGAACAGAGTCGTTGATGCAACCTTCATCAACAAGCTCGAGCCGCCGGTCAAGACAGGTGATAATACACCTCTTGTCGGATACCTGGCACTCCTGCTGACATCGGCACTTTGCATAGTGCTCATCTGCATCAGAAGGAGACAGAAGAACTAACAGATACTGATCAATAAGGTCAGACAGAGAGGCTGCCGCATCTGCGGCGGCCTCGTCTATGTTGCGATGCGGCGGCGTGTATTGCGCATCTGCGGCAGCTTCGTCTACGTTGCAAAGCGGCGGCTGCCTGTATTGTTAATAACAATTCTGAGGTGTAAGATAATCTCGTAAGCAGACGGGTTTTGCACGAAAACCGCTATAATCATCAGGAGTACAACAACATCAAATGTTAGACAGCTACGGCAGAAAAATCGAATACATGCGTGTTTCGATCACGGACAGATGCAATCTGAGGTGCAGATACTGCATACCTGATGGGATAGCAAAGGTGCCTATGAGTGCCATCCTCACCTATGAGGAGATAACCGAAATCTGCAGGGCGGCTGTCAGTCTGGGCATAAGCCGGTTCAAGATCACGGGAGGAGAGCCTTTTGCCAGACTCGGATGCACTGATCTGATAAGATCGATCAAATCGATAGAAGGCACTGAGGAAGTGACTGTCACGACCAACGGCCAGATCCTGCACGAGTATCTAGATGAACTGAAAGACATCGGGATCGATGGCATCAACATCAGTCTGGACACGCTCGATCCTGAGAGATACACATATATAACAGGCGGCGGCAGGCTTGAGAATACGCTCAGAGCTATAGAGCTCTCTGTGGATTCCGGCATCAGAACCAAGATCAACTGCCTCATCCAGAGAGGATTCAATGAAGATGAGATCCTCGATATGGCAGATCTCGCGTTCAGATACGGCATCGATGTGAGATTCATCGAGCTCATGCCGATAGGCGCGGGCGATATGTCAAAAGGCGTGCCTGGAGCCGAGATCCTGGAAGTCCTCAAGGACAAATACCCAGACCTTATGCCTGATACATCGAGGCACGGAAACGGGCCTGCGGTATACTATAAGAGAAGCGGCTCTGACGGCGCGATTGGTTTCATATCTGCAATCCACGGAAAATTCTGTAGCAGCTGCAACAGGATCCGCCTGACCTCGCAGGGACTGCTCAAACCGTGCCTGTATTATGAGAACGGCATCGATCTTAAGCCGCTCCTCGCAGAAGGCGAAGATGCTGTCAGGGAAGCTATGGAGAAGGCGATCAGCTCCAAGCCGAAGGAACATCATTTTGGCAGACAGGACGAAACAGAGGGCAGAAGCGAACACAGGCTGATGTCACAGATCGGAGGATAGATATGTCGGGCAAAGTTATAGCTGTATGTATAAGTGAGAGGAAAGGGACTCAGAAGAAGGAGGTGCCTTCGATAAAACTCGTTCCTGAATGGGGCATCGAGGGTGACGCTCATGCCGGCAAGTGGCACAGGCAGGTAAGCCTGCTTGCTCTCGAGAAGATCGACGAGTTCAGATCGAAAGGGGCTGCGGTTGAGAACGGAGCGTTCGGCGAGAATATTATTGTCGAGGGTTTTGACCTCAGAACGCTCCCTGTCGGGACGAGATTCCGCATAGGAGACGCCTTGCTTGAGCTGACTCAGATCGGCAAAGAGTGCCATACGCACTGCGCGATCTATCATCAGGTCGGAGACTGCATCATGCCGCGCGAGGGTGTTTTTACCGTAGTGCTTGAAGGCGGAGAAGTCAAAGCCGGTGATACGGTCGAGGTCATCGAGGCAGACCCGGCGAGACCTTTTACGGCTGCATGGATCACACTCTCTGACAAGGGGGCAAAAGGAGAGCGGGAGGACAAGAGCGGACCGCTTATCGGAAGCATACTCGAAGAGGCCGGATATGACGTCGTCGAGGGGCTGCTCATACCTGACGAGCCTGAGATGCTCAAGGCTCAGCTCATAAGACTCGCGGATCAGAGGCAGGTCAATGTGATACTCACAACAGGTGGGACGGGCTTCGCTCCGAGGGACATGACACCTGAGGCAACGACTGAGGTGTGCGACAGGATGGCGCCTGGTATAGCTGAAGCGCTGAGAGCTTATTCGATGACCAAGACACCGAGAGCGATGCTTTCAAGAGGGGCGGCAGGGATCAGGAAACAGACTCTGATCGTCAATCTTCCAGGCAGCCCTAAGGCAGTCAGTGAATGCATGGAATGTCTGATGACATCGCTCGATCACGGCCTGGAGATCCTGCTCGGGAGAAAAGCTGAGTGCGCAAGGAAATAAGAGAAGTGAAGCGCCGCGCGTTAGTGATTCTCACGCAGCACCGCATTCATGAGTGATTATCAAACAGCAACGCATACGTGAGTGATTATCAAACCGCAACGTATACGCGAGTGATTATCAAACAGCAACGCATGCGTGCGGGCCGGCGAAGAACTTCACTCGTCGTTTAGTATGATAAGACGGCTACCATACTTTTTGCGTATGGTAACTATTATGCTTAATGTATTTCTAATATCCCCGAAATGGGGATATTATACTTTTGGGATATTATTTGCATATTAATATTGTATGTAATAGAGAATAAAAAAACGGAGGGACAGAGATGGATTATTATTTTCCAGTAACCAGAACCACAACACCGAAAGAGAAACCGACAGACTCTTCATCACTCGGATTCGGCAAGTATTTTACCGATCACATGCTCATCATGGAATACGATGAGGGACAGGGCTGGCACGACGGAAGGATCGTACCTTACGGACCTATCAGCCTCGATCCGGGTTCAACAACACTCCACTACGGACAGATGATGTTCGAGGGACTCAAGGCTTATCGCAATCCTGAAGGAGGCCTCAATCTGTTCCGCCCGGACATGAATGCAAAGCGTCTCAACAACACTAATCAGCGTATGTGCATCCCTCCGATGGACGAGGATCTCTTCATTGCTGCAGTCAAGGCTATCGTCAAGGTCGACGAGGACTGGACTCCGACTGATCCGGGAACATCACTGTATATAAGACCTTTCATCGTATCGCCTGAGGTCAGCTTCTCCGTACTTCCGGCTAAGAAGTATCTCTTCATCATCATCCTGTGCGCAGTAGGCGCATACTACGCAGGCAACGAGAGCAAACTGCACGGAAGCCGCATCCTCGTTGAGGAAGAGTACATCCGCGCTGCTGTAGGCGGCACTGGCTATGCAAAAACTGCAGGAAACTACGCATCCGGAATGATCGCTTCCTACAAAGCTTATGATCATGGCTGCGAAGAGGTTCTCTGGCTTGACTCCAAAGAGCACCGCTATGTCGAAGAAGTCGGAACTTCCAATGCATTTTTCAAGATCAACGGCAAGATCGTAACTCCTGCTCTGACAGGATCCATTCTCCCTGGTGTTACCCGCGACAGCGTTATCCAGCTGCTGAAGAAGTGGGGATACGAGGTAGAAGAGCGCCGCATCGAGCTCGCTGAGGTATTCGAGGCAGCTAAGAACGGCACTCTCGAAGAGGCATGGGCAACAGGAACTGCCTGCGTCATCTCGCCGATCGGAGTTCTCGTATACAAGGATGAGGATTATGTTATCAACAACGAGGTAGTCGGCGATGTAAGCCAGCGGCTCTATGACTGCCTGTATGGTATGCAGACAGGAAAGCTCCCTGATGAGATGGGAAACTGGATCGTAAGGATTTAGCACATACTGCGGCTGCCCGGGCGGAATGCGATTCATCCGGGCGGCGATGGATATGCTTTTGCTATGCAGCGTGGAACGCGTTTCACGCCAGCCCGGCACAGAATACAATTGAAAAGGTCGTGATCATAATATGGATTTCAGAACGCTTCAGTATTTTGTCACTGTTGCAGAAGAACTAAATATTACTAAGGCTGCCGAAAAACTTCATATGAGCCAGCCGCCTCTAAGTGCACAGATCAAGAATCTGGAGGCAGAGCTCGACACTCAGCTTTTCATTCGCGGCAGAAGACGGCTTCAGATGACGGAGGCGGGGCAGCTTCTCTACAGGAGAGCCAAGGATATTATCAGCCTGTCAGACAGGACTAAGGCAGAGATACTTGCTCTCGGTGAGGGGATGCGCGGCACTATTTCCATCGGACTTGTCGAGGGTATGGCGCCGGACATAGCGGCAGAATGGTTCGCTGGTTTTCGCAATATGCACTCGAATGTCAGGTTCAGGATCCTTGACGGGAGCACCGATGACCTGCTCGAAAAACTCCGGAGCGGTATCGTAAGTCTGGCCGTCATCACTTCACCGTGCGACCACTCGCTTTTGCACAGCTTCAAAGTCGGGGAGGAGAAAATGGCGGCGCTCATGAGCCGTGAGCACCCGCTTGCTGAGGATAACGGCAGGAAGCTCAGGATCAGTGAACTTGCCGGTGAGAATCTCATCGTTCCGAGCAGAAAAGCTCTGATCGAGACTATTTACAAATGGTTCAAATCGGTCGGCATAGAACCTGAGATCGTATGTGAGATGGACAGCTATCTGGATGCTGCCGCTCTTGCGGGAAGGCAGGTAGGCATCAGCATCTATCCTAAGACAGCCTACATCCCTAATGACTCCCTGATCTCCAAAGAGCTCGAAGGTGACGACAAAAAAATCGAATACCTCTTCGTCTGGCGCAAGGGGCATCCGCTGCCGGTCATAGAAGAGAAGTTCATCGACTACGTCAAAGAAATGATCTCCGCAGAGGCCGCAAAGGCAGCAAACAATACAGACCAGACCGCGACAGAATAAGCAAGCTGCAAACCTTGAGCGAGCAGGATATAGACTATGCAAGCTGCAAACCTTGAGCGAGCAGCAAACAGATTACGCAATATGCAAACATTGAGCGAGCAGCAAATCGAATATGCAAGCTGCAGATCAAACCCGTGATTCAAATATGGATCACGGTTTTTTTTTTATTGTTTCCCTCGCCGGGAAGGCAGCCAGCAGCGCGTATTCCCGTTATCAGGACTCCTCCCACACTTCGTGCGGGCCCCTCCTCATAACAGGTTCGCTGCTGACGCAGGTAAGGGTCTTCCGTGTCGCGGCGTCAATGTAACGCCGCACAGCGAGGCAGATCGCGCGAATCTTGTATTCTAAGTGCCGGTAGTATCTCTGTGTCAATATTCTATCTGCATTTCTGTCGATATTCGCCGTTTGCACACGGATAATCTTGTAGATATGGTTCCGGTATTCTCTCGGTGTCAATACTCTATCGAGATTCCTATCGAGATTCGCCGCTTGCGCACGGATAATCTTGTAGATATGGTTCCCGCCCCTCTTGATTTTCAACAATTGGTCCAATTCGTATTGACAGGTTGGATCGTCAGGCGCCTCGGAAACAACAATTTTACCTATTTTGACCGTTTTTCGGGAAATAGCATTGAACACATAGCATTCATCGATCAGATCTACAACATTGGTATTGCAAATCGGAAGGATCGGCATTCAGGATACAACAATGATCGGAAGGCGCTTCCATGACAGTTTCCTGAGCTGGCTCAAACCTTGTACGATTTGACCCTAAGAATCGAAAATAGGTGATGAAATCCAATGGAGCATCTCACCTGAGAGGAGTTTCCTGAAATACTGCACATGAAAAAACCGTTTTCGACCAATTTATGTGCAAGGTTTTTTATTTGCGCCTGCATTTCAGGCATAACCGGCTTGTTTCAATCCTCATAGTGATAAAGTGTATTCGTCGTGAAAAACTAAATCCCTGTTATTCATTCTGCATGGAGAACTTAATTCCCGTTACTCGTTCTGAAGAGAGATCTTTATTCCTGTTACGCGTACTGAAAGGAGAACACCATGTTGATTGCATACAAAGCTTGCACATGTATACCTCAAATAAGGCATTCCATGTACAGTGATCTTCAAAACTCCTTTTCAACCTTGTATCCACAGTTGGCAGCCGGCAGCGCGGGCTTGATGTGGACAAGCCTCGCAATCTTGCAAAGTCAGTAACTGTAGAGTAAAATTCCTTAAGGATACATAAACTTTTGGTCAGATACTGCTGGGCACTGAACAGATCGGATGACTCCCGCGGCCTGACCGATAATAACTAACTGGTATAGACGGAGTGTATGGTTACCGGGTATCCATACACTCTTATTTGTTGATTACTGAAAGGAAAAAGAATGGCAACGAACAGGATCCTTATTATCGATTTCGGAGGACAGTACAACCAGCTCATAGCCAGGCGTGTAAGGGAATGCGGTGTGTATTCCGAGGTTCACGGGTATGAGAGCATGGATCTTGAAGGCGTCCGCGCCTTCGACCCTAAGGGCATCATCTTCACAGGCGGACCTCAGAGCGCGTATGGCGAAGGCGCGCCGTCGATCGACGACGGCATATTCGCTCTCGGCGTTCCTGTGCTCGGCATCTGCTACGGCGCTCAGCTCATGGCTTACAGACTCGGAGGAAACATTGAGTCTGCGCCGACGAGCGAATATGGACGCACCGAAGTTACTGTCACCGGCAAAGAAGGCATCCTTAAGTCCGCTGACGATGTCAATGTCTGCTGGATGAGCCATACAGATTATATAAGCAACCCGCCGCAGGGCTTCACAGTGACAGCGCACACAGATGACTGTCCGGTCGCTGCCATGGAAGACAGAGCGCGCGGTTTCTACGCAGTTCAGTTCCATCCTGAGGTCAACCACACACAGCACGGAGCCGAGTTCATCAGAGAATTCGTCCTCGGTGTATGCGGATGCGATCAGGACTGGAAGATGGATTCTTTTGCCGAGACACAGATCAAGGCAGTCAGAGAAAAGGTCGGAGACGGCAAGGTCCTCCTCGCACTTTCGGGCGGCGTTGACTCTTCTGTAGTCGCAGCCCTCCTTGCAAAAGCGATCGGCTCGCAGCTGACATGTGTTTTTGTCGACCATGGACTGATGAGAAAGAATGAGGCTGATGAGGTTGAATCCATATTCGGCAAAGAGGGCAAGTTCGACCTTAATTTCATCAGGGTCAATGCTGCAGAGAGATACTACGCAAAGCTGGCAGGTGTTACAGAGCCTGAAAGAAAGCGCAAGATCATCGGCGAAGAGTTCATAAGAGTCTTCGAGGAGGAGTCAAAGAAGATCGGAGCTGTTGACTATCTCGCTCAGGGTACGATATATCCGGATATCATCGAGAGCGGCCTCGGCAAGTCTGCGGTCATCAAGTCGCATCACAACGTAGGCGGCCTTCCTGACTATGTGGACTTCAAGGAGATAATCGAGCCGCTTCGCATGCTCTTCAAGGATGAAGTAAGACAGCTCGGAAGAGAGCTTGGACTCCCTGAATACCTCGTCACAAGGCAGCCTTTCCCGGGACCTGGACTCGGCGTCAGGATCATCGGAGAGGTCACTGCTGATAAGGTGAAGATCGTTCAGGATGCGGATGCCATCTACAGAGAGGAGATCGATAAAGCCGGTCTCGCAGGGCAGATCAGCCAGTACTATGCTGCTCTGACCAACATGCAGACCGTAGGCGTAATGGGCGATTTCAGAACATATGACTATGCGATCGCGCTCAGAGCAGTCATCACTTCGGACTTCATGACAGCTGTCGCTGCTGAGATCCCTTGGAACGTGCTCCAGAGAGTGATGACCAGGATCGTCAACGAAGTCGACCACGTCAACAGAGTATTCTACGACCTGACGAGCAAACCGCCGGGGACAGTGGAAATGGAGTAATGATATATCGACGCGGCATGTGCTGATCTCGATCGCGGCATACGTATAACGCAGGGATGAGCCCGGACATATTCATCACAGCGACACCCGGCAAACGGGCACGGCAAAACAACAGAAAGGCAGTTCAGACATTTTGTATACTACAGAAACAGCTATCGGATATATAAGAGAACACATGCCGGAGTTCTTCGGACCTGACGCTGACCTCAGGGCGAGCGAACTCTCGGACGGCAACATCAATTATGTTTTTCGCGTGGAGGATGCGCGCAGCGGAAAGTCGCTGATCATCAAGCATGCGGAAGATACACTCAGAGTCAACACAAGCAGGCACATTGGTTTTGGACGCAGCAGGATCGAGTGCGAGGTCCTCAGGATGCAGAGGGAATACTGCCCGTCGCTGATCCCGGAGATCTATCTCTATGATGAAGACGAGCACAATATCGTCATGGAGGACATGCGCGGCTACGAGAACCTCAGATACGAGCTGTGCAGGCACAGGATCTTCCCGAATCTCGCCGAAGACGTGTCGGATTTCTGCGGCAGGGCTCTTATCGGCAGCACAGATATGATCATCGGTGCAGGCAGGAAGAAGGAGCTGGTGAAGAGATACACCAACCCTGAGCTCTGCGAGATCACTGAGCGCCACGTCCTGACAGAGCCTTATTATCCTGACCTCGACGACAACGGAGTCATGCCTGGCAACGAGGACCTGCTTCAGAATGTAATATACGGCAGCGAAGAGCTTCACGCGAAGGTCGGCATGCTCAAAAACGTATTCGAGACCAAGGCGCAGGCGCTGATCCACGGTGACCTCCATTCGGGATCGGTCTTCGTCACACCTGAGAAAACCTGCATCCTTGATCCGGAGTTCGCTTTCTACGGGCCGATCGGCTACGATACAGGCAACTTCATAGCCAACATGATCTTCGCTTATGCGAATGGTCTGTGCACTATGGAAGAGGGCGAAGAGAAGACCGAATATCTCGACTGGGTAATCGGAACGATAGAAGAGTTCTGCGACAAGTTCGCGGCAAAAGCATCTTCGCTCATCCGCGAGTCTTCGACAGACCGCATGATGAGAAACGATGATTTTATCAGCGCTTATCTTGAGGATATCTTCAGAGACCAGGCCGGGTTCGCCGGCACTGAGCTTATCAGGAGGGTGGTAGGCACTTCTGAAGTGAAGGACATAAAATCCATTGAAGACCCTGCTGCGAAGACGCGTGCAGAACGAATCTGCATCACAGCAGGCATAAGATTCGTGACCGAACCGGAGAAAATGGACACCGGCCGCCACATCACAGAGTATCTAAGAACACTGTCAGCCGAGTAGTTGTCTGTCGGGCAACTTTCTGCCGGGTAGCGGAATCTTTTTTACAATTGTCATATTGCAGAAAACCGCCCGAAAGCTACTCAGATTCTGGCTGACTGATCAGTACCTATACAGATTCCAGTTCACTTGCAAGCTCCTTGCGGCGCTGATCTGTCAGGAACCTGCGCTGGTATTTGAGCACGGCATAATCACTGATCTTCTCCATGTATACGAAGTCAGATGCGCCGCCGATCACACCGACGACAGGGATATTCTGGAGGAATTTCATAAGAAGGAGAGCGTGGCTGAGGGCAATAGCTGCATCCTCGATGCGCTCGTCCACACTGCTTGAGTCAGTATGCAGACCGTGTCTGATGATCTGATTGATCTCGCGGTCTGCTTTTATAATGTCATCATCCTGCTGGACGGCGGCCGCGATCACGCGGAGCATGAATTTCTTCTCCTCATCGGTGGTGAAATCATAGCCGTAGCGCATGGAGATGGTATACAAATTTCGAAGCAGCAGGGTCAGAAAAACGATTATATCCGGGATCCACGCGCCGAGTATCCCGAGTGTGATGCCTGTGACTGTGGATACCATGGTATGGGCGGTACCCGTTTTAGCAGCACGCCTTGTGAATTTTCGCATATCACGGCGCCTGCCTGTCTCTTCAAGCTGGACAGTATCAAGCTCGAACTCGAGCGCCAGCCTTCTGACGGAGAAAGACTTCTCTATGATCGCCGAACCCTTGGAGAAGATGAGGCGAAATGCCTTGGCAAAAGCAGCGTCAAGCGTTGACTCGAGCTTTTCCGGGATTTTGTCCGCGAGCAGGGTGTCGAGCTTCGACGGCTCTTTGTTTCGCTGCTTCCTTATGAATCTGTTCTCAGCTCTCCTGAGCCTTCCCATCTCTTTCTCAAGTACGGTCTTAGCCATAACATCTCCGATATCCCCAGCCAATGACTCTTATCCATAACGTTCAAAATGGATGTCGCCAATGACTCTTCGACCCTATATAAACGGTCATGTGACACTTCAAATATCCATATAAATTATATAATAAAAATCCCTCTCCGAAAAGAAAGCCAAGCGCGCGCATTAACCTTGTAGATTTCTTTATCACATCTATTAGTTGTCAATATTCGGCCCGATTCGCATTGACAAATTAGATCAAAAAAATTTTAAATACAATGTTTTTACCTGTTTTGCTCGATTTTAAGGAAAATGCATTGACCACAAAGCATTCATCGAATGAATCTACAACATTGGTATTGCATCCTGGCAAGACTGTCATCAAAAATACAAGGTTCCGAGAACTGAGTCTGCGCATCCCTTGTCTGACGGCTCATGCGCAACAGTTTTGCCATACTTAGTATGCGGATCCCGCGCCTGCCGGCTATTGCGCAGCAGTTTTGCCATACTCATTATGTGGCACAGCTCGCTGAAAAGCTTTGAAGCGTATTGAAAGCGAATAGAAAGCGTGTTGAAGTGTATCGAATGCATATTGAAAGCGTATTGAAAGACTTTGCGAATGATACACGTGCCATATTATAATGAGGACAAGCCCTGCGGAAATCGGATGCCGGCACTCAAAGTGTTCGGGAGTGGAAGGCCGGCATTCAAAGTGTACGGGAGCGGGATGATGGCTCATCGGGCGCTTTGCCAGAGGTGGGATCCATATCAGACGGCAGTTTGGGGGCGGGACACGAAACAGAGGTAACGATATGCATCTTAACAACAGAAGAAGCAGAGAGGACAGGCCGGTACTGGCGATCTGCTATGATTTCGATAAAACTCTGTCGCCGGACAACATGCAGGCGCAGGGTTATCTCCAGGCCATCAACTATGAGAATCAGAATGAGTTCTGGGCGCAGACCAATGAGATGGCATGCAGCCATGAGATGGATTCGACGCTTGCGTGGATGTATCTGATGCTCACAGGCGCGAGAGGCAAGGAGATTTTCAGGAGAGACATGCTCGAAAGCTACGGCTCGCGGGTCGAGCTTTATGATGGCGTAAAAGACTGGTTCGGCCGCATGAGGCGGTATGGGGAAGAGCGCGGGATCACCGTTGAGCACTATATCATTTCGTCGGGACTGAGAGAGATGATCGAGGGGACAGAGGTCGCAGGCGAATTTGAGAAGATCTACGCCAGCTCGTTTTATTATGATGAGACGGGCGTCGCAGTGTGGCCGGCGCAGGTAGTGAATTTTACCAGCAAGACGCAGTTCCTGTTCCGGATCTCAAAAGGTGTGCTGGATATCAACGACGACGCGGTCAATGATTATTTCCCGGCGGACCAGATGCGCATCCCGTTCAGAAATATGGTGTATATCGGGGACAGTGATACCGACATTCCGTGCATGAAGCTTGTCAATTCTTACGGCGGGCACTCGATAGGGGTGTATGATCCGAAGACGGGCAGCAAGGACCGCGTCCACAAGATGATAAGAGAGAACAGGATCAGGTATTTTGCGCCGGCGGATTATACGGAAGGTTCGGAGCTCGACCGGCTGCTTCAGATGATCCTGGATAAAACAGCGGCGGCGGAAAAGCTCGAGGAAACCTATTACAGCAAGCTCAGAGAGGGCGCGCAGTAATCGAAAGCGCCGCTCAGCACAGCGCGCGCAGTAATCGAAAGCGCTGCTCAATACGAGGTGCGCGCAAATAGCAGGTGATAATATGGAAAACAGATTCAGCGCCGGTGACATAGTGCAGCATTTCAAGCGCGAGATGCTTTCCGAGGAGGAACGCCGGAGTCAGAAATATTTATACGAAATAGTCGGAACAGCGACGCACAGTGAGACCGGAGATCCAATGATGGTGTACAGGCCGCTTTATGGCGACGGCGGGATGTACGTGCGCCCGCTTGAGATGTTTCTGAGCGAAGTCGATCACGAGAAGTATCCTGATGTGAAGCAGCACTTCAGATTCGAGAAGTTGGCGAGCGTTCCACTGAACATCGTTGTGGAAGCAGTAGACATGGCATCCCTTGAGGGCGTGATGTATCTGGACATAGAGAAGCCGGAGATCGTGGCTGTGCCGGAGGATTATTCTCTCTACGATGTGGCGGAGCTCGAAGAGCTTGAGAAGAAGATCGGGGCCGGATACGGGAGCCGATATTTCAGGCTTCCTGAGCAGCATGATGTCAACGACCAGAGGATCATGAAGAATTTTGCGGAGGCTCTGCCTGATGGCCCGGCAAAAGACGATGTGTGTTCGTCCATTGGCGGCAGGGGCACTGTCAGACGTTTCAGAGACAGTCTTGAGCGATGCGGACTGAAGCAGGAGTGGGAAGCTTACAGACAGGAAGCATACATTCAGATAGCAAGAGACTGGTGTGAGAAGAACGGCATCAGGTACACTGAGTAGGAAACAGATAAGATAGATAATGAAGATGGCAGCGTCAGGAAGACGCTGCCATCATTTTTTTCAGCTGCCAGCAGGGAGTATGTAAAGCGCACTTTACGTTTGAGATACCGGAAGCAGTATGTAAAGCCTACTTTACGTTTGAGATACTGGGGACGGTATGTAAAGCGCACTTTACGTATTGAGATACCGGGATAGGTATGTAAAGCGCGCTTTACGTTTGAAATACCCGCAGCGTTATGTAAAGAAGACTTTACATAACCGGTTTCCTTTGACGCTTTCCCTTAAATGGGGCAGGGAAAGACCTCAGGTAATCAGATTTCATTTCATTACTGCTTTTTATACCCGTGACTTTCACTTTGTGACATTTTAAGGGGATTTTTGCACCATTAATTGAGCTTATGTATTTTTTATGGTACAATAAATCCAAATAGATGTTAACGCTGTTAGCTGAATAAAGCGGGTGAGAGAGATGAGTAGAAATACTGCATACAGGTTATTCAGGACAGTGACAGTTGCATTCCTGCTGCTGCTGATGTCAGCAGCGCTGATCTATGCCGAAGGTGAGAGAGCGACTTTCAATACAGGCTCTGCAGTCCGCTCAGCCTGGACACAGCTTGCCGGGAGCAGGGATAACGTAACTGCCATCAAACAGTACAAGGGGAGCTCGGTTCCCGAAGGAGTGGAAAGTGTTATAGTTTCTGCGTCCAGTTCAGAGACCCCTATATATTCATGGTTCAGTGACGGGGTCATCTATTACTGGTCGGAAGACACACATCCTTATACCAACAAGGATGCAAGCTACATGTTCAATGGGTTCGCTAAAGCGACTGTGATCGATACCGCACCATTCGATACTTCCAGAACTGAGGATATGGAAGCAATGTTCGCACGCTGCTCAAGCGTCAGGAAGCTTGACGTCAGCGGCTTTGATACGACACGGGTCAAGTGCATGTACTGCATGTTCATCTACGATTCGGCACTCGAAGAACTGGATGTCAGCCATTTCAATACGACCAATACCACCAGCACCTCTGATGAAAACTACGGAAGTCTCTGCGGCATGTTCCTCGGCTGCGCAAGCCTGACAAAACTCGATTTGACAAGTTTTGACATGACGAGGACCTCATGGCCATATCATACTCAGAACATGTTCCCTGGCTGCACGGCACTGGAAAAGCTGCTTCTTGGACCGAATGTAAGGTTCAACTCATATACAGCACTCAGCGGAAGCTGGACGCACGTGGAAGATGGCCTGACACTTTCCGGCAATCAGCTGACAAGCGGATATAATGCTGCGAACAGTCTGGCGTATTCTGGCACCTGGATCAGGAACATGCCTGAGGGCCACTACTACCGTACCGACGGAAGTCTCGGGCAGGAGAATATGTGGGAGGTCCACAGCCCCGGTGAAAAGTTCAAGGGCTACTGCCTCAACCTCAACAGATTCGGAGTAGGTGAAGAGCTTGACAGGATCGTTGCAGAAAACGACACAGAAATAGTTAAACTCCTCTGCACAGAAGATCAGGGAAGCGTGCATGGTTATGAGCCGCTAGGGTCTTCGATGAGAGAAGCACTTATAACACTCATCTACTACGGATGGCCTAACGATGCTGCCGGGATAAAAGACAGATACGGGCTCACAGATGAGGAGTATATGGAGATCACACAGAACGCCGTATGGGATTTTACCGACAGATATGACGAGCCTGCCGGACCAACTCTGTATACGGGCAATATGCTTTCTGCGTATAACGAGCTTGTTGCGCAGCGCTATTCAGGTATAGACGGCGAATATACGCTTTTCCTGTACAAGTCATGGGATCCGTCCAAGCAGAATCTCCTGTCTATTATGGGCGTGGATGATCAGATCTACGGCGGAGTTTGCATCAGAAAGCAGGATGCAAGCGGCTCAGAAAATCTTGCCGGAGCACAGTTCACCATCTATGACGAAGACGGCAATGAAGTAGAAACTATAGAAACAAGTGCCAACGGAACAGCTTACGCCTGCCGGACCGACCATTCGAAGGGCCTTCCGGTTGGCAAATACACAGTCAAAGAGACAAAACCGCCTGCAGGATATGAGCTGTCTGACTGGGTATATCACTTTGAGATCACCGAGCCGAATATCATAGTGACAGAAGGCTGGCGTCAGAAGGGCGATGACCAGATAACCGAAGAGATGATCTACTTCGATGACAAGGATGAGACTTACAAGGGCGGCGGAGTAGCCATCACCAAGAAGGCATCATCTGGCAAGATGCTTGTAGGAGCAGAGTTCGAGATCAGGGATTCTGAAGACAATGTTGTGAAGACACTTGTAACCAATAATGCAGGAGTCGCAGCTACAGGCAAACAGGATCTTCCGCTCGGAACATATACGATCACTGAGACAAAAGCACCGGAAGGGTATAAGCTGGCGGATCCGGCGAGCCAGACGGTTGAAGTGACCGAGAATATGAAGCTTTACACGCTGACTTTTACTGACGAGGCTAAGAAGGGAAGCATCACGCTTGAGGCTCACAAGACACTGGATACTGAGGGACAGGAACTTGAGGCAGGTCAGTTCACATTCCAGCTCACAGACGCACGCGGGAATGTCCTTCAGGAGAAGACCAATGATGCAGATGGAAATGTAGTATTCGATACTATCACTTATACTCCTTCAGATCTCGGATACGTGAATTATCATATTTCAGAAGTGATCGGCGATACCTCACAGATCAGATATGACAGACACGAGGAAGATGTGACTGTGACGATCTATGATGATGGAAGCGATACTCTCCAGTGCACAGCTATCTATGACAGTGACGGAGCTGAGTTCGTGAACTCATCGAAGGTCATCAAACATAAAGTCCAGTTCATGAAGAAGAAACTGAACTCAGACAAGCAGATCCCGGGAGCAACGCTTCAGCTCCTCGATCAGGCAAAACGAGTGATCGAAAGCTGGGAGAGCGACGGGACGCCGCATGAGATCGAGCTCGAACCGGGCAAATACATACTCAGGGAGATCACTTCACCGAAGGGATATTATAAGAGATCAGATCTCAAGATAGAGATAACTGAGGAAGGCAAGATCATCTGCAGTGATGAGAACGCTGTAGATGAAGCGGTGACCGGGATCAATATCTATGACAGTACAGTTTCATCGACAGGCATCAAATTCCGCAAGACAGATGCGGAAACAGGAAGCCCGCTTGAGGATGCCGAGTTCATCCTCAAGGGAACCGATGAATACAACAAGGATTATTCCAAGTCTGTTACAAGTGGTATTGACGGAATCATCACATTTGAGGACCTTGAGACCGGGACATACGAACTGACTGAAACGAAAGCTCCGGCCGGCTACACCTCGGAGGATAGTCCGTGGACGCTCGATATCAATGTCAACAAAGCCATCTCCAGGACAGAGAATATCGATGACACCGGAGAAGCTTCAGGCACATACCCGTCAAATCTGTCCAGGGCAGATACGATCACAGTTCCGGGAAATCCTGAGAAGATCCACGTAGCTCTCAGATATCAGACTGAGGACGGATGCGATTATCTGCTCCTCCGGGATGCAAACGGTGATGTCATCAAAGAAGATGCCGATGGCAACCAGATAGGTGATGCAAACGGCTATATCTGGGGCGGTCTTGAAGCAGATAAAATCACAGATCTGGAATTCGATCTCGCAGGAGACACAGTCACATTTGACTTCAACTCAGACCCTGCACTGGAGTGCTACGGATACTACGCAGTCGTCACGACCGATCCGGTGATAACTGTTACTAACAGCAAGGGTGAAGTGGTCGAACTCGATGACGAGGGCCTGTATGACCTTCCTAACAAGCAGAAAGAAAAAGCCGGAACAACTGCAGAGATCAAAGTCTCCAAGATCCTCAAAGGCAGAGGATGGCAGGATGGCGACAGCTTTACTTTTGAGCTGACAGCAGGCGATACAACATTCCCTCTGCCTGAGACCTGTGAGGTCACAGTGACTGACGGCAAGGAAGTGTCATTCGGCAAAATGACATACGATACCGAAGGGATCTACACCTACATCATCAAAGAAAAGCAGGGTGATCTCGAGAATATGACATATGACACAGAAGAGCACATCGTCAAAGTAAGAGTCGAAGATAAAGATCAGGATCTCACTCTGGATGCGGAAGTCCTATACCAGGACAGCGAATCCGAGACATCTGCTACTATCACTAATACATACAAGAATAAAAAGCAGGAAGAGGAGGAAGAGAAAGAAGAGCATCACGACAATAAGGATAAAAAAGACAAGCACGATACACAGGAAAAATATGACGCTGGAACTGCCAAAACGGTGAAGAACAGTGTCAAGACCGGCGATGAGACCAATGCAGGCCTCTGGCTGGGAGTGGCATTTGCCGCAGCTGTGGCTCTTGCAGGCGCAGTGATCTACCGCAGACGCAGACACTGACGTGGCTCAAAGTATAGATGTGCACTTAGCTGCTAGTGGTATGTAAAACGTGCTTTACGTTTTAGACAGCAGAAGCCATATGTGGGGACATCCGGCATCTGTTATACAAATATAAATAATTATTGGCCGTTTTTTCAAAAGACGATTTTCAGCGGGGGTATATTATGAAAAACCGTTTAATTAAAACTGCGTTGGGGCTGGTCTTGGCAATTGCCATGACTTTTGTGCCAATAATGTGCAGTTATGCTGTAATTGTTACAGCATTTACAGGAGATGCTGCAGCTGAAAGTGTTGAAAAAACCGAAGCTGATACAGATATCTCAGAAGATAATGAGGAGCAGCCTTATGTCGATCCGGATAGCACGGATTCATCTGTTTCTGATGAACAGGAAACAGAAGAAGAGGTAGTGGCCGATGAGCCTGTAGAAGCAGACTCAGAAGCAGACTCAGACATAGAGGCTGAGACAGACACTTCTGATGAGACTGCAGAGTCCACTGAGGAAGCTTCCGAGGAAGAAGTGCCTGCAGAAACTGAAGAACAGCAGCAAGAAGAAGCTGAGCCTGAAGACATAAGGACAGAGTATGTATACCAGGGCAATGGCGTCAAGGTGACGGCTGTTCTGGATGATCCGGAAGCGATCCCGGATGATGCTGAACTCGTAGCTAAGCCGGTTACTAAGAAATCCGGTGAATACGATTATGATGCCTATATGGATGCTCTCAACAGAGGATCCGATTCTTCGTATGACGAGAATAACACACTCCTCTATGATTTGGCTTTCATCAAAGACGGTGTTGAACTTCAGCCGACAACAGGTAAAGTGTCGGTTTCTTTCGAATTCCTTGATTCACAGCTTTCAGAATCACTTGGCGCTGAGAAATCCTCTGACGTTAATGTCATTCATCTCCCTCTTACAGATACAGTTAAAGAAAAATATGATACAACAGCCGACGCTAAGAACATCAGCGCCGATGACATTATAGTTGAAGAAGTTACAAAATCAGAAAACGGTCTTGCTGTCAGCGTCAAGAACGAGAAGGTAAGATTCCAGACGAGCGACTTCTCAGTTTTCGCGTATACAGTGGATTTTGAGTACACCGATCCAGAGACCGGTAAAGTTTACACTTATAATCTTGAGGGTGCTGGTTCAATCACACTCAAGGAACTTGTAGTGATACTCGGTATAACAAGCAAGGAAAAAGCCGATGATTTCATCAAGAATGTTGATGATGTTAAATTCAGCAACGAGGATCTTGTCAAGGTTGAGAACACGCGCCTGAAAGGATGGGTACTTAAATCACTTGCTCCGTTCAGCAGCGAAGAACTTCTTACCATTACTATGAAGGACGGAACAGTCATTCTGGTAAAAGTAACTGATGCTCAAACGGCTCCAACCAGTTCTGATCTTAGTAATTTCCTTTCAAGTGTTGAAATAAGTGCACCTAAAGATGAAAACGGAAAATACAAAATTGTTCCGGGTGAAAATTATCTTATCGATTTAAGTTTTATCGAAAGCAGTACAACCTATCAGTTTCCTAATGATGGGTCAGCTATGACTTATACGTTGCCAGATGGTCTTGATGTAATAAATCATAGCGGGACGTTTCCTATCAAGGTAAGAGATGGCGGCCAGACATATACTGTAAATGGAAATACTTACAGCTTACAAAATGGTGTACTTACAGTGCATTTCGCTACTGATGATCCAAACTTTTCAAGACTGGCGGCAGCGAGCAACCTCCAATTCGGAATTGAGATGGAGGGCGGTTTTCGTGAGGATATAACAGAAATTGAATTCAATGATCAGATTATTAAAGAATTGGTTGTAGATACTAGCAGCGAAGTAACAGCTTCAAAATCTGCTACTGTTGATACCGATAATGACAAAGTCAATTACACAGTATCTATTGTTTCTAAGGGAAGAAGCAATAATATCGTAGTAAAAGATACCATCAGTGATCCTGAAGGTGTTTTATCACTAGATGCAAATTCGATCAGTGCCACATCAAGCACCGGCCAGCCTGTATCAATGACAGGAGGAGCTACTGGGAATAGTTTCACCTATACAATATCTGAAATGAAGAATGGTGAGATAATAACATTTACATATAGTGCAGATATTGATGTTTCAAAGATCCCATCTGAAAATGGTAGATACGTTGTTGTTGGTAAAAATAAGATTCAGGTCAATAGTGACGAAGATCCTGAGCCGGACACAAAAAATGTCGATTCAGTAATTGACTACACACCTAGTATTAAAAAAGATGGTTCTGTAGTGGGCCCGGATGGAAAGACATTAACGTGGACGATTACTGCTAATGAGGCAGCTAAAGTTTCGATGGCAGGTGGAACTATTACCGATACCATCAGAGAGAGTTCAAGACAATACATGACATATTCCGGTGATGGCATTACCGTAAAGGTGTACAAAGCTGATGGCACCTATGTTGAGACGCGTAATATCGCATGGAATGATCTGGAAGCAAAAACAGACAGCACTTGGACATATAGAGTACCTGAAAGTGATTCCGGCAACGCATATAAATATGTGATTACCTATACAACAGAAGTAGATACTACTGGCGCTACCACGATTGTTACAGTTGAAAATGATGTTCATACAAAACATAAAGATGATCATGGATCCAGTGATGTAACGCCTATAGGTGGAGAAGTTAAACTATATAAAAAGGGTACTGATGTTGATCTTGAGAATAAAGAAATAACCTGGGATATATCATTTACAGTTCCTGAAGCTGGCTTAACAAAGGCTGAAGTAACCGACCGCTATCCGTTTGCAAGTGTTGACGGTGTTAATACTTATGAGGCTTATAAGGAGAACACCGTTAATGTTACAGGACTTTTAGCGGGAGAAGAATATGATGTTGTCATAGATTCAGTCGCAAAAGCAGTTAAGATTATTTTTTATCGGAATAGTAATAGAACACCTGGACTGAATCCGGGACAACAAAGAACTATACACGTTACACTGAAAACAGAAATAAATCAAGATTGGTTGGAAGCTGCCAAAGAAGATGATTACCTTAAGAAGCATACGAATACTGTATGGCTAAATGACGTCATTACAGCTACTGATACTGTAATTGTCGCGGAACCAACAGTTGATAAAACAGCTACTGTATGTGGTACAAGGAAAGTCGGGAATACAGAACTTCCTATTTACAGATATGAAATAACTCTTACAGATATACGACAGGACGATAATATTATTGTCGACGCGTTCGACAGAGATTTGCTTGAGCCATACACGCCTTCTCCAAATGATACCTGGTCAGATACAGTTTATGCAATAAATGATATTTGGTATGTTTATGGCGGTACTATATACTGGCAGGGTAATAAAGGCGCATCACCTGTTACATACATAGATACTACAGATGGAATCAAAATAAACACGACTGCATCCTCAATGCCGCACAATGATACTGGCTATTATGATAAGTACAAAATAGTCTACTGTTTGACTGTTAAAGATGCTGCTGCAATGAATAAAATCATGAGACTGGCGGCATCTGCTGATGATGGGAAATACAAAATTAAAAATAAAGTAACATGGAACGATGAATGGGATGGCGCAGAAATAGTATATGAATATCCGGGTCTTACAAAAGAATTACTGAATCCTGAGGATCTGCATAAGGAAGATGACGATATTTGGGTCAAATTCAGAATTACAGCTAATGCCGGTGCTCAGATGCTTAACGGAGGGCAGCCTCTTGAGTTAACAGATACTGTTGAGAATCTGAGTATTGATATTACCAGTGTTAAAGTTGAAAAAGAAGAAAATGGTGCTTTAACAGATATTACAGCCAATGTTCCACATGATATGAGTGGGGATACGATGACTTATCAGATCCCGGATTCAACTAAAATCATTATCACTTATCGTGCAAGAGTAACATTCCCTGAGCTCCATCATGGCGTTAATAAGATAGAATTCAGGAATAATGTTAAGATGCTGGGATATGAAAAGGAAGTGCACGATGAAGGATGGAGGACAAATGTTGCCGAGGGAACTGCAACAGTATATGCAATTAATCTGATGAAGTATCAGGGCGGGAATCTTAATAAAAGATTAAAAGGTGCTGTTTTTGCTCTGCTTGATTCAAATAAAAATCCTGTTGTAGATAAAAACGACAATGAAGTTCAATATACGACAGGTGATGATGGAATAATAAAAGTACGAGGAGACCAGGAACAAGATGGCTGGACTCTGCAGCCAGATACAAAGTATTATCTGCGAGAGATCAAGGCTCCTCCGGGATTCATGCTTTTGAACAATGACTATGAATTTACGATTTCAAAGGATGATTCAACGGATTACACCCATTATATTTATCATAATGGGGATACCATGTCGGCTAAGAATTATCGCGGTACTGATGTATTTGTCGAGAAGATATGGTCAGACGGCTACGATAATCATGAAAGCGACACTGTTACAGTAAAGCTGCAACAAAAAATTGGTAATGGAGAGTGGTCTGATACCATTAGATGGCAGAATAAAAATAATAATTATGCATGGGAAGATGTGCAGAAGTCTATTGTGTTAAATAAGGATAATGATTGGAAGGGCTCTTTCCGCAGTCTTCCACTTGATGTTCCTGTAGGCGATATCGGAGAAGGTTTTGATGAAGATACAGCTGAGTTTGAAACGGTTCAATATAGAATAGTTGAGACTAAAATCAATAACTACGATATCACTTATGATTCTGATGGCAACCGTACAGATCAGGCACCATATGATATAAGTGTATCCGAAGTAGATGGTGATCAGATTGTTGATGAAGAAGGAAATGTAGTCACTATACAATCCTATAACTATACAATAGAGAATACACCTATAGAGGAAAAGGGCAGCCTGAAGATCAGTAAGACTGTCACAGAGAACGGTGGGAATCCATCCGCTGATGCAATAGTGATCCTTAAAGGCACATATACATTTACTTTATATTTAGATGAGGAATGTACGACACCTTATACTGTAGATGGTGAAGCGAAGACAGTTACACTCACAGTTCCTGATAGCGGAGCAGCGGTTACAAGCGATGAAGTAACAGACCTTCCGGTAGGTGATTACTGGATCAAGGAGACCTCTCCGACTAATGGATCCAGCCCTGTTAATAACCCTGTAAAAGTAACTGTTGAAGCAGGAAAGACAGGTGAGGCTGCTGTAATTGCAGAATTTACGAATAATCTTGCAACAACAGAGGGAGAAGTAAAGGTCAAGAAGATACTTTCCGGCCGCGAATGGACAACAGACGACAGCTTCGAATTCACGATCACACCGGTAGGTAACGCACCGGCATTTGTTCCGAACACAGCTACTGTAACAAAGGACTCTGAATCTTATACAGAGAGCTTCGGCAAGGTCAAATTTACAGAGGTCGGAACATATCAGTGGAAAGTTTCTGAGACACATAAAGGTGAGACTATCGACGGCGTTGCATATGACAGTGCAGACAAGACTGTAACGATCGTTGTAAAAGATGACGGCAAAGGCAACCTCGTTGCAGAAGACGGCAGTGCACTTGTACAGACAGCTGAGTTCAGAAACACGTATTCAGCAAAGGGCAAAGGTGAGATCAAAGTACAGAAGGTACTCGAAGGACGTGACTGGACGAACGGTGATTCGTTCACATTCACCATTACAGGCAAGAACGGCGCACCGATGCCTGAAGTCGGCAGCATCTCGATCACAAAGTCGGATAGGAAGCATATCAAGAGCTTCGGCGAGATCAGGTTCAGCAAGGCCGGAACATACACCTACATCGTAAAAGAGTCGAAGGGCTCGCTCGGCGGAGTCACATACGATGAGACTGAGCATGAAGTCGCCATCAAGGTGGCAGACAACGGCAAGGGCAAGCTGGTCGCAGCTGATGGAACAAAGCTTGTACAGACAGAAGTGTTCAAGAACACATATGCACTTAAAGAGACAAAGGGCGAGATCAAGGTCCAGAAGCTGCTGCAGGGACGTGCATGGAATGACAGCGATCAGTTCACATTCACACTGAGTGCGGACAAGGGCACACCGATGCCTGCAGAAACAACGATAACGATCAGGAAGAGCGATGCAGACAACATCAGGAGCTTCGGCGAGATCAAGTTCAGCAAGGCCGGAAAGTACACATACACAGTCAGAGAGACAAAGGGCAACATCAAGGGCGTCAACTACGATACCAAGGCACATAAAGTGACGATCGAAGTCGTAGACGACGGCAACGGAAACCTGGTCGCAAAGGAAGGAACTTCACTGATCCAGACTGTGAAGATCATCAACACCACAGGCGTCAAGACAGATGATGAAAACCAGATACTCTTACCAATGGCCGGAATGCTTATATCGCTGCTCGCACTGCTGCTGATCGTGATCAGACGCAGAAAGTCCGGAGCATGATCGCAAGCCGAGAAGACAACTGAAGCATTAGTTCAGGAGCTTCCGGTACGCAGAGCAAACAATAAGTAAAACAAAGCAGGAAGACGATACATTTCGTCTTCCTGTTTTGGTATTTTTGCTTTTCACTTTTTTTGATCAACTCCGGAATTCCGGGAGTATAATACGTAAAAGGATAAGGGAGGTGGATCCGAATGAATAAAAGACTCATGAAAAGATCTATGATCATTTTGCTGATCCTGATTCTGATATTAGCTTTGGCATCATGCGGCAGTAAAAAAGCGAAGAATGAGGGAGACTCTGAAGGGCAGAACCCGGCAATGAATTTTGTCGGAGACTATGTTTGTGACAGGGCAACTGTGCATATTGAAGCAGATGACAGCGATAACGGAATGAAGGCTGACGTAGTATGGGGCGGCAGTGCGTTCGATGTCGCTGAATGGGTAATGAGCGGAACTTTTGATCCGGAAACTCTGCAGTTTGAATATCATGACTGTATCAAGACAGAGTATGTGTATGATGAGAATGGTGATGTCAAGTCGCAGGAAGAGGTATATACCGGCGGGCATGGATTCATGCATTTTACAGATGGTGAAGAATTGAGCCTCACCTGGCAGGAGGATCAGGAACATGTCGCAGATGGCATGGAATTCAAATATTTGACTGCAGAATTTGAATAGATTGCAAAATGCGCAACAAATGTTGACTATTATTCATCAACAAATGAAAATAACAGTAACATATATGTGAGAGCATGTTAGAAAAGACGATAATTGCGTTATGGCAATGTTGAGGATATTGGCCTTGGATAGACTCAGGAACCTTTAGAGCAAGTCGTATGTATTCATTTTATGAGACATACCGGTTCCTGAGCATATTTTATAATAAAAGGTAATAGTTATGTCAATATTGTGAGGACGCAGCAGCTTTGGATGCAGCTTCGCTGTTTTTTATTGAAAAATAATAATCAGGAGGTGCAGGTGTGAAAAAAAGAAAGATCCTGTATTTCATAGGAAGTCTTATTTTGGCAGTAATGTTCATCGTTCAGATGATGCCGCTTGATGTTTTTGCGGCAGATGATGTTTATGATGACCCTAATGCCAAAAAGATCAATCTGTCTGGAACCACAGAAGAACTTGATGAAACGAAAACAGAAGAGCAGGGCTCCGGAGGCACCGGGTATTACGATAATGGAACGTACACTAACCGTAACCTTCTTGAAGCCGGCGATTATTATGTTAATAAACAGTTCGACTGGACGGACAAGCAAAACGGGAAGGGAAAGATCACGTTTAAAACTAAGCTGAACGTGACCAAGGAGCCTACAAGAGCTGTCTATGCATTCACACCTTGTGAAGCTCATGGATTCCGCAAAGCAACCGCCCTGAAAAACATTAAATACCTTGTCAAGAATTATGACCAGGTTGACCTCATATGGATTACCGGTGATTATGTAAGTGTTCCATTCATTAATGACAACACCGGAAAAACAACAAAAAGCTCTGTATGGCAGCATGACTATTCAGATATCCACATCACAAAAGATGTAAGCGGTGATCACGATGGAAACGGACGCGAGGATTACCTGGATATCCTTCAGGTTACAAGTTCCGGAGAATACAGCACAAAAGACAGTGCCTGGGCAGGTGACAATGGACTTGCCCCTAAGTACTGGTCAAATACTCACGGTAAAGCAGGGCACGCCGGAGTTCATTTTGGTATAAGCCTTTATACCGGTCTGTATGCATACCTGGCTGACTGCAGTCCGGAAGATCTGGCATCTAATCCGACACAGACAATCAGCAGCAGTGATAAGGAACCGACTGCAATATACATCTCATTTGATGGTATTCTGGATACAAGAACTGCACCGAGCGGTGTGCCGTTTAACCAGGCGAACGATCCTCTCATTGTGAATTCAAGATACGACACAGTTCAGATTAGTCAGAAGCATGGAAGAACAATGGGATCAGATGCAAATCAGGTAATGAAAACGGCCCGTGCTTATATCGGGTAATCAAAGTTTTCTGGGGTTTCTCCAAAGTTTTCTGGTGGCGAATCCTGGGGGCTGCAGCAAAAACTCCAAAGTATTTTGGGGGCTGAAAATTACCTAAAAAAACGAACAAGAAGAATGAGGAAATCGGCAAAAAACCGATTTCCTCATTTGAATTTCACTGATTTTTCTTCTTGTAAGGCCCTCTTGTGATACCGGTCTTCACCTGGTACCTTTCCGGCGGAAGCGGAACTGAGAGCATCTGAGCGTTGGCTCTGTTGGCAAACAAAAATCTGTTTCTAAGGTGCTCAAAATTCCTGAAACCTCTTCCATTTCGTTTCATGTCTTTAACGATCCTGTTAAGAGACTCGATAGGGCCGTTTGAAAGTCTGCTTTGATGAGTCCCGCCAGCACACATCCTTTCGATGATTATGAAAGAATTAATGATGGATTCAAAGTGATAGTCAAGTGTGTCTGCGATATCTCTAAACAACTTGAATCCTGAGAATCTGTAGTCCTGTATGATCTGTCTCAGGTGAGGGCGGGCCCTTTTGGGGTCGTTTCCATACGCATTGTTGAATCGGATATATCTCTCTTTGAGTCTGCGAAAATCTTTGAGATTTGGGTCAACCTGAAAGAGCAGATATTCGAGCCTATGAATATCCGCATAGAAGCCCAGATGAAACTGATAAGACGGCGGATCAGAATACCTGAGATCAGCCTGGTTTTTCACAATGATCCACTGATAATGTTTGACGAGCCGGTACTCTCTGGAAGGTACGAATTTAAACTTTCTATGAGCAGACAATTCACGCTCATAATGGCGCTCAAGATAGTGGGTTCTGATCTTGCGGGCCAGAGCACTCATGTACAGCTGTATCTGATGGTTTATGTGCTTTACCACATGGAACGAATCTACGACAGAAATGGCATTCGGAAAATGTTTGTCTGATGACAGACATTTAGGCCGAAAAATAGGATAATACTATTGGATTAAGGCAGATAAAGGTGTATCATAGCAAGTAATCGCTTTGGCAGGCAAGGAAGTGTAATGCATAACTGCAGTTTTTTGTAATGCATTATATCAGTTAATGATGATGCATTGGTTTTAGCATGGGCATTGTATTGGAAGGGGCTTGTAGATCTTATGGAAGATTTGACACAACCGACAAAGGATAAGAAACTGAAATTCAGCTGGGGGATGTTCCTCGTTACTATCGGTATCGTGTATGGCGATATTGGAACGTCCCCGATGTACGTTATGAAGTCGATTGTCGAAGGCAATGGCGGAATAGCGAATGTAGATTCAGATTTTATTATAGGGTCGCTTTCGCTCGTAATATGGACTATTACTTTGCTGACGACCATCAAGCATGTGCTTATAGCCATGAGGGCAGACAACCATGGTGAAGGTGGTATATTCGCTCTCTACAGCCTGGTCAAGGGCTGCGGAAAATGGCTGATAATACCGACCATGATAGGCGGCTGCACCATGCTTGCTGACGGAGTCCTCACTCCTGCGGTAACTGTTACCACAGCAGTCGAAGGTCTTCGAAGCATACCTTTTATGGACAAAGCTCTCGGAGAAGGGCAGCTCGTAGTCATCGTGATAACGATGCTTATCGTCAGCGCACTGTTCCTCATCCAGAGGAGCGGTACCAGCCGGATAGGCAAGCTCTTCGGACCAGTCATGCTCATATGGTTCCTTTTCCTGGGAATCACAGGACTGATGTTCTCCATTGGAGACCTGTCGATCCTGCGTGCGTTCAATCCGGTATATGCGGTCAAGGTCATATTCAGCCCGGCCAACAAAGCAGGCATCATGATCCTCGGAAGCGTCTTCCTGTGTACAACAGGAGCTGAGGCCCTGTACACAGATATGGGCCATGTAGGCAAGGACAACATCTTCATCAGCTGGCCTTTTGTCAAGATCTGCCTGATCCTCAACTATATGGGACAGTGCAGCTGGATCATAAGAAACCAGAACAATGCGGAGCTGGCAGCTATCGCGGATCTCAATCCGTTCTATGTGATGCTTCCGCCGGCACTCAGACCTGTAGCGATCGTGCTCAGTGCACTTGCTGCTATCATTGCGAGCCAGGCACTCATCAGCGGCAGCTACACACTTGTACACGAGGCAGCGAGCCTTGATCTGATGCCGCATCTCAACGTCAGATACCCGTCGGATACAAAAGGTCAGATATACATCCCGGTAGTCAACAATCTTCTCTGGGCAATGTGCATTCTGGTCATACTGTACTTCCGCAGCGGTTCACGCATGGAGAATGCATACGGACTTGCGATCACCATCAGTATGCTTATGATGACCATAATGTTTACCGTATACATAGGCGTGCTTCATGGGAAGAAAGCAGCGGCGGCTCTGTTCGCAGTTGTGTTCTTCGCGATCGAGAGCGTATTTTTCGCATCCAGCCTTGGCAAATTCGCTGTCGGCGGTTACATTGCGATCATCATCTCAGCGATCATACTTTATATCATGATCAGCTGGTACAGAGGCACTCAGATTGAGAGGATGCAGGGAGTCAAACTCCGCTTGCTCGATTATGTAGGCGCCATCAGGAACCTTCAGAACGATACCGACGTTCCATACTGCGCCAACAATCTGGTATACCTTTCCAAGGGAGAGGATTTTGAAGAGATAGACAGGGATATCCTGTACTCGATACTGGATAAAGAGCCTAAGAGGGCTGATGCGTACTGGTTCATAAGTGTCAACTCGACTGACAGCCCGTTTCAGAAAGAATATGAAGTCAACACGCTCGGTACTGATTTCATCTACCGCGTCAATCTCAACCTGGGATTCAAGGTCAGGCAGAGTGTCAATATCTATCTGAGGCAGATAGTCAATGATCTGATGAAGAGCGGTGAGCTGCCGCCTCAGAGAAAGGAATATTCGATTTACGGACCATCCGCAGTCGGTTCATTCAAGTTCTGCATGATCCGTAAGATGATGCCGCTTGAAGGCGAGCTTTCATCTTTCGACAATCTTATCATTCATACAAAATACATTATCCGCAGGATGGCAGGAAGCCCGGCAAGATGGTTCGGTCTCGAGACATCCAGGGTGATCTACGAATATGTTCCGCTGTTCCTTCCTAGGAGAGGGCAGACAGAGAGACTGGAGCGTGTTTACAGAAATACTCAAAAATAGATATAGAGGTCAGATCTTTAAATAACAGAAAGACAGATATCTGACCGCAGGGAGCAGACTCTGAAATATACTAATAACCACATCAAAGGAATACTATGTATAACGGCATCAGCGTTCTTCTTTTCGCTGATGTCGCTTTTCGTGCGCCTGTCCGGAGATCTGCCGACGATGGAGAAGGCGTTCTTCAGAAATGCGATCGCGGCCGCAATGGCTGTTATCGTGCTCTCGAGGACGCCCGAAAAATTCTATATAAAGCGCCAAAGCTGGCCTGACCTTATAATGAGGTCACTCTTCGGAACTATGGGCGTCATACTGAATTTCTGGGCCATAGACCACATCTCTATTGCAGACGCGAGCGTGCTCAACAAGATGTCGCCATTTTTCGCCATTATCATGTCGTATTTCATCCTGCATGAGAAAGCTTCGCGAAAAGAATGGATAATGGTCGTGATAGCGTTTTTCGGCGCAACGCTGGTAATAAAACCGACAGCAGGTATCGCGAGCCTGCCTGCGCTTATGGGGCTCATATCCGGATTCGGCGCGGGTGCTGCATATACATATGTGAGGAAGCTCGGCATGAGCGGCGAGAGAGGGCCGGTCATAATCATGGTATTCTCGCTCTTCTCGTGCATCGTATGCCTTCCGTTCATGATATTCGATTATAAGCCGATGACGATGATGCAGTTTATTACACTGCTTGCGGCAGGAGCATCTGCGATGGGCGGACAGCTCACGATAACAGCGGCATATACTTTTGCCCCGGCGAAGGAGATCTCTGTATTTGACTATACCAATGTAATCTTCACATCGATCTGGGGATTCCTGGCGTTCAATGAGATACCGGACGGGGTGAGCCTCCTGGGATATGCGATCATCATCCTCATGGCGGTCCTGAAGTGGTATAATGCTCTGAGGACCGGACATGACGGCTCAAAATAGCCATTGACATCTGGCTTTTTTTGAGTATCATGCTTCAGGAAAGGAAAAGGAGAAGAAGAATATGGCTTGGTATGAAGAAGCTGTTTTTTATCATATATATCCCCTGGGAATGACAGGGGCACCGGAATATAATGACTATGGTCAGCCTGCTGACAGATTTGCAGGAATGGAAGAGTGGATCGTACACATGAAGGACTGCGGATTTACTGCGCTTTATTTCGGTCCGTGCTTCTCTTCGGGTTCTCACGGCTATGATACCGCGGATTACCGCAGAGTAGACGAGAGACTCGGGGCCAATGATGATCTGAAAGAAATGGTAAGACTCTGCCATGAAAACGGCATCAGGGTCATCCTTGACGGAGTCTTCAACCACACAGGGCGCGATTTCTTCGCGTTCCGCGATATAAGAGAAAACCGCGAGTACAGCCAGTACCTCGGATGGTACTGCAATGTCAATCTCGGCGGCAATAATGAATACGGCGACGGCTTTTCCTATGAGACATGGGGCGGCTACGATATGCTCCCTAAGCTCGACCTGAGAAATCCCGCTGTCAGGGAATACCACCTTGAGACGATACGTTTCTGGGTAAATGAATTCGATATAGATGGTTTGAGGCTTGACGCGGCAGACGTGATGGATATAGGATTTCTGCAGGAGATGCGCAGATTCACATCCGCTCTGAAAGAGGATTTCTGGCTCATGGGCGAAGTTATCCACGGCGATTATTCGCGCTGGGTCAACTCCGGAACCCTGCACTCCGTCACCAATTATGCTCTGCACAAGGCACTTTTCAGCGGACATAATGACCAGAACTATTTTGAGATCGCTCATACGATCAGACGCCAGATCCAGATGGGACTAGGCGGAGATGTGCGTCTCTACAGTTTTGTCGACAACCATGATGTGGAACGCATAATGACGAAGCTTCGCGACAAAAGCCATTTCCTGCCGGTGCACGTGCTTCTCTACACTCTGCCCGGTATACCTTCGGTCTATTACGGATCCGAATTCGGCATCGAGGGCAGGAAAGAGTGGGGCTCAGATGCATCGCTCAGGCCGGCTCTCTCGCTCGCAGAGCTCTCAGCTCAGCAGAGCGCACCGCTTGAGATAATCAAGGCTCTCGGAAAAGTCCACATGCAGGAGCCTGCTCTCTGGTATGGCGATTACCGCGAGCTTGAACTGACAACGACAAAATACGCCTTTATGCGCGGCGATGTCCTTGTCACAGTCACTAACAGCGGCCGTGAGGATTTCGCTGTTGAACTTGAAGGCACATACACAGGTGTGCTTTCGGGAAGAAAGATATCTTCGGATTATGGCTGGCTCCGCTTTGACCTTGAAGGCGGCAGCGGGGAGATATGGATCCCTGAAGACGCCAGAAAGAGCTATGAGCCGCTGAAACACAGAATAGAAGAGAATACACAGTCATGCGGAGAAAACGCCGCAGAAGCCTCTGAAATACCTCACAGTGCTGATGCAGGGCAGAATCAGATGCCTCAGAGCGCTGATGCAGGACAGAATCAGATGCCTCAGGGCACCAACGCATGGCAGAATCCGGATGATCTGCCTCAGAGAGCTGATCCGGGAAAGAACCTCGAGGATATGACTATTGAAGAGCTCCAGGCCGAAGTGCTTGCAAGACTTTCTGCCAACGGACCTCTTACAGACCGCATGATAAGAGAAGTACAGGAAAACGTATACCGTGACTCCCTGCTCAACTGGGTCAGGAGTTTCAGGTGATCATATAGAAGGGAAGTCAGCCGCCTCTGACAGATGTGTCAGACTGATCTGGCTCCCGTATCAATGAAGGAGACTGAAATGACAGAAAACAACAGAGAGACACAGAATGAAGCTCTCCAGCCGAGAAGGAGCATAGCTTTCATCGGCTCCGAATGCTATCCGTTCGTCAAGACCGGCGGCCTCGGAGACGTTATGTATGCTCTGCCTAAGGCACTTGCTGACCTCAACTGCGATGTTAAGGTCATTCTTCCGCGCTATCACTGCATCCCGTGGAAGTATCAGGAGAAGATGGTCTACAGAGGATCTTTTGAGATGGACCTCTGCGAGGACGGAAGATCGTTTTATGTGGGCATCATGGAATACGTCTGGGACGGCGTAGTCTATGATTTTATCGACAACGATGACTTTTTCACAGACGGAAATCCGTACACCAATCTCGTAGACGATATCCCGAAATACTGCTATTTCTCCAAGGCGGCTCTTGCAGCGCTCAACTACATGGAGTGGGTGCCTGACGTAATCCACTGCCACGACTGGCAGGCAAGCCTTGTACCGGTATTCCTGAGGACTCAGTTCGCAGACACTGCGCTCAGAGATTCCAAGACAGTCCTGACTATCCACAATCTCCGTTTCCAGGGCGTATACAACATCCCAACGCTCCGCTACTGGACCAATCTGCCGGACTACATCTTCAACAAGGATGTGTTCAAGACCGGATACGAAGACGCCAACATGCTCAAGGGCGGCCTGACATATACTGACATCATCACTACCGTCAGCAACACATATGCGGGCGAGATCGAGACTCCTGAGTACGGCGAAAACCTCGATGCGCACCTTCGTTACCACAGCGGCAAGCTCCGCGGTATCGTCAACGGCATCGATGTAGTTCAGTGGAACCCGAAGACTGATGAAAGACTTGCAGCACAGTACGATATCACTGACGTGCTCGACAAGAAGAAAGAAAACAAGAAGGCTCTCCAGGAGGAGCTCGGACTTGAGGTGGATGAAGGCAAATTCGTCATCGGACTCATCTCGCGTCTGACTGACCAGAAGGGACTCGACCTTGTCAATGAGATCCTTCCGTCCCTCGTCGACGGCAACACTCAGGTCGTCGTCCTCGGTACCGGAGACATCCGCTATGAGGAGTCCTTCCGTGGTTTTGAGAGCGGCTTCAAGGGCAGCGTATGCTCCTGCATCATGTATGATGAGGGAAGGGCGCACAGGATCTATGCCGGCGCAGACGCTCTGCTTGTACCATCGCTCTTCGAGCCTTGCGGGCTGACTCAGCTGATCGCCATGCGCTACGGAACTGTACCTGTCGTTCGTGAGACAGGCGGCCTCAAGGACACCGTTCAGCCATACAATCAGTTCACCAACGAGGGCAACGGCTTTACATTCGACCGCTATGAAGCAGGTCTTCTGTATGACGCCGTCAACAGAGCCAAAACTCTCTACTTCACAGACCGCTGGCACTGGGATGAGATGGTCCAGCGCGACATGGCCAAGGACGTATCCTGGGAAACTTCAGCAAAACAGTACAGAGAACTCTATCTCCAGCTGAAGCCGTGATATCCTATAGCTGAGGCCGCGTCACACAGTAGCAACTGAAGCAACGACACGAGATAATTAATCTGAAAAGAAAATACTCCGCATCTATCACAGGTGCGGAGTTTTCATATGCATTCAGCTGCATTCAGCAGACTTATCAGCTGTATTCAACAGGCTTATCAACTGCATTCAGCAGATTTATCAGCTGCATTGAGCTGCATTCAGCAGACTTTTTTTCCAAGTATTGTTGCGTAGTGTGTCACGAAATCCGGGACTTTTCCCTCGAGGATGTAATTGCCGAATTCCAGAACATCTGAGAAATCATCAAAGACTGCCGTATACATGTGATTGCCCATGGCATCCGCAAAAGCATCTGGCATCCTGCCGTGCATCACAAGCGAATCACTGTATTTTTCCAGAATGTCCTGATCGGTGATTGTATGGACGTGGGAGTCCTTGCGGCCTGCGAAAACGCAGTAGCGGTCGCGGACTTCTGGTAGTCTGGCTTTGACTAATTACCGGATTCGGGAGTACTAAACGTCACTTCCGGCCAGATTCAGAATCCTCAATGTAGTCCAGCTTTTGACGAATTTCCAGATTCGGGAGTACACCGTCACACACATTCAGAACAAATATTGTATATCTGCGCTTCAACTTTGAGATTCGCAATACCAATGTTGTATATTCCCTCGACGAATGCTTCATATTCAATACAATTTCTCGAAAATCGGGCAAAACAGGTAAAATTATTGTATTTAGAATTCTTTTGATCCAATCTGTCAATGCGAATTGGACCGATTATTGACAATTAAAAGGAGTGATAAGGAAATCTACAACACCGCCTTAAACCATGCAGGGGTAAAGTGCTACCCATAAATTGGACACGCTGATTCTACTTCTGACAAGTGCTTTCCTGGCTGTACCTCTTTTTCGGACACGACTTACAATCGTTCTGCAAGCAATTCAGTACTGCTGATAAATGGTGCGCGAACGGTGTTAGCGTCGGGCGATAATCGCCAATTTAAAACTGCCCGACCCTAACAACGGTATGAATGTACCGAGGCATAAAGCATCTAGTTCAAGTGAAATACCAGCTATCGAGCAGATTTTTCCCCTTTTTGTCGTCGGAATATTGACATTATTGCCACAGTTTGCTACAGTACGAATTAATTTAATAACGATTTTAAAACCTATGAAGGAGAGTGAGTAGGTTCCGAAGCTTGCATCTGAGCGAGCTGCCGATGGTGAGAGGGCAGCATGTGTTGGCGGAACTGAATGGACTCCTGAGGGCGACAGGAAACCGGATCATCCGGGAGTATGGGAGACGGAGATAAAACTTCGTTAACAAATGATGCATATGATGGTATGCAGTGAGTGGACAGAGGCGACTCTGTCAAGCCGGGTGGCACCGCAAGAGAGAAACTATGCTCTTGTCCCAGCATTGATTTGTCTGGGACGAGAGCTTTTTTATATATGTTGATTCTCCCGGACAGAGCACTTACTACATTCGCAGCCGCAGCTGAACATGTTGCGGCACACACTTCGCCGGCACGCAGCACAGACCGGCCTTAATTGGGAAAGGAGAAACAATGGACAACTATCGCATCTATCTGGAGGAGAAAGAGATCCCTACACATTACTACAACCTGAGAGCAGACATGGTCAAAAAGCCTGCACCGCTGGTCAATCCGGGAACACTGAAGCCGATGACAGCAGAAGAGCTCAAAGCAGTTTTCTGCGAGGAGCTTGTCGCACAGGAACTCGACAATGACACAAGATACATCGAGATTCCTGAAGAGATCAGAGAGTACTATAAGACTTACAGACCTTCACCGCTGGTCCGCGCATACAATCTCGAGAAGAAGCTCGGCACACCGGCTAAGATCTACTACAAGTTCGAGGGCAACAATACGACCGGAAGCCACAAACTCAACTCAGCAATAGCTCAGGCATACTATGCCAAGAAGCAGGGTCTCAAGGGCGTGACAACTGAGACAGGAGCAGGACAGTGGGGTACAGCCATGGCGATGTCCGCATCATATTTCGGACTCGACTGCAAAGTGTTCATGGTAAAAGGATCTTAAGATCAGAAGCCGTTCAGAAGAGATGTGATGATCACATACGGCGCAGATGTTACTCCTTCACCGTCGGATACAACAGAAGTCGGACGCAAGATCCTTGCAGAGTTCCCTGACACAGCAGGAAGCCTCGGCTGCGCGATCTCCGAAGCCGTCGAAGCGGCAGTCACACGCGAGGGTTACAGATACGTACTCGGAAGCGTGCTCAATCAGGTACTTTTGCACCAGAGCGTCATCGGACTCGAAGCACACAAGGCGTTCGAGAAAATCGGTGTAACGCCGGACATCATCATCGGATGCACCGGAGGCGGATCGAACCTCGGCGGACTCATCGCACCGTTCATGGGCGAGAAGATCAGAGGAGAGAAGGACTACAGATTCATAGCAGCAGAGCCGGCATCATGCCCGAGCTTTACAAGAGGAAAGTACATGTATGACTTCTGTGACACAGGAAATGTCTGCCCGCTCGCTAAGATGTACACACTCGGTAACGGCTTCATGCCATCGCCTAACCATGCAGGAGGACTCAGATTCCACGGCATGAGCACCATCCTCTCAGAGATCTATGATCAGGGGCTGATGGAGGCGAAGGCATATGAGCAGACAGAAGTTTTCGAGGCAGCAGTGACATTCGCCAGAGCTGAAGCCATCCTTCCGGCACCGGAGAGCAGCCATGCGATAAAAGCAGCTATCGATGAAGCTATGCTCTGCAAAGAGACAGGTGAAGAGAAGACCATACTTTTCGGCCTGAGCGGAACAGGATTCTTTGACCTCAAGGCTTATGAGCAGTACAATGATGGTACTATGACAGACTACATCCCGACGGATGAGGATCTGGAGAGAGGATTCGCATATATCCCGCCGCAGCCGGAAGAGTAGGCGCTGGCGAGACGATCGCAGCTGGAAGAGTAGGCGCGGCCGACACGATCGCAGCCGGGTGTTTACTGACTGCCCCGGATCGATAAGAAGGAGATAAGGAGATAAGAATATGAAGTATACATCGGCTGAGGCCAACAAGCTTCTCAAGGCACTTGAAACCAAGAGAAACTCTCTTCTCAGCATAGAGGAGAAGTCCGCACACTTCGTTATATCCGTCGGAGAGGATATCGAAGAAGTCAGACCTGAATATGATTTCCGCAAGGCCCAGAAGGAGATCGCTGAGCTGAACGGGAAGATCCGTGCCGTCAAGCACGCTATAAACGTGTTCAATACGACACATACTGTGCCGGGATTCGATGACATGACCATCGACCAGGTGCTGATATACCTCCCGCAGCTGAACGCTCAGGTTGCAAAACTCAGGATGATGGCCGAGGCTCTTCCGAGAGAGAGAAAAGAGAACTTCAGGTCCAACCTGGTGGAATACAATATCGCAAACTACGACCCGAAGGAGGCCGCAGCTGAATATGAAAGAGCGCAGAATGAGCTCAGCTCACTTCAGCTCGCTCTCGACGCAGTCAATGCGGGAGAGACCATGGAGATAGAGATAGCGCTCTGACCAGGGCGCTTTTCTCCGGAGCCGGATCATGCGATGCACTGGGTGTATAGCGCTCAATGCTCGGGTATGTTATGGTCTAAGGTCCGTGTCTGTTTGTTATTCTGATTGTTATCTGTTGTACGTAAAGGTATATGGTGTACAGATCTTTACAGAACACGCAGGCTCGCATGTGAGGCTCCGTAATACATGATGGCGCTATTCATGCCTTATGAGCAGGTCAGGGACGGAGTGAGGCTCGCCTTCGATGCAGCACTCAAGGCAGAATAAGAGAGGAAAAAAGAGGGGAAAACGAAAATGAAATTCAAAATGGTGCATGAGAACTTCAACGTAGCAGATCTTGAAGTATCCATGGCTTTCTATGAAAAAGCTCTCGGACTCAGGGAGGTGAGGAGAAAGACAGCTGAAGACGGCTCGCACATTCTCGTATATCTCGCCAATGATGAGGCGCCGTTTGAGCTTGAACTCACATGGCTTGCAGATCACCCGCAGAAATACGATCTCGGAGAAGAGGAATTCCATCTGGCATTCCATACAGATGATTTTGAAGCCGCCCACGCACTTCATGAGAGCATGGGATGCATAGCTTTCGAAAACCACGCAATGGGTGTATACTTCATAACAGACCCTGACGGCTACTGGCTGGAGATCATACCTGCCAGAGACTAAGAGAAAGGATAATACAGAAACTAATGATAACAGGCAAACAGAGAAGCGAACTCAAGAAGTTGGCGCAGGAGATCAAACCTGTAGTTATGATTGGCAAAGAAGAGGTCACAGACACAGTCCTCTCGGCTATAGATGATTATCTCAGCGCACATGAACTCATCAAGGTCCAGATCCAGGACGGTGCTATCCTTGATCCGAAGGAAACCGCCAACGAGATCGCAGAAGAGCTCGGAGCAGATTTCGTGCAGGCGATAGGCAAGAGATTCATTCTCTACAGACAGGCAGCTGATCCAGACAAGAGAAAGATCATACTGTTATAGAAAGGCCGGGACAGGGGAGCTGTCTCTGCAGATACAGAATAGCGGGGACAGTGGAGAAGGCTCCGAATGTCTCTGCAGAAAACGCTTGCATCAAAAGAGGAACGGGACCGGATAATGCTGATAAAACAGGATTTTTATTTTAATTCACTTGGGGCCGTAAGGCCGCTTCACATACGTATACCGGATGAGGGAGAAGGACCTTTTCCGGTAATGTATTTTTTCGACGGACACAATCTGTTCCGCGATGAAGACGCTACTTACGGGAAATCGTGGGGGCTTGACGAATACTGCGCCGGCTGGGACAAGCAGATCATCATAGTCGGCATAGAATGCGGGCACGGCCCGGACGAGAGGATGTCGGAGTATCTTCCTTACGGGAGGGCAAAAGGCTGGCTGAGCAGCTATGAGCCGCTCGGCGACAGGACGATGCAGGGCATCATATACGAGCTGAAGCCGTATATTGACTCTGTCTTCCCGACTATACCTTTCCGCGAATGCACGGCGATAGGAGGCTCAAGCATGGGCGGCCTGATGGCTGCATACGCACTGGTCAAGTACAATCAGTACATCTCCAAGGCAGCGTGCTTATCGCCTTCGCTTGGAAGCGTGAGCGGAAGCCTCTGGCACGATATGAACAACACCTACATCAGCCCGGATACGAGGATGTACCTGTCGTGGGGTACTCAGGAAGGAAACGGCAAGATAGCAGATCCTGACAGCGTCGATACCTCAAGCTGGATATACAGGACATGCAAGGGGACAGCCAACAAGATCACGGCGGCCGGGGGAGAGGCGATGCTCTACTGCCAGGTAGGAGGACGCCACTGTGAGGCCGACTGGGAGAAGCAGCTTGGCATATTCATGCCGTTCCTCTGGCAGCAATAAGCTTCTGCAGCTGGAGTAATAGTATCAATAGAAAAGAGGCCGCTGTGCTGGTCCGCATCGTGATGACGGAATCAGCTAAGCAGCCTCTCTTTGATTCTTCAGATAAGTAAAAGATTCTTCAGTTCAACAACATACAGATATTACTGAACGGAAACTTCACCTGCGAGGACTTTCTTATAGTCCTCGTAATTCTTTTTGAGGAGCTCCGGGGTGTTGAGCTCATACGGGCAATGCTGTGTGCACTGGCCGCAGCCTATACAGTCTTCTATCTTCTTCATCTCATTCTGCCAGTGCTCGTTGAGCCATGCATCCGATGGAGCTCTTCTGAGCATAAGCGACATCCTTGCGCACTGGTAGATAGTTATGCCTGCAGGGCAGGTAGGCATGCAGTAGCCACATCCTCTGCAGAATTCTCCTGCGAGAGCAGTTTTCTCAGACTCTATATAGCTTCTTATCTCATCTGTGAGAACAGGAGTATCATCCATGTATGAAAGGAACTCGTCGAGCTCACTCTCTTTCTGTATGCCCCAGATAGGAAGTACATGCGGATGATCCTCAAGGAAAGCCATAGCAGCTTCAGCGCGGGTTATGAGGCCGCCAGCCATGCCTTTCATAGCTACGAAGCCCATGTTTTTCTCAGCGCAGAGGCGCGGAAGCTCGAGCTCTTTTTCCTCTGACAGATAGCTGAACGGGAACTGAAGCGTCTCATAGAGTCCGGATTCTATCAGGTCATAGGCTACACCTATTTTGTGCGTGGTGACGCCTATATGGCGGATCTTTCCCTCAGCCTTGGCTTCAAGCAGAGCCTCATACACGCCTGTTCCATCGCCCGGGGCATAAACTCTGTCGGCCATGTGAAGCTGATACACATCGATGTAGTCAGTACGGAGCTCTTTGAGAGATGTCTCAAGATCAGCTCTGACCTGGTCTCCGGTCTTGCCAGCAGTCTTGGTAGCGATGAAGACCTTGTCTCTCATGCCTTCAAAAGCGATGCCGATCTTGGTCTCGCTGTCTGAATACGCTCTTGCAGTGTCAAAATACACCATGCCGCCCTTGTTAGCCTTGCGGAGGATAGCTACAGCATCTTCTACGCTGCGTCTCTGTACAGGAAGTGCGCCGAATTCATTCTGCGGCACGCAGATACCGGTGCTTCCAAGTGTAACGTTTCTCATAATATAATATTCCTCTTTTCTCGTCTGTTTTTGTTCATACTTTCGGCTCAATTCTATAACACAAAGCCTGAAGGCGACAGTAAAAAATCAAAAAAACATAATTTTGACTGAAATGACATAAATATTACCTTAATATATGTTAAACTTTACTTGTGAATATACTAAAACGGAGAAATATTATTGGTAAACTTATGAAGATTCGTGAATATCTCAGAAAACCTCGAAGGCTGTTCGCAGTGCTGACTATATTCGCCGCCATACTGGTCGCAGACGTGATCATGTGGAGCGCTCACATAAGCGCTCTGACTCCTTACGCGATCGCCAACGGTGATGATGTTGTCTGCTGCGTCAAGGGCAAGAGCAACGCAAGAGACGTCCTCAATGAAGTATTCAATGACCTTTCCGCAGAAGACTCGAAGATATCTGCAATAAGCTCTGATTACCATGTCATTAAGGCGCCGGGCTCGGATTACATCTCCAAGGATGAAGCTTACGATGCTGTTCTTGAGTCCACCGCTGAATCAGAAGGCGCTGTCACTATCGTGTCCACCAGGAAGGAGAACATAACCTATACTCCGGATCCTGACTATGAGAAAAATGGTCTGATGCTTGCAGGAGATGCTGATGTGATCAGCGAAGCCGAAGACGGGGAGAAGCTTGTATCTGTTTCCTACAAGACTGTGAATGGTGAGACAGAGGACAAGGATGTTGCCGACCTTAAGATAATCAATGAAGGAACTCCAGCTGTCGTCCAGAAGGGCGTGCTCGGGCTGCCTGAAGGCGAAGAGTGGTCTACATACGAAGGAGATCCTGTCTGCAACAGCGGTGATGATGTCGCGACTTATGCAAAACAATTCGTCGGACTCGACTATGTATGGGGCGGCAAAAGCCTTGATACAGGTGTCGACTGTTCCGGCTTCATCATGGCGATATACAGGAAATACGGAGTCAATCTGAGCTATCCGCTCGAGAACGAAGGCTACAGCGTATCGTACAGCAACGCTCAGCCGGGAGACATTCTGTATTTCCCGGGACATTTCGGTATGTATATAGGAGACGGCATGATGGTGCATGCAGCCAATCCGTCCAAGGACGTATGCATCGAAAGTGTATGGGGCAGATCTATTCTTGATGTCAGAAGGATAGTCAAAGATTAGGCCTCTGATGCCATATCATAACGAGACAATTCAGATCATAAGGAGATCATACAATTGAAATACAGGATCAACACATCCAACTACCATGAATTTAATACTTATAAGATAAATAAGCTCCCTTCGAGGAGCTATTTTATCCCTTATGGGAAAAGAGAGCAGGCTGACAGCGTAAGCCCTGCACGCAAGAGGTACAGTTCGCCGAAGGTAAAATGTCTCAATGGTACATGGGACTTCAGATTCTACCCGCATCCGGCAGATCTGCCTGAGATCCTCGATACAGATCAGGTCGGATGGGACAGGATAGATGTGCCTTCCTGCTGGCAGTTCAGAGGTTACGATAAGCCGTTTTATGTCAATATGAGATACCAGTTCCCGTTCGACCCTCCGAAGATCCCTCAGACCGGGAAAGTAAGCCGGACTTTCAACTGGATAGGTATAGAGCACGGTCTCGGACCTGTGTGGAAGGATCCTGGAGAGGAGTACAACTTCGCAGGTGTGTACCGTACTTATTTTGACGTGCCGGATCTGTCAAAACGCGTGGTCCTCTCATTCCTCGGCGTCGCGAGCTGCGCGGATGTGTATATCAACGGGAGTTTTGCCGGCTATACCGAGGGCTCGCACAACACAGCAGAGTTCTACGCTTCGCCTTTCCTCAGGAAGGGAGAGAACGAGCTTGTCGTTGTAGTGCGCAGATGGTGCACAGGCACTTATCTTGAATGTCAGGATATGTTCAGAAACAACGGGATATTCCGCGATGTCCTGCTGAGGACAGAGGAGAGAAACGATATCCGCGACATAGAGTTCCACACTGAGAGAACAGAGGAAGGGTATTCCGCGAAAGCGAAGGCTTTCACATATGGCGACAATGAGATCACTTTCACGCTTTCCGGCTTCGGACTTGAAGTGACACGCACTGTCAGGACACAGGACGGCGTCGCTGAGGCGGATTTCGGGGTACTCGACGTCAGGGAGTGGACAGCGGAAGACCCGGCCCTGTACGATCTGTATTTTGAGACAGTTGATACATGCATCAAAGAGAGAGTCGGCTTCAGAGAAGTCAGGATCGAAGGCGACAGGCTCCTCCTCAACGGCAGACTTCTCAAGCTCCACGGAGTCAACCACCATGACACAAGCTGCGTTAACGGCTACACTCTCACGCCGGCAGAGATAGAGAGGGACATGAAGCTGTGCAGGGAGTACAACATCGATACAGTCCGCACATCTCACTATCCGCCGGATCCGTACCTTCTCGAAGTGTGCGATGAGCTGGGTATATATGTTGTTGATGAGGCGGATCTTGAGACTCACGGGACTTTTTCCATGCAGATCCCGCCTACGTACAATACTATAAGCCATGACCCGAAGTGGGCGCCGCGCTACCTTGACCGCGCCGAGAATCTGTATCAGAGGGACAAGATGCATCCTTCGATAATAATGTGGAGCCTCGGAAATGAGTCAGGCGGCTACAGGAACACTGATCTTATGTATGGCTACATCAAGGCAAGATCACCGCTGCCTGTACACTATGAGAGTGCTGTCCACTGCAGGAGAAAAGCCTATGATGTCGCAAGCGAGATGTATCCGCCTGTGGACCGCGTCCATGAGATAGGCGAGAAGACATATAAGGTCAGAGAGATGTGCGACAGGCCGTACTTTCTCTGTGAATATGCTCATGCTATGGGAGTAGGCCCGGGCAACATGGAAGCGTACTGGAAGGAGATATATTCTCACGACAGTCTCATCGGAGGCTGCGTATGGGAGATGGTAGACCATGCTGTCCTTCATGAAGACGGCTCTTATACATACGGAGGAGATCACGGCGAGTGGGAGCACGACGGGAATTTCTGCGTTGACGGAATGTTCTATCCGGACAGAAGCCCGTCTACCGGCGCGAGGATAGCTAAGTTCATATACAGGCCGCTCAGGATAAGACACCTCGGAGGAAACTCTTTCGAGATATTCAACACACGTGCTTTTACGGATGCCGATGCATATATCCTGGATATCCGCTGGAGTGACGGTACACGGATGCAGATCGAGCCGCATGCAGGTCCGCTGCAGACAGAAGTGATCGAGCTGGATGCCGCAGGCAGGATCGAAGCTGCCGCAAAAGCCGGAACAGACTGCTTTCTCGATGTCATCACGGTGGAGAAGCGGACCGGCAGAAATGCCGCCCGCGAGCAGCTTATCCTGCACGAACACTTCGCTTCGGCACCAGATGATGCAGGCAGCGTACCTCTAAGAGAGATCGTTACAGACAGAGATGGAAACGAGTTCACGCTTGGCGGCATAACCGTCAGCCCTTCATCTCCGTATACCATACTTTTCCGCGCTCCGACTGACAACGACTTCGTCTTCTTCGGCCTCAGAGACAGCATGAAGGACTTCGAAGGCGAGAAAGAATCGTTTGTCAGCGTTGAAAAGGGCGAGGGAAGCGCTGTCATCACGACAGAAATCAGATGCAAAGGAATGACTTTTGTCTGCGAGGATACCTTCGAAGGATGTCCGGAAGGGCTGCTTGTCACCAGCAGACTCAGCCGCGTCAGGGACAAAAATGATATTCCTGTACTTGACAAGATCAGAAGTTATCTGCCGGGGGCCGGCGCAAGTGAAGATCTGCCGCGCTTCGGCAAGGCGTTCAGGCTTGATGCAGCATATGACAGCGTCACTTATTATGGAAGGAACGGCGAGTCGTATGCAGATATGAAGGATCAGACCCAGATCGAGACCGTCAGCTGCAGTGTGAGCGATATGACCGAGCCTAACATAAGACCTCAGGAAAGCGGCAACCGTATGGACTGCAGATGGGTCAGCATAGGAAACGGCAGCAAAAGAGTCAGGATCACGGCTATAGACAGACCGTTCGAACTCGGGATCAAGCCGTACAGTGACCGTGAGCTTCTCAGCATGAAGCACAGAGAAGACGAGAAGGTGACAGGCACATACGTCACGATATCTGCTTTCCAGAAGGGCATAGGAACCGGAATATGCGGGCCGGAAACAGCACCGGAATACTGCTATCCGGCAGATGCTGACTATGAGCTTAAGTTCCTTATAAGCATAGAAGAAGACACAGAGCGCGGATAGGGATCCGCAATAACCGACTCTTATATCAACAGAAAACGCTGAAGCCATTAAGGTTTCAGCGTTTTGTATCGTTGGTGGTCTGTGGGGGGCTCGAACCCTCGACATCATGGTTGTGACCCATGCGCTCTCCCAGCTGAGCTAACAGACCGTACATATTGATTCGGTATATCTTCTATTTGCCGACTCAATGATTATAGCACACTTTGCATCCCGCCGAGCTAAAGTTTTTTGGCTGACGGGAATTAGTGGTTTCTGCAGACTGGTTCGTGCAAGTGCTGAATATGGGGCACTACAGCGGACGTGTGCTGGCTCTGCCTGAGCTGAGGGCGACTGTCGCGGTGAGGGAAGGTCTGCCATCGGTGACATCTACATGTATGGTGCCGCCGGGCTGATTTATTTCTGTTGAAGCTATGCCGCTGAGATGATAGCGGTACCAGCCGAGTGCAGTGCTGCCTGTGGCACATCCGTGTTCCCAGAAGAGGGTATCAGATCCCTGTACATATACAAGAGGGCGGATATAGATACCGGCGTCCTCATTTCTGCCGCTGCAAAGCTCATCATAATCATCGCAGAGCATCATTCCAAGGGCAGAGACCTTCAGTTCGGATGCGTATTCTCTGATCAGTGATTCTGCCTGCTCATCTGTATATATATCAGAAGGGATGATCATATGAGAGATTCCATCGAAGCTGACGAGGGGATAGCCGCGGAATGAACTGACCTCCGGGACAGGCATTCTGACTGTGCCTGTATAGACCGGCTCGTCACTTGCATGCTTCAGACCAACTTCAAGGAGCTCGTCAGCGCCCGAGGAGTCGACCATGATGGTGTCAGTCCCGCCGGTCTTCAGTCCGTTCGCGTGAGCGAGATATGCAGCTGCAGAAAGAGTCGCATGGCCGCAGAATTCATAGCCCATCATCTCGAGTCTGATCGTTTTGCCGGATACAGGCATTATAAAACCCGCCTGCTCACAGGAAGGCTCTTTTGCAAAAGATTCGTTTATGATCTGCTGACGGTTCTCAGCAGTGTAATGAGATCTTACAAGAACTGTGATGTTGCCTGTAGGATCTGCAACGATATAGTCGAATTCCATGGGTACATGATAGCATATTTGATCGTGTCTGCGCGACGCATCTTTCGGATACATATGGCGTTCTTATATACAAAATCGCACGGATAACGGAGTATTGTCACAGTATTATAAACGAAACCATCGAAACTACCCGTCTGCATTACAAATATTTATAAGCAAACGCCCATAAATCAACAAATCTGTGTTGACAAATGTTGATTTGTTGGGCGATAATGACATTGGTAAAATATAACTACATTGTTTAAATCTAAGGTGTTCTATCCTCTTAATGGATAGGGAAAGGAGAATCATGTCTAATAATCCTAATGGACAGAACAAGGGCAGCTTCCTCGGTCTTGTGCCACTGCTTTGCTTCCTTGTTGTTTACTTCATCATGGGTATTGCAACAGGCGATTTTGCTAACTTCCCACTGATGATCGGTATGTTCCTTGCTATGGCAATCTCTCTGGTTATCAAGAAGCCAGGAGGGGATGAACTCACATTTGGTCAGAAGGTTGACCTCTTCTGCGAAGGCGGCGGAGACAAGACCCTGATCCTGATGATCATCATCTACATGCTCGCAGGTGCATTCTACGGCGTAGCAGGCGCTATGGGCGCTACAACAAGTGCTACTAACCTGATGCTCTCAATCATTCCTGCAAAGTTCGTACTTCCTGGAATCTTCCTGATCGGATGCGTTATCTCATTCGCGATGGGTACTTCCATGGGTACTGTAACAGCTCTTGCTCCTATCGCTATTGAGATCGCTCCACAGATCGGAGTTTCACTCCCTGTTATCTGCGGCGCTGTAGTAGGCGGAGCAATGTTCGGAGACAACCTCTCATTCATTTCCGACACAACAATCGCAGCTACAACAACACAGGGCTGCCAGATGAAGGATAAGTTCAGAGCTAACTTCCTCATGGTACTCCCTGCAGTTATCTGCACATGCATCATCTTCATGTTCTTCCATGTAGATCCACAGGCTGTAAATGCAGGCGGTGAGTGGCACTTCGTAAATCTGCTTCCTTACATCTGCATCATCGTCCTCTCTCTCATCGGAGTTAACGTAGTAATCGCAATGGGCGTTTCCGTACTCCTCGGAATGCTCATCGGAATCTTCAAGGGCGACTTCACTTTCGTAGAGAGCTTCGGAATCGTTCACGAAGGTATGACATGGATGGAAGATATGGCTGTAATCGCTATCTTCGTAGGCGGTGTTATCGCACTCATGAAGTACTATGGCGGTATTGACTGGCTCATCGACAAGCTGGGCAAGAGAGCAAAGACAAGAGTCGGCGGCGAGCTTTCAATCGCACTCCTCGCTACACTGGTTGACCTTGCTACAACAAACAACACAATGTCCATCATCGCTTGCGGACCTATCGCAAGAGAGCTTTCAGAGAAGTATGAGATCCCGGCTGCAAGAACAGCATCGATCCTCGACCTGTTCACATCTGCACCACAGGGTATCACTCCATATGCCGGACAGCTCCTCGCTATCGGCGGACTGGCAGCTATTTCGCCAATCACAGTAGCACCATTCGTATTCTATTCATGGCTGATGTTCATCTTCGGAATCATCTTCATTCTTATCGGATTCCCTAAGATGGTTTACAAGCCAAGAGAAGAGAAGAAGGCAGCTGACGCTGAATAATTCAGAAAACTCTTAATAATCTACTTGATAAACTAAGGGCGCCTGGATGCCGGACAGGCTGCTCGGTACATGCCGAAGCAGCCTGGTCCAGGCGGGGCGTCTCTTTTGCTAGCTAAACAGGAGGAAAAAATGATCACATTATATGGTATCAAGACATGTCCTGAATGCTCAGGACTGTATGAGCAGGTAAAAGACGACAGCAGATTCGAGATCGTCGATGTAGGACAGCACATCCTCCATCTCAAAGAATTCCTGAGCATCAGGGATAACGATGCGGCCTTTGATGAGGCCAGAAAGAACGGCTATGCAGGCCTTCCGTGCTTCGTACTCGAAGACGGCACAGTAACATTCTCACCTGAGGAAGTAGGACTCAGATCCTGCCCGCTCAGCGATGAGGTAATTGAGAAGCTTCACGAAGAAGCTGATGCACTCAGAGGCACATTCTAAAATCGAAAACTCAGGGTATGGGACTACAGGATATTTAAGATGGTAATTATAAGACGATCCTGATCGTCTGAACTAATAGTATAAATAACGGGTATTGCACTTTTAATTACGGAAAAGGAGTGACTGACAGCTATGTTAATGGAAAAAGAAAGAAATCTCGTAGTGGAATATGGAAAGAAACTTATAACAGAGAACCTCACAGACGGAACAGGCGGAAACATCAGTATCTATGATCCTGAGACAGGACTCATGGCTATAAGCCCGTCCGGAATGGACTATTTCATCATCCAGCCTGAAGATATCGTAATCATGAATCTTGACGGAGAGATCGTTGAGGGCAGCAGAAAGCCATCAAGCGAGAAGGATCTTCACATCGAGATGTACAAGAATAAGCCAGGCATCACAGCAGCAGTACACACACATTCGATGTTCTGCACAACTCTTGCATGCCTCGGAATGCCTATCTACTCTGTACACTATGTACTTGCTGACGCAGCTACAGACGTTGTTCCTGTAACCCCATACGTAACATACGGAACAAAGGATCTCGCTCTTGCAGCAGTTGAAGCTATGGGAGATGCCAAGGCAACTATCCTTGCTAACCACGGATTCATTTCCGTCGGAAAGAATATCGGAGATGCTTTCGGTATCGCAAGAGAGTGTGAGTGGGTCGCACAGATCCAGTGGAGAACTATGTGTGTTGGAAAGCCTAACATCCTCTCAAGAGAAGAGATGGAGAGAGTTATGATCAAGTTCCAGACACACGGACAGGTCAAAGAGAAGAAGTAATCGCAGACAGACTGACTAAAGCACTATTTCGTACAGAAGGGGAATCAATATGAACGGATTTGAATATCTGAACCCTGCAAGGGTAATATTCGGGGACAAGCCGTACGAGGGTATAGAGAAATTCCTCAGGGAGACAGGTGTAACATCGATCATGATGATACATACCCGTTCGGCTGTAAGACTCGGAATATATGACGAGATCGAAGCATTATGCAAAAAGCTCGGCATCGCATTCGTTTCCAACGGGGACGTAGAGTCCAATCCTAAGATCGAACTTATCAGACAGCTCATCGAAGAGGGCAGAGAGAACAAGATCGACTGCCTTCTCGCTGCAGGCGGCGGAAGTGTTATAGATACTGCGAAAGCTGTAGCTATAGGAATACCTTATGACGGAGACGTCTGGGACTTCTATGAATATACAGCAGAGCCTGAGGAAGCACTGCCGATCATCGCTGTTTCAACTGTACCGTCATCGGGATCAGAGACTTCGACAGCATCGATCGTCAGCAATGGTCTTGTAAAGGCCGGTGTTGAGTACGAGATGATCGTACCTAAGCTCGCTGTACTCAATCCGAAGTTCACGATGACACTGCCTGCACGCATGTCGGCATGCGGTATATCCGATATCCTCAGCCATCTCATGGAGCGCTATTTTACCAACACAGAGCATGTAGATACAACTGACTACATGATCGTTGGCGCGGCAAAAGCTCTTATGCTCAACGGCGAGCGCGTCATGAAGGATCTTTCCGACTATGACGCAAGATCTGAGGTACAGTGGCTGGCATCGATCGCTCACAACAGCTCGCTCGAGACAGGCCGTGAGTCTGACTGGGCTTCACACAGGATCGAGCATGAGCTGAGCGGACAGTACGGCATCAACCACGGTGAAGGTATGGCTGTTATCATGCTCGCTTACCTCAAGTATGTCGCAGTACATCATCCGAAGAAGACTGCTCAGCTTGCACATCAGCTCTTCGGCGTAGAGTACGGTGAATACACTGAAGAGGGAATGACACTCAAGATGGTCGAGTACCTCCAGCATTTCTACAGAGACATCCTCGGCCTGAGAACAACACTCTCCGAGATGGATATCGATGATACACATTTCGAAGAGATGGCTATGAGAGCGACAGGCGGAAATGGTACTGTCGGACACTATTATCCGCTCGACAAGGATAAGTTCATCGAAGTGCTTAAGCTTGCACTTTAACAAGATCAAAGGGTATAGAATTCAAAAGAAAGGAAATGGACATTATGAAAGCATATGTACGTGCGCCTTACAATGAAGCGTGCCTTGAAGAACTCAAAACCATGTTCGATGAAGTCCTGTATGAACCATGGACTGAAACCGGTGAGAGATATTATGAAGACGAGATGCTTGAGCATCTTCTTAAGGAAAAACCAGACGTACTTATTACAGAACTCGACAGAGTAACTGAGAAAGTACTTAACGGATATGACGGACTCAAAGCTATCGGTGACTGCAGAGGAACACCTGCCAATATCGACTGCGATGCATGCACAAAGCACGGCATTCCTGTTCTGTGCACAGCAGGCCGTAACAACCAGGCTGTAGCTGAGATGGTAGTTGCCGGCATCCTCGCTTTCGAGCGTAAGCTCATCCCTGCTGTAGAGTGGGCTAAGAGCGGACAGTGGGTACCTGGAACTACTCCATACTTCCTCTGGATGGGCCACGAGCTCATGGGCAAAAAGGTCGGTATCATCGGATACGGAAGGATCGGCCGCATCGTTGCTAAGATCCTCGCTGCTTTTGACTGCGATGTATCCTTCTATGATCCGTTCGTAGAGGGAGATCAGAACGGCTTCCACAACATTTCACTTGAGCAGCTCTTCAAAGAGAGTGATATCATCACTATCCACGTTCCTGTACTCGATTCCACAAAGGGTATCGTTACAAGAGAACTCCTCAAGTCGATGAAGCCGACAGCACTCTTCGTAAACGCTGCAAGATCAGTCATGGTAGACTACGACGCTCTCTATGAGATACTCAAGAATAACGAGATTGCCGGAGCAGTCCTTGACGTTCTTGATCACGAACCACCTGAAGATGAAAACGACACACGTTTTATCGAGCTTGACAACGTACTCATGATGCCTCACATCTGCGGAGCATCCTTCGAGGTAACCGATCACCAGGCTCAGATCCTCAACAACGGACTTAAGGCATGGCTGAGCGGAGACGGTTTTGTACCTTTTGTATTCAATAAGGAGATGTACAAATGAAACACTATCTGATGTTCGATATCGGGACAGGGAACAGCCGTGTAAGTCTCGTGGATTCTAACGGCAATATCCTTGGCTTGAGGACTTTCCTGAACACATATTACAGAGACGACCTGTATGAGGACGCGCAGTATTTCTACCCTGATGAATGGGCTGAAAAACTGATCGGCGGCTGTGCGGAGCTCTGTGCTGAGCATCCGGACATCAAGGTCGACGGCATCTCATCAGCAGCTGCACGTCAGACATTCATTCTCATCGACGCAAGCGGCAAATGCTTCTATGCTCTGCCTAACATCGATAACCGCGGCAGAGAGTTCGTAGGAGCTGTCCCTAACAAAGAGATGATCTACAAGATCTCCGGCAAGTGGGTGACAGAAGACTTCGGTGCTGCAAAGCTGCTTGGCTTCAAAAAGAAGAGATTCGATCAGTATTCAAAGATCCACAAGATCACAAGCCTGAGCGAGTGGATCGGATATATCCTGACCGGCAGAGTATGCATGGAGTATTCACAGGCATGCGAATCTCAGCTGTATGATCTGCAGAAGAAGAGATGGTCTTCAAGACTATGCGAGTGGTACGGTGTTGACTCCGACATCCTTCCTGAGCTTTATAAGAGCGGCGAGAGACTCGGCCACATCAAGGATGAGTACAAGGAAATGTTCAACCTCAACGAGGGCGCTATGTTCATCGTTGGCGGAGCAGACACTCAGATCGCTATCAAGCAGACAGACATCGGCGAAGGCGACATCGCTATCGTATCAGGAACCACATCACCTGTAGTAACACTCAAGAAGGATTTCTTCTATGACAAGCAGGAGAGAGTCTGGACTGATGCCAACCTCTGCGGAGAGAACTATCAGATCGAGATGAATCCTGGTGTTACAGGACTGAACTATCAGAAGATGAAGAACAACTTCTGTCCTGACATCTCATACGGAGATCTCGAGGAGTATTATGAGAACCTCAGGGAAGTAAGATGCACCGCATCATTCTCCTCGTTGCTGTTCTACAAGAAGACTTCTCTGAGAAAGGGTGGATTCTTCATGAGATCACCTCTTCAGGACAATCTGACAAGATTCGATCTTATGTATGCTGTCGTTGCTGATATAGCATGCGCTACATATGAGCAGCTCAGAAGGCTGATCGATATAAGCGGCAACGATCCGGATCACATCATCGCATGCGGAGGCGGATTCCAGTCCATGGCACTCTGCAAGATGATTGCAAGCCTTACAGGCAAGCCGATCGTTCTCAAGAAGGGATTTGATCAGGCTACTATCCAGGGACTTGTTCATATCTGCAACAAGACTCTTGAGGTTGCTGCTGATCATGAAGATGAATACATCAGAATAGAGCCTGAAGAAGATAACCTCGTATTCAGCTACTATCCTGCATGGTCTGAAAACAGAAACAGAGCCAACGACTGCCATTAAAACTGCAGCCGGGGGCTGATGATCCTCCAATGTAAAAAACCGCCTGTATCCCGTTTAAAAGGGATGCAGGCTGTTTTGTTCTGTTCTTATACCGAAGCGCGCGACGATGACGATCCTCTCAAGGCGCTGGAGCAGGATGACCGCATTACCAGATAACTTTCATGCCGATCCTGTCAAAATATTCCATCCATTCATCATCAGGCTGCTCATCGGTAACTATTCCGTTAATCTGTGAAAGATCACCTATGATGAAGCTGGCCTTATCGTCGAATTTTGTGTGATCTACGAGAAGATATCTCTCTCTTGAATGGGAGAGGATGGCTCTCCGGATCTCCATCTGGCTGTCGTAATTGTCGAGCATGCCGTGCTCGCGGCTGAGTGCGTTGCAGCTTATAAAAGCTTTATCGGCGATATATCCGCAGAAGGCGTTGTATGCCTCAGGGCCGTCAAAGGAGCCCGAGCGCTCTGCATATCTTCCGCCGATGCATATGAAGCCGGTGTTAGTCTGAGCTGAAGAAAACTCGCATGCTATGCTTACTGAGTTGGAGATGATGGTGACACGTATGCCTTTGGATATCAGGTGACGTGCAAGCGAAGCGCAGGTAGTGCTTGAATCGAGCATTATGACATCGTCGTCTCTGATGAGCGAGTCTGCTGTAATGCGCGCCATATGCATCTTTTCCTTGACGATGAGCTTCGCTCTCAGCTGGACAGGTACTCCTCTGTCTTCAGAAGTAGGGATGAAGGCCCCTCCGTGTATACGCTTAAGCTTTCCTTTTTCCTCAAGCTCCTGCAGGTCTCTGCGTATCGTCTGATCACTACAGTTAAGAAGTTCGCAGACGTCAGAAACAAGAATGCTGCCGTTATCATAGAGCAGATCCATTATCCTGTCTTGTCTTTCTATTTTGTGCATTTCTAAGTACCTCTCCGTTTATTTATGGCAAAATTTTACCAATAACGGATGAATGTATCAAGTCAGAAAACGGAGCGGGGCGGCTTTCGTATCTCAGGAAATCCAAGGGATGCGCAGAAATTTTATTTATTATCCGTCCGGTTTATGTTATATTGTTCCCGACGGATGGTATTCCGACGGAAACTATACCTGGCAAAACTGCATACATGCGCGAATGACGCAGATCCGTAAGGGTATTACCATCCTGATTACTTTATTTTTGCCGGTGATCAGGATTTTTATATGCCTGCGGAATGGCTGGGCAGTCAGCTGTAGCCTCGCGTACGCAATGCGGATTTTGCACGCTATCGAAAGGAAGAAAAGAATGAAAAAACCTGTAACAAGAGAAGAAAAGGACATCCAGATCCGCAGGGAAGCCAAAGCGACCTTCATACTCTTCGGTATCTGCTGCGTATGGAACATCTTATTCGCTTACCTGATCCCAGGAAGCATCAGGATAGGCGGACTGCCTCTGTGGTGGCTTGTCAGCACACCTGGAATGTTTGTGCTGGCAGTTGTCGGAGTCGTGTTTATCCTCAAGAGGGTATTCGTGAACTTCAGCCTCGAAGATGAAGAGGAAGGAGGCAGAGAGAATGCTTAGTAAGAATACTGTCGTACTCATCATTCTGGTAGCATACCTTCTTGTCAACCTGTTCATCGGTATCGCAGCCAGCCGCAAATCGGTAAAAGAGAATGCCGGAAGCGGTTTCCTGAGCAATTATTTTGTCGGATCGAGAAGCATGGGCGGAGTCGTCCTTGCAATGACTCTTGTTGCGACTTATACAAGCGCCAGCTCTTTCCTCGGAGGCCCGGGCCTTGCATCAAGCTTCGGCATGTCGTGGTCATGGGTAGCCGGTGTGCAGATCGGCGCAACTTTCCTGACTCTGGGAGTTCTGGGCAAGAAATTCGCTATGATCTCCCGCAGGACCAACTCAGTTACTATTAACGACTATCTCAGAGCCCGCTACGATTCACCTGCAGTCGTCATCATATGCGGAGTGGCTATGGTAATCTTTTTCACCACTCAGATGATCGCGCAGTTTATCGGCGGAGCGACACTGATCCAGTCGGTTACCGGACTCCCTTACTGGGCAGGTCTTCTGCTCTTCGGTACGGTTGTCATAATCTACACATCGGTAGGCGGCTTCAAAGCCGTTGTAACTACTGATACTATCCAGGGCTTCATAATGGCATGCGGCACATTCCTGCTTCTCTTCTTCGTTATAAGAGCAGGCGGCGGTATGGACAACATCATTGGAACTCTCGATGCAGGCAATCCGGGATGGGACCTCATGGGAAAAGGCGAGTACGGTGCTGAGATCGCTGCTCTCCGTCCGGGAGCTCTCATTTCCTTCTGGGTGCTCGTCGGTGTAGCTGTCCTCGGACTTCCTCAGACAGCCGTACGCTGCATGGGATTCAAGGACACTGAGTCGATGCACAAGGCAATGATCTACGGAACAGTCGTCATCGGTATCCTTATGATCGGCATGCACCTTGCCGGCACTCTGGCTTATCCTCTGCTCCCTGCAGAAGGCCTTGAGAGCACAGATCAGGTCATCCCTTATGTAGTTATGAAGTACATGCCTGCATGGGCAGCAGGACTTTTCCTCGCAGCACCTCTCGCAGCTGTAATGTCGACTATAGATTCGCTGCTGATTCTCGCTTCAGCTACTATCATCAAGGACATCTACATCCACTACATCAAGAAGGTTCCTGTAGAAGCTGAAACGTCTGATGACCATACTTATGACGAAGCTTACGAAAAGGTTCCGCGCTACAGCTTTGTGCTGACTGCTATCATCGGCATCTGCTCATGCCTGCTCGCGCTCAACCCGCCTGATGTAATCGTATGGATCAACCTCTTTGCATTCGGAGGCCTCGAGGCTACATTCTTCTGGCCTATTATCGGCGGACTGTACTGGAAGAAGGGCAACAGCACTGCATGTCTGGCTTCGACAATACTCGGACTTGCTACATTCATCTTCTTCAACAGAGTCAAGATCCTTCCGCTCGGGATCCACGAGATCATCGCCGGACTCATTGTCAGCGGCATCGCATACTTCGTTGCCGGAAAGCTGACAGCTGAAGAGCCAGACGAAGAGATGCTCAGAAAATGCTTCTAAAATAACGCGCAACTACAGCAACAACGCGCAGCTACAATAACAACGCGCAACCACAGCCGGCACATGCGGGGCAGTCCGTATGTGCCGGTATTCCATTTCTCGCGTGAAAAACAAATTCACATAAAGCAAACCTGCCTGTATGGTAATAACGATGCGCAAAAGGCCAGAGCTGCGAAATATGCATACTGAGTATGATAAAATCGATGCGCGAAAGACGGCAGCTGAGATAAGTGCATACTCAGTATAGTAAAACTGATGCGGAAAGGACCGTAGCTGCCATATATGCATACTCAGTATGGTAAATCCATTGCGCGTGAGCCGGCAGATGCAATACGCTCAGCCAGATCCGGAAAACCTTGTATATTTTGATCAATATTTTCAAGGTGACAAGAATGCCTTTAAAAATCTGCCTGATTTTGAAAAAATACAGGGAAACCTTGTATGCATTGAATCTAAGGGTTCCAGATGGCAAGGTTTTTCCAAAAAACATTGGCATATTTTTTGCAGCGATCATATATACAATGTTTGCTGCAAAAAATGCGCTGGCAAGCCCTCATCTATGCCCCGACATTGTCATTTTTCCTCTGCCACCTCAGTTCATACAAGGTTTGAGACAGCCCAGCCTAAAGCGTACAATGTTGAACCAGCTCGGAAGAGAATCACGGAAGCGCTTTCCATTCAATGTTGTATCCTTAATGCCGAGCCCTTCGATTCGCAATACCAATGTTGTAGATCTGATCGATGGATGATGTGTGGTCAATGCATTTTCCCGAAAAACGGGCAAAACAGGTAAAATTGTTGTTTCCG
>CADABZ010000007.1 GCA_902786355.1 uncultured Eubacteriales bacterium
GGAGCCCAAACTGACTTAGGAGTGATAGGTACGAATATCTCAGACTGTAATCCTTTTACAACTGTCATACTCATTTCTGATTAAACCTCCTGTTTGGTTTGATTGTGCATTTCGTCTTGGAGTTTAGTGGAATGCTCGATAGTTTCGAGATATCTTGCGTTGACTTCGGCAGATTCCTGTTCAATGAAGCTCATATTCCAGGCTACCTCCTGACCTATCTCTAAGTCATAATCTGAAATGATCATCCTCTTCGGAATTCTGAGATGTCCCAGTCTTCCTTTGAAGTCGATGGCTACGCTTCCGTCATGGACTTCCACGATAACGCCTTCCATTCTGATTATCTTGTCACCATATTTCATATCTCTGAACTACCTCTTTCCGATAATTAGTCGTATTTAGCCTTTCTCTTCTCGCTCATTGGCAGTGACTGCTCGTTATCAACGAGTTCCATCTTCATGCCATAAGCCTTCTCGATCAGCTCTACGTTGCTCTCCTTAACAGCGTGTGTGTACTTTCTTTCTGGTGCCTTGATGCTCTCGCCAGCCATCTTAGCCTTCAGCATAGCCAGACCTCTGATAGCGTCTTCGTGGCAAAGAGTGTTGCAAGCAAGTACTTCGTTCTCGATACCGGACATGGACTTGTTGTTGTCGATCATAGCATCGCAGTACTTGTTACCTGTTACGAGCGCACCCTGTACAGCGCAGAATGAGAATCCAACAACTGGAACGCCTCTCTTACCAATCTGCTCGATGTGGGAAGTGAAGTCTACGTGGTTGTTTCCGAATCCTTCTGTTGTTACGAATGCACCATCTACGTTCATGGACTCTACCATCTGGCCAAGTCTTCTGGATACGTAGAACTTGTCTGTGTTAGCCTGTGGGGAACCAACGAAGATTACGCCTACCAGGTCAACGTCGTCATCGTGAATTGCTTCGTAAACCAGTGGCTCTCTCCAGTAATGTCTGGACATTTCCTTGGAAGCAGGTCCGATGCATGTAAGAGCGTGGATGCAGCCGTCCATTACCTCGAGTGGGTTAGCAGCTACAGGAACGTTACCCAGGTCTACGTTAGGCTTAGCTCCGAGTACTCCTACTGGCTCTGTTGGGAACAGGAAGTTATCGTGCATAGCGCCCTGACCCATGATCTCCTTAACGATAACGATTTTCTTCTTTCCAGGTCTTCTTACCTGCTTCATAACCTGAGTGTCAACTACCTGCTCATCAGTCAGCTGCTTCTTCATAGCATTTCTGATCTCCTGAGTTACGTGGTCAACTGCAGTATGGATAGCGATAGGACCCGGTCTCTCCATGTTCTTCTTGTTGTCGATAACTGCATGAGCTCTGATGATGATCTCGCCCTTGTCTACAGCGCCTGGACGACCCCACATCATGTTCTCATCGATGTAGCCCTCTGAAGAACCGAACTCACCAACCTGAATACCTTCTTCGGTAATTCCGGTAACCATCATTACAACGCCGTCGAGAACTCTTGTAACGCCTTCACCCAGTTCATAATCGTCTTCCTTAGTAGCGATCGGCTGGATATCCATTACTGTCTCTGTGTAAGTGTGATAGTTGTCAGGTGTGATTACATCGAGTTCGAGGCTGTGTACCAGCTTCTGAGAGTCAGCACCTTCCTGTGCTGCTGCCTTACGGATATACAGTGTTGTTCCTTCGATCTTGGTCTCGTCACCAAGAACTACCTTATCGATCTTGTAGTGCTTACGTGTCATCTCTCTGACTACTACAGCTTCGCCTTCTTCTTCAGCTGCCGGAGCTGCTGCAGCTGCTGGAGCTGCTGCTGCTACTGCTGCTGCAGGAGCTGCTGCTACACCGCCGCCGATTCCTGCAGGAATCTGGATGTCGATGTTCTTGCCCTCGCCGATGTGAAGGTTGATGTAGCCGCCAACTGCTGGAGCTGCTGCTACTGCTGCTGGAACTGCTGCTGCCTCTGCAGGAGCTGCTTCCTCAGCTGCTGGAGCTTCTTCTTCGCCCTCAGCTGCATCGAACTTATCAACGATGTCTGCTGTGATAGGTGTGAGAGAATCAACTGTCTTAGTAAGCTTTGAGCCGTTGAGCACCTGGCCAAGCTTCAGTGCTCCGTCAAGGTTCAGCAGTCCGGAATCTACGAGATCCGGGAAGATTGCTGGATCCTCGAAGTTTGCAGGTGTCAGTTCTGTGCCTGCCTCTGCTCTGCAGCAAAGTACTGCTGGATCGTTTGCATGTTGCTTAGCTGTTTCAGCTGTGATTGACATATCGATCTTCCTCCTTAAAACTTGTGCCTGCCTGCGCAATGTGCACAGTCAGTGGTTGTATATATTCCTCTTCTCCGGGGGATTTGGGGCTCACCCGGAGAGAGGCTTATACCATTAATAAATTATTCTATAGTATATACAGATGATTCGTTAGAAAGCGACATCAGGCCGGTAACTACTGTACTGTCTCGTTGTCCTCTACGTTGTCTACTACGTCGAGGTCCTGATCTACCTTCTTGGAAACCTTCAGTGTTCTGTACAGCGGGTGTCCTACTGCCATCATTGCAAGGTCTGTCATGTGCATTACCTTGAGTCCCATCTTAGGACCGGAAGCCATAACTGTGTTGGAGCAGTCAGAGCAGTTTCCGATGATGATGTACTCGCAGCCTGCCTTCTTAAACTCGAGGTTGTTCTTGACCTGTCCAGGGCAGTTGCCAGGACGCTCGCACTTACGTGTGCCGTTAGGCATCTCCTGAGCCTGCTTGCAGTAGCAGACATGGCCTACAGTACCGTTGTACTTTGCAACGAGGTCTTCCATTCTCTCGAGGTTGCCGCCGCATGCGCATACCAGGATACCGACCTTAGCGCCCTTCAGGTCTCTGAACGGACGTGTAACAAGGATAGCACCTGTAGCCTTGGTGATAGGAGCATCAAGAGTAGTAGCCTTACCTGTGAAGGCTCCGCCCATGATGATCTCGCCGTATCCCATTTCGTCAAAGCCGCCTGCTCTGTCGATCAGTGCCTGTACGCTTGTACCTACAGGAACGTTCTCGAATACGTGAGCTTCGCTTCCGCCCTTGATCATTCCTCTTACTGTGAGGTTCTTGTCGATCAGCGGCTTCTGATCTTCGATTGCTGCTACGCAGCTGTAAACTGTCTCACTGTTGATTACTACAGCGTTGGCTGCTGACGGGAGCTTGTCCGGCTCGAGCTCGATGCCGAGGCACTCTCTTACTACAGCACGCTCTTCGCCCATCGGATAGATGTCCGGGAGAAGATGTCTCTCGATAGCAGGATCGTCCTTCAGAAGAGCGTCCAGCTTGAGGATGGTCTCTCTGTGCTTCTTCTTGATAGCGATGATTCCCTTGTCAGCTCCGGCGATCTCCATTACATAATGGATACCTCTGAGCAGTCTTGCAGGATCCTCATCGATCTGCTGGATGTTGTGAGCAAGGCCAGGCTCGCACTCGGAAGCATTTACGAGAATGTATCCGTGATCGAGAACCGGCTTGTCATTCTTGCCATCATAGATCTTGATGAATGTAGGGAATCCTGCGCCGCCCTGTCCGAGAACGCCTGCTTCCTTGATCATCTCAAGGTTGGATCCCTTAGCGATCTTTACGTAATCTTCAGACTGCTCATCGTCCGGCTTGATGATGATTCTGTCATCAGTGATCTCAATGACCTCGCCGGAAACGCTGGAGTGAACATTAACACCAAGACCTGTAGGAGTAGCGATAAGCTGACCTCTCTTTACCTTGTCGCCAACAGCAACAACAGGAGCACACGGCTTACCTACAGCACCCTGCTTAAGTAGCATCTGAATGTTTTCCATAATACGAATCTCCTTTGAACTACTTTGAAATAATAAAATGCATTTTTCAATTATTACCGTCTGAATTCGGCACACAAAAAATGCCCCTTTATTCATTCAAATAATAACATTTTGAGCTATTTATTACAACAATGATATTGTTGATTCATATAGATAAAATTGATAGGCAGAGGCATTATATAACATACCCCGCAATACGCAAAACTCCTTGATTTTACTGCACTTGATATTAATCTAACGTAAACGTTCGAACAGGCGCCTTAAGTTTTGCTTAAGGCAGAATTAAGCATTTTTCATGCACCGAAAAAGCACAAATTCTTCCCGTTTTGCATGCTGACATATTATTGACACTCTTCAAAGCGATGCGTTATCATATTCGTATCACAGAGGCAAAAACTGACAGCCTCTGCCAACAGCTATGTGTTTTAAGGAGGTAATTACCCATGGCAAAATATCTTGAGCCTAAGATCAACTATGATAATTATGATAAGAAGGTTATCAGAACAGTTGAAGCTCACACCGAGGGCGAGTACTGCAGAGTCGCTCTTGACTGCCCGGAACTGCCGGGAAACACAATGATCGAGAAGAAGCACTATCTCGAAGAGCATTATGACTATCTCAGAACAATGCTCATGTTCGAGCCTCGTGGACACCACGACATGTTCGGTGCTTTCCTCTGCGAGCCAATCAACCCTGAAGCAGACTTCGGCGTATTCTTCATGGACGGCGGCGGATATCTGAACATGTGCGGACACTGCTCGATCGGTGCTGCTACAGTTATCCTCGAAGCAGGCCTTAAGGAGATGAAGGAGCCTGTAACTCAGGTTGTTCTCGACGCTCCTGCAGGACTGGTCAAGCTCGACTGCAAGTGCAAGGACGGAAAGGTAACAGGCGTTACACTGACCAACGTTCCTGCATTCGTTTACAAGGAGAACCTCGAGCTCGAGTATCAGGGCAAGAAGGTCGTATATGACATCTGCTTCGGCGGATCATTCTTCGCACTCGTAGACACTGAGAAGAACTTCGGATTCAAGGTAACACCTGAGCACACCAAGTTCCTCACAGAGTGGTCAAGCTTCGCACTCCAGGAAATCAACAAGACAGTTGAGATCCAGCACCCTGAGCTCGACATCACAAGCGTAGACCTCATCGAGAACTACTGCACAGACGAGCTTACAGAGAGCGACAAGGAGTTCTGCCCGGATGCTAAGTTCGCACTGAAGAACCAGCTGGTATTCGGCGAGCCTCATGATCCGCAGATCGACAGATCCCCATGCGGAACAGGAACATCTGCAAAGCTGTCCTGGCTCTACAAGAAGGGCGAGCTCGGCGTAGGCGAAAGCTTCGTTTACAAGTCATTCATCGACACAAGATTCATCGGAACAGTTGCTGAGATCGGACCTAAGGTCGGCGAATTCGATTCCGTCATCCCACAGGTAACCGGCGCTGCTTATCTCTGCGGCGAGGCAAAGTGGTTCATGGATCCGGACGATCAGATGACCAAGGGCTTCACAATCTAATTGACTTAGACTCACAATCAACCTCAAGGAAGACCGGCTCACGCAGCCGGTCTTTTTTTTTCTTTCACTGATGTATCATTGTGAAGTCGCAAAATGTCATGCGCTCGTAGCTCAGCTGGATAGAGTGTCTGACTACGAATCAGAAGGTCTAGGGTTCGAATCCCTACGGGCGCACCAAAAAGCGAGCCATTCAGGCTCGCTTTTTTATTATCCGGTGATCAGTCCCACGAATCAGGCGTGAACTTGCGGTTCCTGATCTCTTCGACATATTCCTGATATGCCTCTGTCTCTTCTATCCTTCTGCCCTCTCTGAGCGCAGCCTCAACGACTCTGATCTTGTCTTCATCGTATCTGCCACCCATTCTCCACTGATATGAATGTGGATAGGCATCATCCTTATCCAGTATCGTAGGCTCTCTGAAGCACATCTTCTCGTAGTCACTGTACAGACGGTCGGCTTTTTCTCTGCTGTCAGCCTGGCTGTCGTGTTCTGTATCCTCCGCCTGCTCCTTCACAGTCTGTGGCGTGAGCCTTTCAACTTCTGTTCCGAGTGAGCCCTCGTGTTCTGATGCTTCTGTAAAGTTGCTGTCGAGAACTAACGTGTAGTCATAATCTCTGTTGCTGTTGTTTCCCATTTTTAACTCCCAATAACTTACAATTTATCTTCCGTCTATTGTATCACAGAGTCTGTCTCTGTGGCGGGAGATATATTATTTCTGTTCATCATTTATCACCGATATGCGCATCAACAGTCTCAGTCAGGTATTCTCTCTGATATGCATCCGTCAGCATTCCCAGGAACTCTATATCGCACTCCTCAAGAGGACTGTCTGTCACACTGAGTCTGTCCATAGTGTTGACAATAAGAGTCCTGCCATATGTTTCGGTACTGACAAGCTCGCCGTTCTCATCATAGTACTCGAACAGGAAGTCTATCCGGTCTCCGGATTTGAATGCCTGTGTCCCTTTAGCCATCGGACCTATGAGCTCCATGTCTGAAACCAGATCATAACCTGTGACCCTGCCGGTCTCAGATCCTTCTCCATTTTCATCGGCATCCCACTCAACATGGATCACTATATCCTCGCTTTCGTTGAGCCTTGCTTTGACATCACCGATCGTTACTGTGCCGTTTTCGGTCTCTAAAGCACCTCTGTCCTCGTAGCATACGAGCCGGTCATTGATGTGGACCCATCTGTCGTCCATATCCACCATAGGATGACCGTTTTCATCATTGTCACCCAGATGATCCGAACCGAGATAGCGGAGCTTTCCGTCATCTGTCTTCTGATATACAGCTGTGACACAGTCTGCAATGATATTCCAGGTCTTCTCAGGCAGCTGGACGCTGAATCCTTCGCCCGTATCGGTAAGCGGGATATCCACCAGAGTAGTCGAAGGTTTGTAATCTTCGAAGCCCTTCACATACCAGTCTTCTTTGGTGTAATCGACATATGTGAGCTCTCTGACGACCTCGCCGATCGTGTGGTATTTTTCCGGTTTCTGGCTGTCGTGTTCAGCTTTTTTCTGCACAGCGATCACGCTGAAAACATCGTTGAAGAACTTCTTCTGAGTATCAAGTCCGAGATTTTCCAGCTCATCTTTTGTCTGAGCATAATATGCGATCTGCTTATATGGAAGTGCTGTCGACAGTCCGTTGATGCCCTTTGCCGAGTTTCTGTTTCTGTATACGATGCATGCTTTGAGTGCATTTGCAGCTTCGTTTTTGTCATCCTGCGAGCATACTGAATCATCGTGATCTGTATCTCCCAGCTTTTCGAGGAAGTCCACAGCATCTATCTGGATATCATTCACGAATGAATACGTATTCATCGCAGCAAGAGCTATCTCGGCAAAATCATCCTGTTCCTTCCGCATAGCTTCGTCCGCCATGGCGTATATCTCTTCCAGCTTCTCATAAGCCGGCTTTACCCTTGTCAGATCGACAAGCGACAGTGTGTTAGCCGGTTTAGGAGTCCCGTTATTCATTACAGTATTGAACTGATCATATGAAGAGATGATGTTTTTTCCGAATTCCTCTGTGCTCATTCCCGGATCAGCTGCCAGAGCGCCGAAAGCAGATGTATAGTACCATCCGTAGCCGTCCTCTGTCTCCTCTGATGCCAGATAATAGTCTGCATAAGGTTCAAGTGCAGCAGCTATCTCTACATCCTGCATCAGGCATGCATCGAAACCGATGAGATCAAATTTCACACCGCTGCGTTTGAGTACACTTGTGATATCGGAGACTCTGAGCCCTTCCACTTTTTCGACATCTGTTCTGTGGCTGAGCTGGTCGCTTCCGTAACCGAAAGCCAGTCCTCCGCCGTGATCCCACAGGACAAGCATATATCTGTCAGCAGGGTATTTTTCAGCAGTCCATTTGATAAACTTCTCGAGTCTGGCCGGATCTTCCATGCTCGTCATATCGTCCGACTCCTCGACAGTTTCTACCTTTCCTCCGCTTACAGTATATCTTCCGTAACCATTCTCCTTTATTCCGCTGGTGAACCATCTCTTCGATCCGCCTGCTTCAAGCACAAATGTCAGCGCGTCTCCTTTTTTTGTCGCTTCTTTCATCATATCGATATTGACAGTAGCCATACCGACACGGTCCTCAAGGTCAGCGCCTATAACGTACTCCATTACGACTACCTTCTCATCCTTGGAATGATCAGGGAAAAAGTAATCTCTGCTGGCAGGCAGCTTGTCGATATCAGCAGCGGCTTCGCCCATTGTGTCCTCACGGGACAGGGCTTTTCCGTCAGATTCAATGCCTTTGGATTTTTCAACTGTGCTCTTGAGTATCTCATCAACAATAATGCGCGGCGGATAAGTCTGGATCGTGATCAGTCCGACAACTGCTACAAGCACCAGGATCTCAGCAACCGAAATTATTGCTACAGTCACACGGCGCAGATTATTGAGAAACCAACCATAATTCTTTTCCTGTCTGAACTCCAGCGGATGGTACTGGCTTTTGCCAAGGCCGAGAACCAGCAGGAATATCGTCGGAACAAGGAAAAGCAGTATGGTGTATATGATCCCTTTTCCGAAGCTTTTGGACAGCTGGAAATACAGCCGGAGGAGGAAAAGTCCGTATACGAAATATGCTATCAGCATATAGATATATCCGACTCCGCTATCAGGGCCCAGGTAATATGCTCCCGCCAGGAACACAAGTGCAATTACGAACGGCCTGTAGAATGTCCTCATCTTCCTGAACAGTACCGTTGACATCTCTCTTTCGGCCAGGAACGGGACCAGAGAAGTCCAGGTGCGCAGACCCATTTTCCTGAGCACGAAATAATATGCGACAGCCTGAAGTATCCACGGGATGGCCCATGTGCTCGGTTTCATCAGCAGTGTATCAAGAATCAGGATCATAGTGTATCTCTCCTACAGTCTTCAGAGCTTTACCGGCATCGTGCATCGAAGCTCAGGATGTCATACCGATATGCATCTGCTGCTATGCAGTTGTAATTATACTATAAAAGACACCGGATGTCCCCGGCGTCTTTCACTGCACATCCATGCTTGCAGGTATATATGCCCTGATATGGATGCCATCTTCTTCGTATTCTTCAGATATCAGCTGTCCTGCCGTCCTTATCCTGGCAAGATATGCCGCATCGCTGTACGGGATCACCTTCTCAATATAGATGCGGTTTGCTTTCAGCACAGAGGTCACTGCTTCGTACAGATCATCGAGACCTTCACCCGTTCTGGCCGATATCCTTACAGAAGCATCAGCAGCAAAATCTCTGAATGTCTCACCTTCATCTGTAAGATCCGACTTGTTCCATACTGTGATGACCGGCCTGCCGCCTATATCAAGATCCCTCAGTGTATCGTACACCACCCTGCGGTGCATTTCTGCCTGCGGATCAGATGCATCGATAACATGGATTATCATGTCCGCATATCCCGCTTCCTCAAGAGTGCTCCGGAAAGCATCTATAAGATTGTGCGGGAGCTTGTTGATAAAACCTACAGTGTCAGTAAAAAGCACCTGCTGCCCGTCGGGCATGGCCGCTGTCCTCGTGGTGGGATCGAGCGTCGCAAAAAGCTTGTCTTCAGAGAGGACATCTGCTCCTGTCAGACGGTTGAGCAGAGTAGACTTGCCGGCATTGGTGTATCCGACTATAGCTGCTATCGGAAGCGGGCCCGAAGAGCGCTTCTTCCTTGCTGTATCTCTCGCCCTCTTCATCTCTTCGATCTCTGCCGAAAGCTTGCTTATCCTCTTCTGTATGACACGCCTGTCTGTCTCGAGCTTCGTCTCTCCCGGTCCTCTGGTACCGATGCCTCCGCCAAGTCTCGAAAGAGCTTCTCCCATGCCCCTCAGTCTTGCATACCTGTATTTCTGCTGAGCTATCTCGACCTGCAGTCTTCCCTCCCTTGTCTTCGCATGAGCAGCGAAGATATCGAGGATCAGAGTAGTCCGGTCTATGATCTTGGTATCTGTCAGCTCAGACAGATTTCTCATCTGAGAAGCTGACAGCTCATCGTCGCAGATGATACCATCAGCTTCATGTATCTGTGCCAGCTCACGAAGCTCCGCTGCCTTGCCTCTTCCTACATAAGAAGCGCGGTCCGGATGCGGAAGGTTCTGAACTACGTGGCAGATTGCCTCTCCGCCTGCCGTTTCAAGGAGATCTTCAAGCTCGTCAAGCGAATCCCAGGCGGCTTCCTCATCACCTGCCGCTACAGCTGCGAGTATGTATTTTTCCCTGCTTACGGTATTGTCTGTGAGCATATCTTCTGTCCTTATCAGCCGCTATGACAGCTGCGGTTGAAACTGTCAGTGTCTGCGGTTCTTTTTCTTTCTGTGCAGTGCTCTGATCGGAGCGAGCACATCCTGTTCTTCAAAGACAGCGCCCATCTCCACTGTGTCACAGCTTCTCATGCGGGTCACTGCATCTGAGATGATCTTGTAGTTGAGGCTTGTCCCTTCGGAGTCTGCTTCATATGTAGCTGCCCTGCTGGCATGTATACCGAATCTCGCCGCCTCCCTTGCCGCATCGATGTTAGCTCCGAGGAAGATGAATTCCCAGTTATACTTCTTCTTCTGATTCTCGATCAGCCGGCGCACGTCCTCATAAGTATAATGTCTGCTGGCATTTTCCATGCCGTCAGTAGTGATAACGAATATAGTCTTCTCCGGGATGTCCTCTTTCCTGGCATACTTGTGAATGTTCCCGATGTGGCGGATAGCTCCGCCGACAGCATCGAGAAGTGCCGTGCAGCCTCTGACATAGTACTGGGCATCTGTCATCGGTTCTATGCGCGAGATATCCACTCTGTCATAGATGACTTCTGTACGGTCATCGAAGAGCACTGTCGAGACATAGACATCTCCTTCTTCTTTCTTCTGTCTCTCGATCATGCTGTTGAAGCCGCCGATAGTATCCGCCTCAAGTCCTGCCATTGAACCACTTCTGTCGAGTATCATTACGAGTTCTGTAAGTCCTTTTTTCATTGCTGTTACCTCCTGTTTTCTGCATCGGTTCTGCTGTCTGATGATAAGATAGCAGAATTCAGAAAACAGTTGGTCGCATGCCAGGCGACATATTCTGCAGGCAGCCTGCAGTCAGATCATAAGATCACGCTCCGAGTGTCTTCTCTCCGAATGTGAAGAGATAGCAGTTGATTTCATGGATATCGTAGATGTCATTCTCTATGCAGTATCTCACTGTAAGATCGGTCACACTGCTCGGCGAAAATGAGTATCCCGCCTTCTGAAGCAGGTCGACAGCTTCATCGTAATTCAGCCTTAGTCCTACAGCGAGCGCCAAGACTGTCCGCTTGGAAGGATTGTAGTTCACATCACTTCGTATCTTGGAGAACAGCTTCCGGTCAATATTGGAACGCTTATACACCTCGGGGTCAGTCATCCCTTTTCCGTCGATAGTTCTGAGCAGCATCTGCTGGAAGGTCTCTCCTCTGATTTTCATGATCTGTTCAAGAGTCAGCTCTCTGAGAGTTTTTTCTTTCTTCGGCGCTTCCGCTTTCTGAGCTGCGGCTGAGTCTTTTCTGTACATCAGATCGGGAGCTTCATATGGTGCTGATGCTTCAGGCATCATAAGGATCTCAGATTCCTCAGGTATAACCGCTTCATCAGAATACATATAATCAGCACTGCTGTCTGATCCGGACAGGTCCTCGGCATTCAGAGAACCTGTGTATTCTCTGAACATTCTGTTCATGCGAGGTTCAGGCGGTCTTATTTCATGTTCCTCGATATACGATCTGACTCCGGCAAAAGCTTTTCCCGACATGACGAATGATTCTCTGTCATAGACGACGAGAGTGACGTTCATGTCATGTTCCATCAGAAAAGAACTGATCTCGCGTATTGCGATTTTCAGCGCTTCATCCTTCGGAAATCCGTAGGAACCGGAGGAGATCAGCGGAAAAGCAACACTTTCACAGCCGAGATCAGCTGCGAGCTTAAGACTGCTGTGGTAACATTCAGCCGCTGTTTCGCGCTCATGAAATCTGCCGCCTCTCCATGCCGGCCCGACTGTGTGGATTATATAATCCGCATCAAGTGCAAAAGCAGGGGTATAGGCAGCCTGACCTGGTTTCATTTCACCGATACGGGCACGCGCTTCGAGCAGTTTCTCTGCTCCGGCAGCCTCATAGATCGCCCTGTCCGTGCCCGGTCCGACCGCAACATGCGGGTTGGCAGTATTGACGATAGCGTCAGCGGTCACTCTTGTTATGTCATTTCGAATAATATCAAGCGGCATTTTCAATTCCTCCGCGATCAGTGATAACTGTTGACAGGATATCAGAATCCGAGTGTGTCATTGACGAGGATAACATGTATCCTCCCCGGATGCTTTGAATATCTTGTGATCAGGAACTGGCAGCATATCGTGTCAGGCGACTTGCAGTCCATGCACGAGCCTGTCCTGCTGCAAGGGGTATTCAGTCCGAAGCGCTGAGCATTGACAGGCGCTGCAACATTGCGTGCCCTCTTCATAGCTCCGTCTGTGTCGCTGCACACCTTATTCATGCCGACAATGAAGATCACCTTCTTAGGGCCCTGCGCTATAGCGGAAACTCTGTTGGCATTGCCGTCGATATTGACCAGTACGCCGTCCTCTGTTATCGCATTGGCTCCAGAGAGGAAGAAGTCGGCATCATATGCTGCGAGCATCGCGGCTCTCTTGTCCTCTATAGCATCTCTGTCTATAAAATCATAGTTTCCATCCTTGAGCGCTTCGACAAGACCGATTTCATGCACACTCATGCCTCCGCCCATAGTTACGGTGCTTCCCTCAGGTATAAGTTCCAGAGCGAGCTTCACGGCTTCCTGCCTGTCATGAGCATAGTACCCGCTCATATTGCGGGACGCCAGTCCTTTTATCACCTTCTGCGAAAGCAGATCATTTCTCTTGACTATATTCTTATCCATTACTTTCTCCCTTGTCATTATCCCGGCATGAGCAAAGCAGAAGCATCTGTGATCAGAGCCGCCGCCCGGACAGACCGGTCTTATGAAAACATATCCGGTAACTATTATAACAGAAAAAGTCCCGGCCGCTGAAGGCCGGGACCTTGTTCTTTGATAAGCTTATGTGCTGCTTATGCTTATGCTTCTGCTTTTTCTTTTGCTTTTGCAGCTGCTTTTGCTTCTCTTGCTTCTCTTCTGGTCTCGTAATCACTGATGATCACTGCAGCAGACAGGTCGCCTACTACGTTGATGCCTGTACGTCCCATATCGAAGATACGGTCAACGCCGGCAACGAGTGCGATACCTTCAACAGGCAGTCCTACAGACTGGAGTACCATAGCGAGCATGATCATGCCGGCACCAGGTGTTCCTGCTGTACCTACGGAAGCGAGTGTTGCTGTAAGTACGATTGTGATCATCTGGCTGAATGTCAGCTGGATCCCGAAGCAGCTTGCGATGAAGATCGCGCATACACCCTGATAGATAGCAGTACCATCCATGTTGATGGTAGCTCCGAGCGGAAGTGTAAAGCTTGCTACATCTCTGCGGGCTCCCATCTTCTCAGCACACTCCAGGCTTACAGGCAGTGTAGCAATCGAGGATGTGCTCGAGAATGCGAACAGGAAAGCAGGGAATGCGCCCTTGATGAACTTGATAGGATCCATGTGACCGAGCGTCTTTACTGCGATTGAGTAAGTGATCAGTGCGTGTGTGAAGTATGCAAGGTAAGCTGTCAGAAGTACCATTGCGAGTGATCCGAGTACTGCCGGGCCATTCTCTGCAACTACAGGAGTGATCAGACAGAATACTGCGATCGGAGTTACCTTGATGATACCCTTCATGATAACCATGAACACTTCATAGCTACTGTCGATCCAGTCTTTGAACACCTTCGATTTCTCTCCTGCGATGATGATTCCGAAGCCTATGAAGATCGCGATCACGATGATCTGAAGCATCGTGGAGTCAACCATCGGCTGGAAGAGGTTGGACGGGAAGATGTTTACGATCGTGTCCATGAAGCTTGTAGGCTCTGCTGCCTCATAAGAGAGGTCAGATGTCTGAAGAACCTTATAGGTGCCCTTGAACAGGTTCGCAAAGAGAAGTCCGATAGTGATAGCGATAGCTGTTGTACAGAAGTAATAAATGATCGTACGCAGTCCGATTGTTCCTACCTTCTTGATATCGGAGAGTGATACAACTCCCTGTACTATAGAGGTAATTACGATTGGAACTACGATGAACTTGAGCAGGTTCAGGAATATCGTACCAAAAGGCTTAATATAGTTTACTGTGAAATCAGTTGCGCCTGCTGCAAGGAAGATGAGTCCCGCAACGATACCAAGGCCGAGGGCCAGGAATATCTGAAGCGGAAGTGAGCCTTTGATCTTTTGCATATTACACCTCTTTTTTCATATAACACCTTTAACGTACATCCCTATAGGATCACATCAGTCCGCAGCTTAGCTCCGGCTTCCCGTATCGCCGCTGCTGCAAGCACTCTTGTCGGATCCACACAGGTATCATCGTCGATGCCTGTGATATCAAATGCAAGCGGCAGTTCTGTACAAGCGAGAAGCAAAGCTTCAGCGCCGCGTCTTTTGAGATCACCGACTATCGTAACGATCATATCATGAGGCAGGACTGCAGGGTCTGTTATCCCTTTCTTGATATAGTCATATATCAGGGACATTACCTGCTTCTGCTGCTCTTCATCAGGATATATCGCTTTGATGCCTTCTGCTGCAAGAGCTTTTTCGTAGAGACCGCTTTTGACTGTGCCGTCAGTTGCAAGCACAGCAGCTGTCTTCACACCTTTCCTCTTCAGCAGTGCTGCTGTTTCCACAGGCATGCTCAGAAACGGTATGCTTACCTGACCTTCCAGTCTCGGTAAAAAGCAGTGTGCTGTATTGCATGGCAATATCAGAAAATCCGCTCCGATCGACTCCAGACGTCTTGCCGAAGCAAGCATCTCCGGCACCGGATCCTCTCCCCCTGACAGCAATGCTGCTGTACGGTCAGGAATATTGACGTTGGAATCAACAAGAACATGGATGTGTTCCTGGTCACACGCTGCTTCTGTCATCTCTATGATTTTCATCATGAGATCGCATGTTGCCGCAGGGCCCATGCCGCCGATTATACCTACTCTTTTATACATTTCAAGCTCAATATCCTTTTCTTAGATTGCTGACTGTCTTACTTAAGAAGTGCAGCGATAGCTTCAGCGCATTTTACGCATTTTTCCTTGGAGATCGAAGCGATCGAGATTCTGATGCCCTTGGCAAGTGCAAGGCAGAAAATGTTCTGCTCTTCGAGCTTAGCGCATACTGCATCCGGATCGTCGCATGCGACTGTGACAAAGAATCCTGCTGTGAAAGGAACACATTTGACGCCGTTTGCTGTCAGTGTCTCTTCGAATACACGGCCTCTCTCAAGGAGCATGTCACGGTATCCGACTCTTTCAGCATCGACCTTGGCGCGAAGCTCCGGGTCTGCATAGATCTTGCCGAGGACTGTCTCAGCTGAACGGTTGCAGTTGGACCATGTCGAACGAGCTGAGAATTCTGTAGCACGTCTGAATTCTTCTGCGTCTTCCTCGGTCCTGGCAACGCATACGATGGCACCGCATCTCATTCCGTAAGCGGTAAGTGTCTTGGATGCACTGTATCCGTAGATAAGGAATACATGATCCTCAAGAGCTTCCAGCTTTGGCATGAATGCTCTTACTTCGTCTTCCTCTCCTGCATAGTCTATGTAAGCGACGTCAAGGAACAGGATAACTCTGCATTTTGCATTATTGACGATCCTGATCACATTGTCCCAGTCTTCGAGTGAAAGAGCATAGCCTGTAGGATTGTGAGCAGGTGTGTTGATGATGATTACGACCTGATCCTGTTTTGCGGCAAGCTCTCCGAGCTGCTTCTCCATATCTGCTGCATCGAACTTTCCATCCTCATCGAAGAACCTGAAAGTCTTGAGCTTACGCCCATGCTGACTGCAGATGTTCTTGTAGTTAGCCCAGCACCAGTCATGAGTCAGGACCTCATCTCCGCGCTCAGTGAAATTGAGAACGGTACTTGTTATGCTTCCTGTTCCTCCAGGTGTGGCGCTGACATTGACAAAACCGCTCGGTGTAAAGTTTCCGAAGAGTGCCTTCTTGACGCCTTCCTTGAAAGCAGGAGGACCTGCGATAGGTGCATACTCAGCATAATCTGCAGGCGAAAGTGATCTGATTGCTTCGATTACAGATGAGAGTACGACAAGATTTCCGTCATCATCGAAAAGAGCTCCGGTAGTAGCATTGACGACATTGTCCTTACCGTACTTTGCAATAGCTTCCTTGGCCCTTCCGCTGAGAGCGAAGACTTTATCTGCTACAGGAATAGTTCTTCCGTTTTCTTTCACAAAATTCATTTCGTTTTCCTCCAATAACCCGATTATACCGGATATGCCTTGTTCTCTGAATCGATCTTGTCTGGATCGATCTTGCTCTTGCGTGCCGCCCTCTTTTTGAAGAAGTCGAGTGCGACGTTAGCAAAGAGTGCATATGTCAGTACATCTTCATCCTGCTCTTTGTAATCTCCTACTTCAGCTTCAAGCTTGTCAAGCTCAGGCTCGAGGAGATCCGCCGGACGGCATGTGATCCTCTGAGACTGGTCGATCTTGGCAAGAACGTCAGGATTCATAGGCATCGGTGTGGAACCGTACTTGCCCATGAGGATCTGCTGTGTTTCCTTCGAGAGAACCTTGTATCTCTCACCCATCAGTACGTTGAGTACAGCCTGTGTACCTACGATCTGTGAAGACGGTGTTACCAGAGGAGGCATTCCGAGGTCGTTTCTTACACGAGGTACTTCCTGGAGCACGTCCATGTACTTGTCTTCTGCATTCTGATCCTTGAGCTGTGATACGAGGTTGGAAAGCATTCCTCCCGGTACCTGATAGATAAGAGTCTTGATATCTGTACCAAGAACCTTGGTATTCATAAGACCGCTCTTGAGAGCCTTGTCTCTTACAGTCTGGAAGTGAGCTGCGATCTTCTCGAGCTTAGCGATATCCAGTCCTGTATCATACTCGGTGCCCTTGAATGTCTCTACCATTACCTCTGTTGAAGGCTGGCTTGTACCGCCTGAGAACGGCGAGATAGCTGTATCGATGATATCAACTCCGGCCTGTACAGCGCAGTAGTATGTGATCGGAGCTACACCGCTTGTGCAGTGAGTGTGAAGCTGGATAGGGATATCCACATTGGCCTTGAGCATTGTGATCATGTCTGTTGCCGCAGTAGGTACCATAAGTCCGGCCATGTCCTTGATGCAGATAGAATCAGCACCAAGCTCCTGGATGCGCAGAGCGCGGTCTCTCCAGTATTCCGGAGTATAAGGCTCACCGATAGTATATGACATAGCTACCTGAGCATGTGCACCGTATTCCTTTGTTGCTTTGACTGCAGTCTCTACGTTGCGCAGGTCATTGAGCGCATCGAAGATTCTGATAATATCAATACCGTTGTCGATCGACTTTTTGACGAAGTAATCTACTACATCATCGGAATAGTGTCTGTATCCGAGGAGGTTCTGTCCTCTGAGCAACATCTGGAGCTTGGTGTTAGGCATTGCTGCACGGAGCTTTCTGAGTCTCTCCCATGGATCCTCATCCAGGAATCTGATGCAGGAGTCAAAAGTCGCACCGCCCCAGCACTCGATAGCCTCATAGCCGACGCTGTCCATCAGCGCAAGAGCAGGCTCCATGTCACTGAACGGCATTCTTGTCGCGATCAGTGACTGCTGTCCGTCTCTGATCACAGTTTCCATTATTTTGAGTTTTTTCTTTTCCATGTTTTATATTCCTCCATTGGTCGAGGTATTATCGCGTATCATTAGCAAAACTTCATTGCAGATATTATACGCCGAAAATAGCCATGAATACTCCGGCTGCTACGGCTGTGCCGATAACTCCAGCTACATTAGGTCCCATAGCGTGCATGAGCAGGAAGTTTGTAGGATCTGCTTCTGCACCGACTTTCTGGGATACTCTTGCAGCCATCGGAACCGCGGAAACTCCTGCTGAACCGATAAGCGGATTGATCTTGCCGCCTGAAAGCTTGCACATGATCTTTCCGAAAATAACTCCGGCTGCTGTACCGAAAGCGAAAGCCAGAAGACCGAGTATTACGATCTTGATAGTTGTCCACTTGAGGAATGCTTCAGCGCTTGTAGTAGCTCCTACGGATGTACCGAGCAGGATAACTACAATGTACATCATAGCGTTGGATGCAGTTTCCTGAAGCTGACGTACAACTCCGCTCTCACGGAAGAGGTTTCCGAGCATCAGCATACCTACCAGAGGTGCTGTGGAAGGAAGCAGAGTACATACGACTATAGTTACGATTATAGGGAACAGGATCCTTTCTCTCTTGGAGACCTCGCGGAGCTGCTCCATCTTGATCTTTCTCTCAGCCTCTGTAGTAAGAGCTCTCATGATAGGCGGCTGTATGATCGGTACAAGCGCCATATATGAGTATGCCGCTACAGCGATAGGTCCCATGAGCTCTCTCTGACCGAGCTTCATTGCGAGGAAGATGGATGTAGGGCCATCCGCTCCTCCTATGATACTTACGGCAGCAGCCTGAGCTTCTGTGAAACCCATGGCCATTGCCAGGAAAAATGCTCCGAATACTCCGAACTGTGCCGCCGCTCCGAGAACAAAGCTCTTAGGATTGGCAATCAGAGGTCCGAAGTCTGTAAGTGCTCCGACTCCCATGAATATCAGCGACGGAAGAATGGTCCACTCATCCAGCATGAAGAAGAAGTGCAGAAGACCGCCGTCCTCCATGATAGGTGGATAGAGGTTGACCAGCAGCATACCGAATGATATCGGGAGGAGCAGCAGTGGCTCATACTCTTTGACAATAGCCAGATACAGCAGCACGAGAGCAACGCCGACCATGATCACGTTGCCTATCGTCAGGCTGAAAAAGGCTGTCTGGTGAGCCAGATTAACTAACGTTTCACCCATATTAGGCCTCCTATGCGATATATGCTACTGCTTGTCCTGCTGTTGTGCTGTCTCCTTCTTTTACTGAGATCTGGCTTACTGTGCCGTCCTTAGGAGCTACAACAGGGATCTCCATCTTCATAGCTTCAAGGATGATCACTGTGTCACCTGACTTGACTGCGTCGCCTTCTTTTGCAACTACCTTGAAGACTTTACCTGCTGTACCGCATACTACAGGCTCACCGTTTCCGGCAGGTTTTTTGGCTGCTGCAGGCTTAGCTGCTGCTGGTTTAGCAGCTGCCGGTGCTGCAGCTGCAGGTGCTGCGCCGCCGACTCTTTCGACTTCTACTTCATATTCTGTTCCGTTTACTCTTACTATATATGTTTCCATTGTGCCCTCCGTACATTTCTAACTATGTATCCTTCAGCTGCGGCTTCTCCTTGTTCGTCTCTGATCTGCTGAAGCAAAGCAGCGGTGATGACTGCCACTATCTCCGGCGATAGCCCGTCACTTGCTGTGCTGACAGGGGCTGCCTGAGCCTGAGGCGCCGGTGCAGCCGCTGCTGCCTGCTTAGGTGCGCATAACCTGCCCATCAGCCAGATGCAGAAAGCGATGAATATCAGTATGCAGAATACTGTTCCCATTCCGAGTACAGTATCTATCAGACCGACTTTCAGTATTTCTCCTATACTCATATGCTCACCTACCTGCTGTTAACGAAAGTCTGAAGTGCTCCGATTATGTACTTTCTTGTATCTTCAGGAGCTATGACCTTGTCTGCGTAACCGTGTCTTGCAAGAGCTACAGCGCTTGACTGTGAATCGCGGTACTGCTGCTCAAGCTCTTTTGACCACTTGCCGAACAGGATCTCAGTTGCCTGGCGAGGGTCTACGATGCTGACATCTGCGCTGTCCCACATGAATACATAATCAGCACCAAGTCCCTTGGAATTGAGCAGGCTGTATGCACTGCCTGCAACATGTCCTGTGATAAGGCCGATCTTAGGTGCTTCTGATGATGCGAGGGCTACAGCCAGTCTTCCTGCTGCTTCAGGAAGATATTTCTCATTCTCTGCTGTTGTCTGATAACCATCAGTGTCTATCACTGTCAGCGCAGGAATGCTGAACTCGCTGCAGAAATCAACCATAGCAGCGGCTTTGTTGCAGCCCTCTGCCGAAAGGCGTTTCTCTCCGTCCACGGTGTTGCATGCTGCACATCCTACTGTCTGGCCTGCGAGCTTTATGAAACCTGTCACGATATCCTGACCGAAATCAGCCTGTGTCTCGAGAAGTTCTCCGCCATCTGCGATCTCTGCGAGAATAGCTCTCGCATCTCCCGCCATCGAGTCGATGTCGGTGCATACGCGGTTGAGTTCTTCCATGCTTGTCTCTTCGAACTCAGGAGCAAAGCCTGCGCATGGAGGAAGCATTCCTACGAGTCTGCGGATCCTTGCAGCGATCTCCGCCCACTCATATGTACCGTCGAATACAGCTGATGCTCCGGCATTTTCGCCTATAGCATTAGCTACGACCTTCTGAGGATTGACGAAAAGGCTGCCCTTTTCCTTCTCTATGAATACAAAATCTGCCATCTTGGCTGAGATCGACATGCCTCCGCCGCACTGTCCTGTTACAGCTGCGATCTGAGGGATCCATCCCGATGCCTCTGCCTGTTTTCTGTAGAGCTTTGCGAACTGATAGAGTCCGTCAAGGCCCTCTTCAATACGGAATCCGGCGCAGTCCATTATGCCGATTACCGGTGCATTGGCTTTGAGCGCATGTTCATACAGATCAACGATCTTGCGGCCATGCTGTTCGCCGAATGTGCCTCCCATGACTTCACCGTCCTGTGCGTAAACAAAAACGAGGTTGCCATCTATCGTGCCGTATCCGGTTACTACTCCATCCGATTCCATTACTGAATCAGGATGATAGAACTCGGTATATCTGGCCGATACATGTTCCCCCATCTCCATGAAACTGCCTGGATCAAGAATATCTGCGATCTTCCTGACGGCTGCAGTTTTCGATTCTTTAGGTTTTACCTGCATACTGACCTCCCTTATGAGTATCACTATATAAATGTGTCATTATGTAGATTTTATAATAATGGTTATATATAATCAAATACAAATAGTATAATGAAAGATATAATAATGTTCTTATATGTATGCATTTAGCGAAAATTGACTCAACGCCTTGTAAATCAGCGCATTTCACCATATTCAGGCAACGACTGCCGGGTCTTTTGAATGACATTGCGGGCAGGCTTCACACAACTTGTTTTTTCCCCGGAGAGGTAGTGACAAAATGGATATTTTCAGCAAAAAAGAAGTGATCAGAGCGATCCATCAGGAAGGCGGTTTTCTTAAAGCAGCAAGGGTCCTGCATATAGCACAGCCTTCGCTGAGCGTCATGGTGTCGAGCATTGAGAAAGAGATCGGAGGCACACTTTTCGACAGAAGCACCAACCCCGTACGTCTTACTCCTCTCGGAGTAAAGTATCTTGAGTGTGCCGGCGGAATATCCATGATAGAAGATGATTTCTTCAACTACATCAACGAGCTTCAGGGTCTTGAAACAGGAAGCATCGCGCTCGGAAGCAACACATTATATATGTCTAATATAATTCCGGCAATACTGACAGTTTATTCAGTGAAGCATCCTATGATCCACCTCAGTCTGTATGAACATGAGAGCCGCAACCTTATAGATCAGCTGCATTCAGGGCAGCTCGAGCTGGTAATAGACAATCTCCCTGATGACGAGCGGATGGATCGCCATTATCTCGGAACTGAAAGCCTGCTTCTTGCAGTCCCCAAAGATAATGATCTGAACCGGAAATGGTCATCTCATGCCTATACACACGATGATATAGCTGCAGGCAGACACCTCAGCAACAGCAAGGGATATCTCAGCGATATACGCATGCTCAGTGATCAGCCCTTCATACTTCTCCAGAAAGGCCTCGACACGCGCCGCAGATGCGATGATGTTTTCGAAGAGAACGGGATCACTGTCCAGTCTGTATACGAACTGAACCAGCTTTCGAGCGCATTCGGCCTTGCCTCTTCCGGGCTCGGTCTCACGGTAGTAAGCGATACACTTATCAGGCATTCGCTCGACTGGGCTGACAAGATGCGCTATTACGCTGTCAGAAGCCCTGAGTTCACACGCGATGTGTATTTCTACACAATGAAAAACCGCCTGATCACTCGTACGATCAGAGAATTCATTGATGTAAGCCGCGAGCTTCATCCTTTCTCTGTATACGATCCGGCCAGGCAGCTGTGATCATTGACGCATATGTCTTGTCCCTATTTCAAGGTCACTTCACCTACTAGATCCGAACCGAACAGCCATCTGATCTGATCATATTTCTTGGTCTGTCCGAGGACCCACATGAGTTTTGTAACTACTGCTTCCTGCGTCATATCGTAGACAGGTATGCCTCCGCAGTCAATTATGCGCTGACCTGTCTCATACACACTGAGGTCACTTCCCTCATATCTGCACTGACTTCCTACAAGGATCGGCAGCCCTCTGTCTGAAGCCTTCCTTATCTCTGCAGTAATATCCCTTCTCAGGAACGGCAGACCTCCGAGGCCGAAACCTTCAATATATACTCCCTCATAGCCGTGATCCTGAAGGAATGAGAAGATGTCAAGATCCATGCCCGGAAAGACCTTCAGAACGGCTATTTTATCTGAATAGTCCGTCTGCAGGCTTATCCCTGTCCTCTTCACCCTGCGGTCTGTATAGAGCTGGAGCCCGAATGCATTGACTTCACCGATATACGGGCAATTGATGCTTTCGAAAGCGTTGAAGCTTACCGTCCTCACCTTGCTCGTACGGCAGCCCAGCATGATCTTCCTGTCAAAAGCCACAAAAACACCCGGTACTCCGCTCGCAGCCATCCATACAGCGCACTGCAGGTTCATAAGAGCATCGGAAAGCGGCATAGTGAGCGGCATCTGACTTCCTGTGACCACTACAGGGACCTGAATATTCTGAAGCATGAATGATAGCATAGATGATGTATAGGCAAGAGTATCTGTTCCGTGTATCACTATGTATCCGTCGTATTCAGACAGACTGCCTGCTATCCTCTTTGCTATGCTGACCCAGTCCTCCGGCATGATGTTGGCACTGTCGAGCGAGCAGAAGTCCTCCGTTGTGATCGATATATCTTCTGAGACCATCCCGAGTCTGTTCATGATCTCATCCCCGGTGATAGACGGAGCCAGTCCGTGGCCCGAAGCCTCCGAAGAAAAAGTCCCGCCCGTGTTCAGTATCAAGATATTCTTCATTGTCAAAATCTCCCATTAAAATAATATGCGTTTCGCGCAGATATAACACCCTCGCTAACGCATATTGTATCACATATTACAGTTCATTTTTCATCAGGTCTTCGTATGTCTCGCGCTTTACAACGAGTCTTGCCTTTCCGCCTGAGATCATTATCATTGCAGGCCTCGGGACTCTGTTGTAGTTGGAAGCCATAGCGTAGTTATATGCTCCTGTTGTCAGGACTGCTATGATGTCTCCTCTCTCCGGTCTGGCGATCTTGACATACTCTGCTATACGGTCACCGCTCTCACAGCAGCGTCCTGCAACAGTAACTTCATAGTCAGCATCACATCCGGCCCTGCTCGCATTGAGGACTGTATACTCTGACTTGTACAGAGCGTATCTCGGATTATCTGTCATGCCGCCGTCAACAGTCACATAATTGCGGTAGCCTTTTACTTCTTTCACGCCGCCGGTCTCATACAGTGTGACACCTGCATCAGCAACTATGCTGCGTCCCGGCTCCATAAATACGCAAGGGACCCCGATGCCGAACTTAGCGCAGGCAGCCTTGAGATGCTCTGATACCTCCCTGATCCTGGCAGGTATGTCAATCTGAGGATCCTTCTCCGTGTAGCGTACGCCAAAACCTCCTCCGATGTTGATGACTCTGGCGGTGAACCCCATTTTAGACTGGATCTTAGCCGAATACTCAGCGAATATCTCCACCTGCTTCATAAATGAGTCACTTTCGAAGATCTGTGACCCCACATGGCTGTGGAAACCCTCGACTGAAATATTGCTGCAGTCAAGAGCGGCTCTGACAAAAACATCTGCCTGTCCGGTGTCTACAGGTACTCCGAACTGAGAGTCGACTCTGCCGGTATTGATGGCTTCAAGTGTGTGCGGATCAAGTCCGAGAGTCAGCCTCAGCAGGACTTTCTGCCTGATCCCCATCTCTCCGGCAATGCGCTCAAGAGACTCAAGCTCGTTATGATTGTCTACGACAAAGTATCCCACTCCCTTCTCAAGCGCAAAGCGTATGTCGGCGTCTGTCTTGTTGGTGCCATGGAAGAACATTTTCTCTGCAGGGAATCCGGCAGCTGAAGCTGTATATATCTCACCCGGAGATACAACATCCACGCACATGCCTTCTGATTCTACGACCGGATATATGCCTTTGAAGCACAGAGCTTTGCTGGCATAAAGAGGCGCAGCATCAGGCCCGAAGCACTCATGCATAGCTGTCACATATGTCCTGCAGTTGCGGCGGATCACATCCTCGTCAAGGACATACAGAGGAGTCCCGTACTCTGCTGCTAGACTGACTGCATCGAGTCCGCCTATAGTCAGATGGCCTTCATTATTGATAGCAAGGTTTTCGTACAACATGTCTGTCTCCGTATTACAGCAGATGAGCGATCAGGTCTTCTCTTGACTGATGCGAAAGATATACAGGAGGTACGTCGAGAAGAGTCTTAGCTCCGCACTGTCCTTCCTGATTCATCCTGTATGCAGCTCTGGCTGCAGCAACAAGAATGCTGCCTGTGAAGAACGGATTGGAGTCAAGATCCAGAGTGAACTCGATGGTATTGTTGAATTCGCCATTGAATCCTGTGCAGCCGCTTCTCAGCACGCTTCCGCCATGAGGCAGACCGCTGTACTTCTCGTTGAGCTCTTCCTGCGAGATGAATTCTACAGTTGTATCATACGGCTCGAAATAGTTAGGCATCGTCTTGATCGCTTCTTCGATAGCAGCCTTATCAGCGCCTTCCTCTGCAACTACATAGCATTCACGAAGATGCATGTCACGTGCGGTGAATACAGGATGCTCGCCTGCGCGTACTTTTTCGACTGCTTCAGGAATTGGAACAGTGTACTGTCTTGCGTCTGCAACGCCTTCTATCCTTCTGATAGCATCAGAATGTCCCTGGCTTACTCCGCGTCCCCAGAAAGTATAGTTATCACCTGCAGGCAGTGCTGCATCAGCAAATACTCTTGCAAGTGAGAAGTAGCCCGGATCCCAACCGCATGAAATGATGCCTACCTTGCCCGAAGCCTTAGCCGCTGCATCAACATTGGCATAGTGCTGCGGGATGTTGGCGTGGTTGTCAAAGCTGTCGATGACATTGAACTGAGCTGCAAGTTCCGGTGTCATCCATGGAAGATCGGTTGCGCTTCCCCCGCAGATGATCACGACATCGATATCATCCTTCATGCTGCCGATCTGATCATATGACATGACAGGCACGCCTGTTACAGTGCTTACCGATGCCGGATCTCTCCTTGTAAACACAGCTGCAAGCTCCATATCCGGAGCGTTAGTGACAGCGGCCTCAACGCCTCTGCCTATATTTCCATATCCTGCAATTCCTATTCTCATGTTTCCTTACTCCTTTTGATTTCAGAAGACCGTCTGTTATTTCCCCCTCTGACGGTCCTCCGATTCTGACCTCAGCCCCTGTTTTTCTGATCCTGTCTGTATGCTCTAGTCTGCCAGAAGATCATCCATATTATACAGTCCGGCCGGCTTGCCTGCCAGGAACCTTGCTGCCATAACAGCTCCGTCAGCGAACAGAGCTCTGTCATGAGCCTGATGTGTAACTGTGATGGTCTGTGTATTCGTACCGAACATGACCTCGTGAATACCGACAATATTGCCCATTCTGACTGAGTTGATCCCTATCTCATCCGGCTCGCGCTTGCAGTCGCCCGATCTTCCCTGGTTGTAGTGAAGCTCAGGTCTCGCCTCTCTTACCGCATCTGCAAGCATAAGAGCAGTTCCGCTCGGAGCGTCGACCTTTCTGTTGTGATGAGTCTCGACGATCTCGATATCACATGCGCCGAACTTGGCAGCGATCTCCTTTACCACTTTGGCTGTGATAGCGACTCCGACAGACATGTTGCCTGACTTGAACACAGGGATGCTCTCTGCCGCCTTAGCGATGCATGCCATCTCCTCTTCAGTCTGACCTGTGGTGCATACGACGACAGGGAGTCCTCTTTTGACACAGTATGCCATAAGGTCTTCCGTCACAGAGTGATGCGAAAAATCTATGACCATGTCAGCCGGTCCCTGATATGCATCCATCGTCAGATAAGCTCCGTCAGCGCCCGTCGGTGTGACGCCTGCGATGACCTCCATGTCATCAGTTTTGCCTATTACGCGGGCGAGGATCGTCCCCATAGCCCCGTCGATTCCGTTAACAATTACTTTCATCAGGATGTCTTCCTCCGTTTATGATATTGAATCTTCCGGATCCGGTAAAATACTAATACCGGATGATAATCATTTATTTTGTGAATGAAATCAGTATGATTCGTCATCATACTGATTTCATTCGCTTATTGCTACTGAATGATCCCCAGATCCAGCATAGCATTGCGGAGTCTCTGAAGATTAGCATCCTCCATGCGGTAAAGCGGTGATCTGATGATCGGATCGCAGTATCCCATCATTGCAAGAGCTTCCTTGACAGGGATCGGATTGACCTCACAGAAGAGTGCAGCTATGAGCTCGCTGTACTTGCACTGGAGTGCTGCAGCACCTGCTGTATCTCCATTCCAGAATCTGGTGCACATCTCGCGAGTCTCTGCCGGAAGCACATTGGAGAGTACCGAGATGACTCCCTTGCTGCCCATGGAGAGGAACGGAACGATCTGGTCATCGTTGCCTGAATATATATCCAGCTGATCTCCGACCTTAGCGAAGGTCTCTACGATCTTGGAGATATTTCCGTTAGCTTCCTTGATAGCTCCGACCTTGTCGATCTTAGCGAGTTCTACATATGTTGACGGCTCTATGTTCAGACCTGTCCTTGAAGGAACGTTGTATGCGATGATAGGAACATTGCTTACACTTGCATACTCGCTGAACAGCTTGACAAGGCCCTTCTGTGTAGCCTTGTTGTAGTAGGATGTAACGATCAGGCATGCGTCTGCACCGGCGTCGCTTGCGAATTTTGTAAGCTGCTTGCCGTAAGCAGTATCATTACTTCCTGTGCCTGCAATGATAGGCACTCTGTGTGCTGCGCGTTCTACTGCAAAAGTGATGCATTCCTTGTGCTCTGCGTCAGAAAGTGTCGACCCCTCGCCTGTGGTTCCGGCGATTACGAGTGCATCGATGCCTGACTCGATCTGCCAGTCGATCAGTCTTCCAAACTGTTCATAATTGACCCCGTTCTCTGTCATAGGGGTGATCAGAGCTGTTGCAACTCCTTCAAAGATAGTGTTGGTTCTTGCCATTATTAAGTACCTCCTCAGATTTAAAACTTAAAGTTTGAAATGTGAGATGAGGCTATCGATAAGAAACATTGCTGATTAAAAAAGCAGCTGACACGGGATCAGCTGCTCATGACAAATCAAAAATACAATGATACTTATCATGGATAGCTCTCCGCGTTCCTTCGCGACAGTCGCATGGATATTATCCATACGCCCAGCTCAGAGGGGATGCAGCCCCTTCATCACTTCGGCACCCGCCCCTTTCGTCTGTCCCCGTTCTGCATACCGGCGGGACAGCTACTCCTGATCAGGTGCATCCTCTATCTCAATGCCGTGATTCTAATATTAATCACGAAATAAGTCAACAATTACAATGCTATATTTTGGTATTTTTCACAAAACACTGCAGGATGATCTATATTCTGTGTGTTTTCTCTGCCAGTTCCCTGAACCAGGCGGCACGCTCTTCAGCATCATCGAAGGATTCCTGTACTGATGCAGCCGGCATCTTCCATGTCCAGTTGCCTTCAGCGATGCCCGGAACATTGATCCTTGCTTCGCTTCCCAGCATGAACATATCCTGGATCTGCACCATAGCCAGTGCAGCCGGGCTTTCATACAGTTTTCTGATAACGCGAAGACATTCTATCTCTGTTTCTGTTTCCAGCTCATCGTCATCAGGTATTCCTGTCACAATGGCACATGCCTTAATGAATCCCGCAAGAGTGTCATTGTCGTGAGTTCCGGTATAGAAAGCCCTGTCAGCAGCTTCTTCCGGCTTGAGTTCCATCATCTCTCTGGCTGTGAACTGCCAGATATCCATCCCCGGAAGTGCAGTAAGCTTCAGCAGGTTCTTGACCCCGTCGTCGAGGAATCCAAGATCCTCAGCAAGAAGCTTAAGATCAAGGCCCTCTCGTCTGAGCATTTCGCTGACAGATCTGAAGAAGTCCAGACCCGCACTGTGCTGCCACGAACCTTTCTTAGGGCTCTCTCCCTCAGGTATAGCATAATATTCAGAAAAACCTCTGAAGTGATCTATTCTGAGGATATCGAATCTTTCTGCACACTGCCTGAGTCTCCTGAGCCACCATTCATAGCCTGTTGCCTTCAGTCTGTCCCAGTCATAGAGCGGATTGCCCCAGTCCTGTCCATCCTCAGAGAATGAATCAGGCGGTACTCCGGCATGGACCTTCTGTGCTCCGTGTTCATCAAGTCTGAAGATGCCCTTGTTGGCCCAGACATCAGCACTGTCCTTCGCCATGTACATCGGAAGATCTCCCATCAGACTTATGCCAAGATCATTGCAGTAAGACTTCAGATCATTCCACTGAACATGGAAATAATACTGATCCTTGGCAAGTTCCTCTATCCTTGCACCGTATTCTCCGCCGAGCACACCGATAAGTTCAAGCGGATCTCCGAATTTGTATTCATCAGGCCACTCATACCACGGCTTCTGATCATATTTCTCTTTGAGAATGCTGTAAGAGATATATTCGCTCAGCCAGTCCATATTGTCCCGGCAGAACTGCTCATAGCCTCTGTGGTCAGGCAGTTCATCGCGGTTTATCATGGCAGGATATCCGGCAAAAGCCGCATAGCTTGAGTAAGGCGATCCGCCTGTTCCCGTCGGATTGAGCGGAAGCATCTGCCATACGCTCATACCTGCCGAGGATATGTAATCAGCGAATTCCCTCGCAGGTGCACCGAGCATCGGAGTGCCGAGCGAACTGATGTGACATATAACGCCGGCCTTTCTTCCCAGCTTCTCTGTTTCAGGCGGTTCATCCATAAGGCAGATGATCTTTGCTGATAGCGGCTGCATCTCTATCACTCCCGGAGATCTGTTCTCATCAGTTCTGATCACTTCAGAATGAAGGAGCTCCAGAGCGTATCCGCACTTTGTCTCGTCTATATCTCTCAGATCGATACTGCTCTTTCCATAGCTTCTGTTAGCAAGGACAAGGAGCCTTTCTCCTCTGCCATCCGACCTGATGAATGCGAAGATGTCATCGCTGATACCGTACTTTCCTGAAAGGATCGTCATATCGCCGCCTTTCAGTACAGGATGCTCATCATATATAAGTCCGAGCATACGGTAGTGATAACCAAGGTCGAGGTTCTCATTCTTCCACGGGAAGCCGCTTCTGTTCTCAGGATCGGTCCCTCCCATCAGACCGGCTTCGTCTCCATAGTATATGCATGGCACTCCCGGAAGAGTATATTCGAGTACCGAGAGAAGCCTCACTTTGTTCACAGCAGACTGGTAGTCTTCCTTTGCTGCCATCGCAGTGATGATCCTCTCTCTGTCGTGACTTCCGATAAGGTTGAGAGCACCGTAGAAATTTTCTCTCGGATAATTCTCTTCCAGAGATTCGAGTCTCTTTCCGGCATAGCCTGATCCGATAGTATAGTTGACATAATCGAGCAGTATGTCTCTCAGCGGATAGTTCATAGTACCGTCGAGCTCATCACCCATGAAGTACTTCCTTCTCTCGCCGTAGCTGATCTTGTTGGAAGCATCCTCCCAGACTTCGCCGATGAGAAGGCCCTCCGGATCCGCTGATTTGACAGCAGTACGTGTCTCGGCTATGAATGAATCAGGCAGCTCGTCTGCAACATCCAGTCTCCAGCCGGAAGCCCCCATCTTCATCCAGTGTTCGATGACTCCGCCTTTTCCGAGTATGAAGCGTCTGTAGTCTTCGTTGTTTTCGTCCACTTCAGGAAGGTCTTCAACTCCCCACCAGGAGCTGTATCCGCATGGCTCGCTGCTGTCGAACTTGTACCAGCTGCGGTATGGTGAATCCTCGTTGTGATATGCTCCCTTCAGCCCGTTTCCTTCAGCTTTGTTATATGTGCCGAATCTGTCAAAATAGATACTGTCGGCACCGGTATGGCTGAATACTCCGTCAAGTATTATGCGTATTCCTCTGTCCCTTGCTTCAGCGGCAAGGTGAGAGAAATCTTCATTGGTCCCAAGTGAAGGATCGATCTCAAAATAATCTGCTGTATCGTAATGATGATTGGATGCCGATCTGAATACAGGATTAAGGTAAATCGCAGTTACGCCGAGGGACCTGAGGTAATCGAGCTTCTCCTCTATACCTTTCAGGCTGCCTCCGTACAGCGGCCACTCAATGACCTTGCCGGTCTCATCTCTGACATAGAAAGCTGCCTTGTTCCAGTCTTCCTGAATGACCCGTTTTGTATCATCGCGTCTCGCATTCAGACTTTCAGCTGCAGCCTCGCATCTTTCTCTCCAGCCCTCATCTCTTGCAAATCTGCCCGGGAAGATCTGATATACTATGCCGTCACGATACCATTCCGGCACCTTAGCTTCTCTGTATACAGTGATCTGATAAGGCGGTACTCCGTACGCATCTGTTTCATGTTCGAAATAAACACGGCCTTCCCCGCCAAGCATCTCCTGTCCGTTTCCGTAGAAGAGAACACTTCGCTGATCGTCATCTTCTGTATCCTCGCAGAATTCTGCTGCGAACCAGTACCACAGAAGGCCTCCCTTCTCCGGTGCCTCCACAGAAGCTTCGTATCTTCTTATATTGCCGGCCGTGATTTCCTTCATGATCGTAACTGAAGGAGAGGCCTCTTCATCGTTTCTTACATAAAGATGTACGCTCTCAGGCGTACAGTCTTCAAATTCAATAGCTATATTTATATTGCTTCCGACAGTTACCGCGCCGAAAGGACTGCGGTACTTCAGATCTCTGGAATTATGTATTATCTTCATTAAATCTCCAAATTACCCTGTTATTACTGCATCAGGCTGTCATACAGCTGTCTGTACTTCTCAGCGGATTCTTCCCAGCTGAAGTTTCTGCTCATGGCATTGTGCTGCAGCTTCTTCCATGTATCAGGATGCTCGTACCAGAGTTCAAGTGCGAGATCCACAGCAGCTCTGAGGCCGTTTGCGTCAAAATCTTTGAAGGAGAATCCGTCTGCCTCTTCTCCTGCATCCCAGTATCCGTTCACTGTATCCTTAAGTCCTCCCGTCTCTCTTACAAGAGGCAGTGTGGCATATCTCATGGATATCATCTGAGCAAGGCCGCAAGGTTCAAACTCAGACGGCATCAGGAACGCATCAGCAGCTGCATAGAATCTCCTCGAGAGCGGCTCGCTGAAAGTGATCTTTGCAGCAAAGTTCTCAGGGTTTCTGTATGCAAAATCACCGATAGCGTTCTCATAAGAGAAGTCGCCGGTGCCGAGAACGGCTACCTGCATCTTCCTCTCGCTGAATTCAGGAAGGAGCTCTGCTATGAGATTGGCTCCCTTCTGCGTAGTGAGTCTGCTTACCATGGCAAAGAGCGGTACTTCAGGGTCTTCTCTGAGTCCGAGTTCTTTCTGAAGAGCGAGCTTGGCCTCAGTCTTCTTCTCAAGGCTGTCAGCATCGAAGTGCACCGGGATAGCCGGGTCTGATGCAGGATCATAATTCTTGTTATCGATTCCGTTGATGATACCGAAGAGCTTGTACTTTCTTGAAGTGAACAGGCCTTCAAGACCTTCTCCGTATCTTACAGTGCATATCTCTTCTGCATATGTAGGGCTGACTGTAGTGACTGCGTCTGAATAGATCACGGCTCCCTGCATGAAGTTGACAGCATCATTGTGGATCATCTGTCCGTCAGCAGGCGTTCCGCCGAGTCCCAGCACGTCGTCTACCATGTTTCTGCTGTACTGTCCCTGGAACTTGAGATTGTGGATCGTGAAGACAGTTTTGATACGGTCATAGACATCTTCGCCTCTGAACATCTCTCTCAGATAGACCGGTACAAGAGCTGTGTGCCAGTCATTGCAGTGAATGATGTCCGGTGCAAAATTCTTGCTGATATGGCGTATCGTCTCAAGTACAGCCACAGAGAAGAAGGCTATCCTCTCTCCGTCATCGAACTCTCCGTAAATCCCTGCTCTTCTGAAGTAATATTCGTTATCAAGGAAATAATAAGTGATCCCGCTTTTTCTCAGAGTATAGAGTCCGCAGTACAGACTTCTCCAGCCGAGTTTTACTTCATAGTTCTTCACGAACCTCATCTTTTCTCTGTATTCATGAGGAATAGAGCTGAGCAGTGGAAGGATGACCCTTGCATCGTATCTGTCATTCTTGATATATGAAGGAAGTGATCCCAGCACATCTCCCAGGCCGCCTGTCTTGATAAATGGTACGGCCTCAAAAGCCGCAAACAATACCCTTGTCTTATCGTTTTTCATATATTTTCTCCATCCTGTATCAGTTTCAGGCCCCGAGAGATGTTCTGTTCGGGGACATCTTTGAATCTTAGAAAAACGCCAGTTTCCCGCATGACAGGAAACCGGCGTGATAAACTCTGTCTGTGCTAGATTTTCATTCCCTTGCCGATGATGATCGGTTCACTGCCTGATCCGTAGAGCTTGACACCATCATTGATCGTAACGTACTTATCGCAGATAACATTGTCAAGCACAACATCTTCTCCGATATCGCAGTGCATCATGATAACACTGTTTCTTACGATAGAACCTTTGCCGATATCTACACTTCTGAATATCGTACTGTCCTCGACCTTGCCTTCTATCCTGCAGCCGGCAGAGATCGTGGAGTTGCGCACATCTGAATCCGGTGTGTAAAGTACCGGAGCCTCATCCTGAGTCTTGGTGAAGATAGGTCTCTCAGGGTTGCAGAAGACTTCATTACGGATGCCGTAATCGGTCATTCCTTTATTGACCCTGAGCAGGTCAGCTGTGCTGCTGATCTTGCCGAAGCAGCCTCTGAATTCGAATGCGCCTATATCAATCTTGTCGAGATTCTCGCTTACAACATCGAACATGTCCATGTACTCAAGAGCTTCGAACCAGTCAAGGAATTCAAGCATGAACTCTCTGTTGACTATGCAGCAGTCCATGAAGTAGCAGGACCATCCTGACGATTCAGTCTTCATTCCGGTGACCTTGCCGCTTTCATCGATATCAAGGCAGTAACCCTTGCCTGAGAGATCCTCGCCTCTCGGCATCTTCTTGTATACCATCGTGAGATCTCTGCCGGATTCGCTGTGGTGCTTGATCAGCGGCATGAAGTCTATATTGTATACATCTGAACTGCTCGAAATGATAACGTAATCAGCGTCATCCCTCTCAAAGAACTTGATGTTCTTGAGCATATCTCTGATGAGGAATCTGCTCTCTGCTGTCTGCACACCATAGAGTGATCCAGGCATGAGGAAGAGTCCGCCCTTCTTGCGTCCGAGTGACCACGGATTGCCTATGCCGATGTGGTCGATCAGTGAGCCGGAATTATACGGCGAGATGATTCCTACCGTTGTGATCCCGGAATTTACCATGTTGGAAAGTGCAAAATCTATTAATCTGTATCTGCCGCCGTACGGGAGTGAAGCCAGGGTCCTGTTCTCGGTCAGTTCACCGAAACCTTCACCCTTATAATTAGCGGAAATAAGTCCTATTGTCTTCATCTTATGTTCCTCCCTTTTCTATATCGACAGCTTTGAAGTTCCGTATACAACGATCTTTCCGTCCGGATCACCGATCTCTGTTCTGTCCTCAACAGTCATACCCTCATTGACGATAGCCTTTTTGATGCGACAGTCTCTTCCGATGATAGCATTAGGAAGGATGATGGAGTCTTCTACTACAGATCCTTCTCCGATAACTACGCCGGAACCGAGGATCGAGTGGTTTACAGCTCCGTATACAGTGCATCCGTTGGAGATGAGTGATTTTCCTATATTCGCATCAGGTCCGATATACTGAGGCGGATAGATGTTGGAGTTCGAGAACACCTTCTCATCTGAAGTAAATACGTTGATGCTGTCCATATTGTCCATAAGATCCATCTGGCTGTCATAGTAGCTGTCGACAGTACCGACATCTCTCCAGTATCCTTCGAATCTGTAGACGATCAGTTTCTTCTTCTCTGCAAGCATCTTCGGAATGATGTTCTTGCCGAAGTCGTGCTCTGACTGCGGATCAACATGATCCTCAAGAAGAGCCTTTCTCAGGGATGCCCATGAGAAGATATAGATGCCCATGGATGCAAGATTGCTGTCAGGGTTTTTCGGCTTCTCTGTGAATTTGACGATATTGCCTTCCTCATCAGCAGTCATTATGCCGAATCTGCTGGCCTCTTCGATAGGGACCTCGATGACCGATACTGTCAGATCAGCATTGTTGCTCTCATGTTCTTTGAGCATTTTGTTGTAGTCAGTCTTATAGATATGGTCGCCTGACAGGACAAGTACATTGTCAGGATTGTACAGGTCGATGAAATCTATATTGTGGTAAATAGCATCAGCTGTGCCTTCATACCACTCTCCGCCTGTCTCACCGGCATAAGGAGGCAAGATGTGAACTCCGCCGTCAGAAACCGCAAGATCCCATGCCTCGCCTGTTCCGACGTACTTGTTAAGGATCAGTGGCTTATACTGCACCAGGATACCGACAGTGTCGATGCCGGAATTAACGCAGTTAGACAAACTGAAATCGATGATACGATACTTGCCGCCAAATGAAACCGCAGGTTTTGCAATGCTCGAAGTCAGGCTTCCGAGTCTGCTGCCCTGGCCCCCGGCAAGCAGCATAGCAATGCATTTTTTCTTTTTCATGATCACATGCCTCCTATAAACTCTAACTAAAGTGCCTTCCAGATATCTTCAGCATACTCCCTGATAGTTCTGTCACTTGAGAAGAATGCTGAATTAGCTATATTTGCGAGGGACATACGGTTCCATCTCTCCTTGTCGGAATAGATCTTATCCATATTCTCCCATGCCTTAACATATGAATCAAAATCTCCCAGAACGAAATATTCATCGTTGCTCTGGAAAAGTGCATCATGGATTCCCCAGAAGTTATAGTTGCATTTTGAGAAGAATCCGTCTACAAGCTGTTTTGTGATGAGCTGAAGTCTAGGGTCATTATCTACACAGCTGCGTGCTGAGTAGCCGCCGTGTCTGTAGTAATTCTCGACTTCATCAGATGAGAATCCGAAGATACCCATATTCTCATCACCGACAAGCTGATTGATCTCTACGTTGGCTCCATCCATGGTGCCGAGAGTTATAGCTCCGTTCATCATGAATTTCATGTTGCCTGTTCCGCTGGCCTCTTTGCCGGCAGTAGATATCTGTTCACTGATATCTGCAGCCGGATATATAAGCTGCGCGTTGCTTACACAGAAATTCTCAATGAAGACGACCTTGATCCTCTTATTGACATCCGGATCAGAATTGATCACATCAGCAAGGCTGTTGATGAACTTGATGACTTCCTTGGCAAATACATATCCCTGTGCGGCCTTGCCGGCAAAGATGAATGTGTAATTGTTGATCGGAAGATCAGGGTTTGCCTTGAGTCTGTTGTAGAGATCAAGGATCTTGAATCCGTTGAGGAGCTGTCTTTTATATGCGTGGAGTCTCTTGACCTGTACATCGAATACTGAATCAGGGTCAAGCTCGATCTCCATATGATCTTTTACATACTTAGCCAGTCTGAGCTTATTCTCTCTCTTTGCAGCAGCGAGCTCATCGAGGAATGCGCTGTCATCAGCATATGCATTGAGCTTTGAGATCTGATCGAGATCAGACTGCCATCTTGTTCCTATTGTCTTGTTGACAAGAGCTGTCAGTGACGGATTGGCCTGGATCAGGAATCTTCTGTGGCTGATACCGTTAGTCTTATTGTTGAATTTGTCCGGATCAAGCTTATAGAATTCGTTGAATACTGTTTTGGTCAGAATGTCACTGTGAAGTGCTGATACTCCGTTGACAGAATGGCTTCCGATAACTGACAGATTGGCCATTTTGACCTCTCCGTCCCACAGAGCGGAAGTCTCTCTTGAGATGATGTGCCAGTTATCATCTTCAGAAGGAAGACTCTGCTGCCATCTTCTGTTGATCTCATCAATGATCATATAGATCCTCGGCAGGAGCTCCTGGAACTGAGTGATCTGCCACTTTTCGAGAGCTTCAGGGAGAACAGTGTGATTGGTGAATGAGATCGTATTCTTAGTGATCTTCCATGCATCATTCCACTCAAGACCTTCTTCGTCCATCAGAACTCTCATAAGTTCAGGGATGCACATTGTCGGATGTGTATCGTTGATATGGATCTGAACTCTTTCAGGCAGCTTGTCCCACTCTGATGATCCGTGCTTAGCCTTGTATTCTCTTACGATCATGCCGATGCCGGCTGCCACGAGGAAGTACTCCTGGCGGAGTCTCAGCTTCTTGCCTATGCCCTGGCGGTCGTCCGGATAGAGGATGCTTGTGATCGCCTCGATCTCACTCCTCTCTCTCATCGCATCACTGTAATTACCGGCGTTGAATGCTTCCATATCTATGGTGTCATGGACCGGCTGTGCGTCCCACAGATGTAGAGTGTTGACTGTAGTCCCGCCAAAACCGAGGACCGGTACATCGTAAGGTACCGCTCTTACGGTAGTGTAGTCTACGTGCTCATAGCCCATTACGCCGTCTTTGTATGTCCTGTCAACTCTGCCTCCGAATCTGACTATAACAGAGTCGTAAGGTTTAGCTCTTTCCCATATATATCCTTCATCGAGCCATGCGTCCGGAAGCTCGATCTGATATCCGCTCTCGATCTTCTGGCGGAAAAGTCCGAACTTATATCTGAGGCCCATTCCGTCGCCTCTGATGCCAAGAGCAGCCATAGAATCTATAAAGCATGCTGCAAGTCTTCCGAGTCCGCCGTTGCCGAGTCCCGGATCAGCTTCGACCTCACAGAGTCTGTCAAGGTCGCTTCCAAGTTCACGAAGACCTTCAGCAGCAAAGTCCCTGATACCGAGGTTGATAAGATAGTTTTCCATGAGCTTTCCGATCAGGAATTCCATGGAGAAATAATAAACTTTCTTGCCGGCAGGAGCAGACGGATCAGTGAATGCTTCTTTTCTGAGCGCTGCTTCATGATGTACAAGACGAGCGAGTACAGCAAACTGGTCCTTGTCATCCAGCTTCCCTGCCGGTGTGTCAAACATTTCTTCTGCAATACGTGTAAATTCTCTTTTGAAACCTTCTGTTGTTTTGATCATATAGTAATATCCTTTACCCCTCTTATATTTTTCTTTTCATTTTGAAGATGCATCCGCCTACAGCAGGGACTCTGATGTTTATAGAGTATGGCATCCCGTGCATAGGCTTTTTCTTAGCTCTCACCTGACGTGTGTTGGTCACGCCGCTTCCGGCATACAGCACATCATCAGAATTGATTATCTCTTTGTAAAATGCCCTTTCAGGCACACCGATGGCAAAATCATTGAACGCCTGCACATCAGTGTTGATGACTATCACGAGAAGTTCATCCTTGCACATGCGAGTGTAGCTGTAGACACCCTGCTCGCTGTTGTCGGCATCGATCCAGCGGAATCCGTCCCAGCTTGTGTCCTCAGACCACAGTGCCGGACTGTCCAGATAGACCTTGTTAAGGTCTTTGACGAACTTCTTATGCTTTTCATGGTTCTCATATCCGAGGAGGAACCATTCCAGCTGCTCATACTCACGCCACTCTATGAACTGTGCTATCTCATGTCCCATGAATCTGAGCTTTTTGCCCGGATGTGTCATCTGATACAGCATGAGCATGCGGCTGCCGGCGAACTGTCTCCATGTGTCTCCCGGCATCCTTCCGATAAGCGAGGCCTTTCCGTGTACGACCTCATCATGCGAAAGCGGGAGTATGAAGTTCTCACTGTAAGCATATGTAAGTGAGAATGTAAGCTTGTTGTGATGATAACTCCTGAACGGGAAATCAGTCTTCATGTATTCAAGAGTATCATTCATCCAGCCCATATTCCACTTGTAGTGGAATCCGAGGCCTCCCTTGTCAGGCGGCCAGGTGACCATAGGCCAGGTCGAGCTTTCTTCAGCTACAGTGAATACTCCCGGAAAACTGGTTCCGATCATATAGTTGAATTCCTTGAGGAAGCTTACTGCATCCAGATCTGCATCTCCGCCTTCTCTGTTCTTCTTGTACTTCGAAGGATCCGAAACACCGAAGTTCAGATACAGCATGCTGCTGACTCCATCCACACGGATGCCGTCTGCATGATACTCGTCTACCCAGTACATCGCATTGGAGAGCAGGAAGCTTCTGACCTGATTCCTGCTGAAATCGAACTTATATGTACCCCAGTCAGGATGTATCTCTGTCTCGTACAGCTTGCTTCCGTTGAAATTCGCAAGTCCATGAGCGTCAGGACAGAAATGGCCCGGCACCCAGTCGAGAATGACTCCTATGCCCGCCCGATGGCATCTGTCCATAAAATATTTGAAGTCTGCAGGCGTTCCGTACCTGGAAGTCGGAGCGTAGTATCCTGTCACCTGATATCCCCATGACGCATCAAGAGGATGTTCCATAACAGGAAGCAGCTCGAGATGCGTATAACCCATATCCTTCACATAAGGTATGAGCCTGTCAGCGACCTCCCTGTATGAATAGAACTCTTCAGAACCCGGCTCTCTCTGCCATGATCCGAGATGCATCTCGTATATGTTCATAGGAGATGTGAATGTTGCGCAGGAAGCTCTCTTCTCAAGCCATTCATTATCTCCCCAGTCATATGATGTGTCACATATGACCGAAGCTGTTCCTGGTCTGAGCTCGGAGCTGAACGCAAACGGATCGCTTTTGAGTACGTGCTCTCCTGACTCAAGCTCTATATCGAATTTATAACGGTTACCGGCTGCAGCATCCTGTACGAAGCCGGTGTATATACCGGTCTCTCCGATCTGCTCGAGATCACGTCCAGCGCCCGGCTTCCATTCTGCAAAATCACCTGTGACCTTGACCCCTCTGACTCCCGGCGCCCATACTGTGAACTGGACTCCGTCATCGATAAGGTGAGCTCCGAACGTTCTGTATGCATGATAGAGCTTTCCGGTATTGTACAGATAGATAAGCTCATCACTGAGCTGTCTTCTGATACTGTTGTCTTTCATTAGTGTTACCCCTGTATGACGGACCTTTGCAGGCTCTCGCTGCATCGGCCGGCAGTTTGTCATCTAAATTTCGGTATCGTATTCTATCGTACGCGCCTTCGGATAGAATCCGGCATTCCTGTCAGCAGCGGACAGTCTCTTGATCGTCGTGATAGCCACTATATACAGGCAGATGACGAAAGCAAGAAGAATGTACGTAGCTGTCTGTGTTCCGAGGAATGCCAGCGTATCGTATATTCCGTGTATCATCATAGGCACGATAAGTGCGAAAAATGTACACAGAGCCGATGTGCTTCTCTGGCCAAGTATCGATGCTTTCTTGGAATATGAGTAGAACACTCCCATGAACACCCCGCAGAAAGCGTGGAGCGGAACTGCCATGAATGCACGTGTTATAGCTGTGGCCATGCCGTACATAGATACATATCCTATATTCTCAAGTACTGCAAAACCTACTGCTGCGGATGTCCCGTAGACGACACCGTCAAAACGGTAGTTGAAGCCAGGATACCTCCATGAGCCTATTCTCATAGCCAGATACTTGACGATCTCTTCGCAGAATGCCGCCAGAGCAAATGAGTTGACAAGGGCGTACTCAAGCGTTCCCGGCTGATACTTAGGGAACACCTGTGCAAGAGCAGATTCGGCACCAGCTGCTACAAAGCATGAAAGAGCACCGAATATCATGAGCTTGATGATCAGACTAACCGGTTCTTTTTCGACTTTGTCCTTGGCATATACGTAGATTATGATAAGCAGTCCCGGTATTACGGCAACTGCTATAAGATTATTGTTGATGTACATAGAAAGCCCACCCTTTCGTGAATGACTTTATCTATCTGTTCTTCAGATAATCACAGCTTGTTTCTGTTGTTTTTGTACAGAAGCAGAATGTACCATATACAGAAAGCAAAAAGTACTCCTCCGAGAATCTTTGCAAGTAACATGCTGTATGACCTCCTGTTATATCAGTATATCTCTCTGATCCCGCCGCGTCTGAACTCCTCATGCAGTGCTTCGAGATTAGCGACCTGCTGCTTGAGCTCAGTTCCGTTGTCTGTATCTCTGATCCTCAGTCTTTCAGGCATAGTGTGGACGAGATGCATTATCGGTCTGTGGAATACCTGTGTACCGTCCTCTTTGAGAGGTTCATAAGGCTGATGTTCAGCAAGATACAGATGCTTCGATGTGAAGATCGCAGTATAACCTGCTATTCCTGTTGTCTTGTGATATGCCTTTGATATTCCTCCGTCGATGATGAAGATCTTGCCGCCGGCCTTGACAGGCTTCTCTCCATCCTTCATCTTGACAGGGACATGGCCGTTAAGGATCCTGCCGGTCTCAGGATCGAGGCCGAACTCCTTAAGGATCTTGTCTGCAGTCTCTTCCTTATCGATGAGTCTGTAGTAAGGGACTTTGTTTTCTTTGTGGGTAGCCTTATCAGCAATGAAGTAACGCTCAAATGTCGTCATCTTATCCTTGCCGAACAGAGGTGAATCCTCAGCCAGCCACAGATACCACATGATCGATGCTGCATCTGCCTGAGTCTTTCCTTCAGGCTGTCTGCCGTGTGCTGCTCTGATCATCTCATCGAGCTTTTTGATATATGCAGCGCCCTTGTATTTCTTTCCCTCAAGCTCTACATTCTTGAATCTTCCTCTCTCGTCGAATATCATGCAGCCATGATAGAAGAGGTTTCCGTTCATTACTTTGTACAGAGCACCGTGAGAGAACATGTAGTTCATGTGTCTCTGAAGCTTTTCCGAATTGACGATGGAAGACTCAAGAGCAACCATTACTTCCTCTTCTTCTGCCGTCAGAGTGTATGGATCAGCAGGATCAACAGTAGGCAGATTCATATCTCTCATAGGATATTCCCTGCCTTCGACCATGACTGTTCCTTTTTCGAAGTCGATCGCTCCGAGCAGGTTTCTCTTCTCAAGATGATACTCCGGATGCTTTATTATCTCCTGACCTTCTATCTTGAACTGGATGATAGAGATCATCTTGTGCATCTTTGCTGCGAGATCAGGCGGTATAGGGTCATATCTGTTGGTCTCAAGGACATTAGGCCTGAAGAATTCGCACGGGTCATCTCTGTATATCTTCTCAGCAAGGGAAGCCAGCGGTCTGAGGTTGAAACCATAGCCTACCTCGAGCATGTCGAAATTGTTGTATCTGACGTTGATCCTGATCATAGTGGCGATGCAGGCTCTGTTTCCGCATGCAGCACCCATCCACAGGACATCGTGGTTGCCCCACTGGATATCAACGCCTTTGTTGGACATCAGATAGTCGAGTATGACATGTGACTTAGGGCCTCTGTCGAAGATGTCTCCGATAATATGAAGTCTGTCGACAGTCATATTGGCGATCGTCTCTGTCATATCTATGATAAAGTCTCTGGCAGCGCCGTATTCGATGAGAGATTCAATGATCTCATCATAATAACGGTGTCTGTCAGGAACATCATCAGCGAAAAGAAGTTCGTCCATAATATATGACGAAGCAGCCGGAAGACGTTTCTTGACCTTGGATCTGGTGTATTTGTTTGAAACGATACGGCATACAGCTATAAGTCTGCGGATCGAGACCTTGCACCATGCATCAAAATCATGCTCGGTCTTCTCCCTTCTTGCCATCTCGGCTTCAGGGTTATAGATAAGCGATGCAAGCTCGTCACATTCTGATTCTGTGAGAATATTGCCGAATATCTCGCTTATCCTCATGCGTATCATCCCTGAACCGCTGCGTACAAAATAATGAAAAGCATCAAACTCGCCATGGATGTCGCTCAGAAAATACTCTGTAGCTTTCGGAAGCGCCAGAATGGCTCTGAGGTTGATGATCTCTGTTCTTACTGCTTTTCTGTTAGGATACTTCTCAGCCAGAAGCTTCAGATACTGGATATCAGGCATTGCTCTCTCCCTTCTTGTTCAATTCTGATGATACGGTCATGCAAAGACGCCGGTGTCGCTGACATCAGTCATGCTCTATCTTCATTATGTCTGCGCCGAGCGCCTTGAACTTGCTGACAAGGTCTTCATATCCGCGCTCTATGTGATAGATCTCACTGATTTCAGTAGTACCGGTTGCAACCAGGCCTGCCAGCACCATGGCAGCACCTGCTCTGAGATCTGTCGCCCTTACCCTGGCTCCTTTCAGAGTCTTTCCTCCGGGAACGACTGCTTCTCTGTTTGTTACGGTTATGTCTGCTCCCATACGGTTGAGTTCAACGACATGCATGAATCTGTTCTCAAAAACAGTTTCTCTTACAACACTCTTGCCTTTTACTGTCGTCAGGAAAGCCATGAACGGAGACTGTATGTCTGTAGGGAATCCCGGATACGGCAGCGTCTTGATGTCCGTTGCGATCAGGTCTTCATTTCTGGCATCTACATATATTCCTTCCGGCAGGAGCTCAACACTTACGTTGCACTCTTTGAGCTTAGCTATTATAGGCCTCACGTGGCCCGGCAGTGCATTTTTGATGAGGATATCTCCTCTGGTTATTGCAGCCGCAAGCATGAAGGTTCCTGTTTCGATCCTGTCAGGTATAACAGCATGGATACAGCCTGAGAGCTTTTTGACGCCCTCGATCCTGATCATATCGGTACCTGCGTATTTGATCCTTGCTCCCATCTTGTTGAGGAGGTTGGCAAGATCGATGATCTCAGGTTCCTTTGCAGCATTCTCTATGATAGTCGTGCCCTCTGCAAGAGTGGCTGCCATCATTATGTTTTCAGTCGCTCCGACACTCGGGAAGTCGAGATATATAGCATCGCCCCTGATCCCGTCAGGACCGGTGGTAACAACGACTCTCTCATTCTCTATGTCTTCAAGGACATCTGCTCCGAGAGCTCTGAATCCTTTCAGATGCAGGTCTATCGGTCTTTTGCCGATGGTGCATCCTCCCGGAAGCGGCATGATGACTTTTCCATATCTTGCCAGCATAGGTCCCATAGTGAAGACAGACGCTCTCATCTCCTGGACGAGCTCGGCATCTCCCTCACATGATTTGACTTCTTTCATCTGAGTTCTTATAACGCCCGGTTCGCTGTCATCTATCTCAGAACCATAGTTGGTAAGCATTTTCTTCATTACATTAACGTCAACCAGATCAGGCACGCCTTCGATGATGCATGTCTGATCTGTGAGTATAGTAGCAGCAAGCAGCGGAAGAACTGAGTTCTTGGCTCCGCTTATGTTCACCTCTCCATGAAGAGGGCCGCTGCTGTTTACAAGAATTTTTGACATTAAGTATTATCTCCTGGTCTTATATTTTCTGAAGAATTCGGAACGCTGTTATGCATTCCTCCTGGCTTTCTTCTCAGCTTTTCTTGAAGCCTTCATTTCTGCCTTTCTCAGTCTGGCAGACTGCTTCACCTGCTTCTTATGAGCCTTCTTCTCAAGCTTAGTCTGTCTGTTGACCTTTTTGATCATCTTTCTTGACTTCCTGAGTTCCTTGCGGGTCTTTTTTCTGGCTCTTCTGTCAGCCATTGCAGAGAACAGACCTCCGCGTCTGACAAGGCCTCTGCCTATCATGCTGAGGAGATTGACGGTCGTCAGGCCTCCTGCTGTAGCTCCGAGAGCCTTGACTGCCGGCGATGTATCTTCCGCAATGGATACAGCTGCATTGATTATTTTGTCACCGGCTGTATCGACCTTTGTTTTGGTATCATTGAGCATCTCCTGCCCGTCTTCTACAAGGCCTTTTGTCTTCTTGAGCAGCTCTATCGCATGCTTTGCCATTATCGCCACGACAACCACAAATGCGATGAGGACGAGGATCAGGCAGATTACTAGTATTTGATTGACTGTAAGCATTTTGTATCTCCTTATCCCCGGCGCTATTTCAATATCCTGTTGACGATCTGAAGTCCCAGCTCTACTCCGGCCTGAGCTGCGCCGGCAGCCTTTGAAGCATAAGCTCTGACTGCATCATTGATATTGTCGACTCTTTCCTTGGCTCCCTGAGCAGCAGATGTTCCGCCATCGATAATCGCATTGGCCTTCTTGATAGTATCTGTCGCATTTGAAATCATCACGATCAGGAATACGACCAGAACAATAAGCGCTATGAGCAGGATACCGATCAGAACGTCTTTGATACTAATTGTAATCATTTGAATCCTCTCCTTTTGAGTTCTGCTTTCCGACTGTTCAGAGAAAGCAAATAATAATAATCATCTATATTATAATATAATAATCCCCGGATATGTTGATTTATTTCACAGTCTCTCATATATTCTGAGGATTTCCTGTGTATAACCTCCGTCTGCGGTATGTACAGACAGCTCCGGAAGCATTTTAAGCTGTGGCCCGCCACCCTTGACTGAGCTGATCAGAACGATATTTGCCGATTCACCCTGACGCGGAGACACAAGCTGCATCTCCTTCGGCTCAAGTCCTGCAATCCTGAGGGCAGCAAAAATATCAGCCAGACGGTCAGGTCTGTGGACCAGATAAAATCTCCCGCCCGGCTTCAGCATGACGGATGCCGCCTGAGAGAACTCCCTGATCCCGGCCGTCGTCTCATGTCTGGCCGTATAGCGGTCGGATGAAGCACTCGGGAGCGCTGCATCCTTTCTGAAATACGGGGGATTAGACAGGACTGCATCGTAGATCCCGGTGCCGGCATCAGCACTCCCGTCTGCTATATCCGCTACATCGCAGGCGAGAATTTTCACCCTGTCTTCCATGCCGTTGATGCAGACGGCTTCTTCAGCCCGCCTTACAGCATCTTCTCTCTTCTCAACTCCGAGAACTTTCGCCCCGGGGAATTTGTGAGCATATATAAAGGCCACTATCCCGCAGTCTGTTCCGAGATCCGCAGCAGTTATACAGCCTCCCGAATCATCATGAGCCACTGCAGCTCCTGTCTCGCCTGCAGCAAAAGCTGCAAGAAGAACGGCATCAACTCCATATCCGAATCCCGTCTTCTGTATGACTTTTATATCTCCGAAACCTGTGCTGTCCGTCCTGTACATCAGAAGTCCCGCATGAGTTCTTCGAGTTCACGGATATCTGCATCATCGGAAAACTCGTCAGCATCCTGCTCTGCTGAGCGCGATCCCTTGCGTCCCTTCTGCCTGCGGCGCTTTATCTCGTCTTTTGAATACGACTTGATTTCCTGAGCGAATATCTCCTCTCCTGTATCAGGATCTATCTCTATTCCTCTTGTATTGATCCTGCCGTTGAAATAGTCAACGTTGATGACCTTGGCAAGGCCGTCAGGGGTGTCGACTCTCTCGTTGTCTCTCGGCATTCCTTTGCGGAGCTCTTTGTATGTCGCATCCTCAAAATTGAGGCAGCACATAAGCCTTCCGCATGTGCCGGAGATCTTGGTCGGGTTGAGTGAGAGATTCTGCTGTTTTGCCATCTTGATCGAGACAGGCTGGAAGTCATGGAGCCATTTGCTGCAGCAGAGCGGTCTGCCGCATATTCCTATTCCGCCGAGCATCTTGGCTTCATCGCGGACTCCTATCTGTCTCAGCTCGATCCTGTTGTGGAAATGACCCGCAAGGTCTTTGGCAAGCTCTCTGAAATCGACCCTGCCGTCAGCTGAGAAATAGAACACTATCTTGGAGCCATCCATCATGTACTCGACATCTATCAGCTTCATCTCCAGTCCGTGCTTTGCGATCTTTTCAGCGCAGACCTTCATCGCTCCGTCCCTCTTGGAGAGATTCTCTCTGTAGATCCTCATGTCCTCGTCTGTAGCCTTGCGCGTTACAGGCTTCAGAGGTGCGACAAGCTCTTCTTCTTTTATCATTTTGTTAGCGATAAGAATATGTCCCATTTCGAGACCTCTTGCAGTCTCAACTATGACATTGTCGCCAACTTCGAACTGCGCACCTGCAGGATCGAAATAATATGTTTTGCCGGTCTTCATAAAACCGACTCCGACGATTTCTACCATGTATGTGTTTCCTCCCGGTTGATTTCAAGGAATAATCTTTTGAGCGCCTTGATATGGTTCATCTCGCGGCGTATATCCATTCTTGCTGTGTTGATAAGCTCTATCACAGCCGCGTATGCGAGCGGATCCCCGCTTACGCCCAGGACCATGCGGTCCCTGCAGCCCGACTCAAGTGAACCGAGAAAAGCAAGCGTGTCCTCTCTTGTCTTAAGAGTCTTCTCTGCGGCTGCTCTGAAGTCGCAGAAAAGAGTATCCCTGCCAAGCATCATCCTTATAAGATCTCCGAACATATCCGAAGATCTGCCTTCGTACTCTGCATCACCCTGATACTCCGCATAGTCGGCTACACGTATCTCTGCGCACCTTGAACGCACAGTGCTCAGAAGGTTGTCTCTGTTGCCTGCCGAAAGGAGGATGACAGTCCCCGGTGCAGGCTCTTCCAGAGTCTTGAGGAGTTTGTTCTGTATCGTCTCGCTTAATATGTCAGCGTCGTCTACTATGCCGACCAGATGCCTTCCGTATGAGCCCATGCTGAGCCTCTCAATGAATGCCGCGGCATCTTCTACCTTGTAGGTCTCTCTTCCGGATCTGCCTGATGAGACACTCTTCTTCATCCGGATCAGATCAAGACTTGTACCTGCAGCAGCCTGCCGGCATGCCGGGCATCTGCCGCACGGACGCGAATGAATATCCGGATGTGAGCACAGCAGCCCCGCAGCGACGGTGTCCGAAAACTCTCTGCGTCTCTCAGCATCCCTGCATTCGATTATGAAAGCATGAGCCGCTCTCGATCCGTCTGTTATGCTACTTATCAGTTCATTAATGCTCTGCATGTCCGGTCAGATCCCCTTTGATCTGCATAGTTCTTCAAGGCATTCATATATATGATCACGGATACTTTCAACTGTATCCGATGCATCTATCCTTTTGACCCTGTCAGGTTCGCTCTCTGCGATCCTGCGGTATCCCTCATAGACTCTGTAGTGGAAGTCCATCTTCTCAACCTCCAGCCGGTCGAGCGCTCCGGCTTTGGCCGCTCTCGCCCTGCCTGCTGCAGGATCTATGTCCAGCCAGAATGTGATGTCCGGTGTGAGGCCTCCGGTGGCATATCTGTTCACATCACGGACCATGTCTCCGAGCTCACGTCCGTAAGCCTGGTATGCTACAGAAGAATCAACGAATCTGTCACATATGACCACTTCGCCTCTCTGTACTGCCGGCATGATGACTTCTTTGACATGCTGCGCTCTTGAGGCAGCATATATCATCATCTCCGTGACCGGATCCATCTCTGAGTTATCATTGTCGAGAAGGATCCCGCGAAGCTTCTCGCTTATCGGTGTTCCTCCCGGCTCTCTTGTATGAACGACAGAAAGACCCTTCTCAGTGAAGAATCTTTCGATATTTCTGATCTGTGTCGACTTGCCTGCACCGTCGCCGCCTTCAAGCGTTATGAAAAGTCCTTTCATTTTCGCCTCCTTCTGGTCTTGCCGGGATCCCTCCGGGATGACCGGAGATTTCTGTGTCTTACATATTCTTCCAGCTGATACCACAAAAAGACTGCGAAGATCACAACCGGCGCAGATATAAGTATTATAAGTGCTATCTGAAATGCAAGCATATCTCTGTCTCTGTTTTTCTGAACATCCCATGCCAGTGCAGGAGATGTCTGAAGAAATAATTCTTATTATTATAACATATCTCTCAGTTCATCTATACTGAAATTATACGCCGTATTGCAGAAGTGGCACTTGACCTCGATCTCTTCCCCGTCTGCAATTATCTCTTCAAGGTCACTCTTCTGTATAGTCGAAAGAGCACCTGCAACTCTCTCCTTAGAGCAGTCACAGTGGAATCTGACAGGCTTCTTCTCATTGATGACAAGCCCCAGATCTCCGAGGAAATGCTGAAGGATATCCTCAGGGCTCATGCCCTTCTCCATCATTGTTGTTACCGGCTCAGAAGCAGAGATTTTCGACTCGACTGCTGCGATGGTCTCTTCCGCTGCATCCGGCATCATCTGGATTATGAACCCTCCGGAATGCTTTACGCTGCTGTCGGTGTCGACCATAACGCCAACTCCGACTGCTGAAGGTGTCTGCTCGCTCACTGTGAAATAGTACGCCAGATCATCACCGATCTCTCCTGTCTGGATCTCGACCTGTCCGTTATATGGCTCCCTCAGACCGAGGTCCATGATAACAGTAAGCGTTCCTCTGCCGACCGCTGCCCCGACATCCATTTTGCCCGGGTATTTATCTGGAACTGTTACCGAAGGGTTGTCAACGAAGCCTTTTACATTGCCGTGGCTGTCTGCTGTTACTGTTATCTGGCCTGCAGGGCCGTCTCCCTTCATCAGGAGAGTGAGCTTATCCTTCTCTCCCTTCATCATCGCGCCCATCATAGCCCCGGCAGAAAGCATCCTGCCAAGCGCTGCAGTTATCACCGGGAAGGTATGGTGGCGCTCCCTGGCTACAGCTGTCGTATCCGTGGTTCTTACCGCGAATGCTCTTACTGTTTCGCCTGCAGCAGTTCCTCTGACTATATAATCTCTGTCTGTATCAAATTTCATTAATTCCATAGTGTTAAGCCTCTGATATATATGTCTCCGGGATCGCCCGTATCTCAGGGCCCCGGAAAAAGTCCGGAACCGGTCTCAGCAGTTATCCATCTGAGCCCGGTCCGGTCATGTCACAACTGTTTAATAAAGCATCTGCGCCGTTTATGCGGCTCTACATTGAACATCTTCCACTGATGGTGGACCTTGGTGTTGTACTCAAGCTGCGGCCCTGTTTCGGCATGTTTTATGCCGTTTTTGGCACAGCCGTAATACAGATGTTCCATGACAACACCGTTCAGCCCCGTCTTCTGCAGCTCAGGTCTGACTGCGATCAGGAACAGATCCAGAGTATCATTCTTCATCAGTGATGAAAGGACACCTGTCCAGCCAAAAGGAAACAGTCTTCCCCGGCTTTTCTTCATGGCCTCAGCCATGGAAGGCGCCCCTACTCCGAACCCCATGAGATTATCATTGTCATCGACGATGAGGCAGCAGTAGTCAGGATTGATGAGAGGCAGGAATTTATTGACATACTTGTTTATCTGTCTTTCATTGAGAGCGACCACACCATACAGAGGCGCATAAGCGATATTGATCAGTTCGAATGCCTTACGGACATACGGTTTTACATCGCGGCGGCTTTTTACAGTCACCTTATGATAGCCTGTGCTCCTCAGGATCCTGTCAGAGATCCTCTTGAGATGGCGGTATATCATATCATCCTCGCCTGCATCCCCTATCGGGATAAGGTGTTCGATCCAGTCTGTGTCCTTGACGTATCCGAGTTCGGTCAGATGATCGATATAATACGGGTAGTTATAGTAGGTGATGAACATGCTGCGTTTATCAAAGCCTTCCACAAGCATGCCCTCACGGTCCATATCGCAGAAACCGAGCGGGCCGTGAACTTCATTCATGCCCTTCTGCCGTGCCCATTCCTCTACAGTATCGAACAGAGCTTTCGAGACCTCCCGGTCGTCTATAAAATCGACCTGAGAAAATCTCATTCTCTTGGTTCCCCATGTCTCGTTAGCCTTATGGCTTAGTATTGCGCCTATGCGTCCGACGATCTCGCCATCGCGATACGCCAGAAATGCTCTGGCCTCACAGTATTCAAAGGCAGGATTCTTATCCTTGTCCCAGTCGGCCATATCGTCTCCGAAAAACGCCGGCACAAAGTTTTTCTCATTATGATAAAGGCGGTTGGGGAAGTCCACAAAGGACTTCCTCTCCGCCTTAGTCATAACCTCTTTAATCAGGATGTCAGTACCCAAATTCTCTTCCCTTCCGTATTAAATTAAAGTGCGGCAGTGATTATGGACATCTTGTATACCTCTTCTGCATCGCATCCGCGGGAGAGGTCATTGATAGGAGCATTCAGTCCAAGAAGGATCGGTCCGTATGCAGCATATCCGCCAAGTCTCTGAGCGATCTTGTAGCCGATGTTTCCAGCTTCGATGATCGGGAATACGAATGTGTTGGCATATCCTGCTACTTCTGATCCAGGGAACTTGAGCTGTCCTACTGTAGGGGATACAGCTGCGTCGAACTGCATCTCGCCGTCGATCTTCATCTCAGGATTAAGTTCCTTTGCGATCTTTGTAGCCTCTGCGGAAAGTGCTACTGTGCCGCCCTTGCCGGAGCCCTTTGTTGAGAAGCTGAGCATTGCGACCTTAGGATCGATTCCGAAGACTCTTGCGCACTTCTCGATCTCTACTGCTACCTCAGCGAGCTTCTGAGCTCCTGTGAATGTAACATTGCCTTCCTTGTCTACGCTGTCAGTGTAGTCGAGGTTGACTGCGCAGTCTCCCATAGCTATAGTACGGAGGTTCTCATCTCCGCAGTCTCTTGTAAGGATGAAGCAGGAGCTTACGAGATGAGCGCCCGGCTTTGTCTTGACGAGCTGCAGAGCAGGACGGATAGTATCAGCTGTAGAGTATGTAGCTCCTCCGAGGAGGCAGTCTGCCTTTCCCATCTTGACGAGCATAGTTCCGAAGTAGTTGCCCTTGAGAAGAGCTGTCTTGCACTCATCAGCAGTCATCTTGCCCTTGCGGAGCTCTACCATCTTCTCTACCATCTCATCCATACCTTCATAAGCTGCAGGATCCATGATCTCTGCACCCTCGATATTGAAGCCCTTGGCTTCTGCAGCAGCCTTGACCTCATCAACGTTTCCTACAAGGACAACGCCCATGAGTCCCTCTGCGAGGAGTCTTGCAGCTGCTTCCTGGATACGTGCATCTGTACCCTCAGTGAAAACGATTTTCTTAGGTTCTGCCTTTACCTTTTCAATCAGCTTATCAAACATTTTTGATCTCCTGTCATCTCTGTGTAGTCATAAATTAAAAATAATTCAGGCGGAATCACGGTTCCTGCCCAACAAATTGATTATAAGCCATGTGAGCAGTTATTTCAATGCATGCCGTCAAACAGACCGCACCGGATGTCTACTCTCCTGCCTTTTCGAGAGCCTGCTTCAGGTCTTCGATTATATCGTCCGCATTCTCAAGTCCGACAGACAGACGGATCAGACCCGGGTCAATTCCCGCAGCCAGCTGATCAGCCTCGGAAAGCTGCCTGTGTGTGGTGCTTGCCGGATGAAGGACGCTTGTGTGGATGTCCCCCACGTGTACTACGATGCTGCAGAGCTCGAGCTTCTCGAGGAATCTCTCGCCTGCTTCTCTTCCGCCTTTTACGCCGAAGCTAAGTACAGCGCCGGCCCCTTTTGGCATGTATTTCTGAGCCAGATCGTAATATCTGTCTCCCTTAAGACCAGGATAGATGATCCAGTCTACCATAGGATGCCCTGCCAGGAATTCTGCTACTGCCTTCGCATTCTTCACGTGACGTTCCATCCTTACATCGAGGGTCTGGAGGCCCTGGTGAGTAAGGTATGCATTCATAGGTGCCATTGTGCATCCGAGATCTCTTATGAGAACAGCCTTGAGACGAGTGCAGAAAGCTGCATCGCCGAATGTCTCATAGAAGTTCAGACCATGGTAGCTCTCATCCGGAGCTGCCATGCTCGGATACTTGAGGCTGCCGTCAGCGTTTTTGACAGTCCAGTCAAAATTGCCGCCCTCAATAACGCATCCGCCGATGCTCGTACCATGTCCGTCAGCGAACTTTGTAGTCGAATGAGTAACTATATTGGCTCCGTATTCTATAGGTCTTACAAGAGCCGGAGTAGCCAGGGTGTTGTCAACGATGAACGGGACCTTCATCTCTGCAGCCGCTGCAGCAAATTTTTCAAGATCGAGCACGCTGAGTGCCGGATTGCCGAGAGTCTCTCCGAAGAGAGCTTTTGTATTCGGCTTTGCCAGTGCCACTATATCTTCAAGAGGCATATCCTGATCGAAGAAATCGACCTCGATGCCCAGCTTTCTGAGAGTAACGTCGAAAAGATTGTGTGTCCCTCCGTATATGTTGGTACCGCTCAGGACGTGATCGCCGGCCTGGCAGATATTGAGTATAGCGATCAGATTGGCTGACTGTCCGGAAGAAGCAGCCATACCTGCCGTACCGCCTTCGAGCAGCGCCATCTTCTGTTCAAGAGCATCTACAGTCGGGCTTCCGAGCCTTGCATACATATGGTTAGGACTCTCAAGGTCAAAGAGTTCAGCGACATCATGCGCATTGTAATATCTGTATGTGGTGCTCTGTACGATAGGAAGATTCTGCGGCTGTGCGCTTCCTGCTCTGTATGCTCCGTGTACACATCTTGTTTCAAAGCCCATGTCTTTCATTTCTTTCATTTCTCTGTTCCCTTTCTTTTCTCTTTCTCTGTTCCGTTTTTATTGTTCTGGCGTCCCCGTCCGACTCTGAATATGATCACATCAAGTATCACCATATATACCGCTGCCAGCACGAGAGTCACAAAACACATCAGGCCGCTCTTAGGTGCCAGCCCGACGAGCACCAGGACAGGTGCGCCGAGAAGTATGCCAAAGCTGCTTCCTGTAATGAGATTGTTCGCTGCAGGGGTCTCGAGGCCGGGATCTATCTCCCTCAGGAGAAGTACGCCCGAGCTGATAGTTCCTGTGAGCATACCGAACATCGAGATCAGGCCTTCATAGTAATAATCACTGTATACAGCCTTGCAGACTTTCTTAAGGTGCAGCCATGTAACGACAGCACCTGCCACAGCGAGCAGCACGAACGGCAGGATAAGGCCGCGGATATCTTCCACATTGATGCTTGCTATTCCGGCAACTATCATCATATCGAAGAAAGCTCCTGAAAGACGGTTGAGAAGATAGTTGTTCTGATACTGTCTTCTGACCATGCCTTTCTTTCTCAGTTTCTCCAGCACAGCTCTGAGAAGTATTGCGAGCGCCGAGCCGATTATGAAATTGAAGCCCCACAGCAGTGTATTGACCGTGCCTGCAAGGCCCTCGCTCAGTGCTGATATCCCCGATGTGATGCCATGAGTTACCAGATATGTAGCAAAATATACCAGGATTATCATGGCGAGCTGCACGCTGAGCTTATCTACTGACTCAGAAACAGGGATCTCATTTCTGCCGTTGAAGAATTCTGCATCATACACTTCCCGTCCGGCTTCCTCATGCACTTTGATCATGCCCTTCTTTCTGAGGACATTGAGGATCACGACTCCGACTATGCAGGCAACTATATAGCCTGCGGCCGCGATCGAAAGACCGAAGCTCCTTCCGCCTTCGAAGCCAAGCGCCTCGTAGGTCGTCCCGATATTGTTCGCCTGTCCGGGGCCCTGCCCGTACCCCATAGGAAGCAGGAGTCCGGATGCGCGGAACAGATCAGGCATCACGGTATATGCAAGTCCCATAGTTATTATAAGACCGGTAACTCCCTGGACCATATATGTGCTTACGATGACAGCTCCGGATCTGAAGCCGATCTTGCTTTCAGTTCCTTTTTCACGCTTTTTCGGCACTCTGAGACTCATCGCTATGAAGCCGAGGGCGATCCCGTGATAAGTCAGGATCTCCATAAACTGCTGGTCGAGATCGATAAGTCCGGTATACTTGAGCGCGAGGAGGAGGAAGCCTCCCATCACCGCCACAGGCATCATGCTTTTTCTGATGGTCCCTGAGATCTGCCTGAGATAGTTCGCAAGCAGAAGCATCCCCGCTATATATCCGAGCTGGATAACGACGTTCCATAATTGTGCATTAGCCGCTGAATAATCCATTATTGCTGTTCTCTTTCCCTTTTCTCCATATATAGTAATACTTTCTCAGATTGGCATCTTCTGAATAAATCTGGTAGTATTCGCTGCCGTCCGAGAAAAGCAGGATGTTGCTCAGCACCTGAGCCATATCCCTTATCTCTGTGAGCGGATAACTCTGACCTCCTGCGCGGATGAACAGTTTTCCGTTTTCAGACACGCATGACAGTGTGCCCTCGCCGATCAGAGACTCTTCATGTCCGTTCTCTATCTTTGTCAGTCTGGCATTACTGTCAGAAAAGAGTGTGGCGGTTTCGCTGTTCCTCTCTGCTGACTCTGCCATCGATACAATATGCTCCCTGTCATACTCTTCCCACTCTGCGATATTTCTGAAAGGCTCCGGCGGGTCGAAAGCTCCTGTATCAGTATACTTTATTCTGAAACCGCAGCTGCATTCTGTTATATCTCCCGATGAGTGCAGTTCTCCGGTTCTTCCGCACGCAGGACAGGTGCAGACTGATTTTTCAAGTCTCTCAGCAAGGCCTTTTCTGTTTCCCTTCAGGCGGAAGCTGACAGGTCCGTCAGGCTGAGTTGCCTGCCATTCCCATATATTGAAGTTCAGATCGCGGTCGATCAGAGCATTTATCTCTGCCCCCGTCATCTGTTTAAGCTCCTCCGGCGGGTATATGCCTGCGATGCGGCCTGTGATCTTTCCTCTCCTTACGCCTTTCGCCCACCTTGGCAGACTCAGGTACGCTCCCTCGAGCCGGTATGTCACGAGAGTCGCTCCGCTCTGGCGGATCATTTTTCCCGTCGCCGGGAAGACAGGTCTTGTGATGCCGTTCCATGTCTGTTCGCCCTCTGCAAAAAGACATATGGAATGGCCTGCTTTGAGATGCCGCAGACAAGACATCACTGTTCCTGTGCCGGATGAAGCTTTTTTGCGCGGTATAGGTCCCCCGATATAATCTATGACAGGTCCGATGATCTTCTTCCTGAGCATGTGCTCGCTCATTACAAAGTACATCTGCCTTTTCTTCATGGCTGCTGCGATAAGAAGAGGATCCCAGGCGCAGGCATGGTTGGGAATGACGATGACCGGTCCGTCCGCTGTGTTCAGATCGGTTTTCTCATATGTATAATTGAATTTTCTCCGGATGTATCCGTCCAGTGCTCCGGCAAGAAACCTGTACAGTTTCTGATGGCGGATCCACAGGGCTTCTCCGTCTCCTTTGTCTTTTAGGCTCATGCTTGTGATTCCCGGTCTCAGTTCAGCAGGTCTTCGTAGATTTTTCTGTCACTGTCCTTGAAGACGTTGAATATTACTTTTTCGATGCCTCTGTAATTATCCGTTCCTCCGAGGTATGAACCGATCTCGCTGTATCTGTCCGCCTGCCTGTCAAGAAAATCTCTGACAGTCCTGACTGCTATTGCTGCGGCTTCCGCCGGCGGGAACATGAATTCGCCCGTGGAAATGCAGCAGAACGCGATGCTTCTGAGGCGGTTCTCCTCTGCGATCCTCAGGCATGATTCATAGCAGGATCTGAGCAGTCTCCGGTGTTCGTCCGTCAGGCCGCCGAATACGATCGGCCCGACTGTGTGGATCACGTTCCTTGCAGGAAGACAGAATCCGGGTGTTATCTTCGCCTGACCTGTCGGCTCTTCACTGCCCTGCTTCTGCATGATGCGCCAGCAGATCCATCTCAGCTCAAGCCCGGCAGCCGAGTGGATCGCATTGTCTATGCATCCGTGAAGAGGCTGATAGCAGCCTGTCATGCCTCTGTTGGCGGCATTGACTATAGCATCTGTTTTCAGCCTTGTTATATCTCCCTGCCATATACAGATCCGCGGATCGGCTGCACATGGCCCGAGGGTACGCTCATCGACTATTCCTTTCAGTATGCTCTCTCGTCTGAGATAGGCGTTCTGTATTTCCAGAAACTGGCTGCTGAGCGGAGATGGCGCGCAGATATTCATGAGTATTCTCAGCATGTCTTTCTGTCCCTGCTCATCTCCGGGAACCGGAAGCTTGCTGTATGCCGGATTCATTTTTTTCAGAGTTGCTATAAGCCATATGCGGGCTTCTTCATGTGTCAAAGGCTTTCCTCTCTTTCTTTAAAGCACATATAAATGTATTTTATATGCATAAAAAAGGACATTCAAGCAATTAGCCTGAATATCCTTTATAAACATTTCAGCCGGTAACGACAATGCTGTTATTTGCGCTTTTTCTTCATTGTGAGGTGCATCGGGAGTCCTCCTGCTGTATATGGCTGGATGGAACCGATGATGAACGGTCTTGCATAGTTAAGGTACTCATCACTTACATAAGTACCATCGTTGATGATCCATGCCTTAGGTACTTTCCTCTCAACGTTGGCAACCTCATGAATGTCAAACATGCTGTATGTCTCAACATAAGGTTCTCTGGATTCGACCTGAATAGTGATCATCATGCCTGACTTGCCCTCGAAAGCAGCCTGAGCAGCAAGATAGCCTACGTTGTATGCTTCGTCAGCATCTACTCTTGATGAAAGGTGAGCAGCACATCTCTGGAGTGATGAGAACTCAATGTATCTTGACTTGAGACCTGTCCTCTGTGTAACTACGTTAGCGAGATATGAAGCTGTTCCGGCAAGCTGCTTATGTCCGAAAGCGTCAACGTGGTCGTTGACTGTACCGAGTTCACAGACAAAACGTCCGTCTTCCAGCTTGAGACCTTCTGATACAGCGACTACGATGGACTTCTTGTTCTGCTTCTCAGCAAGATCCACGATCTTGTCGATGAACTTATCGACATTGAACGGTACCTCAGGCAGATAGATCAGGTCCGGTCCGCTGCAGTCGATATCTTTTGAAAGTGCTGCAGTTGCTGTCAGCCATCCTGCGTGACGTCCCATGATCTCAACTATGCAGATAGTCGGCTTGGATACACCGTAACTCTCGTTGTCTCTGATGATCTCTTTCATCGATGTAGCGATGTATTTTGCTGATGAACCGTATCCAGGGCAGTGGTCTGTCATAGGAAGGTCGTTGTCGATCGTCTTAGGGATACCCATGAATTTCTGTTTCTTATTATGTGCTATAGCGTAGTCCGAAAGCATCTTGATAGTATCCATCGAATCATTTCCGCCGTTATAGAGGAAGAATTCGATGTTCTTCTTGTCAAGTATGTCGAAGATCTTCTCATACACAGCTTCGTTTCCCTCGATAGGAGGAAGCTTATATCTGCATGTTCCGAGGAATGAAGACGGAGTTCTCTTGAGAAGAGACAGATCCTGTGAACTGGTTACATAGTCCTCGAGATCGACTATATCCCCATTGAGAAGGCCTTCTATGCCGTAATGCATGCCGTAGATCCTTCTGATTCCTGCCTTCCAGGATGCTTTGATAACGCCTGCAAGACTTGAGTTGATAACAGCGGTTGGTCCACCTGACTGTCCTACTATTACATTGCCCTTCATTTGCTTTTTCCTTCCTGAGATCTCTGACCCCGCACACCGTGCAGTTGCTGATCTCTCTTCTGAATTTATTTTTTCTGTTGATTTTCACAAATATCGAAATCGGTTTACATTATATTCGCACTAAGGTTCATAGTCAAACCTTAATTCAAAAAAACGAAAGCCCATGGCATACTGATCCGCTATGATAAGATTGTTGTCTTCATGTTTTGTGTAGGATATAATAATTTAGTTATCTATATTAAGTAACAAGGAGAGATAATCCACTATGTTAAGCAACAGAGAACTTGCACAGCTGATATACCCTTCCCTTCCTCATACGCCTGAAGAATATGAGGAAATGTACCCTGAAAGGAAGCTCCCTGAAGGTGCCAGAGTCACAAGACTGGGCCCGAGCCCTACAGGTTTTATCCATCTTGGAAATCTGTACGGAGCATTCGTCGATGAGAGACTGGCACATCAGAGTGGCGGAGTCTTTTTCCTCAGAATAGAAGACACCGATGACAAGCGTTTTGTCGAGAATGCAGTTGAGACCATAATCTCTTCGCTTGCTTTCTTTGACATCAGATTCGATGAAGGCGTTACGGAGAACGGAGATATCGGTTCCTACGGTGACTACACTCAGAGCCACAGAGGCGAGATATACCGCACTTTTGCCCGCAGACTTCTCGAGAAAGGAATGGCATATCCGTGTTTCCTCTCAGAAAAAGAGATCACCGCGATCAGAGAGAAACAGGAAGCTGAGAAGACTTCCCCGGGTATATATGCAGGATGGTCAAAATACAGAGACTGGGATAAGGATGAGGCCCTCGCTACAGAGGTGGAGTCCCGTATCAGGGCAGGAGAACCTTTTGTCATAAGACTCAAGTCCCGTGGCGTCCCTAATGCAAGTGCGGAAGAGACCGCAAGGCACACCGTGACTGATGCAGTCCGCGGCGAACTGTCAGTACCTGACAACTTCCAGGATGTAGTCATCATCAAGCAGACCGGCATCCCTACATATCATTTTGCACACGTAGTAGACGACCACCTCATGAGGACGACTCATGTTATCAGAGGCGAGGAATGGCTGCCGTCACTTCCGATACACGTTGAGCTCTTCGAAGCTCTCGGATGGGATCTGCCTGTATACTGCCATACTGCCCAGCTGATGAAGATCGGCGAGGACGGAAACAAGCGCAAGCTCTCCAAGAGAAAAGACCCGGAGCTTTCACTTGATTATTACAGAAGCCAGGGTTATCATCCGGCTGCCGTCAGAGAGTACCTGCTCACGATACTCAATTCCAACTATGAAGAGTGGAGAGCAGAGAACCCTGATGCTTCATCGGATGAATTCGTCTTCACCACAGAGAAGATGTCAAGCAGCGGCGCGCTGTTCGATCTTGACAAACTCAATGACGTAAGCAAGAGCACGCTTCTCAGGACTGACGCCCACGAGCTTGCGAAATGGCTTAAAGCATGGTCTTCGGAATTCGCTCCTGAGTATGGTTATGTATTCGAAGACATGGATCATCTCGCAGATATACTTGATCTCGGAAGACATGACGCAAGGCCGAGAGCTGATCTGGTTTATGCCCGTCAGATCATGGATCATATCAGCTATTTCTTTGATGAATCCTTCAGCCGCACTGACAGCTATCCTGAAGAGGCTGCATCCGATGCCGGAGAGATCCTGACAAGATATCTTGAATCATATGATCATTCCGATGACAACGGCACATGGTTCGACAAGATAAGACAGATTGCAACTGATCTCGGCTATGCTGCAAAGCCTAAGGACTACAAGAAGCATCCTGAAGAATACAAAGGCCATGTAGGTCATGTCAGCACCGTCATACGCATCGCTCTTATGGGCCGCGCTGTTTCGCCTGATGTCTGGGCCATCCAGCAGATCATGGGAGAAGAGAAAGTGCGAAGCCGCATCGGCGAGTGCCTCTGATATATCAAATCATTTTATTAAGCAGAAAGGAAGAGAATAACTATGGAACCTATCCTGGTAATTATGGCTGCCGGCATGGGCAGCAGATACGGAGGAAACAAGCAGCTCGATCAGATAACTGAGCAGGGAGATATCATCATGGACTTCAGCCTGTATGATGCATACCTTGCAGGTTTCAGGAGAGTATGCTTCATCATAAAGCATGACTTTGAAGACATCTTCAGAGCACATATCGAAAAGGGCGCAGGAAAGAAATATGAAGTAAGCTATGCATTTCAGGAGCTGAATGACCTTCCTGAAGGCTTCTCACTGCCTGAGGGCAGAACAAAGCCATGGGGTACCGGACAGGCAGTTCTTTCAGCAAGGAACATCATCGATGCTCCTTTTGCCGTGATCAATGCAGATGATTATTACGGAAGAGAAGGCTTCGAAAAGATCTATGACTTCCTTGTTAATAAAGCTGACGCTTCGCATAACTGCATGGTCGGATTCGAGATAGAGAAGACTCTTTCTGAGAACGGCACTGTATCAAGAGGTATCTGCAAGGCATCTGACGGAATGCTCACAGACATCGTCGAACATCTCAAGATCGCAAAAGAGCCTGAGACCAACCCTGACGGTTCCGCTAATCCTCTTGCAGGCAAAGTCACTGATACACTTGCAGACGGAAGCAAAGAGATCATCCCGAGCGACTCCCCTGTTTCCATGAACCTGTGGGGATTCGGTGCTGAGTACATGAAGGTCCTCGAGGACGGATTCAGAGATGCTCTTGGAACTATTCTTGAAGTAAATCCTATGAAGGGCGAATACTACATCCAGTCGCCTATCAACAAGGACATCAAAGACGGCAGGGCTACATACGAAGTCCTCTCATCCTCAGATAAGTGGTTCGGAGTAACCTATAAGGAAGACAAGCCTGAAGTAGTTAAAAAATTCGCTTCACTCAAGGCTGACGGCTCATATCCTGTCGAGCTCTGGGGCTAAACTGCATCGCATACATAGCATGAAAAAAGGAACGCTGAAACTGCAGCGTTCCTTTTTGATTCTGTACTGTCAGGTCACCTGAGCAGTGACTGCTTTATGTTTCTGAGTCTGTTCCGTCTTCAGTCTCTTCTTCGGTTTCCTTCAGGGCTACTTTGATCCTGAGCACCTTACCCTTTGACTCGTTGGCAAGATAGACGCCGTCAGGCAGATCATACTCAAGCTCAACGTCACCGGTCTCGTACATCTCGCTGATCTTTATCTCCGTTGTTGACACCGAGTCTACATCCTGGATCTTTTCAGCAGAGCCTTTTATAACGATGGTCTCAGGTGCACGCCATGTCCTCTCGTAATCATCGTCAGGTTCATCTGTGACGATCTTGAGTGGTACTTCCTTGGTTATACCCGTATAGGCGTAGTAGTTGATCTCTCCCGGATATATTATCAGGTGACTGATCTCGTCTCCGTCTCTGTCAAAAGCTTTGAGTGTAGTTGTGATATTCCTGGCCCTGTCTGTCGTATCTCCATTCTTGAGCTGGGCAGCGACCTTGTAAACTCTCTTGATCTCAGATTCGGCTCCGAGCACGGTCGCAGTCCGGGACGTCACCGATGTGGTTACCGGCTCGATGCCCGCATTGCCTTCTTCGTACTCTATTATGATGTCTTTTTCTACCGAATCAGCTTTTTCAGCAAACACCGAGATCGCCCTCTTGCTGGCATCTATCACCTGAGTATTCTCCGGTCCGCTGATCTGAAGACTTATACCGTTCTCGCCCTCAACTGCATTGCTGACATCAGCAACGATCTTTATGCTGTCAGCTGTGATCTCGCCTGTATGTATCCTCATCTGCCGCAGCCTTACATCCACGGTCGTTGCGCTTACTTCAGAAATTCCGAGGTCTCCGTTGATAAGAGCTGCTTCACCTTCAAAAATGATCGGAACGTCCTTATAGGTGACTTCGGTCATCGGGTCGTCATTATAGACAACGAAAGTCCATGCGATTATAGCGGCCAGAAGAGAGATGACTATGTTGATCATTTTGCGTACACTGTCACTCATTTTTCTTCCCTCCACGTATCAGTCTGGAGAACAGAGAGTCTTTCTCATCGCCTGCCGGCATGTATATATCGAGAAGCATCTTCTCCAGAGTTTTGAGATCAAGGAATCTTCTGAGTGTTCCGTTACGTGCTACCGAGATTGCCCCTGTCTCTTCGGAAACGATAATGACAAAAGCGTCTGAAACTTCACTCAGGCCGACGCCGGCTCTGTGTCTCGTACCGAGATTCTTTCCGATGCTGGCCCTGTTGGTAAGCGGCAGTACGCAGCTCGCCGCATGTATCCTGATGCCCCTGATGATCACAGCTCCGTCATGCAAAGGTGATCCTTCATAGAACAGATTACCCAGAAGCCTGACCGATATCTCAGCATCCACGATCACACCTGTCTCAATGATATCATTGAGCATAGTCTCGCGTTCTATCGCTATGAGAGCTCCTGTCCGTGTTGATGAAAAATCATCCACCGCGTCAACCAGCTTGTGGACAGTGGCGTATATCTCCTCCTTGCCGATATCTCTGAATGTACTGGTGAGAAGTCCCCTTCGTCCGATCTGTTCAAGACCTCGCCGTATCTCAGGCTGGAAAAGTATGATAACGCCGATGAGACCCACTGTGATGAGTCTGGTCAGCAGCCAGTTGAGCAGACTGAGGCCGAAAACTTCAGATGCGAGGAAAACTGCAACAATCAAAAGGACTCCCCTGAACAGCTGCTGGGCTCTTGTCTCCTTGATCATTTCGAGCAGCCTATACAGGATGTATGCAACAATAAGGATATCGATGATATCCGTTATCCGTATGCTTAACAGTAAATTCGTCAGATTGCTGAGCATCAGTTATCCGTTTCTCCGTCCTCTTGTGTGTCAGTTTTTTCTGCGCCGGCGACAACTACATCACCATCTTCGTTCTCTTCGAGCATCTCTCCGTTCATGACTGCCTGAATGAGAGTTTTCGCGTTGTTGATGCTCTCCTCATCCTGAGTCATAACATAAGCATATGCTCCTCCGGTTGAATAGGTCTGCAGCGATCCGTCGCCGCCGGTAATAGAATTCTTGTAGATCTTCCAGTCAGGATTCTTTGCCAGCTGAAGCTTGATCAGTGCTCTCAGTTCGCTTGAACTGAAGCTCATCTGGAAGTAATCGCGCATTTCTGAAAGCACCTTGTTGTAGCTGAGCGCCATTGTCTTGCTGCTTGTCGCCTTTTTGATAACAGCTTCCAGCACGGCCTGCTGATTCTTGATCCTCTGGTTATCGCCGTCCGGGAATGCTTTTCTTTCTCTGGCGAAAGCGAGAGCTTCCTTGCCGCCCATGTAATTCCATCCTTTTTCGACCTTCCAGTCCGGCATCTTGACAGGATAGAACTCATAATCCGACCAGACGTCTACCCCTCCTATGGCATATATAAATGCTTTGACTGTTGTGAAGTTGACTTTTACATAGTAGTTGATCTTAGTCTCAAGCAGGTTCTCTTCTGCTCCGATTGTCGTAGGAACGCCATAGAATCCCGTATGGGTCAGCTTGTCCATCGCGTAATCCTTATCCGGCATATATATCTGATAATCTCTAGGTATGGAGGTCATCAGAACCTGTTCAGTCTTAGGATTGACTGTTACGACCATGTTTACATCTGACCGGCCTTCCTCATCAATGTAGCCGTAAGCATCGATACCTGTGATGCACACATTGAAAGGATCTCTCGTTATGTTTCTTACTCTGTTCTCATTCTTGACAGAAGTCTTGTCGAGGAATGAGAGCGTGCCCATCGCGTAGGCTGTTCCTACGCCGAAGAAGGCTATCAGGATCACAGCCGTCAGAGATGCTATCACCCTGACCCAGGTATTAACACCGCGCTTTCTGAGCTGTCCCAGGATTATCAGGCTCAGAAGTCCGAGGATCACATAAAATGCTACAAGCATTCCGAAAGGAAGCACATTCATGAATGTCATGATAGCCATGAATACAGCCAGTGCAATAACATATATGCGTGACAGCCATCTCGGCACGAATCCTGCAGCCGGTGCTGAATGCTTTCTGAGTTTCTTTTTCTTTTTGTTGACTTTTTTGTAGACGTTATGTCTGTATCTGTCATAAGCATCTACCTGAGCTTTTCTGAGCGCAGCATCCTCGTTCTCAGATATGACTTTGCCGGCCTGAGAATCAGTCTCGCCAAGTTCTTTGAACAGCTCTGCAAGTTCGTCTTTTTCCTGTGGCTGCTCATACTGCGGTTTCACGGCCGCAGCAGAATTAACTGCCGATGGTTCAGGTATTTCAGGTATTGTCTCTGGCTTCTTGTCATCTTCGCTTCCAACGAGCTTTCTGGCTGATTTGAAAGCACCTGATGCAATGCCTGTCAGACCGGCAGCCTTGCCTCCGATCTTTCCTGCAATCTGTCCGATCAGATCATTTCCGGTCTCCTCTGCGATCTCTTCAGGCGCATTCTGATGTTCAGGGATACTCGAAAGGATCCTGTCCCGTGATCCGAGCGGCTCAGCTATAGTATTATCAAAAGAAACATTCTTTCTGCTGTACGAAGGAGTATCTGATGCCGGTCTTTCCGGTTCTTTTCCTGCAGAAAACGGTGCCGGTATATCTTCTTTTTTTGCAGAAAGAGGCTCCGGAATATCCGATCTGAAAGCATCTGAAGAGCGCAGGCTGGAAGCCTTTCTGTCGGCTTGCTTTCCCGCGTCTTCTTCAGCTCCCCGTCTGATACGCTCATATTCTCTGTACGTATCCTCTCCGAGGCCGTATTGTTTGTTTTCTTTTCTGTTGTTCTGAATCTTATCCGCCGGGAGTTTCTGATCGTTTTTCACATTCTGATGATCTTTGTCTCCCCTGTGTACAGGCTTGTCATACCTGAAATCCAGAAAATCATCAAGAAAACCATCAGACTCCCAATCTTTGTGGTCCATAGGCTTTCACCTCTGTGTATGGCCCGGAAAAGCTCCGGGACCCGGTTCTATCTGTCTGTCTCTATAAGGCCGTATTCTCCGCCTTTACGTCTGTAAACTACGCTTACAGCGTCTGTATCCATATCGAGGAATACGAAGAAATCATGTCCGAGCATCTCCATCTGGAGAACTGCTTCCTCTGCTACCATAGGTGCGAGTTCTACGTTCTTTCTTCTTACGATAGCAAGATCTTCTTCGAAATCTTCAGTCTCAGGTTCCGGAATGAATTCCAGCTTGAGTGCTTTGTTGTCCTTATATCTTGCCTCCAGCTTGCCCTTGAGCTTGGACATCTGGTTAGCAAGCTTCTCTGTAGCCATATCTACTGCATCATAGATGCTGTCATTGACCATCTCAGCTCTGAAAACAGCCTGTTTTGCATTGATGGTAGCCTCGAACTTAGGAACGTCTCTGAGCTTGCTTACTACCACATTGGCTGTAACATCTTCGTTGAAATACTTATCAAGCTTCCCGAGCTTCTTTTCGATATAGTTACTGAGTCTATCACTCATTGGGTAATTCTTCGCTGAAATCTGAATCTTCATAATCCGATCCTCCTTATTAAAAAGTCTGTTATGCAAAAGGCATAGCACCCCTTTTACATATGTAAAGTATAGCATACATTGTGTAGAATTTGTGTGCGGCAGATGTAAAAAGCATATTAATGGTTGTTAATGTTATTGTTCCGGGTCTGAAACAAAGCCATCGTCCGGATCTATGCAAAAGCAAAAGCCGCCACATGATGTATGAGGCGGCTCGATTGGTAATTTAGTTCAGGATATGCCGGTCAGTATCAGAAGCTCTGAGCTGTTCTGTTGATGATCTCATCCTGCAGCTCTTTGTCCAGATTCCTGAAGTAATCAGAGTATCCGGCAACACGGACGATCAGATCCTTGTAGTCATCAGGGTTCTTCTGAGCCTTGAGCAGAGTCTCCTTGTCAAATACGTTGAACTGGATGTGATGTCCATCCATTGCAAAGTATGATCTGATAAGGCTTGCCAGATTGTCAAGGCCGGTCTCGCCTGCAATAGCGCTCGGTGTGAACTTCTGGTTCAGAAGTGTTCCGCCTGTTGAGCAGTGGTCCATCTTAGCGCAGGACTTGATAACAGCTGTAGGTCCGTTGGTATCTGCGAACTTCTCAGGCGAGATTCCCTCGGAAACCGGCTTGTTGGCAAGTCTTCCGTTTGCTGTAGCGCCGATGACCTCTCCGAAATAGATATGGCATGTTGTAGGAAGCATATCTACGTGATACTGTCCGCCGCTCATTGTCGGACGGCCTGTGACCTCGTCTCTGTACAGTTTGAATACATCCTGCATGATGTCATCTGCGTAGTCGTCGTCATTGCCGTACTTAGGTGTCTTGTTCTGGACCATGTTGAAGATCTCCTCATGGCCGATGTAATTGTCGTCCATAGCCTGGATCAGCTCTTCCATGGTGAAGTTCTTTTTGTCAAATACGTTATACTTGATAGCTGAAAGGCAGTCTGTGATGGTTCCGATACCTACGCCCTGGATGTATCTTGTATTGTATCTTGCTCCGCCGTTGTTATAGTCCTTGCCCTTGCTGATGCAGTCGTTGGTAACGATCGACAGGCATGGTGCAGGCATGTAGTTGGCATAAAGCTTCTCGATCACGTTGTTTCCGCGGACCTTGATGTCTACCATGTGGTGGAGCTGCTTTTTGAAAGCATCCCAGAGCTCATCATAGCTCTTGAAATCCTTGGCATAACCTGTCTCGAGTCCGAGCTGTTTGCCGGTCTGATTGTCGAATCCGTTGTACAGTGTCAGCTGGAAGATCTTCGGAATATTGAGGTATCCTGTCAGGATATATGCCTCGTTGCCCCATGATCCTGTCTCAACACAGCCGGAAGATCCGCCCTGTCTTGCATCGTCAAGAGTCTTTCCTGCATTGAGCAGCTCCTGAACGATCTCGTCTGTGTTGTAGAATGCCGGCTGTCCCCATCCCTTTCTCGAGATCTCGCAGGCTCTCTTGAGGAATTTCTGAGGTGTCTTCTTGCTGATCTGAACATTGGAGTTAGGCTGAACAAGTCTCATCTCATCCATGCAGTCGAGGATCAGATAGCTTACAGCGTTGACGCCGTTGGTTCCGTCTTCCTTGATTCCGCCTGTATTGATATTGGCAAAATCAGTATATGTTCCGCTCTCCTTGAGTGTAACGCCTACCTTGACAGGTGCCGGCTGGTTGTTGAACTTGACCCAGAGGCACTCGAGAAGCTCAAGAGCTCTCTCGTCATCAAGGATGCCGTCCTCGATATCCTTCTCATAGTATGGGATCAGGTGCTGGTCGAGTCTGCCAGGGCTGAAAGCATCCCAAGGATTGAGTTCTGTTGTTACAGCAAGGTGTGTGAACCAGTAAAGCTGGATAGCCTGCCAGTAAGTCTGCGGCTTGTTGGCCGGTACAACTTCGAGGTTGGCTGCCATCTGCTCGAGCTCAGCCTTGCGGACAGGGTCAGTGCACTTTTCAGCCTCTTTGCTTATAAGTTCGTGATATCTCTCGCCGAGGATCATCACTGCATCGCAGTCGATCATCATAGCTTCGAGTTCATCCTTCTTCTCAAGAGCTTCAGGATCATTCATGAAGTCAAGAGCATCGATCGCCTTCTGGATCTCCAGCTTATATTCTGCGTATCCCTTTATGAAAACGTTCTTGCCGCCGCATGTGTGTCCCGGGCCTCTCTGCTCCATGAATTCAGTGAACATACCTGCTGCATAGCACTCTTTCCACTCATCAGTCATGCTGGCAAGCAGCTTGTCTCTCATGGATTTGCCTTTCCAGTAAGGGATGATGATCTCTTCCTGGTCTTTGAGGTCCTGCTCTGTAACAGAATAATTGACGACCTTTCTGTCGTTCATGATGTGCATATCCTCGAGGGTATGACATGTCAGTTCAGGGAATGTCGGTGAAGACTGAGGGTCTTTTCCTTTTTCGCCTACGATGAGCTCTCCCTCTCCGAGGTACAGAGTTTTCCTGCTGAAATACTCTTTGAGTACAAGTGCTCTGAGTACAGGCAGGGAGACCTTGTCTTCCCATTTCTTATATACCTCAGTCTCGATCTTAGCTCTTTCAAGATCGATATGAGGCTGCGTCTCCATGCTTACTTTTCTGAGGTTTCTGATCCTTGCATTCATTCCGCGCTCTTCCATTGTTGATCCTCCGCTTTACTATGCAAAATATGAATTGACTGTACTTATTGATCTGTAACACTATGCCTGAGCATACTTATATGTCCGGAATACCGGTCAGCCGCCGATTTTTACGTTGGCAAAGCCGGCTTCATTCCACTGCTTCACAAGAGCCTGCATCTCCTCATCACTCGGAGCTGTCAGTTCCGAAGCGAGATAGTCCCTGCCGAGCTTGCCGTACTTGTGCGATCCCGTGCTGTGATACGGCAGCAGATTCACCTGAGGAGGCTGTATATTGTTTTCCTTCAGAAAATCTATTATCTGCTGCATTGACTCACTGTCGCCGTTTACTTCTTTTACGGTCGGGATACGTATGTATATCCTTGCGCCTTCAGAAGCTATGCCTTTCAGGTTGTCAAGGATGACCTTGTTGCCCATGCCGATATATTTCTTATGCTTCTCTTCATCCATCACCTTGATGTCGTAAAGCCATGTATGCACATAAGGAAGTATAGCTTTATAGCTGCTGTACGGCGCCTGCCCGCATGTATCTATAGTTACATCTATACCTTCGCGCCACAGAGCTTTGACCAGTGACTGGATGTAATCCGGATCCATCGCCATGACTTCTCCGCCTGAAAGGGTGACTCCTCCGTGCGACTCTTCATAAAACATCTGGTCCTGAAGGCAGATCCTGACAAGTTCCTTTACAGAGTATTCTCTGCCTACTACTGTCCGGTAGTTGCCGAGGCAGGCACTTTCGCACTTGCCGCAGACGATACATTTGTCCCTGTCAGTCACAGACTTGCCTTCCATGGAGATCGTGATCGCACCCTGAGGGCAGACCTTCTCGCATCTGCCGCACCCTGTGCACTTTGCAGTATCGACCTGAAGCTCTGTCTCAAACTTCTGGGTCTCAGGGTTGTGGCACCACAGGCAGCTGAGGTGGCAGCCCTTGAAGAAGACTGTCGTCCTTATTCCGTCGCCGTCATGTATTGAATATTTCTGTATATTAGTTACCGCGTGCATCCGGTCTCCTCCCGGCCGCTTCGCCTGAAATAGTGCCGGCCTCGTTGATGTACTTTGTTTTAGACCGCAGTCTAAATTTTATACTATAATAATAAATTATTTGACAAATATTAGTCAATATCTATTATCTTTTGTCTTCAATGTTTTTTCAAAAAAGACGGCAGATTCTCTCTGCCGCCTTATCATTTCACAGAATGAGCGGATCACTCGACCTGGTCTTTGACCCCACACTTGCCTTTACCCGGTTTCCGGAGGACTTACTTCTAAGATACGCCATGATCACAGCCGCTTCCTGCTGACTGCTTACGTGGATCCCTTTGCCCGTATCTGGCCTGGACTTTCAACCACGAACATGACCCGCTGATTCCCGGACATTGTACCACAAAACGGGCAGCTCTCTCAACACGGCAGTTTTCTTATGCACTTTTGACTACATCAGCACCGGAAGCGAAGGAAATAAACTCAACTCTGTCTGCTCCGGCTGTCCTGAGAACAGAGGCGATTTCGTCAATAGTCGCTCCAGTAGTATAGATATCATCTATGATAAGGATGCTCTTCCCTCTCAGCTCTCCGGCTCTGTGCTTTCTCACTTCGAATGCTCCTCTTATATTATCCCGCCTCTGATCCGGCGTCAGTGATCTCATCATGTGAGTCTCCTTCACTCTCCGGAGAATACCGTCGTCGCATTCAATGCCGGCGATCCGCGAAAAACTCTCAGCTATAAGAGCAGCCTGATTGTATCCTCTCGCCAGCTTCCTCCGGTGATGGAGCGGCACCGGAAGCACTATATCATACATGCAGACAAGCTCATCTGCCGAATAAAGCGCCAGCATTCTGTCTGCCATTATCCCGCCGATCACTGAGGCGATGTCTGATCTTCCGCCGTATTTCAGAGAAAACACTATCGCTCTTTCATGGGTCCCGTATTCTGCACATGTATAACCCCGGTCGAATATGTGCGGATGCTCCCTGCAGCTGAAACACACAGTCCCGGGATCAATGTCTGACAGTCTCTTGCCGCATTTGCTGCAGACACGTTCACCGGCCCACTTGACAGAGTCCATGCATTCGTTGCACAGCCTGTACGTCCTGCTTCCGTCTATGATCTTGCCGCAGCATATGCAGTAGAGATCCGGCGGGCATATCAGGTCCGCTGCTCCCGCGGCCAGTTCTTTTAACGCTTTTATCATAACGATCCATCACCTCCCTTCAGCCTTAATCAAAAAACACCGGGCAACGCCCAGTGCTTTTCATGTTCGCGGGGTCCCGGCTTAAGGGACCCGGCCTGCCTCATATTATCTGTTTTACATGTCAAAAACTGTGTATGAATTCTGTGCGGACAGTCTCTGCTTCAGACCTGTATATCTCTCATCTGAGCAGTTGTTGTCGATCATGTATTTCACGCAGCGGGGATCGCCTATGATGAGTACGAGTTTTTTGCCCCTTGTGACTGCTGTATACAGAAGATTGCGCGCCATCAGCATAGGCGGGAACCTCCATGCAGGTATGATGACCGCGTTGAATTCGCTTCCCTGACTCTTATGGACAGTGACAGCATATGCGAGATCTATCTCATCGAACATATCCCCCTCATATGTTATCAGTCTCCCGTCAGACCTGACGATCATGCTCCTGTCGTGTATATCAACGCTTTCAACTATCCCCATATCGCCGTTGAAGATGCCCTCGCCCGATGTCCAGTCAGACTCACTTCTCCACTCAGCGCTGTAGTTGTTGCGAAGCTGCATTACCTTGTCGCCGGGACGGAATACCTTTCCTCCGATTTTCAGTTCCGCCACGCCTTCCTTCGCCGGGTTGAGGACTTCCTGAAGCTCGGTATTGAGGCTTGGCGCCCCGAGGAGTCCCCTCTTGGTCGGGGTGAGCACCTGTATATCATCAGCAGAATCGATAAAATCAAAGCCCTTCTGCAGTCTTCCTCCTGCCATTTCCCGGATAGTCGCTGCTATTTCTTCTTCGCTGTTTCTCTGGAGTATAAAGAAGTCACTGTCTCTTCCTCCGTGTTCCGGGTATTCTCCGCTGTTGATAAGATGAGAGTTCATGACTATCCTGCTGTTCTCAGCCTGTCTGAAGATATCCCTGAGGCGGGTCGTGCAGATGCTTTCGCTCGCGATCATATCCCGAAGCACATTCCCGGCTCCGACAGATGGCAGCTGATCGGCATCACCGGTGAATATAAGGATGGTCCCCGTCCTGACTGCCTCGAGCAGGCCATCCATCAGCATGATATCTATCATGGATGCCTCATCAACTATGACAACATCCTGGCTCAGCGGATTTTCGCTGTTCCTTCCGAAATTAAGTACCTCTTCGTCTTCAGCGTATACATATTCAAGCATGCGGTGGATCGTCATAGCCGGCTCTCCGGTGGCCTCCTCCATGCGTTTTGCAGCCCTGCCTGTAGGTGCCGCAAGGACAGTTTCAAGGCCCAGCCTTCTGAAGATCCTCACAAGAACATTGAGAATAGTCGTTTTGCCTGTTCCCGGTCCTCCTGTAATGATCGAAATGCTGTTAGTCAGGGCGTTCTCTACGGCGCGGAGCTGATCATCAGAAAGAGATATCTGACCTGCTCCGTCTGCTTCCAGTCCGGCCTCTGCATCGTTGATGAGATTGTCTATGGATGCGTTCAGAGGTACCGCAGAAGCGTCCCGGATCCTCGCAAGATTGTGGGCTACCCTCTGCTCTGCATGGTAGTATCCGTACAGGTATATTACAGGGACATCATCTATAACGTCTTCCTCCAGCTCACCGTTGAATACAAGGCCTTTGATTGCGTCGTTTACAATTTCTCTTGACGTATCAAGCAGCTCCGCAGTCTTCTCCGTCAGCAGTTTCTCCGGCATAAGCGTGCTGCCGCTGACAGCCCAGTTTCTCAGGATATATCTTATCCCGCTCTCTATGCGGTATGGGCTTTCATGCTCTATCCCTATCCGCTCTGCTATCTCATCAGCACGCGGAAAAGTTATGCCGCGTATGTCCTCTACAAGGATGTAAGGATTCTCCCGAACGATGTCTACAGACTCCCTTCCGTAGCACTTGTATATGCGGACTGCATAAGTCATGTCGATCCCGAGCTCTCTCAGCTCTATCGACACACTTGCAAATTCTCTTGACTCGCCGAATGATTCACTGATCCTCGACAGGGATTTCGGCCCTATGCCGCTGACCCGAAGCAGCTTCTCAGGAGTCTCTTCTATGACACGCAAAGTCTCCTCGCCAAAAGTTTCAACGAGGGTCCTTGCCAGCTTCGGCCCTATGCCCCTGATGTTTCCTGCAGCGAGGAATTCATATATCGCGTCCTCACCCTCAGGCATCAGCTCCTCATAGCCGGTAAAGCTGAACTGTTCACCGTACTTTGGATGTATGTGGAATTTTCCTTCAAGGCTGTACGAGGCACCTTCACGAGGATCAGCAATGCTTCCCGCGATCCTGATGGCGCCTTCATCCGTATCGAGGATGCCCACCGTATACCCGTTTCCGGCATTATTGAAGATTATCTTAGTTAACGTGCCTTCCTTCTGCATTTATCTGTGATCAATGATATTCCGTATCCCCTCTTTCGGCTGATGCCCCTCAGAATGTGCGGCGGTAGATCCTGCGGTTGTCGAGAGTGAACACCTTGTCACTGAATCCGCCCGGCTCAACATTCTTAAGTGCATCTTCCATATCGAACATCTTGGCATCGGTCATGTCAAGATAGTGAAGCATCTCGGCTTCAGGGAAGAGAGGCTTCTTCGGGCTGCCGTACTCCGGTTCATAGTGATGTGAAATAGCCATATGCTGCATCATCACCGTTTTCTCCTCATCTATTCCAAGCTCTCTGCATCTCTCTGCAAGTGATGCCGCTCCCATGACGAGGTGTCCGAGCATTTTGCCTTCGAATGTGTATTCAGGAACTACCCCGTTCTCGTCCGAATTAAGCTCGTTGAGCTTCTCTATATCGTGCAGGGCAACTCCTGCGAGGAGCAGATCACGGCTGAGGTTTGTATATACCTCGCACGCCCTCTCTCCCATCATCATCATTCTCTTGACATGATACAGAAGGCCTGCATATTCAGCGTGGTGATTGCTCATGGCCGCCGGCCAGAACATGAGTCTGTCCTTCTCATCCTCATAGTAGCTGAGGCACAGACGCTTCAGATCATCGTCTTCAAAAGCATTGATCCTGCTGAGTATGTACTCGTACATAGCCTCCGGCGACTCCGGTGCTGCCTTGAAAAAGTCTGCTCTTTCTATCGTTTCTTCTCTTGCACGGCCTTTGATGCTGTCGAGCACCAGCTGGTTTTTGCCCTGATACTCTTTACATCTTCCGGAAACGGTGATGATCATCCCGGCGCGGATCTTGCTGTAGGAAGCGATCTCATCAGGAGTCAGCGACCATTTTACAGCCTGCACATCCCCTGTCGCATCAGCAAGTGTCATATACAGATGCCTCTTGCCGTTGTTTCCGTCACGTATATCTGCATTTCTGACAAGATATCTGTCTTCAAGTCTGCCGCTTTCATCCGGCTTAAGATCTTTTACATAAAAAGGTTTCATTATACTGTGTGTTCTCCTTGTCTGTTATGGCTGCATCTTATCCGCAGTCATGATTTGGTTCTAAAGTAGTATATCACACGTCTCCTGCTGTGTTATAATCCAATTGGTATTCTCTTGTAAGAACAATGTTAAATAACGGAGGTCTCATATGGGTTTTGATGCTGAAAAAGCGACACAGGCTACAGTCAGATGGATCCGCGACTGGTTTGAAAAAAACGGACCGGGATGCAATGCTATCGTAGGTATCAGCGGCGGCAAAGACAGCTCTATTGCTGCGGCTCTCTGCGCAGAAGCACTGGGCAAGGACCGTGTCATCGGTGTTCTTATGCCTAACTCGGTACAATCAGATATCGATATGGCACAGCTTCTTGTCAGGCATCTTGGCATAGAGAACTATACTATCAATATCGGAGGCGCCTTTGATGCACTTACTGCTCAGATAAGAGATGCAGGCATCGAGCTTAGCAAAGACTCTATTATCAACCTTCCGCCAAGACTAAGGATGTCTACCCTCTATGCAGTAGGCCAGAGCAGGAACGGAAGAGTTGTCAACACATGCAACCTGTCTGAAGACTGGGTCGGCTATTCTACCAGATACGGCGACTCTGTAGGTGATTTCAGTCCTATGTCAAGTTTCACCACTGCTGAGATAAGAGCTATCGGCCGTGTACTCGGGCTGCCGTCCGTTCTCATTGAAAAGGTCCCTAGTGACGGTCTTTCAGGTATGACTGATGAAGACAAGCTCGGATTCACCTACGAGGTTCTTGACAGATACATCCGCACAGGAGAGATCGACGATCCTGAAACCAAAAAGCGCATAGACTATCTGCATGAAAAGAATCTGTTCAAGCTCAGATTCATGGACTGCTTCAAATACGAAGGATAGCCTGTCTGCTGATCTCACAGCAGTATATCAAAATGATAGCAGAACAATTGCTCTGTTTCATTTTAAGAAACCGACAAAAAAGCGCCTTACCGCGAGGCGCTTTCGCTTTTACTGAAAAACATTCAGGCTCTCCTGATATGCGCTATTTCTTTTTCTTCCTGCTGAGCCGGTCCAGAACGGTCTTGTAGCCTCCTTCACCGTAAGTGAGGCACTTGTTGACTCGGCTTATGGTCGCAGAACTCGCACCGGTCTCACGGCTTATCTCACTGAAAACCGTTCCTTCATCGAGCATCCTTGCTACCTCAAGCCTTGAGGACATATCAAGAGATTCCTTGATAGTTGCTACATCATCAAAGAACTTTCTGCACTCCTCCTCATCCTTCAGAGACAGCACCGCCCTGTAGAACTGCTGCAGATTTTTTCTGTCTGTATCTGTGATCATCGCTGGCGCCCCTAACTTCATAAGAATAATCAATTATCAGGCCTGAGATATCCCGCGAAGCATCTGTCAGTGCAGGATACCGGCGACAGTAATTTTATCACCATTTTATCGCACTTTAAAGTGCTAAAGTGTTTTTTATTTAATTACAGGCTCGCTCTTCCCATTGACCGGCTCATGTTCCATGAAATATAATCGGATATTATCACTGGATCTAACCGGAATATCTTCAGTAACAAGAACAACGAACGAAATGATTTCACAGATCAGAGGCACAGAAAAACTCAACGAAAAAATCGCCGCTTTCACGGCGGGCATTCTTATACTTATCGTGATCCTTATCACAGCAACAGAGGCGCTGTGTTACTGGATCCCGGGATGGTGGCGCAGAGAGTATGCAAAATACAATACACCTCAGTATGTCACCGGAGAGATGTCACTCGATGATGCAGTTTACATCACAGAGCAGATGCTCGAGTACTGTATAGGACACATCGATACACTCGATGATACTGAAGCGACCATTGACGGCGTCAAAGCTCCTTTTTTCACGGAGCGTGAGAAGCTCCATCTTGCGGACTGCCGGGCTATTTTTCTTGGTGCCGTAAAATTCCGGATCGTTGCAATCCTGGCTGCAGCCGGACTGCTCATAGCAGTCTGGTTCTCGATACAGAAGCGGACGGAGGATGAATCCGGCCGTGAAAATGCGCGGGAGCTGACGCGAAGACGCTTTGCTCTTGCAGTCTCAAGAGGTTACCTGAAGGCTCTTGCCGCACTGGTACTGTTCGCTCTTTTCCTGATATGTCTGGGGTTATATGATTTCACATTCCTGTTCACCAAGTTCCACCACGTGTTCTTTGACAATGATCTGTGGCTGCTCGACCCAAGTGTTGACAATCTGGTCAATGTGATGCAGGAATCCGTCTTCTCAGATGCCGCGATTACTATCGGCTGTATATGGGCCGTGTGTGCAGCCATCCTCGCTGTTCTGAGTGCTGAAGTTATCAGGAGATCATCTTCGGAGCGCAAGATCGTCTGATATAAATGGCATCACAAGCGCTCTTGCATCAGCGATACTGATGTCTTTCTCTGCTGCGAGAGCGGCAAGGTCATCATATTCTGCCTTGACCCTGTCGGCACCGAAGCCTGTAACATGCTTGTATCTGATGGTCCCGTAAGGAGTCTCTGCTTCGAGCAGCTGCCGGTCAAGCACATATCTTTCTGATATAACTTCCCTTATGCCTATCGTCGAAGTGTAGCGGAACAGAAGACGGGCAAAACGCTCCTTTTCGCTCTCATCCGGCGAGCACATAACTGTGATGAGATATGCAGGTCTGCCCTTTTTCATCACCACCGGCGTTATGGCAACATCCTTCGCACCTTCGGCCATGATCCTCTCAGCAGCATAGGAAATCTCTTCAGCTGTCATATCATCTATATTGCATTCAAGCTCGCATACTCTGTCTCTTTTTTCGATATCTGCAGTCATCTTAACCTGTCCCCTTTTCTGTTATCTGACAGTTACAGCGGTTACCGCCTGATCTCATGATCCAGTTCTGCCGCACTGTACATAGGCAGAAATACGGCTCTTATCTCATCCAAGCACTCCTGAGCTTTGTCAAACTGGTCCTCCTTCACCTGGATAAGTGCTGAGTCTCCGCGCATCCTTACTCTGAAGTCAGTGAATCCCATTTCGCGCATCATATTCTCTGCTTTTTCTGTCTTGCTAAGTTTCTCTTCAGTTATGATCTCACCGCATGGGATCCGGGTAGCAAGGCACGCATATGCCGGTTTGTTCCACACAGGCAGCCCTGCCTCATTCGAACGTCTCCTGACTTCCTGCTTTGTGATCCCGCATTCTCTGAGAGGCGATCTGATGCCGAATTCCTTAAGAGCCTTCATCCCGGGCCTGTCATCAGCAGGATCTGAGGCATTCGTCCCGTCAATTATCAGACTGCAGCCATCATCAGAAGCGGCACGGATGATCGCACCCATGATATTTCTCTTGCACCAGTAGCACCTGTCAGCAGGATTGGAGCTCACACGCGGATCAGAAAGCGCATCCAGCATCAGAACTTTCATCCTGACTTCGGTCAGGGCGGCGATCATCTCAGCATCCTCATATTCAAAATCCGGCTGAAACTGCGATCTGACATAATATGCAGTCACATCGGCTCCGTATCTCTTAGCCGCATACAGCAGATAGGACGAGTCCACTCCTCCGGAAAACGCAACAGCGGCTTTCTTATTCTGTTCAAAGAATTCTTTCAGATCCATTTCTCCCCCCTCTGCACCTCAGATGTCAGATAACGAATTATACCACATGTGACAGCAGGCTCGGATCATAAATTAACGATCGAGTAGGGGCTAACTTGTAGCCCCTCTCACACCACCGTACGTGCCGTTCGGCATACGGCGGTTCAACCCAATAAGTAATAATCTACACAGCTGAG
>CADABZ010000008.1 GCA_902786355.1 uncultured Eubacteriales bacterium
TCTCAGAGCTCTTTATTTAAGACCTGTTCTGCACTATGAAGTTTTCAAGGTTCCGCTGTCTTTGTGCTGTGTCTCTCAGCGACAGCTTCATTAGTATACACAACTCAGAAGTCTTTGTCAACATCTTTTTCAAAGTTTTTTGAAAAAGTTTTGAAGCTTTCTCAGTTATGCTTCGAAACCTGAACGATGGCTGTTTTACCAGATCTATACATTCGGATTTCGGCGCTTTGGCTTAAAAAATCAGGGCGGTTTTCAAAGCCCTGTTCCAAAGCACTCGTTTATAATACTCTTTTTTCAGCATATGTCAATAGGTTTTTTCAACTTTTTCAACATTTTTCAACACTGTTTGATTGTTTGTTGTTTTTACCAGAAAGATGCCGATTTTACTGTTTCAAAGCAATTATTCCGGCCTTATTTCCTCTTGCCCGGGCAGCCACATCTGCTCTTCACATAGAAAAAGGACGCTTACGCGTCCTCGTTCTCTGATCTCATCTCGCGCTCACGCCTTCTGGCTGTAGCGCTGTTCATTACATCGTTTTCTGCTTCAATATCTTCACGTATCTTCTGGATCCTGCGCTGAGCGTTCTTCTGCTCTCTGATGCCTTCCTTGGCCTTAGCGAGAGCTCGCCTCTCTTCTTCAAGCGCTTCTTCCAGTTTTTCCTCGTTACCTGTAACGAAGCTTGGTCTGCTGTATTCTATCTGGAACGACTGAATAAAACGTCTCAGGCCGAGCATGATAAGCGCTACCCCTATAAGGAGAGTAACAGGCATATTGAAAAGTATTACATTAAAGAAGGTATACAGGCCAAACAGGAGCATAAGACTCGTAAGAGCAAAAGACAGCCGTTCTTCTCCGGTAATGTGCATAACATCGACATTCTCGATCCTCAGTGTGAGCACTCCTTCTATTACAAGCCATAATGCAAACAGCATCTGAGCAGTCATGTCATCAGTGATCATCCCGGATATGATGACCGCTCCGAATATGAGCATTATGATCCCGTCTTTTGTAATACTTACAGCGTTGGCAGAAACATCGAAGTCAGCCCTTATACCGATCAGCACCTCGATTGCCCCCATCAACAGGTATACAAGTCCGATGATAAAAGCAACAGTCAGAAATGCGGCGCTTCCGTTTGCTATACAGAATACGCCGGAAACAGTCATAGCTACGCTGGCAAGCAGCATCAAAGTTCTCATTATATATATCCTCCAGGCGCGGTTGCCGGTAATGCCCCCCGCGCAGTTCTGCTCTACTGATTAAAATTCCGTTTAATAGTACCACGCCTCACAGAAGGTTGCAAGGCAGAGCCCGGGCATCTTTGTGCCGCTTCGGCCGTGACTTTCATTATTACTTCCCGCTTATGTTCATATAGCTCGTCGGTATGTGGCAGTATCCATGCGGATTCTTGTCGAGATACTTCTGATGGTACTCCTCGGCTTTATAGTAATTAGAAAGAGGCAGCACTTCCACAGCCAGCGGTGCACCAAGCTCACCACTGACCTTATCGCAGTATCCGGAGATTTCAGGAAGCATTTCTTCATCTATATAATATATGCCCGTCCTGTACTGGATCCCCCGGTCGTTGCCTTGTTTATTTACAGACAGCGGATCAATGACCATAAAGTACTTGTCCAGAAGTGCACCCAGTGGCATGACCTCTTCATCACAACAGACGCGCACCGTTTCAGCGTGCCCGCTGCTGCAGCACACATCTTCATACAAAGGTGCTTTGCCGTCATCCGGTCCATTGGCATAACCGACTTCTGTTTCTATTATTCCGTCAAACTGATCGAGGAACTTCTGAAGGCCCCAGAAGCATCCTCCGGCGAGGTATATCGTCTTCATATCTACTCTCCATTCCCGTGATTATTTCATCCCTGGTCCAGGCGGCGCTAAAGGCATGCCCGGGCGTATGCAATTCAGCAACATGCTCCGGCACGCAACAGAGCTTTATCCTCCGACGATGAATGTCTTCATATATAATGTATAGATTGTATCACACACATGCATTTTCATCATTAATCTTCATCTTCGCGGTCTGATTACCGACTCCAGTATATTCTGAACTGCGCTGAAAAAACAGGCCGGAGACGCTGTGTCTCCGGCCTGATGCATTTAAGAACGCTTATGCCCGTACAGGCGTGTCTTATTACAGATTATAGCCTGCGTGGAACGCCTTCTTGTTGAGTTCTACGAACTTAGGCTTTACATTAGCCTCGATCTCTGCATCCCAGTCGATGTCATCGAGTCCGCCCATAGCCTTAACGAGTGCTCCAAGCAGTACGATGTTCATAGCCTTAGGGTTGCCGAGCTCTGTAGCTACCTCAGCAGCCTTGAACGAAAGAACGTCTACCTTCTCCTTGAGGTGCTCGATGATTCCTTCAGGATATTCAGCAACGCCAAGGTTAACAGGTACAGGCTGGATCTGATAATCATTGATTACCATCTTGCCGCCGATCTTGAGGTGGTCCAGCCATCTGAGTGCTTCCATCTCTTCGAATGCAACGATAACGTCAGCAGATCCCTTGCCAACGATTGGTGAATATACCTTATCGCCATATCTTACCTGTGTGGATACAGAACCGCCTCTCTGGGACATTCCGTGGATCTCACTCATCTTAACGTCATATCCAGCTTTCATCAGTGCGCTGGTCAGAATCTTACTTGCGAGGATAGTTCCCTGTCCGCCTACTCCTACCAGGAGGATATTCTTTACTTCACTCATTATCTTGTCACCTCCTCAATAGCCTTGAATGGGCAAACCTGCTTGCAGACTGTGCAGCCATTGCAGCTTGTGTAGTCAATAACTACCTTCTCCTTAGTGGAGATCAGTGCAGGGCATCCTGTCTTGACGCACATCTTGCAGTTCTTGCACTTGTCCTGATCGATCTTGCACTGTGTCTTGTGCAGCGTCGGGAACTCATCGAGATCCTGCTGGCTGAACTTCTTGAGTACGCACGGCCATCTTGTGATGAGTACTGTAGGCTCATCCTTGCCGAGCAGTTCGTCGAGTGCAGCTTCGACCTCATCGAGGTGGTTAGGGTTGACGGTCTTGATATTCTCTTCCTTGACACCGATAGCCTTGCAGAGTGCAGGGATATCTACCTCAGGAGCTTCCTTGCCCATGAGAGTGTATCCAGTACCAGGGTTCTGCTGATGTCCTGTCATACCTGTGATTCTGTTGTCCAGGATGATCGACAGGTTGCTGCCGCTGTTGTAAACAGCGTCCATCAGGGAGTTGACACCTGTGTGGAAGAATGTGGAGTCTCCGATTACGGATACGACCTTAGTGCTCTTGCCGGCATCTCTCAGAGCGATGCTTGCACCATGTCCCTGTGAAAGGGATGCGCCCATGCAGATGCAGGAGTGCAGTGCGTTAAGCGGAGCAGCCATACCGAGTGTGTAGCATCCGATATCTCCGGTGATCATGATGTGATCCTTCTTCTCTCTCTTGGAGAGGCAGTAGAAGAGTCCTCTGTGAGGGCAGCCTGCGCAGAGTGCAGGAGGTCTTACGACTGTCTGCATGTCTGATGTGTATGTCTCAGGCTCTACGCCGAGGAATGCCTTGCGGACGATATCTGTGTTCAGCTCGTCATAGTGAGGAATAACATCCTTGCCGAGGCACTCGATGCCGAGCATCTTGAGGTGCTCTTCAAGATATGGATCCATCTCTTCAACAACGTAGACCTTGTCTACCTTGCTGCAGAAGTCTTTCATCAGGTCATATGGCAGAGGGAATGTGAGACCCAGCTTCAGATAGGAAGCGTTGTCACCGAATGTCTCTCTTGCATACTGATATGAAACGCCGGATGTGACAACACCGATCTTGGTGTCATGCATCTCGACTTTGTTGAATTCGCAGTCATTAGCATATGCTCTTGCTGCCTCAACTCTCTCTTCGAGGGTCTTTCTGAGGACCTTGGCATTAGCAGGTGCTGTTACATACTTCCTGATCTTAGGTTCATAGTCAGGAACTTCAGCCTCAACTCTGTCGCCCAGTTCAACGATGCCCTTGGAGTGGCAGACTCTTGTAGTAACATGCATGAGTACAGGCATATCCATCTTCTCGGACAGAGCGAATGCCTTCTTCATGAAGTCGTGAGCTTCCTGGCTGTCAGATGGCTCAAGCATGAGAAGTCTTGCTGCCTTAGCCTGATTTCTGTTGTCCTGCTCATTCTGAGAACTGTGCTGTCCCGGGTCATCAGCTACTACCATTACGAATCCGCCTGTAACGCCGGTATACGCGAATGTGTAGATAGGGTCAGCTGCTACATTCATACCTACGTGCTTCATTGCGCAGAATGATCTTACTCCGGCGATAGATGCACCGATGGCTGCCTCTGTAGCTACTTTTTCGTTAGGAGCCCACTCTGAATATACGGACTCTCCATACTGAGGCATGTTCTCAAGGATTTCAGTACTTGGTGTTCCCGGATATGCCGAAGCAAATCTTGCGCCGCCTTCATAAGCTCCGCGAGCGATCGCTTCGTTACCGGACATGATTACTTTCATAAATCATTACCTCCCTTACAATGTAACAGCAGTGCGTTATTGCCTGCCTCATTAGCCTGTTAATTATACTACTAAAAAACAGCTCGTTCAACGCATCGTCACTTGTGTACACATGGTCAGAAAAAATAAAACAAACAGATACAAAATTGCGCATTAAGCAGGCTGCTAGTATAATATGTAGATAGTCGAGATCCTAAGTGCATTTAAAAAGGGGGAAAAATGAACTTCAGCGACAGTGAAAAAGACTTTATACAGGACGCCGAACAGTATGTTCCTGTCCCGGAAAGCGAAAAGCCGGTAATAGAATCAGCAGATGAACTCGCCCGTCTGCTGCAGGAGCGCAGAGCCATGGGAGGTACGCCTGATTTTATGCATACAAAATTCATCGGAATGGACCTGTCCGGCTGGGATATGAGAAACCTTAATCTGAAACGGGCAACCTTTGAAAAATGCGACCTGAAAGAGACTGATTTCAGCGGCTCACAGATGGACCATGTAGCTTTCTACAACAATGACCTCAGGGGTATGAAACTGAACGGATGCAACGCCAGAGGCTGCAGCTTCAGGTTCCAGGACATGACAGGCATCGATCTGTCCGGAGCTAATATATATGCGTCTGTCCTCGAGGATGCCATGAACCAGGACAAAGTCATAACCGACGATGATACGAAGTGGTACAAGATGAGATGCCCGGAATACGGCAAGCCTTTCATCGCCTGGAAATGCTGCACCGATCTCAGAGTAGTGATGATGCTTGTGCCTGCTGATGCCAAGCGCTGTATGGCCACTATGGAGACCGGACGTGTGTCCAGAGTAAAGGTCCTGTCCATCAAGAGCATCGATGAGTCGGAAAGCTACACATGGGCTCAGTCGACAGTCGATCCGGATTTCTACTACGAGGTAGGAAAATGGCTCGAACCAGCAAACGGGTTCCAGGAAGACCGCTGGAAAGACTCCTCAGCCGGCATCCACTTTTTCCTTGACAGGCAGCAGTGTGTGGATTACCAGGCAAAATAATCGCAGTTTTGCATTTTTATGCAATAATTTGTTATTTTTCACAGTTTTATGTTGACTTGAGCTTCTTTTATATTTATCATTTGATAAGTTAATTGAATAACACCTGACCCGATAGAGGTTGCGGAGATTAAGAGTATGCACATCATATGGGTTCGCACCCTGTGCAGAAAGGATGATCCGCCGAAGGATAGATGGCCGCAGGCCAGCCGTCCTGGGACGCCGTAATAAGATGCGGCGGACTGTCACGAAAGTGGAGCGCTATCATGGTATAAGGGATCAATATGTTTTTCCGGATCCATGACACGTTTCAAGCGTTATTCATGGATTTTTTATTTATCCGCACAAACAGCGGAATATTGTCTAAGGTATTACTTAAATCGGAGGTAAAACAATGGAAGAATATGTACCTGCACTGTACGCAACAGCATGGGCCGTACTGCCGCCTCTTATCGCTATAGTACTGGCTCTTATTACTAAGGAAGTATACAGTTCCCTCTTCCTCGGAGTGCTCACAGGCGCGATTCTCTACGCAGGAGCTGATTTTGACGGCATCATCAACCACCTTCTGCAGGATGGTCTTATTGCATCCCTGAGCGATGGATGGAATGTCGGAATCCTGATCTTCCTGGTAATTCTCGGAATCATCGTCGCACTCATGAATCTTTCCGGAGGTTCAAAGGCTTTCGGCGGCTGGGCACTCAAGAGAGTAAAGACCCGTGTCGCCGCAGAGATCGCTACCGTTCTTCTCGGTGTGATCATCTTCGTAGATGACTACTTCAACTGCCTGACAGTAGGATCTGTAATGAAGCCTGTAACAGACGAGTTCAGAGTTTCAAGAGCTAAGCTTGCATACATCATCGACGCAACAGCTGCTCCTGTATGCATCATCGCACCTGTATCCTCATGGGCTGCAGCAGTATCAAGCTTCGCAGGCGAAGGACAGGGCATCTCACTGTTCATAAAGTGCATCCCTTATAACTTCTATGCACTCTTCACACTTGTAATGATGTTCGCTCTCATCTTCATGAAATTCGATTATGCCACAATGGCAAAATTCGAAATGAATGCAGTTGAAAAAGGCGATCTGTTCACTGTACAGGACGAAAACGCAACAAGAGCTGACGCTGCTGATACGGGCAGTGATCAGGGAACAGTACTCGATCTGTTATTCCCTGTAATCGTTCTCGTAGTAAGCTGTGTACTGGGAATGGTCTACACCGGAGGCTTCTTCAGCGGTGCCGGATTCGTAACAGCTTTCTCTGATTCAGATGCATCGGTAGGTCTCTCAATGGGCGGCCTGGTCGCACTTGTTATCATAATCATTTACTACATGATCAGACGCACCATCAGCTTCCGGGATATCATGGGCTGTGTACCTGAAGGCATGAAGGCAATGGCATCGCCTATCCTCGTACTGACACTCGCATGGTCTCTCAAGGCTATGACAGACAGCCTCGGACTTGCAGATTATGTAAGCGGCCTTGTAGAAGGAATGAAGGGTGCTGCTGTAGGCATCATCCCTGCAGTTCTCTTCCTGATCGCATGCATACTTGCATTCGCATCCGGAACAAGCTGGGGAACATTCGGAATTCTGATCCCGCTCGGACTTGCTATCACAGAATCGCATCCTGAACTTTCTACACCGATCATCGCAGCATGCATGGCAGGAGCTGTATACGGCGACCACTGCTCACCTATTTCAGATACTACAATCATGGCATCTGCAGGTGCTAACTGCAACCACGTATCACATGTATCGACACAGCTGCCATACGCAACAACAGTTGCTGTCTGCGCTGCAATATCATATCTGATCGCAGGCTTTGTAAGCAGCCCGATCATCCCTCTGTTCGTAGGTATCGTCCTTCTCATAGGAACACTTTTCTTCCTGAGAAGCAGAGAAGGTTCCTACATAGTCAGCGAGGAATCCAACAGGAATCGTTCAGCAGAGATATAGTATTTCATCTTCAAGTTTTGTACCAATTATGGTATCATGAGGCGGGTGTTTTCTCACCCGCCTCTTTTATTGATACAGGGAATATCCTAAGGCATTTGTTCCCTGTCACAGCACTATCTGAGAAGAGAATTAATGACCGGGAGAAAGCGTTTTACGTACAGATTCATACTTTTACTTACAGCAGCGGCTACATGCCTCCTGCTCTGTTCATGTGACCCGATACTGTCGCTCAACCCGAAATACTCATATACAAGTTTTGAGCTGGAACTCGGCCAGCCTATTTCAGACGATATAGCCGAATATGTCGATATGAGCCAGCTCTCAGCCGAAGACGCAAGATTCGTGCGGGAGAATACAGACCTGCTCTATGACGGCAACGATATAAAAGACAGCGATCTTGCTGCACCGGGAGACCACACGCTTACGATCAACTACCGCGGCCACCAGTACCGCAAATACACCATCAAGATATATGATCACGAGCCTCCGGTATTTACCAAGAGCGAACCTCTCTATACATTCGCAACGCTGCCGCTTGATGAGAGCCTGTACGATACTATGTTTGAGGCCGAAGATAACAGCGGCGAAGTCGATGTAAGCTATGATGTTCCTGAGGTCGATTACAACACACCGGGTGAGTACAAGATCACCGCTGTCGCTACCGACTCAAGTGGCAATAAGTCAAAGTCTGAGGCAACCATATTTGTTCAGGAGCCAAAATACGGCGCAGTAGGCACATACGTATTCGTAAGCATAGCAGATCAGCATCTTACTTATTTCCTTGACAGCAAGCCGGTCCTCGACTGTCCGGTCGTTACAGGCAACGCATACGGCCACAGCACACCGAGAGGCACTTTCACTCTCAATTACAAAACACGCAATATAATCCTGAAAGGCCGTGAAGACAACGGCTCAGAGTACCAGTCTTTCGTCAGTTACTGGATGGCTTTCATCGGATCGAGCTACGGCCTTCACGATGCCACCTGGCGTTCCGATTTCGGAGGAAGCATATATCAGGGAGGCGGTTCCCACGGCTGCGTCAATATGCCTTATGCATCAGCGGCAGAGCTGTATGGAATGATAGAGCCGGGCACACCGGTCCTGATCTACTGATCATCAGAGCACAATAAAACTACCCGGGCCTCGCGGTCCGGGTTTTCTTCTGTTATGGAGCCAGGCTCAGGCTTGCTACTTGCTCACCATCATGCTGCCCGGAAAGAGCGGCAGGAATATGTATCCGCTGCCTCTCAGGGTATCTATTATATCCGGCATAGCCTCAAGAGTAGGCTCGCTCCACTCGTGGAAGAGCACCACCATTATATCCTGCTCCTTGGATGCAGAGAGCACGTTGCTCTTGATCAGCGAGGCGTTCGCTGTATCACTCCCCCAGCTGTCGCCTGAATCTACCGTCCAGTCGACCCATGTATAGCCTTCTTCTCTGAGAGAATCTTCAATGGCTCCGAGCCTGGATCCTGCCATCCCGGTTCCGCCAGGGAATCTGACGATCTGTGTCTTGTAGCCGCCGGTGGCTTTCTCGGTAAAATCCTGCTGTTCCTCTACAGCCTGCATGAATGCGCCCGTATCCGAGTACAGCCCACCGGATCCGTAGTCATGGCTGTATGTGTGATTGCCGATCGTATGCCCGAATCTGAGATAATCCGGATATACAGAGCTGGCCGAAATATCAGCCTGGTCAGGCAGCATGTCCCCGTTTGCGGTAGTCATGAAGAAGGTCGCTTTGACGTCGTATTTGCGGAAGAGCTCCAGAAAATCCTGCCCCCTCCTGTACGGACCATCATCGAGTGTGATGTAGCAGATCTTCTTATTGCTCTTCCCTTCAGTAATGTCCTTCTCTGTCTTGGCTGCGAGTTCAAAGACCTGACTGCTTAGTTTCTCGCAGTCAGTCTTCATTCTGGTCATCTCTTTGACGCTCTGGGCCAGGGCTGCATTGGACTTCTCAGCAGCAGCCTGCTCTGACTGAGCTTTTTTTAGGTCAGCCCTGAGAGCTCTGTATTCTTTGAAAGTACCGGCGAATTTCGGCACAACAAACACAGTCGCAGCTATTATTGCACACGCGATCAACGCGGCTGCAGCCAGCACTTTTCCGCTTACTTTTATTCTTCCAGTTGATCTTTCAGTCTCTGCCATGAGTCTCTGAGTTCCTTGAGCTGATCATAATCTCCAAGAGCATCTGCCTTCTGCTGCAGTTCTTCAGTCTCTGCGATCATCTCCGCAGTTTCCTTCTGCGCTTCCTCTGTTCTGCCCGGAAGGACTTTGACGCTGTGATTGAGGAAAAGATATCCGATATCGAAGACGAGCATCAGTACCAGGATCACTGCTACAGCCAAAAGGCGGTTTCTGACCTTCCTGTCCGAAACATTGATGCTGTATACTTTTCTGGTCCGTTTCTTCTGAGGTTCGGCTTTCCCGGATGTGTCATCATCGAGTCCGCTGCCAAAGCCTGTATAGACTCTCGTCTGAGCCATCTCAAGCCTTGCCGCCTTCTCTTCCGCCCTTTTGCGGCGTTCAGTCTCAGCTCTGTCTTCAGCGCTTTTCACCTCTTCATCTGTGATAAATCCCTTGTATGCTTTGCGCTGCTTTTCGACAAGTCTGGTGCTGCGGTCGTCAGTTTCCGCAATGACCTGAGTCATGCGGGTCACCGTCCTCTCCAGATCCGGCCTTATCTCGTTCTTGTCACCGATCCATGTATGCCTTGAAGTGTCGCGGGAAAACGTCTTTTTATTCTCTTGTTCTTCTGTCTGCCGGATTTCCTGCTTATTCTCGTCCATCATCGTCACTTTTCCGTAAAACAAAATCAAGCAGCTGCGGGCACACACAATATATGCCCTTACAGCTGCTTATATAATACCACATATGAGGTTTATAGTGCTTATGTATTATTCAATTATGGTGCATTTTTCTCCTGTATAGCTGAGAGTCATTGTTATTTCCTTCTGACCCTCAAGTATACGTCCGAGAAAGGCTTTATCCCCTTCCCACATAGGCAGCTGCATGAGCTCATCCGCCGGTATCCACTTAAGCTCTCCCTCGTCACAGTCAGGCAGAGGATAGACTCCGGTTCTCCGGAAAACTTCACGGGCTCCTGCCTCCTCCGGTTCGAAGTCATCAGATACGAACAGATACATATCCTCATCCTCGTACATATCTGCGCGGAACCGGATCACACCGCAGAAATGTGAAGATCTGAGCCTCAGACCGGTCTCTTCGAGTACCTCTCTGACGTTGCACTCTTCAGGAGTTTCTCCATCTTTGATCTTACCGCCTATTCCAAGCCACTTCCCCTCGTTGGGATCATCAGGCTTGCGGTTACGGTAGAGCATCAGATAGCTTCCGTTATTCTCAATATAGCAAAGGGTAGTTTTCTTCATCATTCAGGCCAGACGAATTCTGCGCGGCCTGCCTCCCCGCCGTCTATGAGGAGATTCTGGCCGGTCATGAATCTGTTGATAACAGCGACAAAATATATCCACTCCGCTATCTCTTCAGCTGACGCCCACCTTTTGAGCGGAGTGAGCTCCATTATCCTGTTCCAGAGCTTTTCGTCATTCATTACAGGGCTGTTAAGGTCGGTGACGACCCCGCCCGGATCGATGCTGTTGCATATCGCCTTCGGGGCGAGCCTGAGAGCGACATTCTTCGTATAAGCGAGGATCCCGCCTTTGCTTGCGGCATATTCCGGAAATTCAGAGCCGGTATGTCCTGCGGCAGAGCCGATATTGACGACAGATCTGATCCTGTTGTTTCCAAAAGCATATCTCTCTGTAATGTTGATCACACCCTTCAGGTTGACATCAATGTCCCTTCCGCTCTCCTGGATCCCTGCATTATTGATCAGGACCTCCGGTTCTATGCCTGCAGGAAAAGTGGACGGATCTGTTACATCCGCAATATGGTGTGTATATCTTGCATGGTCGATCGCAGCAGGCCTGATATCAAGCCCGTGGACCTCATGGTCTCTTTCGAGGAAGTATTCCGCCGCCGCTTTACCGATTCCGGACGACGTTCCTGTGATCATTATAAGCACTTATGCTCACCTCTCGCTTCAATGCCGGACGAAGTTCTCTCTGCCCGCACGTATGAGACGCAGCGGGAAAACCGAGCTCGCCGGAGTTTCTATGATACTGCGTAATCCAGATACTGCTCGCCTACATTTTCTGCTTCCCAGCGGCAGCATACCCTGTAACCTATCGGACTGAAGAGAACTTCGCACAGAAGCTCAGCGACAGCACCGGTGATCGAACACAACAGCACCTGTGCAGCAGTCCATCCGAAGAAATGATACGACACGATCAGGGCAAAAGTAAGGTTGTCCACGAACTGTGCTATACCGGTCGAGATGAACGAACGCAGTGCAAAATCTCTGTAGCCGACATTCTTCAGGCCTTTCGCTATAGCATGGTTCAGGAATGAATTGCACAGAGCAGCAACGAGCATTGCAACACTGCTTCCGAATACAACATACCAGCTTCCTCCGAATGTCGCATTGAGTCCGTCATTGACCTCTGTCAGGCCTGTGCTGTAATACTCTCCCCACTTTCCCGGTGTCAGCGATATAAGCTTGAATACCAGTGTGGCGAGGAGATTGATCCCAAGAGCAAGCAAAGAGATCTTGGCAGCCGCTTTGGCGCCAAAACGCTTGCAAATCATATCCATACACAGAAAACTGATCCAGCTGAGAACGAATCCGCAGTCAAGTGCGAAGTATTTGACGGAAAACAATTCCTTGTTGGCGAGAAGGTTCATCATGATAACGCTCACGACGAACATAGTAACGACGAGTGATGGAACACTACGCAGCAGAATGCGGTAGTCCTCCATCTCTTTTCTGATGAGGTTCATATTCTTTTCTCCTTTGGTTTTAGTATTTTACAAGCAGGATATCGGACCCGAACTGCTTGGCTCGCAGTGATTTACTGCAGCGACTGTTATTATGTCACTGCAGAGCAGCAATGTCAATCAGCTTTATCGTGCAGCGGTTGACCAGGAAATAAATCACGTGCAATTGAAAAATCGCCAGAAATATGTCAGAATTGAGTTGCTACACAACAATTCAACACATTTGAAGCGATTTTCGTGGGTCCCAATGAATTAATTCATCGGTATCAAGATTTTACCAACGGAATGACCTTCAGTCAACACAGAATCACTGAAAATCACTGAACTCCGCTGAACTCCAGTGATTTTTCCGGAGGCATTACGATGAACTTTCTTGATAAAATACTGGCATACTGCCGTGAGCATCACATCTCAACATCTCAGTTCGAAAGAGAGGCCGGACTCTCCGGCGGCTCTATCTCCAAATGGAAGCATAAGGGCTTTGATCCAAACTACAGATCGCAGCAGAAGATCGCTGCATATATGAATATCAGCGTTGATGATCTGATGCGGGTAATACCGGATGAAGCCGTTTCTTTCAGCGGTGCCGGAGCAGATATAGTCCGCCAGGCTTCAGTAAAATACATTCCCGTCCTTAATTCACTGCCGGGCGATAAGCCTCTCGATCCTCAGATGGTGAGAAGCTATCTGCCTGCGATGCCGGAAAGCATCGGGGACCCAGACAGATGCTTTGCAATGGAGATGCCCGACAGCAGCATGAGCCCTGAGTATTGCGCCGGAGACATCATCATAGTTCTGAGATGCGATGACCCAGCCAGCGGAGATATCGTCGTCGTAAGTTCACCAGGTGAACCCGTCCTGTGCAGGAAGCTCATCCGGGAGGACGATGGCATCATTCTCCAGCCGTTCAGCAGACATTATGATGCTGTAAGTTACAGATATGAGGAGATGGATATGCTTCCAGTAGTATTCAGCGGAAAAGTCATTGGCATATTCAGAACAGTACAGAGCTTCTCTGAAAGCGTTAAAGAATAGATCAAAAGAAGCCGGTGGTCACCCGGCTTCTTCTTATATTCCCATATATGATACAGATCGTGCTTATCAGTCTTCTACTCTGATGCTGAGAATCTTCTGATCTACGAGCGGCTTGTCCATCATGTTTCTTCTGCTCATCACGATCTTGTCAGCGACTTCCATTCCCTCTGTCACCTTTCCGAATGACGCATACTGTCCGTCAAGATGCGGTGATGTGGAAGTCATGATGAAGAACTGTGATCCGCCTGAATTCGGATCCATAGCTCTTGCCATCGAGAGTACTCCTCTCTCATGCTTAAGATCGTTTTTGAATCCGTTGGCAGTGAACTCGCCTGGAATAGTGTATCCCGGACCACCCATGCCGTTTCCCTGAGGACATCCGCCCTGGATCATGAAACCCGGGATGACTCTGTGGAAGATCAGTCCGTCATAGAATCCGCTGTTGGCGAGCTTCTCAAAGTTCTCAACTGTCTTAGGAGCGATATCCTCATACAGTTCACCTTTCATGATGCCGCCGTCTTCCATCTCGATCATAAATTTCTTCATTATCATTACCTCCGTGATCATTTGCCGGATGTGTCACGTTTACATACCGGGACACATCATTCTACTGATTTGAGCGATTCTGTCATTGAGACATTGTTCAGCCTCCTTCGCATAGCCAGACTGACAAGCGCTGAGAACAGGAATGTCAAAGCGACAGCAATCGCAATATCCTTATTAGCAAGTCTCGGTTCGAAGTATATCATCTTGACGACTATATTGTCGATAACAAAACCAAGCAGCCATTTTCCGACAGGTATACCGGCCAGAGCAGCAAATGCAGTCAGGAAGATGTTCTCCCTGAACACATACTGCGCCACCTCGAGCTGATTGAATCCGAGCACCTTGATAGTCGCTATCTCCCTGATCCTCTCTGTTATGTTGATATTAGTCAGGTTGTACAGCACGATAAATGCCAGGAGAGCGGCAGACAGTATTACGACATAGACTACGAGGTTAAGGCTCTCCATCATCTTCGCAACGCTGTCTTTGACGTCTATGCTGACAGATACAGCAGCAGTATTCTCATACCCTGCCGCCTGCGCCGCAGCCGAGCGGATCGTCTCATCATCAGCATGAGCACCCTCAGGAGCGTCAAGTCTTACAAGCGCTGACTTAATATCCGCGTCCCGCCCGAAGGCTTTTCTGTAAGTATCCCTGCTTACATATATGCTGTCATATACATAGTTGTCGCATACTCCGGAAACAAGGAACTCCGCCTCTTTATATCCGTCCCTGACTCTGATCCTGTCTCCTGTTTTTACACCATAATCATGGCTGATCTTCCTGACTATCACGACTTCTCCTTCGCCCGGATATTCAAGAGGCTCACTGCCGTCATGAAGATCTATGTATCTGTCAAAGCCTTCCGGTTCGGATGCTGTGCAAGTGACGTCATAATTGCCGGTATCTGTTAGGATAGTCACCTCTCCCTGATGGAGGAAAAATATATCGTCAGCTCCGGTTTCTGTATCCGACATGTGATCAATAAAATCCTGCTGCCTTCCGGCATTCATGTTCTTGCTGAACATTACTCTGAAGTCGTACAGAGAGATCTCACTGAACTGGTGATCGGCAACTCTTGCGATCGTAGTATCGATACCCATTCCTGCGATCAGAAGAGCAGTGCAGCCGCTTATTCCTATTACCATCATGAAGAATCTCTTCTTGTCGCGGAAGATATTCCTCAGCGATACCTTATAGAGGAAGCTTATCCTGCTCCACAGAGGCTTTATCCTTTCGAGGAGTATCCTCTTTCCTGCAGGCGGTGTCTTAGGTCTGATAAGGTCAGCAGGCGCCACCTGGAAATCCTGCGCTATAGATACCCATGTCGATCCCATGGAGCAGAGCAGCGCAGCCGCAAGCGAAATCAGCCCGAGCTTTATATCCAGGACGTATGCCACATTCTCGCTGAAGTCATACATCATAGTATATGCATCCCAAATGACTGCCGGGAATACCTTGCAGCCGACGAAGAAGCCGGTCAGTGCTCCGAGGAACGCCGCACTTCCGGAATAGAACATGTACTTTGCCACTATCTGGGCATTGCTGTAGCCGAGGGCTTTAAGGATGCCGATCTGTGTCCTCTGCTCGTCTACCATCCTGGTCATCGTGGTCATGCATACGAGTGCTGCGATAAGGAAGAAGAACACCGGAAAGATCTTGGCTATATTGCTCACGATGCTCGAATTGCTGTCAAAAGAAGAATAGCCCTGATTCTCTGCGCATGAGATCGCATACGAGTTGCCGGTCTCCATGTCGTCTATCTTCTGCTGAGCTTCATCCAGCTTGTCCTTAGCATCATCGAGCTTCTTCTTAGCGTCACTGAGCTCTTTCTCAGCTTTTTCCTTTTCTCTCCTGAATTCAGCCCTGCCTTCATCGAGTTCATCCTGCCGGCTGGATAACTCCTCAAGTCCGGCATCTGCCTGGGCAACACCTCCGCGGGCCTGGGCAAGGCCGTTCTCGGCAGCCGTTTTTCCTGCCTGAGCCTTATTGAGTTCAGCTCTGAGCTGTGCTATCCCGGAATTGATGCCTCCGATGGTCTCATCAGCTGCCGCGATCTTCGCATTGATCTCTCCGAGCCCCGCATCAACAGCACCGGCCCGTGTCTGCAGCTGAGTCAGCTGCTCATTAAGTGCCGCGATCTGTGCATTGATCTCTTCAGCTGATTCGGGATCTGCTTCAGCCTGCGCCTGAAGGTTTTCGATCTGAGTCTGAAGTGCCGTCTCCTGTGACTCAAGCTCTGATTTCTGTGCTTCAAGACCGGCCTTGGCTTCAGTGAGCTGCTTCTTTCCGGCCTGTGCCTTACTGAGGCCTGATTCTGCCTCCTTTATCTTGCTGTTGATTGTGCTGATACCGGTTTCTGCCGCAGAGATTTTTTCCTCCAGATCACTTATCGTAGTCTCAAGACCGGCTTTTGCCGTCTCGATCTCTTCAGTCATATCATCGATCTGAGCCTGCCCGTCATCGAGCTCCTCCTCTGCATCCCGGAGCTTCTTCTCTGCGTCAGCCTTTTCTTTTTCGTATTTGCTCAGATTGTCCTCATATTCCTGCTTCTTCTCATCAAGCTCCTCCTGAGCCTCATCCATTGCACTCTGACGCCTTCCGGCAGTGATCCGTTTCGCCAGATCCTTCATGCCGTCTTCTGCAGCTTCAAGCGAATCTGCTTTCTCATCGGTAAAAGGCTTTTCATCGCCGTCGAGAGTCAGATACAGCTGAGTGTAATAGTCAGTATCGAACTCGGATCTTTTGATGAAAAAGAAAGTCTCCAGGCTGCCGTTTCCGATATCTGTCGATCCTCTCTGGTAGTCAAGGTATATCGGTGTATTGACAGTTCCTACTATCCTGTATTCATGATGTCTGAATTTCTCCAGAGTATCCTCGTCATTGCTGTCTGTCAGGACGATAATATCACCTGTCTTGTAGCCTTCACTGTCGATATGATAATCATCGATAACACACTCATCATCTTTCTGCGGAAGTCTGCCGCTTACGACTCTGAGCCTGTTGATATTCTCCGGAAGAGATATCGCTTTGAGAGCGACCTCATCTGCTCCGGCAGCAGTTGCAAGGACATCCATCTGCACAGAGCCCTCTGCATCTGTCACGTTTTCTTCTGACCTTGCCAGACTGACACTGTCATCATCCGCCCCGTAGGAGGATATGATCATGTAGTCGTACATATTGTATTTCTCAAGGTATTCTGTGGCCGTCCTGACCATAGATGGCTTGCAGTCCCTGAGGCCGGAAAAAAAGCCCACTCCAAGAGCAACGATCGCGAAGATCGCCAGGTATCTAGCCAGCGATGTGCGTATTTCTCTCAGTGTGGACTTCCTAAGCATCTACCATTCGATCTTCGAGACCGGCACAGGATGTCTGTTGATCTCGACACTCTGCACCCTCCCGCTTCTGACGCTGATGACTCTGTCCGCCATCGGTGTGATAGCTTTATTGTGGGTGATTATTATTACCGTGGTCCCCATATTTCTCGCCTGATCCTGGAGAAGCTGGAGTATCTGTTTTCCCGTTACATAGTCAAGGGCTCCTGTAGGCTCATCGCAAAGGAGCAGCTTTGGGTTCTTCGCCAGCGCTCTCGCAATAGCGACCCTCTGCTGCTCGCCGCCCGAAAGCTGTCCCGGGAAATTATACAGCCTGTCTCCCAGGCCTACCGCCCTGAGGGTCTGTTCAGGATCGAGCGGGTCTTTGCAGATCTGCGTGGCGAGAGACACATTCTCCAGTGCCGTAAGATTCTGCACGAGATTGTAGAACTGGAATACGAAGCCTATATCATATCTGCGGTACTTCGTCAGCTCCCGCGCGCTCATGCCGCTTATCTCTCTGCCGTCGAGGACTGCCCTGCCGCTTGTCAGAGTATCCATGCCGCCGAGGATGTTGAGAAGTGTGGTTTTTCCGGCGCCGGACTCGCCAACGACGACCGCAAGCTCGCCCTTTGATACACTGAATGAAGCATCTGCGAGCGCCTCTATATCCACTTCTCCGACATGGTATACCTTGCGGACATGGTCAAACAGAACGTAGGGTTCTCCTTCGTTCTCACTCTGCTGCTCAGCCTTCTCTCTGACGGCCGCCATCTTTCTGATCATTTCTATTTCTTCGTGTCTGTCCATAATCATATGAAAATATTGACAGAGCCTATTACAAGGCCTATCAGTGCACCGAGATTAACTATCATCCGGAGTTCTTCGTTCATTACCTGCAGGACGCCGCGTTCAAGCTCCGCAACAGACATTGAGTTGATCTTGTTTTCGACAACTTCAGCTACGTCTATACGTCTGAGAGCCGAATTGACGGCATTGACCACCGACTCGCGGTATGCAGCGATGATCTTCGAGCGGACATGTTCCGGATCGTATCCGGCCTGCTCAAGCACATAGAGAGGCGTCCTGTCTCCAAGATCATGTATCCTGCTCTCTGTTATCTCATTGATCATGCCGGGAGCTTTGGCATCTATGAATTCTTCCATCTTCTCGCTTACCGACTTCATGACCATATCGATCAGATTATCGGTGACGAGCATGCTCACGATACCTGATTTTGCCGCCTGCTCTCTTATCATCCTCGCCCCTTCATCGCGGACAACAGAAGGGATATCCATGCGATGTACCGCATCGGTTATCTTGCGTTCGAGCAGAGTGATGAAGTTTGCCTCGAGCCTGTCGTATTTCTCCGGACTCCCGGCGAGCACGGAGCCTGTCTCACGGATAGGCTGATCGAGTATGCTCATCACCTTGTCTATCAGGGGCATTTCAACTTCCTCTGTCAGAAGCTTGCCGGATATGTCTTCCATGGTAAAAAGATCATTTTTGACTATCCTGCCTGCTGCCTTGGCGAGTCTCGCCTTGCCTTTCGGGATGGCTCCCGGAGTGAACGGGATCCTGATGCCGAATATCCGCTTCTCCTCATGCGGGAAGAAAAGCATCTTTACCGCTATATAGTTCGTAAAATAGCCTATAACTGCTCCGATCAGCGGGGGCAGGATATAGTGTGTGAATGTTTCCATTTGTCTCTGTTCCTTGTCTGATGTTTCTGCTATCTACATCCGTTCTCTTATTTCAGCCGCATTTAAACGCAGAGTTTCGCTGTGTGTGCCGGCTTTGCCTACCAGATGGGATGCTATCCTTTCAAGGTCATTGTATGCGCCGATGATCCAGAGGATATCGCCTTCCTCTATAAGCATATTGGCATCCGGCATTTTGTATGCATATCCGCCGCGCTCAAGGCCGAGGATCATGCAGTTGGTCCTTGCGGTAATACCGCTTTTCTTGATCGGTTTACCGACAAAGTGCTCCATTCCTCTGACAGGTATCGCAGCACAGGCAAGGGCGTGCTCCCTGTCAGGATATGCTCCGTCGAGGAAATCCCTCAGAGTCCGTATATGGATCGTCTCACTGATCCCGAGCGTCTTGCTGAATATCTCAAGGGACTGCCTGTCTCCTATCACATAGACTCTGTCTCCGAACTGCAGGGTCATCCTCGCTGTAGGCATCGGTATCCTTTTCTCTCCCCTTTTGACCTTGACGACATAGACCGAGTCCTTCCTGCCCCAGCCCAGATCCATGATCGACTTGCCTGCATACGGCGCACCTTCCGGGATCATCCAGCTGAATATACTGAAATCTTCCTCAAGCCAGTGCTGTTCCTTTCGGCTGCCGCCGCGTTCCTCCATAGTCTTCTGATTGAGGTTGGAGAGGAATTTTGCTTCCAGCTGGAGATAATACGTAGCCACAAAATCACTCCTGGCAATAAGATAGATAGCGACCGGCGGAAGTATCAGCAGCACTCCCTTCAGGTTGAAGAGATCGATCAGCGGGATCGCCGCCACGATCATCATCAGACCAGCCTTGATCATTACTATTGCGAGAAGCGGAGGACGGTTGGAAAGGCTGTCCATCCACAGCTTCGTGAAAGCGACATTGCGGGTCCCGAAATACGGTCTGGCGAATATTATCATCACAGCATATATGAGTGCCGTACAGATGAATTTCGACGGCCGCTCTCCGGCTATTTCGCTGAGAGCCGGCTGGAGCAGATTGCAGCCTGCCAGCGCCGTCACGAGCATTATGCTTCCATATATACCTATCTTAACAAGGCTGTCTCTGAGCACGATCTTCCACTCTGAAGCATGCTCTGCAGAGGCCTGATCGTCCGATGTGTAGCTTTCTAGCCTTCGTCTGAGCCGTTCAGGCACTGCCGATGTTATCGCATCTACTATTCTGTCAGACTGCCTTATAAGGACAGGTGTGAATATGATTGTCAGTATCGAGGAAGCTACGATGACAGGATACAGATAATCTTCTATAACTCCGAGGGAGATTCCCAGGCTCGCAATGATGAATGAGAATTCACCGATAGGCGCGAGTGATATACCGCCTCTGACAGCTGTATCCAGATCCTGGCCTGAAAGCATCATTCCTATGGTAGCGAAGATCAGCTTGGCAACTACAGCGATCACTGCAATCGGTACTATAGATGTCCATCTCTCAGCTATGATCGCAGGTTCAACGAGCATTCCTACAGACAGGAAGAAGATCGCTCCGAACATGTCCTTGATCCCGGATGTGACCCTTTCGACTCTGTGTACATATCTCGTACCTGCGAAAAACGATCCCGCGAGGAAGGCTCCGAGTTCCATGGAGAAGCCGAGCCTCTTGGCCAGCAGCGCCATAAGGAAGCAGAAGCCCAGGCTCAGAAGGGTAAGCATCTCATCGCTCATATATTCCATAGTCTTGTCAAGAAGTGTCGGGACGAAGAATACGCCGAGTATAAGCCAGATGACGAGATAGCAGAGCATCAGTGCCAGATGAGCTGCTATAGCAGCCTTGCTGCCTCCCTGGCTTACTGACATGGTAGTCAGTATGACCATCATGAAGACCGCAATAACGTCCTCCATTACAAGCGAGCCCATTACCAGCCCTGCGAATTTCTTTTCAGAAAGCCCCATTTCCTCCAGACATTTCTGTATGACTACCGTCGAGCTTATGGAGAGCATCACTCCGAGAAAGACTGAGTCCATAACGCTGAGCCCTATCAGCAGTCCGAAGCCGTATCCGACGAAGAGGACTCCACCCATTTTGACGAGAGCCGAGACGATGGCTGTGCTCCCTATATCTGCTATCTTGTGGAAATCAAATTCCAGCCCGATATGAAACAGTATGATGACTACACCTATCTCGCTCCATGTCTCTATGGATGCATTGCTCTCCACATCCATAAACCACGAAAAATGCGGTCCTATCAGAAAGCCCGCGACAATATATCCCAGGATAGTCGGTATCCTGAGTCTTCTGAATAATATCGTTACTACAGCAGCTGTAGTAAGCATAAGAGCGAGATCTGTTATGAGCTGTGGTATTTCCATCGTTGTTCTTCCTAGTATTTGAGACCTGTTCTTACGTTTTTCCAGCCGGGCATGAATCTGTCCATAAGGGCGTAGAAATCCTTTCCATGTCCGGGCACAACGGTATGCACAAGTTCATGCAGTATCACATAATCGAGTTCGAGGTCAGTCCTTACCGCAAGCATGAGACTGAAGTTCAGGTGCCCGGTCCTTGTATTGCAGCTACCCCATCTGGTGTGCATGTCTCTCACAGTCCAGCCTGTGCACTTAAGGCCTGTCCGTCTCTCTATCTCCGGAAGCCTGGCTGCTATCCTCCTCCTGAGAGCTGCCCGCCGCGCCTCTTTCTCCTGAGGCGTCACCGGCTCAGGATGGGCTGCCGCCCTGCTCCTTACACACACTATCCCCTTGTCTATCCAGTCGCGTTTTGAGCGCACGAATTCTATTATCTCTCGGTCAGAGACAATATACGGCGCGCTGACCGTGACTCTGCCTTCCGGCTCACGGATGCGGAGATTGATTCTTTTGATCCTTTTACGGGTGACTGCTACCGCAAGTCCGTCTATATATATCGTTTTAGTCATACACAATTATTGTATCAAAACAAGCACAGCTTTTAAACAAGGAGCAGGAGAACCGGGCTTTTAAGATCGACAGAAAAAGCGGAAAGCTCTCGCCTTCCGCCCTGTCTGTTCTGCAGTTATCATAAGGCCGCAGCTATTGCCTGGCCTGTGAGATCAGTTGATTATTTCCAGCAGTCTACCTTGTTCTCATCCAGACCGATATTCTTAGCGTGGAATACAGGCGCTTTGCCGGCTGCCTTCTGGTCTGTGTAATCCTTGAGAGCCTTGATAGCAACGCCTCCGAGGATCGCGATGGATGGGATGTTGCATACTACCATGAGTCCCTGGAACATATCAGCTGTATCCCATACGAGACCTGCGCTTGAAATAGCTCCAAGGAATACAAGAACTATAGCGATCACTCTGAAGATCAGCAGCTCAGTCTTGCTCATATCTCTCTTGAGGATGAATGCGAAGCATCCTTCACAGTATGAATAGTTGCCGATCAGAGTAGTGAATGCGAAGAGTGACATCGAAACTGCGATGAAGATCGGCCCGAATGAACCGAGTGATGTGTGCAGGCATGTCTGTACATAGCCGGCAGCATTAGCGCCTCCGTCTTCAAGCACGAAATCTGCAGGTGCAACACCTGTTGTCGACAGGCACATAAATGCTGTAGCAGAGCAGATCAGCAGTGTATCGATGAATACTGAAAGTGTCTGAACAAGACCCTGCTTTACAGGATGAGCTACATCAGCCTTTGCAGCAGCGTTAGGAGCAGAACCCATACCAGCCTCATTGGAGTACAGACCTCTCTTGAGGCCCCACATGATAACAGATCCTGTAAATCCTCCGAAGATCGCCTTGAAGTCGAATGCTGTGCTGAAGATCAGACTGAACATTGCTCCGAGGTTCTTTGCATTCATGACCAGAACGACAATGGATATGAGTACATAAGCAACACCCATTACCGGTACGAGGAATCCTGTTACCTTAGTCAGCTTCTTAGCGCCTCCGAGAATGATGATTCCGAAGAGAACCGCAAGGATTATTCCTATGATCATCGGAGTTGTCTTCTCATGATAGAAGCTGAAAGTAGCGAATGTCGACTGCAGGTTGAAAGCAGCGAGCATGTTGTATCCTACTGCATATGTGAAGATGATGAGAACAGAGAAGATTATTCCGAGCCATCTTGCTCCGAGAGCATTCTGCATATAGTAGGAAGGTCCGCCGTAGAATGTGCCGTCATCTGCTTTCTTCTTGTATATCTGAGCCAGTGTTGACTCGATAAAAGCATTGGCACCGCCGAAAATAGCTGTGATCCACATCCAGAAGATAGCTCCCGGACCACCGAGGATGATAGCGGTACATACACCGATGATGTTTCCTGTACCTACTCTGGAAGCTGTGGATACCATCAGAGCTCCGAATGACGAAATGGATTTGTCATCTGATGGTTTCTCAGTTACTACCCTGAACATCTCAGGGAACAATCTGATCTGTACAGCCCCTGTCCTGATTGTGAAGTAGATACCTACAGCGATCAGGAACAGCGGTACGATATAAGGCTGATACAGAATGTTGTTCATAAAGCCTACAAAAGCACTCATAATTGTTCTCCTTAATTATTCCAAAAAATACCTTTGAGCTTGTCAATGCGCATATCAAAGCACACAAAAGCCCCCGTTTGTGAAATCATTTTAGCAAATCGGGGGCTGCTTTGTCTATATAAACAAACGAAATGTATTAATGTATACAATTTATGCAGGATTCTGGTTTCTGCTGTCCCTTGCAAGGGAGAAAAGCAGACCTGCGACGCTCAGTGCAGCAAACACCAGAAATGCTGTGTGCATCATTGCGAGGATATCGCCCTGAGGCGAGCCAGCAAGACTTCTGCTCCCGAGAAAAGCTGAGGTTATGACACTGAGTATAGCCATGCCTGAAGACTGTCCGTAGGTTCTCATAGTAGCGATGATCGAATTGGCTACCGCATAATCTTCTCTGTCGACGCAGCTGAGTATCGCATTAGTGTTAGGCGACGAGAAGAGTGCAAAGCCAAAGCCTGTAACGCAGAGTGCGCAGATAACATATGCCAGTGAGGTTCCGCTTCCGAGGCGTGAGAACAGCACCAGCGTGAAGGTGCACAAGCCCATCCCGGCGCTCGCGAGGATCCCCGGCCTTATCCGGTCTGAGAGACTTCCTGTCAGCGGAGACAGCAGAGCCTGCACCGCCGGCATGGATATAAGGATGAGGCCGGCTTTTGCCGAAGATATCCCGAGGATCACCTGAAGATATATGCTGACCGTGTAGCTTATCGCAAAAGTCGCCCCGTAGTTGAGAAGCGCGGCCAGGCACGAGAATGTAAAAGTCCTGCTGCCGCTGAACATGCTGACCTTCATGACAGGATCTGCCCTGCGGCTTTCATATATGAAGAAGCAGACAAGCGCGAAGATCCCGGCGAGGAGCACCGGAACCGCTCTTCTGGCAGCGCCCAGCTCACTCATTCCCTGGAGGCTTGCGATAATCGCGAAGACATACAGAAGAGAGCCTGTAACATCAAAGTGCATGTGGACATCTTCTGATGCGCTGTCTCTGTATCCTGATCTTACAGCTGCGGCCAGAGCAATGAGAGACACCAGCACCGACACAGCAAAGATCGACCGCCAGCCCAGAGTGCTGTTGAGAAAGCCTCCAATAACGGGTCCCATCGTAAGGCCGATGTATGTCGCAGCTGTTGAATAGCCGAGCACCCTGCCTCTGACTTCTGACGGATAAGATGTGATCAGGATAGCATTGTTGGTAGAGAAGATCATGCCTGCACAGACGCCCATCAGAGCTCTGAGGGCGATAAGCGCACCTATATGCGTCACGAAGATGCACAGCACCGAAAGGATCCCGAAGCCTGCTATGCCTGTCAGGAACACCTTCCTCCTTCCGGCGATATCAGCAACTTTTCCCATAGGCAGACTGAAGGCTGCAACAGAAATTGTATAGGCACTCACTATCCAGCCTACCGCAGCTGCGCTCACGTCAAAAAAGCTCTCAAGTGCCGGGATAGACAGATTGAGAGCGCTGGACATGAATGTAGTCATAAATGAAGTTATCATCGCCGAAGCGAGGACTTTCCTGTCACCCATTTTCCCTACAGTTTGACAAAATGTATCTCGTTTCCGTGCTCTTTGAGCAGCTTTACAACGTCGCGTGTATTGATGAAGACTGTGGCAGTGTTGTCGCACGGATGGATGCCCATGACACCATGCTCATAGTCTTTGTCGAAGTATATGATAACGTCCTTCTCTTCGTTATTGAGGATCCCGAACGGTGTGACCGCTCCGCGATACAGCCCCATCTTGGCCATAAGATCTTCTTCTGAAGCGAACGTCAGCGGACGGGTATCCTGCTGTTTTCTGAAATCCTTGAGATTGATCTTCTTATCCTCAAGACATGTGATCAGGTAATACTTTCTCTTCTTGTCGTCACGGATGAAGAGATTCTTGGCTATGCGGTCAGGATAAGGAAGCTCGCAGTCGAGCATCTCCTCTATAGTGTACACCGGCTGGTGTTCAACGATATCATACTTGACCTTCTTCGAATCGAGCAGATCTGTAATGTCCTGTTTAGTAAGCGGCATATTGTTCCTCCAGTCTGTTACTTCCTGCTGAATGTTCCGAAAAGGTTCCTGCCTATAGCAGATCCGATGTTTCCGCCTATCGTCCTGCCTTTCTTGCCGAGGACAGCTTCTCCCAGGGTCTTGCCTATCTCGCGGCCTATGGAGCCTCCGGTGGATCTCATCACCTGACGTGTCCCGCTCTTGCCGAGGAAGTTGTCTGCGATGTCGCCAAGCGACTGCCTTGCAGGTTCTTCTATCTCTGCATCATATACAGCTGCTCTTTCAGCTGAAGCAGCTCCTGCGGAAGGCGCCTCCGTGATCTCTGCATCATATGCATTCTGGGCCGGCGATGTGACAGGTGTATTGAAATCTGCACTGTATGTGAAGCCGCCTCCGGCCTGCTGAGGTGCAGAAGATCTGCCTGTTATCACCTCATAGGCAGACACATTGTCTACCATCGTCTCATATTTGCTGTTGAGGAAGGACGCGCTGACTATCTCTGCCCTCTCACCCTCTTCGAGAGGTCCCATCCTGCTCTCAGGCGGCAGGATATATGCGTGCTCAGCCATTGAAGGAGCGCCTTTTTCATCCAGCATCGAGATGACAGCTTCTCCTGTGCCCAGTCCGAGCAGAAGCTCTTCTGTGTCAAATTCCGGATTGACTCTGAACGAGTCAGCGGCTGCCTTGACGACCCTCTGCTCTGCCGGAGTATAAGCGTGCAGACCATGCTCGATCTTGTTTCCGAGCTGTGACATGACTGCATTAGGTATATCGCCAGGGCTCTGAGTGATGAAGAATATCGACACGCCCTTGGATCTGATCAGCTTGACGACCTGTTCGATCTTCTCAAGCAGGCTCTTACTGGCATTTTTGAACAGCAGGTGTGCTTCATCGAAGAAGAAGACGATCTTAGGCTTCTCCGGATCGCCTACTTCAGGGAGGACCTCGAAGAGTTCCGAGAGCAGATACAGCATGAATGCTGAATACAGTCTTGGTTTATTGATAAGTGTCTCTGCATCGAGGATGTTGATGATCCCGCGGCCGTCAGGAGCCGTCAGGAAGAAATCCCTGATGTCTATAGCCGGCTCTCCGAAGAACGTATCAGCGCCTTCTGCCTCAAGAGCGACTATTGCGCGTATTATGGTCGCAGCCGACTGCTGAGGGATGTTGCCGTAGTCCATTTTGAATTCCGCGGAGTGATCAGCGGCGTACTGGAGCATGGCTTTCATATCCTTGGTATCTGTCAGGATTAGCCCGCGGTCATCTGCGATCTTGAATATGACCTGCATCAGCTCGCTCTGTGTATCGTTAAGGTCGAGGACCTGAGAGAAGAGCTGCGGCCCCATCTCAGATACAGTAGTGCGGAGCGGAGTGCCTTTCTGACTGTATATGTCGAAGACTGATACCGGGAATCCTCTGTACATAAAATCATCGCGGATATCAAATCTGTCGAGTCTTTTCTGCATACCTTCATTGTCATCACCCGCGACTGCGATGCCTGCCATATCTCCTTTTACATCAGACATGAAAACAGGTACGCCAAGGCTTGAGAAGCTCTCAGCGAGAACCTTGAGAGTCACGGACTTTCCCGTTCCTGTAGCACCTCCGATGAAGCCGTGTCTGTTGGCTTTGTCAGGGCGCATGTACAGTCTGTCACTCAGACCGTCTTCATTGCCTTTTCTGGCAAAATATATCAAGCCGTTATCTATCATGCTGAAAAGCTCCTTTCATGCTTTAAAATCAGTTCAACCTTCTATTTCCATATTTGACAGTAATTATATCACATGAACACCAAGGAACTCCTAACTATTATGGTATAATAGTACGGTCTTTCGCAGACATCCAATTAATAAGATGGAGGAAAACTGATGTCGCTTAATATACATGATAAGCTGCATGGCTTCACAGTAACAGCAATTACGGAAATAAAGGAATTTGAAGGCCGTCTTATCGAGATGACTCACGACAGGACAGGAGCCGGACTCGTATGGGCTGAGAGCAGCGAAGAGAACAAGCTCTTCTCAGTTGGCTTCAGGACGCTTCCGGAAGACAACACCGGAGTTTTCCATATCCTTGAACACTCTGTCCTCTGCGGCTCTGAGAAATTCCCTGTCAGGGAGCCTTTTGTCGAGCTTCTCAAGACATCGATGAATACGTTCCTCAATGCGATGACTTATTCCGACAAAACTCTCTATCCGGTCTCGAGCCGTATGGAGCAGGATTATCTCAACCTCATGGAGGTATACCTCGACGCAGTATTCCGTCCTAATATACTGACCAACCCTTCCATATTCGCTCAGGAAGGCTGGCATATCGATACAGATTCCGAGGTGCCGGTCTACAGGGGCGTCGTATTCAATGAAATGAAGGGCGCTATGTCAGATGTGGACCAGATAGCAGAGAGGACTCTGGGCAAGCTTCTCTTCCCGGATACCTGCTATGGTTTCAATTCAGGAGGAGACCCGGATGCGATCCCGGATCTTACTTATGAGAGTTTTGTTGAAAGATACAGAAAGTTCTATCATCCGTCCAACGCTTATTTCTATCTCGATGGAAATATCCCGCTGGACAAGACTCTCGGCATGATAGATTCATATCTTGAGAGTTACGACAGACTGGATGATATCCCTCAGATAGATTATCAGGCTCCTGTCGTACTTGATGAGAGCTGTGATTTTGAAGTCAGTGATGAAGATGCAAGGGCTATGATCGTATACGGCAGGATAGCCGGCACATGGGAGGACAGGGACAAGCTGCTCGCTCTCAGTGTGCTTATCGAGCAGCTTGCCGACTCGAACGAGTCGCCGCTCAAAAGAGCGGTCCTGTCCTCAGGACTTGCTGAAGACATGGAGGTATATGTATCTGATGGTATCGCGCAGCCTTATCTTATGCTTGTATTCAGAGGTGTTGACCCTTCTGCCTGCCAGGAAGCTTCTGCTGTTTCTGACTATGAAGAGAAGGTTCGCATCGCAGGAGACAGACTCCTTGCAATAGTATCTGAGACTTCTTCACGCGTAATAGATGAAGGCATCCCTGCAAGAGACCTGGAAGCATCTGTCAATCAGCTCGATTTCAGATTCAGGCAGTATCCTGAGCCTCAGGGATTATACCGCGCCAATGCCGTCTTCAGTTCATGGCTCTATGGTGGAGATCCGTCTCTCTACCTCAGGACCGACGAGGCGATATCCGTTCTCAGGAAGTCGATATCCGAGAGCATCATGGATGAGCTTCTCCGTGATTTCTTCGTAGACACTTCTTCTCTTACAAGGCTCGTTCTGCTTCCTTCCCTCACTGCAGGGCAGGAAAAAGCCGAGGCCGAGGCGAAACGCATTGCTGATATCATGTCATCACTGGATGATGCCGGAAGAGCAGCTGTCGAAACAAGATGCAGGGATCTCAGACAATGGCAGGAAACCCCTGACAGTGAAGAAGCTCTGGCCACCATACCGCAGCTGGATCTGAAAGATATAAAACGCGAGCCTGAGCTAATAGGCACCCTTGTCAGCGAAAAAGACGGCGTCACCATTCTCTATCATCCGGTGACGACCAACGGAATAGTATATATCAACGCTTATTTCCCTGTAACAGACCTCAGTTATGAGGAGCTGCCTGCTGCGGCTCTTATAACAGAATTCTACAAGGATCTTCCGACAGAGAATTACAGCGTCACAGAGCTCCAGAATGAGCTGCGTATGTATGTCGGCTCCATGACCTTCGGTCTGGATCTGCTCGCCCGTGATGATGACAGCAGCGTATGCACCCCATGCATCAGATGCCGTGCTGCCGTTCTCAGAGAGAACCTTTCACGCGCCGAAGATCTTATGACCGAGATCCTGACCCGTACCAGCTTCAGCGACAGGGAGCTTATGAAGGAGCTCATAACTCAGATCGATGATGAGGGCAAGCGCTATGCTGTATCATCGGGCCACAGGCTGGCAGTATATGCCGCAAGGTCCCAGTATTCCGCAAGGGATGCTGCCTCAGAAGCCGTCAATGGATACACATTCATCCAGTATATGCACAGCATGAATACATCCTTCGATGAGAAGATCGGCGGATTCATCAGTTTTGCAGAGAACCTAATAGACCGCAGTATAGTCAGGACAGGCGCATATATCAGCGTCACAGCCTCACAGCCGGCTGATGTAAGCAGATTCATCGGATCACTTGCTCAGGGCGATGCTAGGCCATCCTCAGCCGCCTACAGGACTTCGCTGCCTGCTGCTATGGGCATTCAGGTGCCGGCGTCAGTCTCACACTCTGTAATGGCATACGATCTCTCTCAGATCAGTGTGAAGCCGGAAGGCAGCCTTTCAGTGGCGGCCAATATCCTGTCACTCGCCTATCTGTGGAACGAGGTAAGAGTCAAGGGCGGCGCATACGGCGCATCAGTCAACGCAAACAGGACCGGAAGCTATTTCTGCTATTCATACAGAGATCCGGAGCCGGCAAAATCCCTTGTGACATACAGACACTGCTCAGACTTCCTCGATGCATTCGCAGGCTCGGGCGAGACTGATCTGAGCGGATTCATCATCTCAACCATCGCTTCTACAGAGCCGCTGGTCTCACCTGCCTCAAAGGGCAGATCGGCCGATGACTTCTGGTTCTCGGGCTTCACAGATGAAGACCGCATACGTGTCCGCAGGGAGATACTTGAGACAACCCCTGCCGATCTTCTGAGATGGAAGTCCGTATTCGACGCACTTGCTGAGTCGGGATCAGTGTGCGTTATAGGGCCGGCATCAGCACTCGAACAGTGTGAGGGACTCGAGACCGTTAACATCTGATATCTTCTGCCAGAACAATAAAGCTCACGGCCGGGACCATTTTTCAGTGGTTCTGCCGTGAGTTTTTTAGTTATGTCATGCCCTGCCGTCTTCCGGATCTCTGCAGGCTGCTACAGGCCTTCCGCCTTGTATATCAGCGTATAGCTTCCATCATCATTACAGATGACCATCTTCTCCATCTCATCGTGAGCCGGATCGTATAGAGGTTCCGGCGCAGTGTATTTCACGCATGTCCCGCAGCTTGAGCTGAGATTGCGCGGTACCGGCATAGTCCTGGCCTCATAGCCTTTTGACTTACAGAGTCTCTCATATCTGATCGATCCGAAATGCATGAAGAATGTAGCTATATATGTATTCATGTTATTCTTTGTCCTTATGGTAAAAACCTGTCTCCTGCCCCCATAGTTTAACACACTCAGGGATCAATACAAAACCCGGCTGGCGATCAGGCGCAGCCGGGTCTTTGATGTACTATCTGGAGAGCTTAAGCAGATATTCTCCGCCTTTCTCCTCTACCTCTACCTTGTAGCCCTGACTCTGGGCAAATCGGGTAACGTTCTCGCAAGGAGTCTTGCTGTCTACTAATACTTCATAGTAGTCTTCGTTGCTCTTCATTGCCTTCTTGGTCATGATAACAGGAATCGGGCAGGACTGTCCTCTTGCGTCTACCATGATATACCTCCGCTCTATGCTGCTTCAGAAGCCTTCTCAGCCTTGACGTAAGTGTTAACAACACCGATCAGTGCGACTACAGCGATACCGATAATAACAGCGATCTTTCCTGCAGGTGTAGGGCCCTCTCCGCTTGATGCGAGTCCGAAGTTGTGGCAGAATGCTGCGCCTACGATGAGGCCGAGTACTGTAACAGCACTGTCTGCATTTCCTTCACCGGACATAACGAGCTGTCTGAGCGGGCATCCGCCGAGCAGTACGCAGGCAAAGCCAACGAGGAGCATGCCGAGGCAGTTCCACAATCCGTCAGTATGAGCTACAGGCTGCTCTGTCATTCCGAGCTTGAATCCGCCAAGAATGAGGTTGGTGATGAGAGCTGCTACGAAGATAGCGATGAATCCCCACAGAAGTCTTGTCTCTTTGAAGAGAGCGAGGTCTCTTACTCCGCCTACCATGCACAGTCTTGTTCTCTGAGCAAGAACACCTACAATGAGTCCTGCTGCAAGGGAGAAACCGATTGCTGCGTGCATAGCTCCCGGGCCAGCGCCTTCTTCTGAGAAGAAGATGAATGCAGGCTTAGCGAGGAGAAGTACGAATACGATAACCTCCATGATCGGGAAGATGTATCCTTCTGCCGGTGTAAGGCTGTAGGTTCTCTTGAGTGAATATCCGTTCTTGAGGAAGAAGATACCGCAGAAGATTCCGATAACGAATCCTACAAGTCCGAATATTGCATTGAGATCTCCGCCAGCCAGTCTCAGGATCATTCTGAACGGGCAGCCGAGGAACATAAGACATCCTACCATAGCGAAGAATCCGAGTACGAATCTTGTCATAGGAGCGCTGCCGCCCTTTGAGCCGAATTCCTTCTTAGCAAATGCTGCGCCGAATGCTCCGAGAACGATTCCGATGATCTCAGGTCTGATGTACTGTACAGGAGCAGCTCTGTGAAGTCCGAGCCCGCCTGCAGTATCACGCAGGAAGCAAGCGATGCAGAATCCCATGTTCTTAGGATTGCCGAGGAAGGCAAGGCCTGCTGCGATAACACCGATGATAAGACCGGCGATGATGATAAGCAGCTTGTCATTTTTCTTTTCTGCCATGTTTAATTACCTCCATAATTCACATTACCTTAATGACAAAAAATGTAGAGATACACAATGTGCATCTCTACAAATTGTAGTACCTTTGTTCGGTTTTAACAAATTGAGTCCTTTCATCGGACTAACGGTCATTATAGAAATAAGTTATAATCCCGTCCCCGAAATGTATTTGCTCTCTATACCATGCGGCACATTCAGTTCTATGCTCTGCGTCTTGGCTTTCCGTTCTCATAATCCCTGAAGAACATGATGCCTGTAACGAGAACGACTGCTGCGATTATCATGGTCAGGATCGTTACATCAAGCTTCTTTACGAAGAAATAAGCTATAAGCACGCCTATAGTTCCGCCTGCAATCTGAGTGAGAACAGCTACCATGTCGAACTTTCCGGCTCTTATGAACTGTGGTCCGTTGCCGAATGCCATCAGAAGAGCTGACGCTCCCATTACTACAGGCAGTGTGGCGGTAACACTCATTCCGAGCCCGCAGCACAGAGCCATGCAAGGAGCGTACAGGCCTACACCGATATTCATCAGTATGCCAAGTATGATCATCACGACAGCAGCGATCACCAGTCTGCCTCCTCTGAGGCTGAGTCCGTCACCTGTAAGACCGAACGGCCCGACAGAAAAAACTCTCAGAGCCATGATCACACCGAGTATGATCATACCTATTCCCATCATGAGTCTGACGCCCTGGATGTTGAGCTTAGTAACGAGAGACGCTCCAATAAAAGCACCGGCTACAGCTGCGACGATGAGCACGCCGAGTGTAAGTCCGTCGACACCCGATATTTTGGCAAAGAGAAAAGCCTCTATGCACATCGGAATGGTGTCACCTACAGTCATTGTTCCCGGTATATCTCCGTCTCTGACAGATTTGCCGATCTTGAAAGCAGCAGAAGTCGTCGCATATGCACCGATCCCGAATACATCGAGGAAATTGGCTGCAATTCCGACTAATGTGTTATATACAGCATGCTTTTTGCCCTCTTCCCATTTCTCTGCGCCGTCTTCTCCGGCACGCATCGTCCCGATCTTACGAATCACCAGAAATGCATTGAGAAGAAGCCCTACAGCTGCAAGAATTCTTAATACATTGACCATATATATCCCCTCCGGTCTGAGTTATTTTTGATTGTTGTTGCAAAATCAGGCGTCTGCCGCCCTAACTTCAGTATTATAACACATTTGTGTTCGTACAGCACCTTCGCTTTCTGATTCTCTGCATGCTCCGCTTATGGTATAATATCTGCACATAGTGATGCATGACTTAATGCCGTCAGATCAGAGAGGAGGCAACTGGGATTCTTTCCCTGCTAACTGAAGAAATGTCATCAGATACAGAACGCAAAGATCTGCTGGAAAAAACAGCAAAAAAAGTGAAAAAAGTAAAGAAAGGCGTGGACCGGAAGATAGATGATTATCTGGACGGTACATACGATCCGAAGGCTGTAGCACGCAAGGCAGGCGTCCGCGGCGCGGCGACTTCTCTTGTTGTTCTCTCGCTTCTGACCGGACTGGCTTTTTCCAACCCTGCAGATATTACGCAGAACCAGACCGGCGGTCCTGACTTCAATCAGGCACCTGTCGTTCTTGATATAGATGAGTTCGCCAACGCACCTGTTGACGATGATGATGAAGACAGCGATGAGCAGAAGGCAGTCAAACAAAGCTTCAGAGCACGCTTCCGCCAGACGATCCTGTCTCTGCCTCAATCGGTCAGAATGATCTTCATAGTTCCTCTGTGGGCAGCAGGCACTGCGATCATGACATTGATCACTTTCCTGTGGAACACGCTGTTCGCTTCGCCGCTCGCAGGCTTTTTCGCTTCGCTGTTCGCAGGATTCGCTATACTCCTCGGACTCTTTACAGTCACAACGAAAGCACTCTTCCCGGACGTGCCGATCCGCAAGATCCTCACGAAGCGCAATATATTGATTCTCGGATGCCTCGCTCTGCTGCTGTCTGTCTTCGACGCAGCCGCACCAATGTACTGGCATCAGTATCCTCTGGCCGCCGCACTTCTCAAGCTGGTGCTCGGAGGCGGAGTGATAGGATATCTTTCCCACCGCATTGGAAAGCTCTTCTCCCTTGCAGGCATCAAGGGCCTTCCGCCGGAAGCGATCTGAAGAAATCTATCACCTCAATAGAACAATACAAAAGCGCTCTTGCGGTCATCATTCGCAGGAGCGCTTTTTCGCTGAAGTTATCTTCTATTTCCGGTCTGCCTTTGCTCCGAGCGTGTTCGCTGTTCTCTCGAATATTGCAGAGTAGTAAGATCTTCCCGTTTCCTTTCTCTTGTTGATAAAATACGGGAGCCTGTTCCATGCCATAGACGGCGCTCCGACGAGCGGCAGATACAGCGGCCCCAGAATAAGGGACTGTATCGTGTGCCCGTATTCGTGGTCGATCAGGAAGTCACTGCTTTCCTCAGGCACGAATATGAACTTGCCAAGCGACACGCCTCTGTCGCCGTCCCACACTGTAGCTGTCGCACCCCTGTAGCTGAAATGCTCGTTTCTGCGGTGCTTCATATACAGCAAGGCTCCTGCAAGCGTCTGTGGCAGCCCCCAGGTCCACTGGAGGGCACTATATCCGGCTTTTTTGAGTTTTACTGCGGTCTCTTTCTTCATAGCGTCCGGATGCTGCTAGTTGCTGACTTTTACCGGTGTTGAAGGTCCTGCGATCTCAGCATGTCCGAGAGCGGTCGGGATCTCGCGCATCAGTTCAAAATACAGATCCCAGTAATCAGCGGTCTCGCACCATACACGTACAGTGTATTCAAGTCCGCCCGGGATGCCTGCTACAGGCTGGACTTCCGGAGCCGGATCTGCCATAGCCTTGTCGGATGCGACAATGACCTTCATGATGGTTGCCTGGACCTTCTTGATCGGCTCTGAGCCTGCTATGTTGAATGTCAGGTCTACACGCCTGAGGTCTTCACTGCTGCAGTTTGAGATATTGGAGTTCATGAGAGTACCGTTCGGGATCGATACAGTCTTGTTGTCCACTGTGTTGAGGACTGTATAGAATGTCGAGATGCTCTTGACTGTGCCTTCTTCTCCTCCGGCGATTATATAGTCACCGACATTGAAAGGTCTGAAGACAAGGAGCATGATACCGCCTGCCAGATTGCTCAGAGAGCCCTGCAGTGCCATACCGACTGCTACGCCTGCCGATGCGAGCACCGTAATGACCGATGCCATAGGTACGCCCAGCTCGCTGATGATCGCTACGACAAGCACTATGTACAGGACCGCCTTGATTATATTCCTGATGTAAGTGCGTGCTGTGGCGTCGAGCTTGCTTGCAGCCTGCATCTTGTCCACTACCTTCATGAGTTTGCCGATGATGAACTTACCTATGCAGTAGATAAGGATCGCGATCAGTATTTTGACTCCTGCCGATGTGCAGAGTTCGACAAGCTTGTCGAGAAATGCATCCATCCTGCTCACCTGAGCTGCCAGTTCATTATTCATTAGATTTCCCCCTCTCTATTTGCCCGGATCAGTATTGATCTCATCATGTGATGTCTTTGATTCGCCGTCCACAGCGTTGGCATCATAGAGATCTTTCTTGATCTGACTGCTGCTGATCTCCGGTGTCCTTGGAAGGTAGACGACTTCGACTCCTTCTTCTTTGAGGAAATCGAACTTGCCTTCCCAGTCATCGCCTATTACAAAAGTATCGATATGATACTCTTTCATGTCTGAACGTTTCTGTTCCCAGTTCTCCTCCGGTATGACCAGATCGACGTATCTGATCGCCTCGACGAGAGCTTTGCGCTGTTCATATGTAAAATAGCATTTCTTTCTCTTGGCGTTCCAGTTGAACTCATCGGTCGAGATAGCAACTATAAGGTAGTCACCAAGCGCCTTGGCTCTCCTGAGCAGATTGATATGTCCGTAGTGGAGCAGATCATAGGTACCGTACGTTATTACCTTCTTCATATATACTGTTCTCCCCTGTTATTATTGTATAGCCTAACTATTAAATTATAACACAGAACTGCTGCATGGTGAATTACCATGCAGCAGTCTGTTTCTTACATATTATTATCTTTCTGCTGTCAGAATGAGATGATCTCCTGGTTGAGATCGTCCACTGTTACGTTGACATTGTGATAACGCTCTCTCTTAGCGGTGATCTTGCCGAAGTTGATTGCTTCCTTAGGGCAGTACTGTACGCATGCGCAGCATGAGATGCACTTGTCGCCGAATACTACAGCCTTGCCGACGTACCTGATATTCTCTGTCGGGCAGACCTTGGCGCAGGTTCCGCACATGATGCAGTTGTCATTGGCTTTGAGAGTCTGTCCCTTTTTGCGGGCGATCTGAGGCCATGCAGCATGCTCAGCTTTGTTGATGATGGCCTTTGACAGTTTCTTCTTAGTTACCACCTTATTCATGACATCTCTTGCGATCCTGTCTGCAAGATACTCGGATCTTGCCTGAGCTTCCTTGGCGCCCATCTTAGGCAGCATCAGATCATGAGGGAAGAGCCATATGCATGTGCACTGATGTGTCACAACTGCCCAGTATTTGAGAGGGATGATGGAATTGATCTTGCTGAGTCCTTCTCCCTTATATGCTGCACACTGTCCGATTCCGAATGTATATGCGTCAGGGCTTACCTTGATATCTCTGATGTATCTCTCAACATGTCCCGGAAGTCCGCCACCATAGCACGGGACTATGAAGCCTACTCTCTTGGCCTCTCTTACATCGGTAACTGCAGGATATTTTCTCATCATGATGATGTCAGTGTCCCCGAGCTTTCTGGCTATGTTCTTCGCCATATCCAGACAGTTGCCTGTTCCTGAATAACAGAAAATCACGTTCTCTTTCATTATTCTTTCTCCTCTTATATTTAACAGATGGTTATTATCATCGTATATCTACCGCTATCAATTATATTGATTTTACAGGAGCTGCGCAATAGCACTTAAAAACGCGGGAGTTATATTTCCCGCGTTTCAGTCTTCCGTATAGTGTTATAATCTGTGTTTCCGGGTCGCTCCCTGGATACGGCTGAGAGCTCTTGACAGCTCAGCTTCGACCATAGCGTGATCTCTGTTGCTGTTGGTCCGCCTGAGCTTTTCTCTGGCTTTTTCTTCAGCTCTTCTTGCTCTCGCCTCGTCGATATCTTCCGGACGTTCAGCTGTATCAACAAGGATCATGACTTCACCATTCTCGACTTTGAGAAGTCCGTATGACACGATGATCTCCTGTCTGCCATTAAGGCCCGCCTTATCCGCATCTTCGCCGGAAGGCTCGAACTCAAGCACGCCGGGAACTACGGCCATAATAACATTGGAGTGCTGAGCAAGTATCCCGACGCTGCCTTCTGTTGTAGGCAGTGTGACACTCAGCGCTTTGCCGTCATATACCATATGATCGCTGGCCATTATCTGAAGTAAGAATGTATTGCCGCTCATGATCTCCTGTCTCTGAAGGCGTTATGCCTCCTCTTTCATCTTTTCTGCTTTGGCGATGACATCCTCGATAGTGCCTACATTGAAGAATGCGGCCTCAGGATATTCGTCCATATCACCGTCAATTATTGCCTTGAATCCTTTGACAGTCTCGCTGACCGGAACGTAGACACCAGGCATGCCTGTGAATTTCTCAGCTACGTGAGTAGGCTGCGAGAGGAATCTCTGGATCTTTCTGGCTCTGTATACTGTAGACTTATCCTCATCGGAAAGCTCATCCATACCGAGGATGGCGATGATGTCCTGGAGCTCTGCATATTTCTGCAGGATCTCCTGTACCTTTCTTGCGACTTCGTAGTGCTCCTCGCCGACGATATCTGCTTCGAGGATACGCGATGTCGAATTGAGTGGGTCTACTGCAGGATAGAGTCCCTGCTCTGCGACCTTTCTCGAAAGTACTGTTGTAGCATCGAGGTGGGCAAAAGTAGTTGCCGGTGCAGGGTCTGTCAGGTCGTCCGCAGGTACGTATACAGCCTGTACAGATGTGATCGAACCTGCCTTAGTCGATGTGATCCTCTCCTGAAGAGCTCCCATCTCAGATGCGAGTGTAGGCTGGTAACCTACAGCTGAAGGCATACGTCCGAGCAGGGTCGATACCTCTGAACCAGCCTGTACGAATCTGAATATATTATCGATGAAGAGAAGTACGTCCTTGTTCTCCTCGTCACGGAAATACTCAGCCATTGTCAGTCCGCTGAGACCTACTCTCATACGGACTCCAGGAGCCTCGTTCATCTGTCCGAATACCAGAGCTGTCTTGTCCATTACTCCGGCTTCATTCATCTCATTCCACAGATCGTTTCCTTCTCTTGAACGCTCTCCTACTCCGGTGAATATAGAGTAGCCGCCATGCTCCATGGCTACGTTATGTATCAGCTCCTGAATAAGAACTGTCTTGCCGACTCCGGCTCCGCCGAAGAGTCCGATCTTGCCGCCCTTCGGATAAGGCTCGAGAAGGTCTATGACCTTGATTCCTGTTTCGAGGATCTCAACAGACGGGCTGATCTCATCGAATCCAGGTGCCTTTCTGTGTATAGGAAGAGTCTCTGTGTCTGCAGGGACTGGCCCACCGCCGTCTATAGGCTCGCCAAGAACATTGAACATCCTGCCGAGGACATTATGTCCTACAGGAACTCTGATAGGGTCTCCTGTTGCAGTGACCTCCATCCCGCTGCTCATGCCCTCAGATCCGGAAAGCATGATGCATCTGACCATGCCGTCTCCGATATGCTGAGCGACCTCCATTACGCGCTTCTCTCCATTGAGATTTACAGTCAGCGCGTCATTGATCTTAGGCAGCTGTCCTTCTTCGAATTTTACATCTATTACAGATCCCGAGACCTGTACGATACGTCCGGTCATCTCACTAATCCTTTCGTGACTGTGTTATCTTTTCTTTTTCCTGAGGCTGCGTGCTCCGGAAGATACCTCTGTTATCTCCTGAGTGATAGCATTCTGCCTCAGATGGTTATACTCAAGTTCGAGTCTTGCCAGAAGCTCGCTGGCGTTGTCATTGGCCGCATCCATAGCCATCATTCTTGCATTCTGCTCTGATGAATAGCTGTTGACCAGTGCAGAGTAGATATAGCCGCCCATATAGGATATCAGGCTGCTTTCAAGCACTGTCTCTACATCCGGCTCGAATTCAAAGACTGTGGATGCATCACTTGCAGTCTCCTCTCCTTTCGGAACGAAATCATCCTTGTCAAAAGGAAGGATCCTGTCACATCTCGTATTGCCTGCGCCCAGGCCGCCGGAGAATTCTGTATAGCATACATATATACGGTCGAATTCTCTCTTGTCAAAATCTTCCAGAAGCTCCTCTGTGATATCGCGCGCCATGGCAAGCGACGGAACGTTCATCGAATGCTCGAAGCTCAGTTCCACGTTAGTGCCGTGGTTCCTGAAATATCTCCAGCCGTAATCTCCGACTACATACATTTCATATGCATCACTCATGTCAGCCTTGGCGAGAGCCTCTCTGATGACATTCTGGTTATATGAACCAGCCAGGCCCTTGTCTCCTGTGATGACGAGGATGGCGTTCCTGCCGCCCTTTACATTATCATCGACATTCGGATCAAAATACCTGTTTCTGGCATCCGCACTGACAGCGAACATTCTTCGTATCTCACGTCTGAGCAGACTGAAATATGGTCTGACCTGCTCAGCGTCCCGCCTGGCTTTACGCATCTTGGTCGAAGAGATCAGATACATGGCATTCGTGATCTTCTGTGTATCACTGACGCTTTTTATTCTGTTTTTTATCTCCTTGGTCGATGCCATCTGTCCTCCGGATCTGAACCGTCTTTACTGCCATTTTGTGCGGTATTTTGCAGAAATATCTATTATCTCCTGCTTTAGATCGTCATCAAGCACGCCTGTGCTGTCGATCCTTGTGCAAATATCCTGATGAGCTGTCTCAAACTCCTCGATCAGCCCTTCTATGAACGGTGTGACCTTATCAACATCAAGACCTTTCATAGTATGAGCCAGAGCCATTACGAGAGTGATGACCTGCTCGTGCTGTGACTTAGGATGATACTGCTTCTGGCGCAGCATTCTCATAAGGCCCGCGCCGTATTCGAGCTGGGATCTTGTCTGCTCGTCAAGGTCTGAAGCGAACTGTGTGAAGACCTCCATCTCGCGGTACTGTGCCAGATCGATCCTGAGTGTTCCCGTAGCTTTCTTCATGGCCTTGGTCTGTGCCGCTCCGCCTACACGGGATACTGACAGTCCTACGTTAACGGCCGGTCTCTGTCCTGCGAAGAAGAGATCAGACTCGAGGAATATCTGTCCGTCAGTGATCGAAATGATATTAGTAGGGATATATGCGGAAACGTCACCAGCCTGTGTCTCTACGATAGGAAGAGCTGTGATAGAGCCTCCTCCGATCTTGTCTGACAGTCTCGCAGCTCTCTCAAGAAGCCTTGAATGCAGGTAGAAAACGTCTCCAGGATATGCCTCACGTCCAGGCGATCTGTCAAGCAGCAGCGAAAGCGCACGATATGCGACTGCGTGTTTTGACAGGTCATCATAGACGATAAGTACGTCCTTGCCCTTGTTCATGAAGTACTCAGCCATAGCGCATCCGGCATATGGTGCTATGTACTGCAGAGGTGCAGGCTCACTTGCGCTGGCACAAACTATGATGGAGTGATCCATCGCGCCATGCTTTTTGAGTGTCTGCTGTATCTGCACTACAGAAGAGTTCTTCTGACCTATAGCTACGTAAATAGTTATACAGTTCTTGCCGTTCTGATTGATCATAGCGTCTACAGCAATAGCAGTCTTTCCTGTCTGCCTGTCGCCTATGATCAGCTCTCTCTGACCCCTGCCTATAGGGAACATGGAGTCTATAGAGAAGATACCGGTCTCAAGTGGTGTGTCTACCGGCTGCCTGTCCATGATCGACGGTGCCGGAGTCTCGATCGGCATATAGCCTGAAGCCTCGATCTCGCCAAGTCCGTCGATAGGAACTCCCAGCGAGTCAACGACTCTGCCAAGGAATGCCTCGCCTACAGGTACACCTGCAGTCTTGCCTGTTCTTTTTACACTGGAGCCCTGTTCGACATTTTCGTCATCATTGAAAAGAACGCAGCCGATCTCATCTGTACGGATGTCCTGGACCATTCCTCTGACTCCGTCAGTGAAAAGCAGGATCTCCCCGTATGTTGCCTGTCCGAGTCCTGTTACGGTAGCGATACCGTCACCGACAGTCTTGACTTCGCCGACCTGCTCTGCGAGAGCTGCCGGTGTCCACGAGCTGATCGTCTCCTTGAGGAGAGGAATAATGTTTCCGTTGGTCGCAGGCACTTTGACGAGTGTATCGCGGAGCTGACGGAATCTGCCTCCGACAGACCAGTCATAGATATCACTGCCGACCTCCATACGGAAACCGCCCGGGAAAGCCTTTGACTCGACCCATTCGATCGAAACATCGCTACCGTATTTCTTCTCTATGAATTTCTCAAATCTCGCGTACTGCTCCTTATTCGGCGCTACAGCCGAATAAATTTTAGCCGTGAGTATACTGATATCTGAGTTCATATATGACCTCTGTTTTCTGAATTATAAATAGTGCCTGAAGTGCTGTGCTGTCTGTCACATCACTCTGCTTCTGCCGCATCAAGGAACTGATCGAAGGCATCCGAAGCGGACTGCTCGAGTGTGAGCTTTTCCATAGCGCCTGTGACCATATCTGTGATCTCCCTCTGTGCGGAAGCTATTATTTCTTCTTTCTCTCTGTTCGCCTCAACACGCGCATCGCTTACGATCTTCTCGGCATCTTCCTTAGCCTGAGCAAGCTGACGATCACGCTGTGCTGCAACCTCCTGGTTCATCTTAGCCTTCTCGGCTCTGGTCTCTTCATCGAAAGTCCTTACCTTCTCGGCATAGACTTCCTTGCTGCTCTCTGCTTCATGGAGAGCTTCTTCTGCTTTGCTGTCCATATCCGCATAATACTCAGTCCTTTTGGCCATAAAATCTCTGACCGGTTTGTAGAGCAGGATATACAGAGCTCCGAAGAGGATGGTGAAGTTGAACAGGTGCAGCAAAATCTGCTGAAAATCTATATTAAGCGGTAAACCTGTCATCTCTTATATCTCCATCTGTTGTCGCTTACTACAATACGAATATTATCAGGATTACAACGAGCAGCGCATAGATGATCGCCGTCTCGATAAATACAAGTCCCAGCATGAAATTCGTACGTATCTTACCGTCTGCTTCAGGCTGACGTGAAATACCCTCTGCAGCCTTACCTCCGGAAATACCCATTCCGATACCACCGCCGCATGCTGCAAGTCCGATAGCAATACCGGAAGCGATAGCCTTAAGTCCTGTTGTGTTGTCAGCTGCAGCTGCAACTGTCTCAGTCTGAGCTGCTGTACCTGCACTGTCTCCTGTAGCGGCGAATGCTCCAACCGTAGCGATCATGCCCATGATCAGGATAACTGCACCGAGTACGATAGCGAGTCTTGCCAGTTTCTTTGAGTTAGCCATTTTCAGTTTCCTCCGTTGATTAATTGTGATGCTGCAGCTTAGGCAGGCGCCGCAGTTTCAGTCTTGTTATTTTTCTTCCAGTGCCGTCAGCGTTCTTGTCCTTCAGCGGCTTAGGTGTGTTGTCTGACACCTGACCGTAGAAGAGTGATGTAAGCATAGTCAGAACGTAAGCCTGTATCAGTGCATGCAGCAGTGTGAACAGGACGCCGACCAGTACCGGTAGCACATAGCTCAGCGATGAGTAATGGTATACGAGCTCGGTAACGAGCGCGCCTGAGAGCAGAGCTCCGAAAAGCCTGAAGCTCAGCGAGATAGGCAGCGAGTACTCCTTAAGAGCCTTGCCTATACCCCTGATGCCGTTACCTGCGATACCTCCGGAAACAATGACAAGATATGAAAGACATCCCATCATTATCGCACCATTGATATCTGACAGCGGTGCCGGAAGTGATATCGACACTCCGTTAATTGTGACCGCCTGCACACCGAACAGCTCGAAAAGTGTGCCTGTAAATATATACGCACCTGCAGCGAATATGTATGCGCCGAGGAATCTGTTGATCTTTGAGTTGCCCTTGGCCATGTTTACGAATATGCCAACGGCCGTCTCAAGCACCAGCTGGAATTTTCCCGGTACCATCGTGAACTTCGGAATCACGAATATTCTGCATATCAGGGCGAATACTATCATTATCCCTGAAACTATTACGCCGGCCAGCAGTCCCGGATTGACTTCCAGCCCGAACAGACTGACCTTATTGATATCGTGCAGAACTGCATCGCGCATGACTTCCTGGATCGTCTCTTTTTCCGGTCCCGCACCGGTCAGGATAGCCCCGACCATGAATACGAGAGCGATCACAGCGAATATCAATATCGCTTTGCGCCTCTCCTGCTTGCTCATAAGCAGCACTCCTTTTCTATAGTTTTATGAACCTCTCCTGCTCAGTCATCTGCCGGCAGAAAAGGTATCTTTTTTACCATTGTGAGTATATTACCAAGGTTTGATTATATCACGATTTTTTTTTAATGCAATGATTTAAAGTGACCATTCGGAAAGCAATCAGAGGAAACTCCCGGAGTGCGGCCCGGCCATGATGTTTTTAAATATTTTTTAACGCTGTTGTGATATAATAACCACAATGCGAAATCAGCTATACGGAGGGATATGTGATGAAGAGAATAGCAGTACTGACAAGCGGCGGAGACTCGCCGGGAATGAATGCAGCGCTGAGAGCTGTAGTCAGATGCGGCATATACCATGATATGGAAGTCTACGCTGTCCACAATGGTTATGAAGGGCTTATAGACAACAAATTCGAAAGAATGAGCAGGCGTTCTGTAGCAGATATCCTGCACCGCGGAGGCACTATCATCAAGACCGCAAGAAGTGAACGTTTCCTAAACCCTGAAGGCAGAAAGATCGCTTACGCCAATCTCAGAAAACTCGGGATCGAAGGCCTGATAGTCATCGGTGGAAACGGATCTCTTGCCGGAGCTAAAACTCTTGCTGAAGAGAGCGGTATTCCGGTAATGGGTCTGCCGGGCACTATCGATAACGACCTTGCCTACACAGACTACACTATCGGTTTTGATACTGCAGTCAACACTGTACTTGAAGCTATAGGCAATATCCGTGATACCAGTTCATCCCATGACAGAAGTACAGTCATCGAGGTTATGGGAAGACACTGCGGAGACATAGCTCTGTATGCAGGCATCGCCGGAGGAGCAGAGCTCGTTCTCATTCCGGAAGCGGATATACCTGTTGAAGCTATCGTAGATAAGGTAAACGAAGGCATCGAGACTGGAAAGCTCCACAACATTATAATCAGAGCTGAAGGTTTTCCAATCAGCTCCCAGGATCTCATCGACATACTCAAGAAGGGGACCGGACAGGATGTAAAGCTTGTCGTTCTCTCCTACCTGCAGCGCGGAGGGTCACCGACATTCCGCGACAGGATGCTGGCAACAGACTGCGGTATGCTGGCAGTTGAGCTCCTCTCTCAGGGCATCACCAACAGGGCCATCGGAGAGGTCGGCGGAGAGATAGTTCATCTTGACCTTGCCAAGGCTCTTGAAACCAGGAGAACACTCCCGGAAGAACTTTTCGAAGAGATCAAAGTTCTGAGCATGTAATCAAAAACTCACGGCCATGCAGCCCTTCCGGGCTTCCGGCCGTGAGTATTTTTTATTGCCTGAGATCAGGATCTACAGGATGCCTTTCCTTCTGGACTCCAGATCTGCTCTTATAGCGTCTCCGGTTGCTGCTGCGTTGCGTCCCTCCTTGCTCGTCTTTTCTGTCAGGCACGGATCGGCTTCTGTCTCAATGTGTATATCAGCGCCCTTATCTACAGGTGTTGAATCTCCTATCCCCAGTGACTCTGAGATGATACCGAGCGTAGATACAGCCTTGGTGATATCTGTAGGCATGTATATCTTGGTAGCTCTGCCGTCTGCGACGTCTCTGAGAGCCTCAAGGCCCTTGAGTCTGAGTACACTTTCGTCGATATGAGCTTCTCTGAGCTTTTCAAGTCCGTCAGCCTGCGCCTGATATACCAGCCTGATCGATTCAGCTTCACCCTGTGCCAGGGCGATCTTAGCTTCTCTCTCTGCTTCGGCAGCAAGGACCTTAGCCTTCTTGTCACCTTCTGCTCTTGATACTACAGATTCCTGATGAGCCTGAGCCTCAAGTACTGTCTGACGTCTCTCACGCTCAGCTCTCATTTGCTTGGTCATGACTTCCTCTATCTCTCTTGGCGGATCGATATTCTTGAGCTCTACTCTGTTTACTTTGATGCCCCATGGGTCTGTGGCCTGATCGAGTATAGCTTCCATCTGAGCATTGATAGTCTCACGGCTGGAGAGTGTAGTATCGAGCTCCATTCCGCCGATGATGCTTCTGAGAGTAGTTGCTGAGAGATTCTGAAGACCTGCGATTGGGTTCTCGACTCCGTATGTATACTTCTGAGGATCGAACACCTTGGAGAATACTACCGAATCAACCTTGACCGAAACATTATCCTTGGTAATAACCGGCTGCGGCGGGAAGTCGAAGACCTGCTCCTTGAGCGAGATCTTGTTGACTATCCTGTCGATGAACGGGATCTTGAGGTGAAGTCCTGCATACCATACAGTCTTGAATTTACCAAGTCTTTCTATGATATATGCGTGCTCCTGCGGTACGATCCTGATATTGGACAGTATCAGGTAGATCAGAAGTACAAGTACAACTCCTGTAAAAGCATAGTTCATATCAGTTATCCTCCTTTATGATAAATATTGTAAGTATCTTCACTGTATGCCTCGCATCAGTCTTCAAGCATCAGGCGTATTATCTCTTCGTCTGTCTGCTTCATGCCGCGCCTTGCAAGTTTTCCGACAGTCTTTATGGTGCTCTCTACGCCTTTCTTGACGATTCCGTCGCCGCCGAAGAATTCATTTCCTTTATTGTACATCGCTATGCCCATGATGCCGGCATCAACTGCTGAGGCTATTTTGGCAGCACAGCTTGCCTTGGCACCGTCGCATACGATTCCCGAATCTATTGCAATAGCATTGACGACAGTATGGGCAATAGCCTCATTTCTTCCTCCCTGCAGATAAGCTACTCCGGCCCCTGCTCCGCATCCCGCACTGACAGCTCCGCAGTATGCGCTGAGTCTTCCTATACCTGTCTTGAGGTGGATCGTAACAAGATTGGATACTACCAGAGCCCTCAGCATCTCATCGTGAGTCTTGTTATTGCATTGCGCATAGATGACGACAGGAACACTCGATGTGATGCCCTGATTGCCGCTTCCGGAATTGATGACAACAGGCAGCTCGCATCCGTTCATACGTGCATCACTGGCCGCTGCGGCATAAGCTCTCATCCTGTAGGTTATGTCTTCCGGATGACTTGCAAGGAGCACGGATCCGATGTTGGCTCCGTAATTTCCCCTGAGGCCTTCTTCTGCTATTGCCATATTATAGCTGATCTGGCGCTCGATAGTCTCTCTGACATCATCAAGGTCCACTGAATCGGCAAAATCCACGATGCCTTCTATCGACAGGCACTCTCTGTCCGTCAGGCCGTCATCGATCGATACTACTTCGCGTTCAAGTATCACCTCGCCGTTCTTACGGATAAGAACAATGTTGGTGTGGAAGTCCACTATACGTACGCTGGCTTCATTGTCCCCCTTGCACACGGTGATAATGATATCGAAGATATGGCCATTATCCACGTGTCTGACTTCTATATCTGCAGTTTCGAGGTATTTGCCGATCTCTTCGATCTGCTGAGGCGTTACATTTGAGATGACCTCCAGCTCAGCATCAGCATCGCCGGCTACTGCACCGGCGGCAGCTGCTGCCTGTATTCCTCTGAGGCCTCCTGTGTGAGGCACAACAACGCTCTTAACGTTCTTGATTATGTTGCCGCTCACCTCAGCAAGGATGCGGTCAGGCGTTTCACCGAGAACAGCCGCCGCTTTTGCAGCTGCATATGCGATGGCGATAGGCTCTGTGCATCCCATTGCAGGGCGCAGCTCCTCTTTGAGTATCTGTATATAGTTAGTATATCTTATATCCTTTCTGTCCATGTTTAACCTCTTACAAACTGATGTTATCTTATATGATCTTTTTTGTGTAATATGATTATAGCACCTCTGCTGACAACTTGACACTTTCATCCTGAGATTATGTATTTTGTAAAATGTTTTCTGACACAGTGATGAAAATAGTATTATTTTTGACGAGAATACTTTATAATGAATTGATAATAATTATACAAGGACGGGGACTATTATATGCCATTAATCGTAGACAAGGATAAAGTAAGGCTGGACATTCTTATGGCGTTCGAAAGATGCATGAAGGAAACGCCTATGATGAATGTCTCGCTTAGAGATATAGCGAAAGAAGCCGGCATGTCTCATGCCAATCTTCTCAACTATTTCAGCAACAAGGACGATCTTGTGGTCAGCTATGTAAGATATGTCCGTGATTTTGTGTCTCAGATCTGTATCGACTGGTTCGCTACACACAGCCGCAGGAGATACAAATCCAACATCAATTACCTCAATGCTTTCATGTCCTATGTTTCCGAGAACAGCTTCGGTGAGAACCGTCCGGAAGCTCTGGCGCAGATCTACGTTCTGACACACTACAACAAGGAAATCGCTGATCTGGTCAGGAAAGAATTCCAGCAATGGCGGAGCGTCATGGAAACTGTTCTGGTAGGCATCTACGGTGAAGAGGTCGGCAAGAAAGAAGCTGAGGCTATGGTCATTCTTATCGTGGGAACTCTGATATGCAATTACTGCGATGTGCATACGGGCCGCATCCAGGACAGTATGGTCAGCCAGTTCGGTCCTCTGATCGATTCCTGAAGAAAATGAGATCCGGAGTTTTCCGGATCTTTTTCATATGTGCAGACATCAATGGATACAGCAGAGAAACTAATTGAATATACAGCATGGCACATGGATCCTCCCGTAATGTTCGGCAGGCTTCATTTTATCTTGCTCATTTTAACTGTTGCTGCAGCCTTCCTGTGTGCGCACGCAGCAAAGAGCCTTGATGACAAAGGACGTATCCGCCTGCTCTGCGGCTGCGGCTGGCTGCTTGCGGCCATGGAGGTCTACAAGCAGTTTTTTATATGGCATGTAGTGAATAATGGAGTATACGACTGGTGGTATTTCCCCTTTCAGCTCTGTTCTGTTCCTATGTATATGTGCATGATGCTCCCGCTTCTCAGCAGAATGCCTGTGCTCCGCGGATCAGTACTGACCTTTATGACCGGATATACTTTCGTAAGTGCTGCAGCCGCTCTCATATACCCTCAGGATTTTCTGCGCTCATATGTGACACTGACGGCTCACGGGTTCATCTGGCACGGGATACTGCTTTTTATCAGTCTTACGCTGATACTGTCCGGGATGCCGGACCTCTCACGGCGCGGGATACTGAGGTCAGTCATCCTGTTCCTGCTGCTCTGCACTGCTGCAGTCTGCATCAACATATATGCCGAGCCGCTGATGAGATCAGCCAGCGCTTCAGGTGCCCTGTCTTCCGGGTATGCGGCAATGTTTTACCTCAATCCTTATCACATTTCGCCTCAGCCTGTCATTGATACAATACAAGAGAGCGCCGGGATCCCCGCAGGGCTGGCGCTCTATATAGCAGCTGTAACGGCTGCAGCAGTTGCTGCAGATCTTGGAGCCGAATCATTCATCCGAAGATCCGGACGTGAACGTCTGTAGACAGTTCAGCTGTCAGGACCTGGAACAACGTTGAATTCCTGATACTGATGCGAATGCGCTCTTCAGTATTTCCTGCTCTTTTTCTTATTCAGATTGTATCCTATCACTGCTCCGACAAGGCCTCCGGCAATGTGAGAGAGGTTGGATACATTGTCCTGAAGGAATACACCTTCATACACCTGCTGTCCTATGAAAATGAAGGCCACCAGTATGACCGTGAGTGGTATCTCGCCCTCATTGAAGCCCGTAAAAGACGTCAGGAGTATGAACGCGAAGACTACTCCGCTCGCTCCGCACAGTGCGACTCCCGGAAACAGGAAATAATTAAGGAGTCCTGTGATCAGTGCTGTAGTCAGTATCACTTCGAGGATCTTAGCCGATCCGTATTTCTCCTCAAGCATCGGTCCGAGAAGCAGTATGTACATCATATTGCCGATATAGTGGCTCCAGCCTGCATGTCCGAGGACGTGGGTGAAAAATCTCACATACGTCAGCGGATTCGCAAGCGATGAATGATAGGTCATGAACAGCAGCTTGTTGCTGGCTCCCAGGGTCAGATAGCCGGCGATCATAGCGACGAAGCTCGCGAAGACGAAAGCCAGTATGACCGGTGAGTTGAAAGTTATTCTCTTCTTCATAATATCTGTAGGAACTGTCTCCTATGGAACAAGTCTTCCGGCATCTCTTTGCCGGATCATCTCTTCTATCACTTCTGCGACGCAGGCAGCTGTATCTGAAGACGTCATGGTGACATCGCTTCTCCTGCTCTGTGCGAGTTCTCCCGCAGCTCCGTTGATATATGCTCCGGCTGCTGCAGCGAGGACCGGATCTTCTGCGTTGACCATCAGAGCTGAGAGGATCCCCGAGAGAACATCTCCGCTTCCTGCTGTAGCCATGCCCGGGCAGCCCCTGTCTGTCGCAAGCACCCTGCCTCCTTTTCCTGCAACTACTGTCGTGCTTCCCTTGAGCAGTACGACCGCATCAAGCTCGCCTGCCAGGTAAGAAGCCGCCTTTGCAGGATCAGCCTTAGCTTCAGCAACACTCATACCGGAGAGTCTCGAGAACTCTTTCAGGTGAGGTGTCAGTATGAGGCGTGCCTTCGTGCTCCGGATCAGGCTGTGATCCAGACGTGCCATCGCATTGAGGCCATCCGCATCGACTATAAGTGTTTTATCATATGTTCTCAGAAGATAAGAGACAGCCTTCTCCGTCTCATCTGAAAGGCCTATCCCCATTCCGAAAGCTATGCAGTCATACCTCCCGCACAGAAAGGTCAGTTCCTCTTCATTGAAAACAAACTCGCCGTCTCGGTCACTTAGAGGATACAGGGTAGGCTCAATTATCTGCGGCGCGATGAGCGGGCAGATATTGCGTGGCGCTGCGACTGTGGATACGCCTGCCCCGCTTCGCATCGCGGCATCCGCCGCCGATGCCAGGGCCTGCGCAGCAAGCCTGATCGCGCCGCTGTACCTGATCGATCCTCCTATAAGTGCCACATAGCCGAATGTCCCCTTATGACAGTCAGCCGGCCTCTTGGGAAACAGTGTCACTATCTGTTCTTCTGTAACATATTCAGTCTTCATATCTCTCTTCCGAATCCATCCTGACCAGATCATATATGAGGGGATCTCTTATGAGGTGTTTCCACACCGTCAGAGTCGCCTGAATGAAGCGGGGATCAAGCTCCGTTTCATCCTCTATCATAGGGCAGCAATACGGCAGATCCGAATCATTCCACACCAGAGTCAGTTCTCCTTCCTCTGTTATGTGAGGTGCAAGAGGAAATGTCCTGCATTGTATCGGCCTCATGCTTCGCGGACAGTGAGGCGGATCGATGCATCGTATCCAGCTGACCTTGCCATGCCACGATTCAGGGAAGTCGTATTCCTCTGTGCTCTGCGTATGCCAGGTCAGCCAGTCTGCATTTTTGTCGTGTATCTTCTCCTCTCCGGGCAGAAGATATATCCCCATGTCTTCATCAGCAGCTGCGGTGCAGCATACAGAACCGCATATCATGCCGCAGTCAAACGGCACCGGTGATACGCGGTCAAGAAGTCTGTATATTGCCCTGTATGTTCTGTTTCTGGTCTTTCCTTTGATCATAATTCTCTTGAGCGGTCTGTAGCATCAACGACAGCTTTCATAACTGCATGACGGAAACCGCCTTCTTCAAGCGCCTGTACTCCCTCTATAGTCGTGCCGGCAGGTGAAGATACCATATCCTTGAGTGCTCCCGGATGCATGCCTGTCTCCAGGATCAGCTTTGCAGTTCCGAGCACAGTCTGAGCAGCCATCTTCATAGCGACAGGTCTTGTCAGTCCCTGCTTGACTCCGCCGTCAGCAAGCGCCTCGATAAACATAGCTGCATATGCAGGACCGCCTCCCGACAGTCCGCAGATGGCGTCAATGTCATATTCCTTGACCCACTCTACGATACCGATCGATTCATAAAGGCTTACTGCGAATGCCTTTTCATCATCTGTAAAATCCGTCTCCTTGCACAGCCCGAAAGCTCCCTCGAACACCAGCGCCGGAGTATTAGGCAGCAGCCTTAGTATCCTAGGCTTCTCGCCATCGATGGCATTCTTAAGTCTTTCAATGCTGACTCCGGCAACTATGGACATCATGGCCTTGCCTGCGAGAGCTTTTTTGCACATCCCGAGTGCCTCTTCCATCTGCTGAGGCTTGACGGCAAGCAGGATGATATCAGACTCTGCACAGAGCGCCTCATCATCAGCTGAGATATGCAGCCCGAGTTCTGCAGCTTCACTGTTTCTGATATCCAGAATGTCGTAGACATTGACATCTTCCTTCTTAAGCGTACCTCTTTTGAGAGCTCCTCTTACGATCGCTCCGCCCATGTTGCCGAATCCTATTACTCCGAATTTCATTTTTTCATTCTCCCTTCTGTCCCCTAGTATAATCTGATAGTTTCAGCATTATGCTGTTATTTCTCTGCTGCTAGACAGTCTGAAAGTCTGCCGGTCCATAATCAAGCAGTGCATCATAGTCTTCCTGCCCGAACAGCCCGATATAGTCTCTGACTGCCTTGTCTATTATCGCTCCTGCCTCTTCCGGGAAAGCCTTGCAGATCTCATCGCTGATCGCACAGAAGATATGCGCTGTGTGGTAGGTAAAATCCTTCATCGCACTCGTTCCGAGCTCAGCTTTTTTGTCAGCGGTCTTTGCCTGCTCTTCAGCAGTGAGAGGCAGTCCCCAGTCGAAGCGGCATATATCCCCGCCCCAGCTCATCGACGTGCTTACAGGTGTGCAGACCGCTCCGCATCCGAAGCCTTCGCCAAAACCTTCGTACACCGCTGCATCGACGTTGACGCAGTATTCACGGCCATACTCGAGGATGTCATACTTCTTCCATGCCTCGCACCATGCACATTTGCTTATATAAGTTACAAGTGTCGGCTCGGTATGCTCAGTTCCGAATTCCATCTGGCCCGGATAATCAGGCTTCCATTCACCATAAGCCTGGTTGGTCCACAGACATACAGGGTCACCGTTCTGACGGGCCCGCATAGCCATACGTGCTCCGCGCTCCCTGCCGTATCTTATCATTCCCTTCTGGATCGCATCGCGTCCCTCTTCGCCTTTTGCAAGCACCGTGTACTTGCAGAGAAAAGCGAACATCATTGCCTGGTTCTCTATCTTCATTCCTCTTCCCCTTCTGTAACCGTCCCGCCGCCTTAAGAAGCGGGATATCAGTGTATTCTATTTCTTAAGGATCACTTCTCCGGCCTTTCCGCCGAGATACTTTCCATCCTTCAGCACTGCCTTGCCGTTGATATACACATAAGAGATACCTTCAGGTCTGAAATCAGGCTTGCTTTCATCGACCTTCATGTTGTCGATATCGATAACAGTGATATCTGCCTTGTATCCCGGACGGATGTATCCTCTCTCTCTGATGCCGTATCTGTCAGCGGTAAGTCCTGTCATCTTGCGGACGACCTTCTGCACCGGGATCCCGTCTCTCTTCGCAAGCAGGAAGAACTGAGGGAAGGTCTGGAAAGCAGCGATATTCTGAAGGCCTTTCTCCTCGACCCATGCATCTGTCATGAATACTGAGAGCTCATCATTCATAAGGCGCCTTACTATCTCTGCACTGTAGTACTTGCCGAGATAGATGCTGCCGGCCCTGTCAGAGAGATCAACGAGCTTCAGGTACATATCGAGGTTGGAAAGTCCCTCGGCCTGAGCGCATTCCGGTATTGTCTTCCCCTCATATTCAGGATGATCATCAGAAATATATGCGACTACCATGTCGTCCCAGTCAATACCGAGCACCTTGCGGTACATGAGGATAGTCAGCTCCAGCTTGCGGCGGTTGGCCGGCTTCGCTGCCTCTTCACGGCTGAGCTGCGCGTACCATTCAGGAAATACAACTGTAATGACCGATGCTCCGTAATGGAAGGCATAATTATCGAATGCGATTGGATTGCCCTTGGCTCTCTCCCTGTAGAAAGTCGCCAGCATCTTGTCAAGGAGCTTCCAGCTTCTCTGACCGGTGAAGATCAGATGGCTGTATTCCATCCTGCAGCCGGATTTGTGCATGATGTCCACCGCCTCATCGAGGCCCATCTCGAGATGGGATTTTCTGGTCACGAGCGGATAGTCCGCACTCACTATAGAGCATGCCCTCGGATGTATCGTTACAATGCCGTCGTATTTTGCTATCTCTTTCGCAAAAGCGATTATCTCTTCTTCCGAAGCGTAACGGTCCGGTTCATACATGAAGCCGAAAGATCCGCCAAAGGCTCCGCCCTCCATAGCCTCACGCACATGAGCAAGCTCCTGCTCAAGCTGCTGCGGTGTAAGCGGCGCAGGGTCGTATCCGGTAAGTCCTGCACGCACCGATCCCTGACCGATCAGCGGGACCATGTTGACATATATATTTCCTTCTGCGCGTCTCTTGAATTCAGCAAAACTGCACGGGTGTTTTGCATCAAAGAGTCCTCCGCCTATTTTGTCTCTGTATGGTGTGTCTTCATCGACACCGAACGGCGAAAAGCTGCAGTTTCCTGTGATCTGTGTTGTGATCCCCTGCTCTATGAACGGCCTGTAGTACTTCTCGGCATCCTCACAGTCATAGAAAAAGTCATTATGTGAATGAGCATCGATAAGGCCCGGACAGATCTGCTTTCCGTCGAGATCGATGACCTCATCTGCCTTTTCGTCTATCTTCTCTGCTGCTGCGATGATCCTGTCATCCTCGATCAGCACATCGCCTCTGTACGGTCTGGCTCCGCTTCCGTCATATACGATTCCGTTTCTGAACAAAGTCTTCATCTTATTATCGCCCCCTTGCCGCGATCATGGATAATCTCAGCGCAGCACCGGCTTACTGTATATGCCGGCACTTTGTTATCTGTTAAACAGTATAGCACAGTTATCAATTATCTTCTTGTGTATTGGACTATCTAGCAATATAATAACTTAGTTATTCGATGCAGCTAACAACCAATCAGGAGTATGGGATATGGAAAACCAGCAGCGTACATATACAGACTATGAATACAGAAATATAAAGCAGAGGGAGCGCGAAGTCATCCAGCAGATGCTTGACGAACTCAAGGATTCCAAAGACCGCCGCTACCTCTACAGAGACAAGCATGCAGTCACGGACATCAAGGACATGCTCGCTTATTCAGCAGAGCACCATCCTGATGAGCCTCTTTTCAAGCAGAAGTACAGCTCAAAGCTTCCTTATCAGGAGATCTCGTTCAGAAGAGTCTATGAGGATGTCAATGCTCTGGGTACTGCTCTGATCGGGCTCGGTCTCAAGGACAAGCACATCGGAGTCATCGGCCGTAACTCTGCAGAATGGGGCGAGTCCTATCTGGCAGTCATCGGCGGAGTCGGTGTAGTTGTCCCTCTCGACAGAGAGCTCAACGAGGATGAGCTCCACCAGCTGACGATCAAGGGAGAGCTTCAGGCCGTCCTGACAATGAACAACAAGTATTACGAGATGTTCAAAAATATCAAGGCCGCAGGCGATACTGATCTCAGATATGTCCTCAATGCAGATATGGAGCAGGATGAGTCTGTTGAAGACGGACTTCTCTCATGGAAAGCGCTTCGCGAGGTCGGCCGCAAAAAGGTCTGGAACGGCGACCGCAGCTATCTCGACGCACGCATCATCAATACTGATCTGGCAGCTATCCTCTTCACATCCGGCACAACAGGAGTCAGCAAGGGCGTAATGCTCAGCCACCGCAATCTGCTCCTTGATGCCATCCTCTGCCAGTCGATGTTCGAATGTCATCCGGGAGACACATGTTTTTCTGTCCTCCCTATGCATCACGCATATGAGTGCACAGCGACATTCCTGACCTGCGTATACAGCGGAGCAAGCATAGCATTCAGCCGCGGCCTCAAGTACCTGCGCAAAGATATAGTCGAAGCGAAGCCTACGATCATGCTGGCTGTACCGGTCATCATCGAGAACTTCTACAACAGGATCCTCAGAAGCCTCTATGATAAGGTCTCTGACAAGCTCCTGCTCAAGCTGCTGCTCGTCAAGACTGCAGAAAGCCATATACGCATCCGCTACCCTAGAAAGATCCGCAACCAGATCCGCGAGGTATTCGGCGGCGAGCTCAGAGCCATCATCTCCGGCGGAGCTGCGATCGATGCCAAGATCCTGGATTTCTTCTGTGATCTGGACATCAATGCTATACAGGGATATGGTCTGTCTGAGTGCTCTCCTATAGTAGCTCTCAATCCTGATAAGAAGAAATACATAAGGAACGCCAGCGCCGGACATCTCCTCCCATTCGTTGAGTGCAAGATCCTCGACAAGGACGAGAACGGCATAGGCGAGATCTGTTTCCGCGGACCTGTAATCATGCTCGGATACTACAAGGACCCTGAGAGAACAGCTGAAGTCCTTGATGAGGAAGGATGGTTCCATACAGGCGACCTCGGTTACCTCGATAATGACAATTATGTCTTCATCACAGGCCGTAAGAAGAACGTTATCATCGCAGCCAACGGCAAAAACGTCTTCCCTGAAGAACTCGAGGGTTACCTCCTCGCAAGCAAGTACATCTCTGAGTGTATGGTATGGGGCGGAGATACTGATCCTTCTTCTCCATGGAACGGCATCTGCGCTACAGTCCGTCTCGACGATGAGGCTCTTCAGAATGCTCTCGGCGAAGGCTACACCGATGAGCAGGCTGCAGCTCTGGTCGAAGCCGAAGTAGACAAGATCAACGAATCACATCCGAGATTCAAGAAGATCGCTCATGTAATAATAAGAAAGCGCGAATTCGACAAGACTACAGGTCTCAAGATCCGCAGATTCGTAGAAGACAACAAACGCGCATAAGACTCAAAAGGCCCCCGGAATCATCCGGGGGCCATTTTAGCAGGCTTTGATTCCTGCCCTGTATCATTGTCTACTGGTAATATTTTTTCTGAAGTTCATAACGTCTCAGCTTGCCTGTGATCGTCCTTGGAAGCGGTCTTCCGAAGACCTCGATATCATCTATCTGCTGAGATTTCATCATAGTCTTATTGTATTCCCTGACTACTTCCCAGAGGCTGTCTGTATCTGCGTCAGAACCGGCGACAAGCACCAGCTCTCCGTTGCGGTCGACTAGAGCTACGTCAGGCTCTCCGCTCATGTCTGCTATATCATGCTCATACTCAGGACAGTTTATCTTGGTCCCGTCGCTCAGTATGAGTACATCATTCTTTCTTCCCTGCAGATGGATCCTGCCCTGATCGTCAAGCCATCCGAGATCACCTGTGTACAGCCAGTGATCTTCCGTTGTCTCAGGCTGGCTCAGATATCCCTTCATCATGCAGGTTGTCCTGACCGCTATCTCTCCGTCAGCTTCTATACGGATCTCCGTATCCGGGCACAGGTGCATGGATTCAAGATCATCTCTGCCCTGTGTGATAGCTATGCCGCTGGAAGTTTCAGTAAGCCCGTAGCCTATATATACATCTATTCCACGGTCTTCAAGCCTGCAGAGTGTATAATCGCTGCAAGGCGCCGCTCCGATCAGTACAGTCCTGAGTTCAGGATTGAGAGCATCTGCATCCAGCATAGCATCGATTATAGCCGGTACTGCCGGCAGGATAGTCGGGCGAAGCAGCCCCGGCATCTCAAGCCTTTTGCTCTGATCCGGGCACAGACATATCACTGCACCGTATGCAAGTCCCCAGAGCATCCCGCATACAAGTCCATATACGTGTGACAGCGGGAGCAGGCACAGTATCCTGTCCTCCGGACCGCAGGCCAGCATGGACTGCCCGTTCCAGACGCTGCTGCAGACCGCCTGTGTTGTCAGCCGCACCACCTTGCTCCTGTTTGTAGTGCCGGATGTGAAGAAGAGAAGCTCTCCCTCCTCATCTCCGCTCATTTTGCTGCAGACAAGTCTGTCAGTGCCTTCTTTCGCTTCGACAAGCACCTGGTCCGGCATAGTAGGATTTGCCATCAGCACGCAGCGGCCGGCTATTGCCGAAGCGAAGATATCCGCTATCGCATCAGCCGAAGGGACCGCATATATTATGTCAGTGCCTTTGCCAAGCTTTCGTTTTTCGTCAGCGCGGTTCATTACAGTCTCTGCAAATTCAGCACAGGAGAGGTTTCTTACCGAGCCGTCTTCAGCCGGGTACTGAAAAGCAGTGCCCTCTCTGCCGGCGACAGCCAGTATCATTTCCCGAAAAGTCTTGTATCTCACCATAAATGCTCCTCTCAGTCTTGCGATAATCAGAGTGCGTTTTCAGAAAATCCGATCCCCTCCCAAATGTAGGACAATCATATATTATTTTTCGATAGTTAGCTATAGGTAATATTGTTTTTTTGTTGGAATTTCAGCTGTTTTGAACATAATAAAAGAAGCAGACACAGGCATGCCCGTCTATGTCTGCTTCCTTTCATATTTTTGCTCTGTTACAGCATTATTTCACTCTTTTCCTTTGCCTCTGCGATCAGCCTGTTGAGGAAGGATGCCGGCTTCTTAAGCAGCATGCCCAGCACAGCTGAACCAATGAAGAACAGGAACAGGATGCCCATGTACTTCGCATAGGTATTGCCATATGATCCTGCGATGCACTCTCTCATCGCATCCATTGAATACCTGAAAGGCATGAATGGGTATATCACACGGAAGACCTTAGGCAGAACCTCTACCGGATAAGTTCCTCCAGAACCTGCGACCTGCAGTACCAGTATGATAACGCCGGCTGCAAGGCCTACATTCTCAAGCGCGAACGCCAGCGCATAATTGATCATCATGAAAGTGATGCCGTTCATACATGCCTGAAGGACAAACAGTACCGGGTGCACACACTGTATGCCGACATACAGCAGATCACCAAGTGATACGATCAGAGCCTGTGCCAGTCCGATGAAGAGATAGAGTCCATATCTTGCAAAGAACCCTTCATATATCCTTACATTCGGAAGATCCTTGCGCTTTTTGATATTCGTTTTGATCAGTACTGCCGTCAGCAGAGCTCCGACCCACTGAGCAAGCACAGTATAGAACGGTGCCATTGCTGAGCCGTACTCCCTGATAGGATATATGACCTCTGTCTTCATCTTGACAGGCGATGCCAGATACTCCGCAACTGATGCCTGATCATTGATAAGAACATCGTTGACCTTTCCGAGCTGGTCGTTCCCTCCGACTCTGTTGAATATGGCAGCAAGGGTGTTGACTCCATTCCTGACATAATTGAGGGTGCTTCTTGTGTTCGAGAGACTTCCCTGCAGATCAGAAAGCGAGCCGCTGTATCCGCTCAGTATATCCTGAAGTCCGCTGAGGTCGCCCTGCATATCTGACAGAGCACTCTGAGCTCCTGCCATAGAGTTTCTGGCCTCCGTGATCACATTATCGATCCTGTCACTGAGGTTTTCAGCGAGAGAGGAGTCTATAGACTGAGCCTTCTTCCCTGCAGCATCGAGCTTCTCAGATATTTCAGCAAGTTCCTTGGACTTTTCGTCCCACTTGTCCTGCTGCGTCTTTTTCTGCTCTGCGATTTTATTCTGTACATCTTCGAGCTGCAGACGTGTATCTCTGTACTGGCTCGCAAGAGAAGTCAGTCCGAGATCTGTGAGATATTTCTCCATTCTCTGGCAGGACTTTATCATCTCAGCTACCATCTTGCTGTCGGAAGGAAGCTGATCTGCGAGGTACTTGTTGAAATCAGTCACGCTCCTGGCGGCCTTCTCGATGTTCTTTCTGAGCTCCTCTATATCAGTCAGAAGCTGCTGCTTTTCATTCTCTACCGCCTTAACTGCCTCATCATCTCCCGCACTGGTATCAGGAAGAGCATCTGAAGCACTGTCGATCAGTCCCTTCTGTCCTTCTACGGCAGTTTCGGCATCTGCAAGCAGCTGATCAGATACATCCATCAGGCTGGCTGCAGAATCTGCCAGTCCGTCTGCTGCGCTGATCATTACTTCTGCATCTTTCAGCCTTGAGCTGACTTCATCCATTTTGTTTCCCAGATCTGCGAAAACAGTCTGAGGATCGTATCCTGCAGCATCAGCAACTGAGGCAGCATCAGATACATACTCTGCGATCGTCTCGATGAAAGCCGCATTGACCTGCTCCTGGACAGCGGTCTTGGCCTTGCCTGTGATCTTAGGAGCTATCGCGTTCTTTTTCTCATTCTCATAGTAGACCAGCTTAGGATTTTTCAGTTCGCCTGTGACGAATGACAAAGCGTCATTGGTAAAATCCTCCGGCACTATGAGTGCTGCATAATAATCTCCGGCATAAACGCCTTCTATCGCTTCTTCAGAATTCTCAGTGAATTCCCAGCCTATTGCGTCATTGGCCTTGAGAGCTTCGATTATCTTCTCTCCGACATTGACGTCAAGTCCCAGCAGCTGATCGCCTCTGTCTTCATTGGCGACAGCTACCCTTATGCGTCCTGTAGCCTCAGATTCATAAGGCGCCCAGTTGGAGAAAATGTTGAACCATGCATACAGACACGGGATTATGCAGAGTCCCATTATCGTTATGATGGATACTACGCTTGCTGTGAGCTTGCGGGAATCATGCTTGATTATATTGAGGATGTTTTTCATTGTTCATCCTCCTTTTCCGTTTCAGCCGGCGCTGCTTCTGCAGCTTTAGCTTCAGCTGCAGCTGCCTCTTCAGCCCTGATCTCAGATTCTATTTTTGCAGCGGCCTCGTTGATGCGGGCATCTTCTTCTGCAGCTCTGGCAGCAATGCGTTCTGCAAGACGGTCTCTGATCCTCTCCTGCAGTTCTCTTCCGCTTGCCTTCGGAAGCAGCCTGTCAAAAGCAGCCTCGCGGTCTGTAACATCCGTCAGTGTCTTGCTGAGCGATTCGTCGATATACTCGACGCTTATCAGATAAGCCGAGATCCCGAACATAAACAGTATCCATATCAGAAGGAATACTATCTTGCTGCTATTGGTCACCCAGATGATGAATCCCAGTATGAACGGAAGCAGGACAAGCAGTATGAGTCCGTTTTTTATACGCTTTTTATTACTCTTGTGAAGCGCCTCGCCGCGGCTCAGGAGCTGCTCGTAGAGCTGTTCGTACTGAAGGTCTTTATCTCTATCAGTCATCTACAGCACCTCCGTTTTTTCGAGTTTTTCACCAACGAACTCGTTGATACCTATGAACGGACGTCTGACGACCAGTCCGATCAGAAGGCCGACAATTCCGAATATCATCAGTTCAGCCAGATAGATCAGCAAATCATTCTTGTATACTCCGCAGAGAGTTTCCCTGATCGCATTGATCGCATACGGGAACGGGAAGAACTTGTAAATCTTGCTGAATATATCCGGAAGTATCTCAATAGGATAAGATCCGCTCGAACCTGCGATCTGCAGAACCATGACAACAACAACGATGGCCTTGCCGATATCTCCGAAAGACAGCGTAAGCGCATATATCAGAGTGATGAATACCATACTCGTTATCGCTGCTGCAAGGTACATAAGACCAGGATGCACCGGATCGCAGTGCAGCAGATATATATCACCTGCAACTATGACCGCAGCCTGGATCTGTCCCATCAGGAAGAAGAGGATCCAGCGTCCGAAGAAATACTGCCCTTCTCTGAGTCCAGGGAACTTCTTTCTGTCAACGTGTGTCTTCAGTATGGAGACGAGGATTACTCCTCCGACCCAGATCGCGAGAACTGAGTAGAACGGAGCCATTGCCGCACCATACGAAGCTACAGAGTAGACCTCCTTGACCTCCACGTCCACAAGTGACGAGAAGAACTTGCCATACAGGTTCGAGTCGCCTCCCAGCAGATCGATGAGCAGTTCGAGCCTGTCGTCCTCTGACGCGTCTTCAACCTGTTTTATAATATCGCCTATGCGGTCTGATGCGGAGCGGAAAACTCTCTGGAGCTGCACGAGTGCGCTGTCCATGCTGTCAACCGTGCTTCCGGTGGCTGCAAGTACAGGATCGACTCCGTCAAGAACATCTGAAATAGTTCCGACAAAAGGTCCGAGCAGAGCTACAGTCTTGCTCATGCTGTCGATCATGGTTTTGAAGCCTGATCTCAGAACATCTCTCTCAAGCGTCCTGAGTGTATCGATCGCAGCAATGATATTCTGTGCATTCTCAGGAATGTTCTCTGCACTGTCCTTCAGATCCTTGACAGTCTGGATCATGGTGTCAAGTGCTCCTCTGACAGTATCTCCGCTTGGAAGAGTGCTGTCCTCAGGTATCATTGTGCGCAGCATTTCAAGCTCGGCGAGCAGTTCATCCGTTCTGTCCTTGACCGCCTGCTTCTGTTCCGGTGTAACAACACTGGATTTCTGGATCTCTTTGATTATCTCTTCGAGCCTGTCGATCTTTTCATCGAGCTCTGTAAGCTTTTCATCGATTGTCTTTGTAAGAGTCTTTATTGTTGCCTCAGCATCCTGAAGCTTCTTCTGAGCTTCACTGATAGACTGTCTGTTTCTTGCCCTTGTATCCTCAAGGTCGCTTCTCGCATCACTTATGGAGCTCTGAACAGCAGAACTGTTCGACAGGAATGATCCGATGGTCCTGTCATAGGAATCGAGTGTCGCCTGCAGCTGTCTGAGCTGAGCTATAGCTTCATCAGCTGTCTCTCCGCTTTCAAGATCGTCCGAGAGCTCCTTAGTCTCATCAAATACCACGCTGAACACTGTCTGCAGGTATTTTGTATTGATATTCTCCTGGAGAGTAGCTGCAGCTGTCTCGGTTATCTTGGATGCGACCGCGTTTTTCTTGGTGTTCTCATAGAAGGTGAGCGGCTCCTTGTCATCAAGCAGAGCCTGCTCGAAGTTGTACATGTTATAAGTAAAATTATCTTCGAAAACTATAGCGGCGTAGTATTCCCCTGACTTTACTCCCTGTATAGCTTCGTCCGGTGTGTCAGGAAACTGCCAGCCGATGCTCGTACTCTCTTTGAGTTCATCGAATACCTCATTCGCCATATTGACATGAGTACCGTCTTCGAGGTCTATTCCCGGATCATTAGATGCAACAGCGATCTTAATGTTGCCTGTATTGACGTACGGATTTCCGTTAGCGTAGATATTTACCCACGCATAAAGAGCAGGCAGTATGCTGATGGCGATCATAATAGCCAAAGCAAAAAATTGCCTGGAAACCGACTTGATATCATTTGCAAAAATCCTGAATACGCTCTTCACGCAAAACCTTCCTGTTTTCATTAATAATGCAGCCGGCCTGCAGAAATATGTCTCTGGCCGTCTGCAGAAAGTGTTTTCTCATTCGTAGGCATAGCTAACTTATTATACTACCTTGTTTTTTTCTTGTAAACAATGGTCAAACATACAAAATTTGAATTTGAATAAGCATCAGGCTTATCCTCCTTCATTTGATAATCCCCCCTCTGCATGGTAGTATTTTTAGCGAAGCGTATTATGCGGAAAGGAGTTTTTTCAATGCTTGAATATGTTGAACGTAAAGGAACCTGCAGCAGCAAGTGGGACGGTCTTAACGAGACATTCGGCGCTGACGGTCTGCTTCCTCTGTGGGTCGCGGATATGGATTTCCGCGTCGACAGTCACATAACCGGCGCGATCACCGATTACATAAAGACCGGGATCTATGGATACTATGTCATCCCTGACAGTTACTATGATTCCTTCATTGAATGGGAAAAGAACGAGCATGGTCTCAGTGTGGAACGTGAGTGGATCAGATATTCTCCGGGGGTCGTCTGCGGTTTCAATTTTGCACTCCAGGTGCTTACCAGCCCGGGCGACGCAGTTATCGTCACCACCCCTGTCTATTATCCTTTTCTCCATGCTGTCACCAACAATGACCGCAGGCTCGTATGCTCTGAGCTGGTAAACCGCGAAGGAAGGTATTATATAGATTTTGAGGATTTTGAAAACAGGATCATAAGCGAGGATGTCAAGGCCTTCATCTTCTGCTCACCTCACAATCCTGTCAGCCGTGTATGGTCAGCAGATGAGATCAGCCATATTCTGGAGATATGCAGAAAGCATGGCGTTGCTGTTATATCCGATGAGATACATCACGACCTTGTTTTCAACGGATCTGTTCATACCCCGACAATGAGTCTGGCCGCGAAAAACGACCGTCTGATAATGTTCACCTCTGCTTCGAAGACTTTCAACATTGCAGGTCTCCGCAACTCATTCGTTGTTATCAGAAACCCTGAAGTCAGGGCTGAGTGGGACAGGTTCATGACAGGTCTCAGGCTCAACATGGGAAATCCTATGGGCTACATCGTATCTGAGGCTGCATTCAGATACGGAAAAGAGTGGCTCACTGAGATCAGAGAAGTGATCTGCGGAAACTATGAGTATATTAAAGAACAGTTCGCTCTTCATCTTCCGCATGTGGTAATGACTCCGCTCGAAGCTACATATCTTGCATGGGCGGATTTCAGCTATTATTTCTCTCCTGAGGAGATACAGCCTTTCATGCAGGACAAATGCAGACTGGCATTCGACTATGGTTCATGGTTCGGAGGAGATAAGAGCGGTTCCTTCATAAGGATCAATCTGGCCACCAGGAGAGAGAACATCACCGAAATGGTGAACAGGATCATTACAGAAGCAGGCTGCAGACTCTGAATCATGCAGAAATAGACATGCGATTTTGTATTTTTTTACAAAACATTGATTAGTTTTTATCTGTTCTTGACAATTTTGACGCTTAGTTTTATTTTTGTTAGTGAGTAAAAAATCTGATTAATCGGGAGGGACAATCAAGATGACCAACATTGAAATGATCCGCACATTCGGACACGAGCAGGTAGCTTACTTCAACAATGAGAAAGCAGGCCTCAAGGCTATTATCGCTCTTCATAACACCAACCTCGGCCCTGCTGTCGGCGGCTGCCGTCTGTGGCCATATGAGAGTGAAGAAGCAGCTTTGTTCGACGTACTTCGCCTCTCACGCGGCATGAGCCACAAAAATGCTGCTGCAGGAATGCCTCTTGGCGGAGCTAAGGGCGTTATCATCGCTCACCCATCGCAGAAGACAGAAGCTATGTTTGAAGCATTCGGTGAAGCTGTAAACTCTTTCATGGGCAAGTACTATACTGCTGAAGACGTAAATACCGACACAAAGGATGCTGAATACATGCTCCGCACTACACAGTACGTAGTAGGCCGCGAAGATGTTTCCGGCGACCCGTCGCCATTTACAGCTATCGGAGTATTCGACGGTATCCGCGCTGTAGCACAGTTCATGAATGGATCTGACAGTCTTGAAGGCATGACAATTGCTGTTCAGGGTCTCGGCAAGGTAGGTATGGATCTTGCCAAAAAGCTTCACGCTGCAGGTGCAAAGCTGATCGTCAGCAACAACACCAACCGCGAAGCGATGAAATATGCTGTAGAAGAGCTCGGTGCTGTTGAGGTAGGCAAAGATGAGATCTATGGCGTAGAGTGCGACATCTTCTCACCTTGCGCTCTCGGAGCAGTCGTCAATCCTAAGACCATCCCTCAGTTCAAGTGCAAGGCTATCGCCGGTGCAGCTAACAATGTTATCTATGATGATGCTGCCGGTGAAGCTCTCAAGGCCCGCGGGATCCTGTACGCTCCTGACTTCATCATCAACGGCGGAGGAGTTATCAACGCCGGTCAGGAAGCATTCACAACATATGACAAGGAGAACGTCCTCAAGCAGGTACACAACATCTACAACGTCGTATACAGAATGCTTGAAGAATCCAAGGCTACAGGAGTACCTGAAGGTGTTATCGCTACCAACTTCGCAGAAAACCGCATCAAAAACGGTCTCGATGCTGACTGATCACACCAGCGGTCCACCCGCTTACAATAGCTGAGATAAACAAAACCGCCTGCATTCAAACAGGCGGTTTTTGGCTGGAATAATATATCAGGATCTCTTTCCGTTATAACGGATCCCGATCATAGTCATATCATCAAACTGCTCTGTGTCGCCGGCGAATCTCTCTACATCCGCCCTAACTGCGTCGAGCATGTCCTTCTGAGAGAAATACCTGCTGTCATTGAGTGCTTTCAGCATCCGGCTGGTTCCGTACTGCTCCTCGTTACTGTCAGTCGCTTCAGGGATGCCGTCAGTATAGACGAAGAGGCAGTCTCCCGGATCAAGTTTCACCTCATAAGAGGTATAGCTGATATCCTCCATGACTCCCAGAGGCGGATGATGCTTTCTCCTGAACAGTTCGTATTCTCCGCCAGCCGGCTTGACCGCCGGATACTCATGTCCGGCATTGACACATTCCATATTACCGGTCAGCAGATCTATCACTCCGATCCAGACAGTAACGAACATTCCTGCGTCGTTGTTTTCGCACAGCTCTCTGTTCGTCCTCTTCATGACATCAGCAGGACTGTTTCCTGTCTCAGCCAGACTCCGGATAGTGGTCTTGGCGCGCATCATCAGGAGAGCTGCAGGTATACCTTTTCCGGAAACATCGGCGATCACAAGTGCGAGCTTGTCAGCATCCACGAAGAAGAAGTCATAGAAGTCCCCTCCTACTTCCCTTGCAGGATCCATCGATGCATATATATCGAATTCCTTATGCCGGAAATCGAAGATTTTCGGCAGTGCGGACAGCTGGATAGTGCGCGCAAGTATCAGCTCCTGCTCGATCCTCTGCTCTGCAGCCTTTATGTAGCCCTTGAGAGCATCGACTGTCTGATTGATATCGTGCGAAAGAGAAGCGAACTCATATGAGCTGTACACAGATACAGTCTCGTCTAGATCTCCTCCGGTTATCTTTCTGAGTGATGAGTTCACCTTGTACAGCTTATCTACTACTATTATCCGTACCAGGAGAGTGATCAGGATGTATATGACTCCGAAGATCACAATGTCGCTTAAGATGCTTTCATACAGCTTTTCATCCCGCTCTTTGTATACCTCCAGTTCAGGTATAAGCAGCACAAGTTCGGCATTTTCATCAAGAGTCCTTATCATGCAGAGCATTTTGATTTTGTCTACATCAGCAGTGAAAAAGCCTCCCGGTGAATGAGATCCGACGATCTTCCGGACATAGTCAGGCAGCACGGCGTCATCATCGCCTGCTAATGAAACTGCACCTCCGCTTCTGTCTACTATATAGTACTCTCCGAAGCTTCCGATATTCTGAAATATCACTCCGGAGCCATTACTGTCTGCGTTTCTGTTTTTGTATGCCTCTGCGATGTCCTCGCCGATCTGAGTCATCGTATTCTGAGCCGTCTGCCACGCAGCGTTGGTCTGGATCATATAATCGAAACCGCTGTTGATAATAAGCACCACATACATATGGAAGGCTTCTATCAGGGCTCCCATCCACATAGCATACAGCGCCAGAGGTCTCTTGCCTTTGAAGATATATACATTGAGGAATGTGGCCAGGAAACCCGCCAGGCAGGTGGATATGCTGCATGCCAGCCTTGTAAAGGATCCGATGTCCCAGTATGTTCCTGCTATGTAGCGCTCGGCACCGCCGATGATGCCGGCTATTATGCCTGACAGCGGATCGAAGAGCAGACCTGCAGACATTGGCGCCAGGTCCCTCACATTGAGGATCATACTGCCATAATCAACACCGAAGTGAGTGGCAAGTATAGAGAGGAGGCCATAAAAAATCCCGATGGTGACTCTTGTCCCCATCGTCATATTTTTATTCCTGACACCGACCCATACCAGCAGATTGACAGCTACATAGAACAGCGTCAGCAGTGTCATCGGAAATATAACTGTCGCTCCCATAACGCTCCCGCTCTTGTACTGTTTTTATCCAGGTTATTATAACAAAAAACAGGACAGAGCCTCAATCAGTTCTGTCCTGTCCTGTGTTTCTCAGATATTGATCAACCGAGAAGCTTATCAGAGTACTTAGCCTTGATAGCCTTCTTAGCAGCGATCTGCATCTCCTCACCAGTCTGAGGGTTGCGGCCTGTTCTTGCAGCCTGCTCTTTTACTTCGATCTTTACAACGCCAGGGATAACGATCTTCTCGCCAGCCTTCATAGCGTCAGAGATAACTGCATGATATGCGTCAACAGCAGCTGCTGCGTCCTTCTTTGAGAAGCCAGTCTTCTCTGCAAACTTTTCGATGAATTCAGCTTTTGTCATTTTATTGTTCTCCTTTAGTTAATAATATCTTTTTCAGTATTCAGTTATTATCTGTATTTCAGCGGTTCTGATCTCCGCGCACTCGTATAGTATACGACTATTGCTGTCTAAAATCCACACTTTTATGAATAAAAGCATAGCATTTCAGCTCCGGAAACATTCCGGACTTTCAGGGAATAAAAACAGACGCGGCTTACAGTATGATGTAAGTCGCGTCTGACAGTCAGTATCAGGACTCCGATCCATGTATTGTTTCGTTCACATCCTTTTCGATTTCGGAGTACAGCTGATCGACATCCTTCTCCGTATAAACCGAATCCTCATAGCTGTCGGAAAAATGGATCTTTATACTAGCGAGCCGCCCGGCCAGCCGTCGCTCTTCGCGGAGAAATTATAGTAGTTACATTTAAGTATACACTAAAAAGACGCGACCTGCATTAATCGGCAAATCGCGTCCTTTGTTTATCATATCATTTTGCTTCGGCAGTCTGCCTCGCTTCGTCAGACCCGGCTTTAGTTGATGTCAGGGCTCCGTCACTCGCTTCGCTCGTGCCACCTCACATCTAGTTGATGTCAGGGCTCCGTCACTCGCTTCGCTCGTGCCACCTCACATCGCTTCGCTCGTGCCACCTCACATCTAGTACAGCTTAGCTCCTGCAGGGATCCGGTCGTCTACGAGCAGGAGGTTGAGCATTTCTTCGCCCGTTCCGTCGTTCAGTGTGAACTTCAGGAGCTTGTCTGACTTAGGAACTTCTTCGCAGTTTTTGATCTTAACAACTCTGAAATCCGACTTGCTGAAGGTGTCGAAATCTACGAATTCTTCGAACAGCGGCTCGATCTCTACCTTGCTGAAATCGATCTTGACGGTCTCCTTCTTCTGAGCTCCGCCCTTGCCTTCCGGCTTCATTACAGGGAGTGGATTTTAAAGTCGCCTACGGGAAGTCGATTTAAAAAATCGACCATTTCCAATACCATGTCTGGAATAGCACAGACCACTTTATATGCTTCAAATGTGCATGTATTAGCATCGTCTGAAGCATTTGGGGTAAGTCAGGGGTAAAATGGGGTAAGACCATCTATTTAGTGCCGTCAGGTTTCCGCACGCAGCCGAGAGGCTTCACTCCTATATCTTGGAGGATACTATTCCAATCATGTACGCTATAGAGGCCTTCGTATTCTAGTATTTTTAAATACACCGAATCAATCGGTGAGGTTTCCTGTAACCGAAACGATGATTTCTTCAGCAAGTCCAGTGACTCATCAAATCCGAGTTTCATAGCTATACACACAGCTATGATCATCCCTTTCGTTGGTTGATACTCATCTTCGCACTTCATCCTTCTTAACTACGTACTTTTCTGTTCTGGTTTTTAATTTTGTTTCTTTCAGAAGATCCCTGAGCTTCGAAGCTTCTAGCCTGTCCATCGTATCTTTCTTCCCTTTCTTAAAATAATTGTTTTATTCATTATATTGTCCAAAGGAGTCACGATACTAATGTACAAACTTATTGCTACTGCAGCAGTTCCTGTTTTTCTCCGTTCCTGCTCCATACACCAACTTTTCTGAGAAACAGGATCAGTGCGATGAGGGTACCTATCATAGCCACAGCGGCACCGATCACCATCGGGATAAGATAGTTGTAGTATGGCAGGTTTGACAGCTGATCCGCAGTTAAGCCCGCCAGATCTTTAGTGCTGCCGACAACCGACATGAGTCCTATGATAAACATGTCGAACACTGTGTGAACCAGAATAGGTACTAGCAGTGACAATACGTGATACTTGGACTGTCCAGTGACACGGGCTTTACCGTAATAATATCCCATGATTCCCTGGAACAGGATATGACCCGGCAGGATCGCCCGGATAATAGTTCCGGCACCGTCGAACAGATAAGTCATATCCTCCAGAAGAGTGAATCCAATACCAACAGCGATCGCTGCTATGATCACATCCAGCCAGGAGACAACTTCCCGGTTCTTCCCTATTGCAAGACGGAACACGATGTATTTGATGATCTCTTCGGTCAGCGATGCAGTGATCAGTGCCGTCAGGAAACCGCTGACGATCGGGTTCATGCCAAAGAATGTGTCTTCCTTAATAGGCAGTACCAGTGACAGGCAGAACCACAGGATCACACCCAGTGCGCCGAATAATACGAACTTGATGACTGCTTTCCTGGAATAAGGTTCTCCGGTCTTTTTGTTGAGTACCCAGGCCAGAATCAAAAAACACACAGCGAATTGTGCGAGTGCTGCAAAAATCATTATTTTTTCTCCATAATACTTATATAGTCCAGCCCGATCAGGTAAACGGATACGATCGAGCCAGTTTTTTATTTCTCAGGCATATACCAGAATGTCTCGTATTTGTGCTGGTATATTCTGGCTCCTTTCGGCACCTGGCGCAATGCATTACGCACATTATAGAAATCACCTGCAGCAGTCGCTATTCCAAGCATGCCCAGTGTTGCCAGCACAGTGAGTTTCGGATTTATCCAGAAAATGATGAACGGGCCAAGCACGATACTCGGAAGCAAGCATTTGAATATGAAATGACCTTTGCTCATCCTCTCCGGGCCCGCCATGAACACCATTCCATGCTTCAGATCATGAAACATATACACATCATCTTTAAAGCATATAGCGTGAAGTAACTCATGGGGAATGATCGTCAGAAGATACAGAAAGACTCCTGCATAGCTGAAGACAACATCCCGGGCTCTTATGCACGACAGAATAAAGAAAAAGAATATTATTGCGACTGAAATTATGGTCATTATCCCGCTGAGCTGTTTTGGATCCTTAGCTTCCTTAAACTGCACTGCTCCCGGCTCATGATCCAGACAAGGGATGTCATCCGGATTGCCGCTGTATTTTCCTGCATAGTGAAATTTCATGTGTTCTCCTTCTGAATATAAGACCTGTTTTTACGATCGTAGAAAGTATCGTACTTGCTGATGGTGAAATCAGGAACAACGCCCTGATCAGCATTATATAGTGATCCGTTCTTGAGCGTGCTGATCTGGATCGGACTGGAAATGGTGAAGATCGTTCCGCTTGCGCTCGTGCATGTACGGACAACACAGCTTCCGCCTCCGCTGGTTTTACCGATCAGCGTAACGTTCGGATGGTCCTTCAGAGCCGTCGGAACGAGATTGCCGCAAGAAAATGACTGGAAGGAAGTCATGATATATCGGTTGATTTCGAGCGGAAGGTTATCATCGAAGTCAGCCTCAGCAGAAATATGTATTGTATATGTTTTATTCTTTTCCATTGTATCTGATGCATAGCATCGTCAGGTCGTCAAACTGTGTTCCGTCGCGTGTGAACATATCTATTGAATGCCTGACATGTCTTATAATAATTTCCGGCGAGGCATCAGTTGTCTCATTGAGCGATGCAAGCATACGCTGTATTCCGAACATATTGTTTTCTGCATCTGAGGCCTCAGGTACGCCATCAGTATAGACAAATATCTCAGATCCCTGCTGCATCTGCACTTCATATTCAGTGTACTCCATGTCTTCAAGACCACCGATGACAAATCCATGCTGGTGTTTGTACAGTTCAAACCTGCTGCCCGGGTGTCTGATGACCGGATACTCATGCCCTGCGCTTGCAGCTTTGAGAATACCTGTAGACAGTTCAAGTATGCCCACCCAGACAGTTACAAACATCTCGGTCTGATTATCTTCACAGATGGCTTCATTAGTCTTTCTGAGAATCCCTGCAGGGCCTTCCCCAAGCATTGCACAGCTCTTGATAATTATCTTGGATATCATCATAAACAATGCCGCCGGGATTCCCTTGCCGGATACATCGGCAATGACAAGACACAGATGATCGTCATCGACCATGAAGAAGTCATAGAAATCTCCTCCAACCTCTCTCGCAGGCTCCATGAGAGCGTATAGATCCATTTCACTGCGGTTAGGAAACGGAGGAAAAGCGTGCGGAAGCATTGACCGCTGTATATCAGTTGCCAGTCCAAGTTCTGCTCCGATGCGTTCTCTCTCTGCAGTTATGCGGCTGATCCAGTCAAGGTGGTCATCGATTTCAGCTGTCATTTCAATTACATCATTGGACAGTTCTCCGATCTCATTATTCATATTGATGTGTTCCAGCAGGTTTCGTACTTTACCGCTGTCTTTTTCGTCTTTGTACTGTCTGATGCTTACCTGTATGATTTTAAGCGGGCGAAGGACGACAAGCATAATAGCAATAGCGCAAATAACAGACAGTATTATCTGATACACCATCGCGGTAACCGACCGGCTGCTGCGCTGCTGTTCGACCGCAGTCGTGACGGCAGCAAGATCAAATGTCATGCCCACAAGGTAGTCATGGCCATCTATTGTATCCATTATGAAGTAGTAATCAACATAGCTGCCGGCATCAGCAATGTAGGACTGGTTCTTAACAGCGCTCTGCATCGCATCCTGCTGGCTCTTGTCTACGCTGACAGTAACTCCGAGTGTGTATACCTGCTCGTATTCCGTGCCCCTTTCAGCCCCGGGATCAGCAGCGCTGAACATAAAAAACTGTCTGTCATACGGGGCTTCGGTGCGCACACAGAAGAGATAATCCGGGCTGCAGACCTGCTTGATCTGATTGATCCTTGTAATCAGCCAGGAATAGATTATCTCTGCGTACAGCTTCTGGTCTTCAGCTGACATTTTTATTATCTCATCTGTTTCAGCATATCTAAGCTGCAGATCAGGATTATGTTCTGCGAGAATCCGAGCCTTCTCTGCTGTCTTCGATTCTGCGGTGAAGTCTGCATCATATTCGATATCCAGTTCATCAGCATGGTCATGCCAGTAACCAAGCAGCCACTCATGTGCAGGATACTCTTCTGCAGCAAGAATAACTTCCCTTGCAGTCTGTGCCGCAAGGCTTTCTATCTGATCTTTAACATTCTGGCTCGCGCGAAAGTATTCTGTTGCATAAGTAAGCAGGCCGGTCAGCAAAACACACATAGTGAAGAGCATAATTACCTGCAGTATTATACTTCCTCTTTTCTCTTCTCTGATGAACATAGTTTCAGCCCCTGTTCTTCGATTATCAGCGGCATCCAATTATCAAAAAGTATACCACAATCAAATGATAATAATCGAGCAGCACGCTCTCTACAGAGTATGGACTCACTTGAATACGTACGGGGAATTCCTGCTGCTTTATATAAAAAAGAACCCTTGGAATTCCAAGGGTTTGAGTGGTGGAGCGTATCCAACGTATTGTATAACGACGTTGTAACTATAAGATTTGATTCACATGGAACCAAGAAGCTAAGCATCGCAGTCTGCGAAGAGCAGAAGCTGGTCAAGTTCCTGTGAGCAGCTGGATATTGTTTGCACGAAATAATCCCCCATTTCTATTGCCCTCTTGGCGGGTCGCAGTTCACGATGGGGGATTTGTTGTCTGAGCTAGTGAAGTTTATCTCCTCTATTTCTGGCAACGAGCCAGACTCCATATA
>CADABZ010000009.1 GCA_902786355.1 uncultured Eubacteriales bacterium
TGGACCGTCTATGATAAGTCATTAAACAGATATGTAGTAATGCTTGTATCGGCAACTGACTGACATATTCAGACTTGTCTGATGGGGACGTTTGTTATGACGAAATAATAAAGAAACAGTAGTTTTTCGAAAGTTTGATATCACAAAATGATGCAGATATTGAGATATGGTAATACGAATACTTACTTCCTGAATGGAGAGCATGGCGGCCTGCTTATCGATACTGATTATGCAGGTACGCTGTCCGGGTTCTTCAGGGCAATAAAGTCTGCGGGTATATCTATCCGTGAGATTTCATGTGTGATCGCTACGCACTACCATCCTGATCATATGGGGATAATAGGCGATCTGCAGAATCTGGGTGTCAGGCTCGTGATAGTTGACGTGCAGCAGGATGCTGTACACTTCTCTGATGAAATATTTGCCAGGGAAAAGCATCTTGGTTACACACCAATTGATGAGAAGAATGCTGTCAGGATAAGCTGTGCAAAGAGCCGGAAATTCCTTCAAGGCATCGGCATAAGCGGCGAGATAATCCATACTCCAAGTCACAGCAAAGACAGCATTTCGGTTGTTCTTGATGACGGCAATTGTTTTGCCGGCGATCTTGAGCCAATTGAATACCTGGCTGCATATGAAAACAATCCGGCTCTTCAAAGGGACTGGGATCTTATAATGAGTTATGGCCCAAAACATATATATTATTCACATGTAAATGATAAAAACCTGTCAGGTACGGAGATTTGATGAGGAAAAGGACGATGAAAAAAATGATGCTTGTTATTTCGGCAGCTGCAGTGATTGCCATTACACTATTATTATCCGGCTGCGGTGCTTCACATCATGAATCCCCTCAGGACGCAGTGGAACTATCGAAAGCATCTGTGGGGGATGTCGTTGTATTCGGCGATATCAGGTGGTACGTTACAGCCAAAACGGAGACGGGCTGCACGCTTTTGACCGAAAAGCCAGTGATAAAGATGCCGTTTCGCAAAGCAGAGTATCAGGCAACCAATACATGGGACAAATCCACTTCACGAGCCTGGCTTAATGAGAAGTTCTACAACACTTTCACCGAAGAGGAAAAAGCACTGATAGCAAAGACGCACAACCTTAATCCTGCCAACAGTGAATACGGCACTCCGGGCGGAAACGATACAGATGATTATATCTTTCTGCTGAGTGTGGATGAGGCAAATGCGCTTGACAGCAAGGTGCTGGAATGCGGCTACTGGCATGAAATGGATAACCAGTGGTGGTGGCTCAGGTCGCCGGGCGTGAATGACAGCTATGTGGCATATGTTGGTAACAACAGTGATGGGAAAAACAGGATCGATCTCACCGGAGATGTTGCGGGCAATTACTACGGAGCCATCCGTCCTGCGCTGAATCTTAGTTTTGCGGATGATGCTGTCCCGTCGGGCATAAACAGAACTCCCGGGGAAGAGGCGGCTGAGCTGACAGCGCTATCCGGTGCGCAGGCTGGTGATGTGGTGGCTTTCGGCAGATATACCTGGTATGTAACAGACAAAACGGACGGTGTATGCACGCTGCTTTGTCAGGGACCGGTTGCAGAGATGCCATACAATGAGGACAAAACGGATGTCACCTGGGAGAACTGCACTCTGCGCAGATGGCTCAATGAGGATTTCTATAACAGCAAATTCTCTGACGGAGAGAAGGCTGCGATCATAACCACACATAACACATTCGTTGAAGATGATTCTCGCTATGAAATGGACTGCGGAAATGACACCGATGACAAAGTCTATCTGTTCACATATTCCGAATCAAAAACCGTCAGCGACGATATCAGGAAATGCGGCGTCAACTGGTGGCTGAGGTCGCCTGGAAAAGAGCAGGACGAAGCAGTATATATACTTGGAGAATCAGCGGATCTGATGGGCAACGATGTCGATAACTCACTTGCAGTCCGGCCAGTAATAAAGGTCAGATGCTCAGATTAGTATGAGACGGAATCATCCATCAGCTTTTTCAGAGGGAGACATTGAATTATGAAACTGATTATTTGCGGAAAAGGCGGAAGCGGCAAAAGCACGATATCAGCACTTCTTGCAAGAGCATATGCAGAACGTGGCTTCAAAGTGCTGGTCGTTGATTCAGATGAATCCAACTTCGGTCTGCACAGGCAGCTCGGACTTGAACTTCCGGAAGATTTCACGCACTTTTTCGGGCATAAGAAAGGCATATATGAGGAAGGCGCGCAGGATGTATTCGCGGGCGGATGGCATCTTGAGGATATTCCCGGGGCATACATGTCAACGGACGGGTCTGTCCGGCTTATGGCGACCGGTAAGATAGCAGATGCCGGAGAAGGCTGCGCCTGCGCCATGGGAACTTTGACTAAGACTTTTCTGGAGCATCTGAAACTTCGTGATGATGAAGTCGCTATCGTTGATACTGAGGCCGGGGTGGAGCACTTCGGGCGCGGCATTGACCGTTTTGCGGATGCGATCCTTATGATCGCAGATCCGTCATATGAGTCTGTACAGCTTGCCGGGAAAATAACTGAAATGGGTAGATCCTTCGGTAAGCCGGTATACATAGTGCTCAATAAAGTGGATGAGCAGCAGCGGCAGCTGATGGAGGAGCAGCTGGCAGACCATGCTGCTGTCATAGCAGCGGTCAGTCAGGACCCTGAGATACTCACTGCCGGGCTGAAAGGAGAAAAACTGGAAAAAAAGGTTGATGGTGTAGACAGAATATGCCGATTCCTGTCTTCAGTCCATCTGACTGACTCCCGACCGACGCTCTCAGGAGCTGAAGTTCCCGGCGTCTGTTGACGGCGTCGCTCGCTCCTGGTTGAACCCAAAGCATATATACTATGCCCATATTGAAGGCCTGCATTGCTTATTTCAGAGCGGATGTTGATAGGAAAATGAAGAGAATGTATCATTACCGCATAAGTTTCAGACAATATGAATATCGGTCAGTTAAAGTCAATTGAGGGGGAAAATGGGGATCATTAAGCAGCTCAGACAAAAGATGAAGCCTTATGTTGAGGCGTTGCCGGAAATCTTCAACTATCAGATCGCTACCAAGATCTTTATTTCGATCTGGATTTTCCTGCTGGGCCGGATCTTCCAGGCTTTGCTCAGGAGCAGCGGAAGAGTTGCCGTGACATCCGGCGACTGGAAATTTCTGTTTACGACATGGCAGGGGCTGGCTATCCTGTTACTGGGGTTGATTTCACTGTTCATCTATGTGGCATTCGACCTTAATTCCAAGATCGTGCTCAGCAGACAGATACTGACCGGCAAGAAGGTGTCGCTTATCGAATGTATCAGGGAAGGCTTTTTATCAATAGGAAAGTTCTTCAATCTTCGCGGGATAGCAGTATCGCTTTATATTGCACTTATCGCCCCGATCATCGGTGTCGGTGTTTCGATATCCCTGACAGAAGGTCTGTACATTCCGACTTTCATTTCTTCATTTATTGAAAGCTCTGTTCTGTACTCCACCCTGGCAGGAATCGTCGCTCTGATTTTTCTTTCCATAGGAATAGCTAATCTTTTCATCCTGCACGGCATGATCATTGACAATATGTCTATCCAGAAGGCGAGCAGGAAGTCCAGAAAACTTATCGAAGCAAACTGGAAAGATTATCTGAAGCAGAATTTACTGTTCATCCTGGTTGCAGCGATAATACTTGCTCTTGTAGCGATAGTCTTCCTCTACATTCCGCTCAGGCTGATCGCCGTACTTTCACTTCCGGCGTCAGTCAGACGCGCGCTGACAGTTTTCGTCGTTGTTACAGGTGCAGTGATCTCAGTACTTGCTGATCTGTTCAGCACTCCTCTGTACTTGTTAAAGATGACTCAACTGTATTACTCATATAAGCAGGGCCGCAGATACGAGTTTGCAGCCAGAGAAAAAGAGAGTCACACAGCTCATAAAATAGCAGCAGTCATAGGCGCTGCCGTTATGCTGGCCGGTGTTTACTTTATGACAGATAACTTTGATCAGGTGTTCCCTGAAGATACGGATGTAAAAGTCATCGCCCACCGTGGCGGAGGAAATGAAGGAAACGAAAACACTGAGTCGGGGCTTAAAGCCGCATGGAAAGCAGGTGCTTACGGAAGCGAGATAGATATCCAGAGGACTAAGGACGGATACTATGTAGTGAATCATGACGGCGACTTCGCGAGGGTTGCAGACGAAAGCCGGAAACCGGAAGAGATGACTCTGAAAGAAGTCAAAATGCTGTCTGTCGGTGGTGATCCGGTCCCGACATATGAAGAGATGCTCAGCACAAGCAAGGACAGGCTGATCCTCTTCACAGAGCTGAAAGGAAATACAGCAGACAAGCAGATGGCAGACGATGCTGTCAGAATCGTCAAGCAATACCATATGGAGGATCAGTGCGTTCTGATATCCCTGAAATATGATCTGATCGATTACATTGAGACCAACTATCCTGAAATACAGACCGGCTTCCTGACATTCGCTTCATTCGGCAAAACAGCAAAGCTTAATTGTGATTATCTCGGATTAGAGGAAGAATCAGCGACTAAAGATGCAATAGACGCCATCCACAAAGAAGGAAAGAAGGTCCTTGTGTGGACTGCTAATGAGAAGGACTCTCAGAAGCACTTCCTGTGCACTGAGGTCGATGGACTGATCACAGATAATGTCAGTCAGGCGATCAACCTGAACCATGAGCTTGAGCACAGATCAGATCTGGACAGAATTGTCGATAAAATCAAGACGATGTTGTGATCAGCTTCTGGCCTGAGATCCGGATGATCTCGGGCTTTTTTCGTGCCTGCAGAAGGCGGCGGAAACCTGCTTTTGGCCACCGGATCCAAAACAATAAGACTACAGAGGACACAAGACATGCTATTATAAAAGAAGCAACTGAAAACAACCTCTAAACGGGAGATCACGATGGATACTACTTATGTTCAGACAATATGGCAGGTTATGGACGAGCTCCATAACGCTGATCAGCTTGAGAAGGCACTCTCTTCCTGCCTGGATATACTGCGCGACGCCACAGGCAGCAATCAGGGCTCGATATGGATGCTGGATACTCAGAGCGAGAGAGTGATCGCTTTGATCGAATCGAATACAGCGGATACTATCGGTGAGAGCGCGGCTCTTGGCGAGGGTGTCGCGGGCGAAGTGGTTTTGACCAGCGAGGCCAGAAATTACAATTCTTCTGAGGCCGGAAGAGTTCGGTTAGCCGGTGCAGACGGACCCGTGATCACGGATGAGAGCATCCTGGCCGTTCCGATCAGGACTCCTCAGCATACTTTGGGCTGCATGATTCTGTCCGGCAAAGAGACAGGTGATTATACTGACGATGATGCCAGGCTGTGTGAGAACTGCTGCGCGATCCTGGCACTTGATATTGATGATAAAGGCTTTGAATTCAGGCCGTTTGAGGACAGACAGCCGGTCGTCACAGTTCGTGATGTCATCAAGGAGTTCCAGAATGGTGAAGAGATACGCCAGGTCCTGAAGGGCGTCAACCTTGATGTTTTTCCGGGCGAGCTGATGGTAGTCCTTGGCGAAAGCGGATGCGGCAAGAGTACTTTGCTCAACATCATTGGCGGAATGGACAAAATGACAAGCGGCAAGCTCCTGGTCGAGGGCAAAGACATGTCAGATCCTTCAGAGGATGAGCTGACCAGATATCGCCGGGAATACGTCGGTTTCATTTTCCAGTCATATAATCTCATGCCGAATCTGTCGGCTTACGAAAATATAGAGTTTATTGGAGAGATCGCTGACGACCCGATGGATTCCGGGGAGGCTTTGAAAATGGTTGGCCTTGAGGACAAAGCAGACCATCTCCCGTCGGCGCTTAGCGGCGGGCAGATGCAGAGAGTCTCAATCGCAAGAGCTCTGGTCAAGAAGCCGAAGATAATCCTTGCGGATGAGCCGACAGCTGCGCTCGACTACGATACATCAGTCAAAGTCCTCAGCGTAATCGAGGAGATAGTAAGAGAGCAGAAGACGACGGTCCTGATGGTAACGCACAACCCGGAGATAGCAAAAATGGCCAACAGGGTCATCAAGCTGAGAGACGGGAAGATATCGAGCGCCAGAGTCAATCTGCACCCGCATAAAGCGGCAGACCTCGTCTGGTAAAACGAGATGAAGAAAACGCAATTTAAGGATGCAATAAGGAATATTCGCAAACGCATAGTGTCTTATCTGTCCCTGTGCCTTGTTGTTATGCTCGGACTTGGCGGGATGTTCACCACAAGCTACATGGGTGCCGGCCTGAGCGAGAAGACGGATGAATATTACAAGAATCACAATTTCAAGGATTTTGAGATGATCTCTTCGGTCGGTATCAGCAAGGCCAATATCGACAAGATCAGGGCCATAGATGGCGTTACTGCGGCAGAAGGAGTGATTCAGACTGACGGGTCACTTGTGGCCGGTGATGCCAAGTCCAAAGTCACAGTCGTTTCACTTACCAGGGAGGTCAGTGTTCCGGACCTGACAGACGGTACTTATCCGACAAAGAGAGATGAGTGCATGATCGCGGAGGATCTTGCCGAAACTGCAGGCATCAGGGTAGGTGATAAAGTGAAGCTGTCCCTCGCAGGTCTTGATATGGCTATGTCTGATTCAACGGAACCGGACTTCAGCGAGATCAAGTCTTCCTCAATAGACGAGGGTAATTCAGAAGCGAAGGAAGAGAGCGGAGAAAGGCCGCTTTATAATAAAGAATTTACTGTTACAGGTCTCGGACATCACCCGGATTTCCTGAGACGTATGTCCACGAACGTCGTTATTCTGCCTTTGTCCGCATATAACGATGAGGCAACGAGAGGTCTGTTCACAAGCGTTTTCATCAGGACTGCTCTGGCTGACGGCGCAGATATCTTCACTGATGAATACTTCGATAAAGTGGCTGGCCTGAAGGGCACGCTTGAGGAAATGACGGGCGAGCTTTCTGAAGACCGCGCCAATGAAATGAAGAAAGAGGCCAACGATAAGATCGATAAAGAATGGGCCAAGGCTGAAGCTGAGCTTGAAAAAGCCCAGGGCGAAATCGATTCGGGTGAGGCGGAGCTTGCAGCCCAGCTTGCCAGGGGAAGCCAGAAACTGAATGAGGCGCAAGAACAGCTGGAAAAAGAGCAGGAAAAAGCCTACGAGAAAAAAGCGGAGATCGAGAAGAAGATTGCCGAATATGAGAGTCTGGCCGAGTATGGCAGGAATCTGCTGGCTGAGAAGAAAAATGAATATAAGGCTACCCAGGAAAAGCTGAATAAGATCAGGAAAGAGTATGCTGAGAAGAAGACGCTGGTCGAAGATACGATCAGGAAGTTCGGCGGCAAACAGAAGATGGATGAACTCTATGATTTTGCCGTGGATGTAAAGAATAAGGTCGCAGATATCGATAAGCTGATCCAAGATAACGCAGATCCTCAGGATATAGATAACGCCATAAAGGAGCTCGGGCAGCTTCTGGAGAATAAAAAGGACATCATAAGGAAAGCATCTGATATCATCGGTGATCCTGATGTCCAGAAGCTCCTTGAGAAGATACAGGACTATACAGGCGTCGAAATCATGGATCTCGTTGAGACGCTTAATGCCATCGGATATGACGGATTCATGGATGCCGTCCAGGGCATGGTTGACGGAACTCTGACATACGAGAGTGTAAGGGATACGATCAACGATGCGATGAATTCTATCACTGAAGTTATCGAAGCTGTCCGTGAGGGAGAGAACAAGCTCGCAGCAACAGAAAAGGAAATAGCCAATATTGAGAAAAAGCTTAAGGAAGACGAACAGCTGATTGCCAATCTCGAAAGCTATCTCAGTAAAGGTATAGAAGAGCTGAACAAGAAGAAGGCCGAGCTTGAAGACGGCAAGCAGCTTGCCGAGTCTATGAAGGCCGAAGCCGAGGGACAGATCGCAGCAGGCTGGAACACGTACTACGCCGAAAAGAGAAAGTATGAGGCCAAGCTGGAAGAGGCGAAAGCTCTTCTGGCTGAGAACAGGGAGCTCGCAGAGAAGAAGCTCGACGAAGCCAGGGCTGAAGTCGATAATATCGAATGCACGTGGATAGTCCTTGACCGGAGAGCTAATTCCGGCTATGTTGATATCAGCAGCAACCTGAGCGGCGTTAACATGATGGCGGTAGTATTCGGCATGCTGTTCCTGATCATCACGGCAGTCGTATGCTTCTCTACACTGGCGATAATTATAGATGAACAGAAGACTCTGGTCGGTACTGCCAAAGCGTTCGGTTTCACTAAGACCGAGGTGGCGAAGAAGTACCTGATGTTCGGTGTTTCGGCAGCGGTCATTGGAAGCATATTGAGCGTGATCGGCGCTTATCTGCTGGCCAATTTCATACATAAAATGTACGCGAATACGGGTATGTACCCGTTCGGAGCGGCTCGCAGCATCATCACAGTCAGGATCACTGTTATAGCATGTCTGATGATCACGGCGGTCACTGTCATTGCTTCTCTAATCGCATGTACGGATATACTGAGAAGCCCGGCTTCAGTGCTGATGAAGGGCACGGTGCTCAGGAAGAGTGATAACAAGCCGAAGAAGACTAGGAAAGTTTCTCACAAAGGATCTCTGTACTCCAGACTGATCATAAGAAACATGAAGGATGACAAAGCGCGTGTCCTGGTTACTATAGCCATCATTGCTTTCAGCTGTCTGCTGATAGGGCTTGGGGCATCTATGAGGCTTGCCTTTGACGGCATGATCGAAAAGCAGATGCATGATGTCAACAAGTACGATATGAGTGTGACGATGAGCAATGATATCAGTGACAAGGACAGGAAAGCGATCACATCAGTGCTCGATGAAGCGAAGGTGTCATATCTGCCTGTGGATTTTGAAGGAAAGCTGTACAGGTGGAACGGCAGGATCGACGGCCTTCAGATGATATGCGCTGATCCGGATAAACTCGGCGATTATTACGGAGTCACGGATCCTGTTACGGGCGAAGAGATGACTTTCCCTGAGGACGGCATCCTGATACAGAAGAGGATGCACGAGAGCTTTGATATGAACACAGGTGACGCACTACCTATGCTGGACAACGGACTCGTGGAACATGAAGCGACTGTAAAAGGATACTTTGCGAACTATATAGGCAGGACGATCGTTCTGTCCCCTGCGGCATACAGGAATATCTTTGGCGCTGAATATGAGCCGAACAGCTTCTTCATCAACCTGAACGGAATGGATGCTGAGCAGCTCAAGGACAAGCTGCTGGCTGTTAACGGTGACCTGTCATTCGAGTCCGAGGATGATTTCCTGAAGCCGTTCGAGTCTGCATCGCATCTGTATGAATTGCTTGTATATATAACGACCGGAATTGCTATCATGATCTCGTTCATGATACTCACCAACCTGTCCAACATATACCTCAACCGCAAGAAGACCGAGCTCTCTGTCATGAGGATCAACGGCTTCAGCATCAGGCAGACGAGGGGATATCTTGCAAGAGAGACGATCTTCACAACAGCAGCCGGTATCGCCCTGGGCGTCATCGTAGGAGCGATCATTACACCTCCTCTGATAGCGAAGATCCAGCAGCCGGATCTTGAGTTCATCAAGTCATTCCAGGTTCAGGCATGGGCACTGGCAGTCGGACTCGAGACACTGTTCTCGATCGTTATCAATGCTATCGTGTTCAGGAAGATCAAAGACCTTAACTTCAGAGACATTACTTAGCATACAGAGTCATAACTGAAGGAAGCAGCGGCTCTGAATGGACGCGGACAGGCACTTTTACCGATGAGAATAAAAATGTTCTGCTCATCGCTAAGCCGGATGACCGGGAGCATGATGACATGTGGGCTGTTTCGGTAATACTTGCCAATGGAGATGTCCATGGGTGGTTCCTGAAGCAGAAGGGCGAGACCCTTTCCGGCAATCTGAATTCGGAGATAGACGATACAGATGTCGACTATATCGTCACTATAAGTGAAGAGGGCGAAAAAGGGCTGATGATGGAAGTCGAAGGCGGCGAGACCTATCATTTCACAGAAGAGGAGACTCCTGAATACATCGGACTTCTTAAAATCAACACCGAAGGGCTTGGAAGCTTCGCTTACGGCAAAGAAGGCGAGAAAGTCGAATTTGATGAGGAGTTCCCGACGCAGTCGGCGACTGAAAACGTTGCTGAGCCGACTAAGTTCGTGATCAAGGCAAAGCCTGATGATGGCTGGAAGTTTGTCAAATGGACAAAAGACGGTGAAGACTTCTCGACGGAGCCAGAGATCACTGTTGAAGTCAGCGAAGATGTCGAATACATCGCAGTATTTGAGACAGAGTAAGCGTATCAGTTAATATCCTGATCATGCTCAGGTATAGTTAGAAGAGGAGCCGGAATTTCCGGCTCCTCTTTTATGGAAAATCTGATCAGCAGGATATCGACAGCTCTTCTGAAGAAAAAGCCGGCGGGTGTTTGACTCATTACCGGTTCTGAAGTATGATTGGTTATACAAATCATACCAAAGGAGGCCGGCAATATGAAAGCACCGGAAGGGAAATACGCATGGACGGCTACTGTAGGAGAGAAAGGGCAGATCGTGATCCCAAAACAGGCAAGGGATATCTTTGATATCAGGCCCGGAGACACATTGCTGCTTCTTGGTGATGAAGAGCGGGGGATCGCAATTCCCAACAAGGGGGCCTTTGCTGAACTGTTTTCTCTCGCCTTTGCAGAAGATAAGGATGGTGAGACAAAATGAAGATCGCATGGTTCTGCATCCCGGCGCACGGACATACCAACCCTACGCTCGGACTCGTTAAGACCCTGATTGAGGCCGGACATCAGATCTGGTATTTTTCCTTCGAGGAATTCAGGGAGAAGATCGAGAATGCCGGCGCGACATTCATCGGCTGCGACGGATATGATTTTGAAATGGAAGACAAGGGGAACGCAGACCGCGTAGGCAAGGACAAAGTCTATGCGACCGAGCTGCTCGTTTCATCGACGCTGGCGCTGGATGAAATGACTTCCCGCGTTATAGGAGAGATCAGGCCGGATATTGTCGTGTCAGATTCCGTGGCATTCTGGGGCAAACTTGCAGCTATGAAACACGGACTTCCCTATGTCTCATCGACCACGACTTTTGCCTTCAATAAGTACTCTGCAAAATACATGCAGGAGAGTGCATGGGATATCGTCAGGATGCTGGCAGCGCTGCCGCGCATCAATAAGCAGCTGAAGCGTCTTCGCGATAAGGGATACCCGGTTAAGAGCCTGCTCGATATCGTGCAGAATGACAATGATACAAACACGATCGCCTACACATCGAAGTACTTCCAGCCGTGTTCAGAGACTTTCTCTGACAGATACCATTTCATAGGACCATCAATCAGGCCTTTCACAAAGCCTGTTGAGAAGACTGCAGACAAGCTGATCTATATCTCCATGGGAACGGTCAATCAGAACCGGGAGTTCTACCGGAACTGCATAAATGTGCTTGGTCAGACGGACTGGCAGGTCATCATCTCGATGGGAACCAATCCGGAGCATTATGATAAGCTCCCGGATAACATACAGATCTACGAATCTGTGGATCAGATGGCGGTTCTCTCCGCTGCCGATGCATTCATCACACATTGCGGCATGAATTCCGCCTCAGAAGGCCTGTACTTCCGGGTACCTCTTGTCCTGTTCCCGCAGACGCCGGAGCAGGATGCAGTGGCAAAACGTGTGGAAGAACTAGGTGCCGGAGTCAGGCTCAAGTCGATTTCGGAGGAAGATGTGATGCAGGCTCTGCAGCAGATCATTGATGAGCCCGGGTATAAAGACAGCGCTTCCAGGATATCCGAAAGCTTCCGGTCATGCGGCGGTGCTGCAGAAGCCAGAGAGTTTCTGGAACAGATCGTCAACGATTGACGCTGTTTCAGGAGAATGATATAATCCAATTGTTGACATGGTGTCAACTTTCGAAAGGGGATCGATATGTTCAAAGGAACTCCGGAAATCGTTGCGCAGAGAAGGGAAGAAATCGTAGGTGCCTGCGAGCAGCTGTACCAGACGATGAGCTTCAGGGACATAACTCTCAAGGAGATCGGCAATGTCACATCATTCTCGCGTCCGACTATATATAACTATTTCCATACTAAGGAAGAGATTTTCCTTGCTTTGTATGAGCGGGAATATGACAGATGGAACGCTGATCTTGAAGAGATCCGAAGCAGCGAGCAGAACTATTCCGTTCAGCAGCTGGCTGATCTGATCGCGAAATCTCTGGAGCGAAGAGCACAGCTTCTGAAACTCCTGTCAATGAACAACTACGATATGGAGTCAAACAGCAGGGAGGAGCTGCTCGTATCATTCAAGAGAGCATACGGCCAGTCTCTGCATAATTTCAGGATGATACTTGAAAAACACTGCTCATGGCTGTCAGACACGGATGTTCAGCAGATCGTGTATATCTTCTTCCCGTTTATGTTCGGCATCTATCCATACGCTGAGGTGACGGCAAAGCAGAAAGAAGCCATGGCACAGGCTGAAGTTGATTATACATATCAGTCCATCTACGAGATCACATATAACTGTCTGATCAGACTGCTGAGCAGCGGCGCTTCATCAGAATCTCACCGATAGACAGAACTATAGCACCGATCTCAATCAAAACGCTCCGGCAGATAGCTGAGGATCATAAGAAACTGTATTCAGGCAAAAAATGACCGCGACACGCTGATGCGAACATCAGCTGCCGCGGTCATTTTCCTGTCTGCAGTTATCTAAGCGATAGCAGCTCCGAGAGCTTCACATGCTGCGACTGCTTCATCATCAGGTGCCTCATTGGCTGTGACAGGATCTGCAGCGAGCGATACGCCGGACATCTTGGCATCTTCAGCCCAGCTGTTCATCCATTCGCCGCCTCCCCAGCCATAGGAACCGAACAGGCCGACCTTTTTGCCGCCCAGCTTACGCTTTACATCGTCCCACATTGGCTGGAACTCATCCTCTTCGAGGACCTCAGCGCCCATTGCAGGGCATCCGAATGCGATGCCGTCGAATCCTGCGACATCAGCCGGCCCGAATTCTGCGGAAGTAAATTTGCTTACCTCTGCACCTGCCTTACGGGCTCCTTCTGCTACAGCATCAGCCATTGCTTCTGTGTTTCCGGTCGCAGACCAGAATACTACTGCTACTTTACTCATTGTCAGGGTCTCCTTTCATAAATAACGGATAAATCTGGATGGCAGTCTTTCTAACCTGCGACAGTAAGCTGAAGCACACTTCTCCTGCCGCTCGTCCATAATCTGTTATACACATCGCTGCATTTATTGAATTTCGAAAACACCTTTCTTGCAGAAGATGCATCTCCGTATACCTTCCATGTGCCGGTGCACTTGCAGTTGCGGCCTTTGTTGCTTATGAAACCGGTAACATCCTCAAGAGGATATCCGAGAAATATGCCAATCTCATGAGGGAATTTCATTTCTGATCCTGATTCACCCCCGGAGATCCTTGCCTCGAGATGCTTAAGACAGTTTTCTATCCGGCACTGATCAGCATTACAGTCTGAGCAGCAATTACACACATCATATCCGTAATCGCGAAGGAATGACTGTATTTCCGGATCGCTCAGAGTGTCTTCCAATGCTGACCGGCGGTACACATAGATAAGAGCTGCATCATCTGTTCTCCGCAGCAGTTCAATGCTGATCCCCCTCGGCATCAAAGCTCTGTTCCATTCCGAAATGGAATTTTCCAGGTTTGCTATCTTCGGACATCTGCAGTTGAACAGACTGCCTGACTTAAGTGAGGCGAGTGTCGGAGAACAGTATCTGATCAGATAAGTTTCAAGCATTACGGTAACCTTTCGAAAAAAGCGAAGAAACAGCTACATTAGTTAGATATGACTAACCAATAGAATATTATACTTTCATATTGAAAGAGTCAATAGAATCAGTTAAAATAGTTAAGGATATCTAACCAATGTTTGAAGGGAACTGACACAGGAAGCATGCCGAGAGATAAAACACTGAGCCACAGAAAAATCATGCAGTCTGCAATGGAAGAGTTTTCAGAATACGGATATGAAAAAGCTTCAATGCGCCGTATAGGCAGCAGATGCGGACTGACAGCTGCAGCCCTCTACCGGCATTTCGATAACAAGGAGGCTATGTTCGATTCCCTGGTCAGACCTGCAGTAGAAGACCTCAGGGCATGGATCGATGAGCACATAAGCATGTGGGAGTCCGCTGAAATCGATATGATGAGGGAACTCATATATCCGCGAATGGATGAATATGCTCTGCTGATCAACAAATCCCATGGCTCCAGATACAGCAATTTTCTGAATGATCTTGTAGAGTATCAGCAGAAAAGAATGATGCCGCGCTTCATCGAACTGAAAAAACTCGGATATGATGTAAAAGACGTCTCTGAAGAAGAACTGCATATGCTTTCTACAGCATACTGTACTGCGCTGTTTGAACCAGTGGTGCACAACTACTCTCTGGAAGATGCTGTGAGATATCTGGATACCGTCGAAGCTTTCTTTATGCCCGGCTGGAAGAACCTTATGGGCATCAAATGACAGGCTCATACAGAGACGCAGAATAAGTTAACGGCGTTAACTTATGCCCGGTGGGTAGACGAAATAACGATCAAGTGATATTTTTTTAGAATGTAATAGAGCATTGCCTGTCCTCTTCGGAGGACGGGCAGTCTGCTTTTTTGGGATAAGTTAACGATGCCGTAATTCCGTTAACTAAAAATATAAGGAGGAATAAAAAATGAGTATCTGGAAATGGAGTCACGCAGGACTGTTTGTAGGAGGAATGCTGTTTGCTACTAAAGGTATCGAGGTTCTTGCAGGCAAAACAGCCCATAAAGCATACGTGCAGGCGACTGCTTTCGGTCTTCGCTGCAGAGACGGAGTAATGGGAAGCATTACAGCTGTCAGAGAGGGCTGTGAAGATATTTACGCTGAAGCAGTAGAGACCAATGAGGAAAAAGCGTGCAAGGCTGAAGACAAAGCTGAAGTGATCGAAGATAAGAGCGCTGAAGGCAAGTCTGCAAAAAAGGCTGCAAAGAAGACAGAAAAGTAAACCACGGAGGCAGGATATGAGATTTGTAGTCCGTGCGGAGTCGCGCGGGAGGATCAGGGTACATGCTGATATAACCAGAATGAGCCTGGATGAAGCAGATGTACTGGAATATTACATGAGATCCGTCTCCGGAGTAACCAATGTCAAAGTATATGACCGCACATGTGATGCGGTAATCAATTACAGCTGCAGCAGAGAGGATGTTACAGAAGCACTTGCTCTGTTCGCATTCAGTGATAAAGCCCGTTCGCTTGTTCCTGAACACACCAGCAGGGTTTCGGACCGGGAATTCGAGAACCGTCTTGTAAACCGGGTATTAGTCAGATATGGACGCAGACTGTTTCTGCCTCATAGCCTGAGAGTCGCATGGTGCGTATACAAAGCTGTGGGATTTGCTGCCGAAGGAATCAGGTCGCTGTGGCAGGGCAGACTCAGTGTTGCTGTTCTGGATGCTGCAGCTATAACCGTGTCGCTTGCAAGAGGAGATCACGACACCTCTTCATCGGTAATGTTCCTGCTCGGAGTAGGCGACCTGCTTGAAGAATGGGCCCGGAAGAAGTCCATAGAGGATCTTGCGGGGCTCATGGCACTTAATGTTGACAAAGCATGGACCGTGCGTGAAGGTGTCGAGACGCTGGTATCTGTAAGCGACATACAGGCAGGAGAACAGGTCGTAGTCAGGATGGGTAACATGATCCCGCTTGACGGCAAGGTCATATCCGGAACGGCAATGGTGAACCAGCAGACGATGACCGGAGAATCCATGCCTGTCAGAAAAGCTGCGGGAAGCTATGTGTATGGCGGCACAGTGATAGAAGAAGGCGAATGCGTTTATATAGTAGATAAGGAAGCCGGAAGCGGCAGATACGACCGCATCGTCAACATGATCGAGGAGTCTGAGAGACTCAAATCCGTCAGTGAGTCAAAGGCTGCAAACCTTGCAGACAGGCTGGTCCCATACAGCTTTGCGGGTACGCTGGCAGCGTATGCGCTTACACGCAATGTGCAGACGGCCATGGCATTCCTGATGGTGGATTATTCATGTGCGCTCAAGCTGTCGATGCCGCTTGCAGTACTCTCTGCCATGAGAGAAAGCGGCAGGCATAGAATCACCGTCAAAGGCGGTAAGTTCCTTGAGATAGTTTCGCAGGCGGACACTATAGTTTTCGATAAGACTGGAACACTCACTAACGCAACACCGACTGTAGCGGATGTTATTGCATTCGGGGGCAACAACAGCGATGAGATGCTCAGGATAGCGGCATGCCTTGAGGAGCATTATCCGCACTCCATAGCCAATGCGGTGGTTGAGGCAGCGAGATCCAGAGGCCTTGAGCATGAGGAAATGCATTCCGAGGTCGAGTATGTAGTGGCTCATGGTATAACGAGCATGATCGAAGGCAGCAAAGCATCGATAGGCAGCTATCACTTCATATTTGAGGATGAAGGATGCAAGGTGCCTGACGGAGAGGAAGACAGATTCGACAGTCTTCCGGAAGAGTATTCGCTTCTGTATCTTTCGATCTCAGGGACTCTCGCTGCGGTCATTTGCATAGATGATCCTGTTCGTGAAGGAGTTCAGGATGTGATCCGCGAGCTCAGAGAAAAAGGGTTTGAACATATAGTTATGATGACAGGTGACAGCCGTAAGACTGCGGCCTATGTCGCCGCGAAGACGGGCGTTGATGATTACATACCTGAAGTGCTTCCTGAAGATAAGGCGGAATACATCAGGAATGCAAGGCAAAACGGACATAAAGTCATCATGATAGGTGACGGCATAAACGATTCTCCTGCGCTGTCAGAAGCTGACGCAGGGATAGCGGTCAATACAGGTGCTGCGATCGCGCGGGAAATCGCGGATATAACTGTTGAAGCAGAAGATCTGAGTACACTGTTGATTCTCAGGGATGTTGCTGACGCACTGATGCGGCGTATAGATATGGACTACAGGGTGATCCTGTCGTTTAATACCATGCTTATAGCGCTTGGCGCATCGGGGATCGTTACACCGGCAACATCTGCGATGCTTCACAATCTTTCGACCATAGGGATCAGCCTGTATAACATGACAGATCTTATATAGACGCCGGCGCTGACGGCGATTTTTTACCAAAAGGAGGTATCTGAAGATGTCTGCTGTAATCATAATAGCAGGATTTCTGCTCATCGCCTACGCAGTGTATGCCACTGTGCAGAAGGCGAGGGGAAAAGCGAAGTCGAGCTGCTGCGGCACAGCTGAAACTGTATTGCCCAAAGCTGTCGATGACATGGATGAATCGCACTATCCGTTCAGGTACAACGTTTCGATAGACGGCATGATGTGCAGCAACTGTGCATCCAGAGTACAGAATGCGATAAACGAAGAAGGGGATGTATGGGCGCAGGTCAACCTGGGCCGTCACAGAGCGGAGGTCCTCGCCAAGTCTGAGAAAACAGAGCGTGATTTTGTCAGACTTCTGGGCGGGACAGACTATAAAGTCACCGGATTTGAGAAGGTCCGCTGATATTTCTATCCGAAAAGATATTTTTTTACAGACGGAGAATATATTGTTATGAAAATCATTCAATTTAAAGATGTAACAAGGACGTATGTGACAGGAGACCATGTTCAGAATGCACTGTCTGATGTCAATCTGGAAATTGAAGAGGGGAATTTTGTAGTTATTCTCGGCCCTTCAGGGGCCGGCAAAAGTACTTTTCTGAATCTGCTCGGAGGCCTCGACAACCCTACGGGCGGACAGATAGTCGTAGATGGTACTGATATATCAACACTTTCAAGCGACAGCCTGGCGGATTACAGAGCGGCGAAGGTCGGCTTTGTATTCCAGTCCTACAACCTGATCCCGACGCTAACAGTGCTTGAGAATATTTCTCTTGTTGATGAGATAGCGCCCGATCATATGAATTCTGAAGAACTGCTTGGAGAGGTAGGTCTGGCGGACCATGCACACCAGTTCCCGCACGAGCTGTCGGGAGGTGAGCAGCAGAGAGTTTCGATCTGCAGAGCTCTTGCCAAGAATCCAAGGATACTGCTCTGCGATGAACCGACAGGAGCGCTTGATTCCGAGACAGGTGTAGTAGTGCTTAAGCTGCTTCTGAGGATGGCCAGAGACTATGGAAAGACGATAATCATAGTAACACACAACCAGAATATAGCGAAAATGGCCGATGTAGTTATTCACATAAGGAGCGGAAAGGTCAGATCTGTTGATGAGCAGCTGCATCCTATGTCTGTGGAAGAGGTGGAATGGTGATGCTGAGACGTAAATTTTTCAGGACGGCCGGCGTCTACAAGGTCCAGTTCATATCCATGATACTCCTTATCACACTGGGTGTGGGTGTCTTCGTGGGGTTCAACGCTGAGTGGGTAACTATAGCAAAAGACACCGGGAAATTCTTCGAGGACTGCGGCTTTGCAGACTACAGGGTGATAGATGAGAATGGTATATCATCTGCCGATGTGGATAAGATCCGGGAGATCAAAGGCGTCACAGGTGTCAGCAGATTCCTCTCTGTAAATGCCGATGTAAAAGGGTCAGACGATCAGCTTGCACTGACCGTGACGGAGAGTGAGCATACGTCAGGCTTTGTGCTGATGGAGGGCGCCAGGTATGACAGATGGGATCCGGATGGCTTCTGGCTGATGGATAAATACGCTGAGCGTAACGGTGTGAAGATAGGCGATAAGCTTACTGTCACCTTTGAGGACATGGAGTTCACAGGAACTGTAAGAGGCCTGATCGAGTCATCGGAATACCTGATCTGTGTCCGTGATGAATCACAGCTGATGCCTGACTTCGATACCTATGGATATGTATTCGCTGCGCCGGCGATGCTGAAGAAAGTCATAGAACAGGAGATCAGGGAAGAAGAGCCGGATATCGATGATGATGTCATGAGCATAGCCGTCAAGGAAGTGCGTGATGAGATGTTTGTTCAGGTGAATATCAATTCATCGATGGAGAAGCAGGACCTGCAGAATGCTCTTGACGATGCGCTCGGACGCACCCTTATGGTACTGTCCAAGGACGAGAACGTATCATATGCAGAGTCCAGAGGTGAGATGAACGAGGGCAAAACCATGGGCTCCGTGCTGCCGGTGCTCTTCCTCGCGATAGCGATACTGACCATGATAACCACCATGAACAGGATCACGATCAGTGAGAAGACACAGATCGGCACACTCAAAGCACTTGGCTTCAGAAACAGCCGGATAATACGTCATTACACCTCCTATGCGGTTTTCATATCGCTTATCGGCTCAGCACTCGGAATGGTAGCGGGCTATCTGCTCTGCAGGATGGTAATGTCCCAGGACGGATTTATGGGCACATATTTTGTGATGCCTGACTGGACGATACACATCCCTGTGTGGATATGGGCGATCGTGGCAGTGATCATGGCACTGACGATCATTATAGGATATCTGTCTGTCAGAGATCTTCTGAGCGGGACCGCATCAGAGACGCTCCGTCCTTACACGCCAAGACACATCCGCCGCATGCTGCTTGAAAAGACTGCTTTATGGAAAAGAATGAAGTTCGGCACAAAGTGGAATCTGAGAGACATTTTCAGGCATAAATCCCGCAGTGCTATGTCTTTTATCGGAACCTTCGGATGCATGCTGATGCTGGTAGCATCATTCGGCATGAACCAGACAATGGATGAGTTCCTTGACACATTCTTCAACGGATCGGCAGTGTATGCTTCGAAAGTATTCATATCTGCAGACGCGGACAATGAAGATGCACTGAAGATCGCAGACGATCTGGACGGCGACTACAGCGCATCAGTCAGCTCCAAGGTAGGTGACAAAGCGATCTCCGTGGATGTCTACAACATAACTCACGGGACATATCAGTTCATAGATGAGGATTCAAAAATAGTGCAGCTGCCGGAAAACGGCGCTTTTATATGCAAGAGACTTGCGAAAGAATTTGATGCCGGACCCGGAGACACTGTGACCGTGGAACCTTATGGCACGGATGAAAGCTATGATATCCTGATCAGCGGCATCAACAGCTCACTGACAGAAAGCATCTCAATGACTGAGAGATATGCAGAGTCTGTCGGACTTACTGACAGCGAGGCATATAAGATCAACAGTGTATATACTATGACCGGCAAGGATCAGATCAGCACAAGCAGCATTATTACAAGCATACAGAGCAAGCAGGATATTGTAGATTCTTTCGATGCATTTATGGAACTGTTCTATTTCTTCATAATAGTTCTTGTAGCTGCATCGGTGCTGCTGTGTCTCATAGTACTTTACAATCTCGGGGTGATGAGCTATATGGAACGTTACCGCGAAATGGCTACACTTAAAGTGCTGGGATTCAAGAATAAGGCGATAGGCCGCCTGCTTATATCTCAGAATCTGTGGATCGCTGCAACCGGAACTCTTCTGGGGATACCTGCAGGTTCCTGGGCGCTGAAGGCTCTGATGAATATGCTTGCAGGTGAATATGAGATGGAGGCTGTGATCGGACCCGGAAGCTTGCTGCCCGCTGCTGCTTTGAATCTGGGGACAGCTATGATCGTTGGCTGGATGATCGCGAGAAAGAACCGGAGCATCAATATGGTAGAAGCTCTCAAGGGAGCAGAATAGAACAATAAGCTTATGGGATGCTATGCATAAAGAGCATCCCATAGGCTGTAAGCATATACCCACGAGCACTGAAGAAGAGCGGTGAGGCCCGCAAGGAGCCCCCGCTCTTTTACCTGTCTCTGCATGTATCCGAGGCGCGGTCTGCGGAGATCTCTCACCGGGTCTCTTGCTCGTGAGCGCCGGAGAGCTTCGCATGGATTTTACACCTTGACCCTGGCGACATGCGGCCGCTAAAATACTATCTGAAAAAACCGGGAAGTCATGGATACAGTCCAGGACTTGCCACAGGAGGAAATAATGCGACCTGAAGAAATCAGAAGAATCAGAAAAAGAATAGATACAACTCTCAGTAATTTCAGAAGTATATACGGATGCTATGTCAATGCTGCCGGCGAGATCGTAACAACGATGGAGATCCCGGTGCTCGATATGGAGTCCGAGGAGCGTGAGATGTATGCCGCCGTTTTCAAAAAGGTGCTGTCCGGCAAAGCCGGGAGAAATCAGATGGCTCTCGACATGCCGACAGAAATAGTGGGAAACAGTGATGAACACAGGCTTCTCATGGCGCTCAAAAGCACTCAGCTGAGAGATGATAATCTCAGAGAGCTTCTGTATCAGCGTATCATAGAATCCCTCGATATGGATGGAGACAGCTATGTAATACTGCTGGCGGCGGATGTATACGATCTGAAGACTAAGGATGTCAAGGGGGAAGAGTGGTCTGAGGAATCAAACCAGCAGTTTGAATACTTCCTCTGTGCGATCTGCCCGGTGAAGACATCCAAAGCAGCTCTCCAGTATCTGCCGGGACAGCAGGAGTTCAGAGGCATTTCGACCGGAACGCTTCTTGCACCGCCTGCGATAGGATTCATTTTCCCTGCGCTGGATGAAGGCGGCTCAGACATATATCAGGCCCAGTATTATACAAAGAGCACATCAGTCAACCACGGCGAACTGATCACAGCTCTGTTCAGGATAGATGATCCGCCGATGGCGCCGGATGTGCAGAAGGAGACTTTCAATTCGACTCTTTCGGAAGCTCTCGGAAAAGAGTGCAGCCTTGATGTGATGACATCTCTTCAGGCAAAGCTGTCAGCAAAGGCTGAGGCGCTAAGCGAGGAGGATCCGTCTGCCATAGCTGAAGTCCGTATCGAGGATATAGAAGAGATCCTCTCAGGAAAAGGAGTATCTGATGAGAAGATCAGGGATTTCGGCGAATCAGTAGAGAAACGGTTTGACGGAGCCGAGACCTTCAATATAGGAAACCTCATACAGAAGAGATCGTTTGAGGTCAGGACCCCTGAGACAAGGATCATAACCGATCCGGATAATGCGCTCAGGATAAAGACCAGAGTCATCGACGGCGTGACATACATACTCGTACCGGCAGGCGAGAGCGTGAGCGTAAACGGTGTGGAAGTCAGCCTGAATGATCTGTAAATCAGTCGCGGTATTTCTCCATTATCTCTGAGAACAGCTCCTTCGTAGTAGGCGGAGTGTATGTTATCGCATTGGCACCGGCCAAGATCGTTTCCCTTATGGAATCGGGCTGGTTTCCGCCAGAAGCTATCACCGGGATATCCGGGTATCCGGATCTTATTGATCTGACTATATCAGGTGTCCTGCTGCCTGCAGCGACATTGATTATTGATGCTCCGTTCCGCAGCCTGTCACGCACGTTTGCTTTGTCGCTTGTGACGGTGATCACGACAGGGATATCAACTGCAGCCGATACTGCACGGAGATCACGGCTGCTCGTCGGCGAATTGAGGACTACACCGAAAGCTCCCTGGCTTTCAGCGTCTCTGGCCAGGCGTACTGTTCTGGGTCCTTTGGTGATCCCTCCGCCTATTCCGGCAAAAACAGGTACGGCTGCTGCCCGTATGATCGCGTCGCTTATAGACTGCTGCGGCGTGAACGGGTACACGGCAAAAACTGCATCCGCATCGCAGTTTTTGATGATCGCCAGATCTGTTGTGAAGACGAGGCTTTTGATTCTGCGGCCATATATGAATATGCCGCTTGCCTCACGTATCTCCGGCGGCATCACAAGTATGTTGTGGCGAAGCCTGCTGCTTATTTTCATCTGTCAGCACCTCCTGAACACATCGGGTTTTGACAATAACTATAGAACTATAAGTAGCATACATTCCTATGTGTACTTTGAGGAATACGTGAACGTCATGTAAAAAAACAGCCCCCGGAGGAGCTGTTTAATGACTAATTATGCCGGGATGACTTCAAAGATATTGTTGTCGGTCTCGTGGAAAGACTCGAGTCTGGTCATTATACCCTTGACAGCTTTCTCGGAGTATGCCTTTGCTTCGCCTTCATCAAAGGTGTTAATGAAGCATTTCTCTTTGTTTGAAAGAGCAGCGACATAGCCCGTTTCATGGCTATACTTATTAGTCCACTTGATTTTGACCATGGTTATCATACCTCCTTCCCAGTTGTTGTATAAGTGATTCCCCTAAGGGAAATAGGTCAATTATTTATCCATACTGGTCATATTAAGACTATTATGTTAAGAATTCAATGTTTTTCAGCAAAAAGCACTGAAATTTTGTGTTTTTTGAACACCGGGCCAGTTATCGTTCGGAATATTCCCCGGTGTTCACGCCTTTACATTGAATGCTTCTTCTCCATGATCTTATCTACTGCATGTATGACCGAATGCCTGAATCCTGTCTCTTCAAGCGCGCTTATGCCTACAATGGTCGTGCCGCCCGGCGAGCACACGGCATCCTTGAGTTCGCCCGGATGCTTTCCGCTCTCCATCATATATTTTGCAGTTCCTATGAGCATCTGAGGAACGATGACATAAGCCTGGGCACGGCTCATTCCGTGCTTTACAAGCCCGTCAGCAAGCGCTTCTATGAATACATCTGCAAAAGCAGGTGCGCAGCCTGCGCCTGTCCCGCCGAGGGAGAGAAGATCCGGACTGAAGTATTCTATCTTCGCTATCTGCCCGAAAATACCTTCGAACAGTTTCAGCTGCTCCGCAGTCAGCGAGTGCTTCGATTCAGCCACTATGATACCTTCGCCTACTGCGACAGGTGTGTTAGGTATCGTGCTGATATGATTGAATCCCTCGCCGAGATAGCTGACATATCTTTCGTAATCAATGCCTGCAGCGATAGAGATCACAGGTTTTCCCTTAAGCACGCCGGCAATTGCTGTAACAACATCCCTGACCTGCTCCGGCAGAACACCTATCACGATCATATCGGCTGAGCGGGCAGCTTCCGCCGCATCTGAGCAGGCGTTGATACCGCGATCAGCGCATTTTGCCTGCAGCTTCACTGTATCCCTTGCACATGCATATATATCCGATGGAGCAATGGCCCCGCTGAGCAGCAGCCCGTCGCAGATCGCTCCTGCCATATTGCCAAAACCTATAAAACCAATTCTCGTACTCATTCCTGCCCCGATCCTTTCTCAGCAAACTCATCATGCATATATAGATACATGTTATTTTAACACATGGGAGAGCGCGCCGTTTACACTGGTTTAATGCTGCGCCGCCCGCCTGCAGATGTTTGTATGGTGTAATCAAGACGGATCTTTTGTATAATGTCTGCATGAGAATTATTATGAGAAAAGCAGTAAATATATGTATAATCATCGCTGTGGCGGGGTCATGGCTAGCTATGGCGCTGTACGGGCAGGGCACTCTGGCCGAGAACGGATTCGGAAATCTGAAATACTTCACAGTCCTTTCAAATCTGCTGGAGGGAGCCGCATCAGTGATCTGGCTTGTTATGTCAGGCAGGGATGAAAGTGCTAAAATAAAAGCTGAACGGCTCAAATACGTCGCAGCTTCCGCGGTGATGCTCACTTTCACTGTCGTGATGGGATTTCTCGGACCGCTGTACGGATACGGCTCGATGTTCACAGGGGCAAACCTGTTTTTTCATCTGATCATTCCTCTGGTGGCTGCAGCAGAAGTGATATTCCTCTCGGATGCAGAGTATACAGCATCAGACAATGCGCTGACGGTGATCCCGCCGCTTGTGTATGGGACGGTATATCTTCTCAATAATATCGTGAACGGGATCGGCGAGTGGCCAGATACCAATGACTGGTATACTTTTCTCGCGTGGGGGTACCCGGCAGGCATCGGAATCTTTGCGGTGATATGCGCTGTCACATGGCTGCTCGGACTTCTCATGCGAAAACTACAGATCAAAATACCGGCAAAGCATCGGCAGGAACCGGACCGGTGCAGGAGATAATAGACATGACAGATTATATAACTATAGGCGGCAGCAGTTATCCGATCAGGGAACTGAGGCTGGAAGAATATGAGGTAGATGTCAGGGTATCCTGCGAATCTCTCGAAGCAGTCATCTTTGATGAAGAGAATGAGTACACTTCAAGAGAGGCGCAGCTCCTCGATGAGATCATATTCTTCTATGTCCCGGATGATATGATCGAAGATGCGTCCGATGAGGAGCTGGAGCAGTACATCACAGACAACCTTGAATGGTGAATCCTCAGAAGCAGGCACAGAAGCGAAACACAGACTAACATGACAGAATCACAGTACACATATTTAAACAGAAACGAAAAGTGCATCAGCTGTAGCAGGATGTGCATGACAAGCCTGACTGCTCTGTCGAGCGTCGATGAAGCGGGATGGAAGCGCGTCATGGAGTCTGCTGTGCGCAAAAAATACCGCAAGGGCAGCTATCTGTTCAGAGAAGACGATCCGTGCGACGGGATCTATCTGATCCTGTCGGGGAAGATCAAGCTGCGGACATATGACGCCGAAGGCAGAGAGGAGATCGCAGGCATATTCTGGTTCGGCGAGGTCATATGGGAAGGCATCTTCATCGACAAAAGCACCTTCCCGTATGATGCAGTCTGCCTTGACACGACTGACTGCTGCATGATACCGAGGGCAGAGCTTGAGTCCTTCATGGAAGAGCCAAAAGTCGCACTCAAGGTTATAAAGCTTCTGAGCCGCAAGCTGCACGCCGCCAACGAGAGAGTGCTGCTCCTGACGACCGAGGATCCCAAGGCGAGACTTGCGGGATTCCTGCTCAGGCAGAGCAAGTATTCAGAGTCAGATACTTTTACGATGAGACTCGAGGAAATCTCGGCGAGCATTCATCTCAGGCCGGAGACAGTAAGCCGCAAGATCAGAGAGCTGGAGAGAGAAGGCATCATCAGGAAGACCGGTCAGAGCACCATCAGGATCGTGGATTTTCAGCAGCTCAGAGACACGTTCAAAAGCTAGAAATATGTTCTTCCGAAGCAGATCGTGTGCGTGAAAAAAGCTCTTCCCGGAGGCCGCCAATGCATTAAAAAAATATTTAATAAAAAATTACAAAAACTTGATTATAATCAATTTTCTTATATATCGGCGGTGTTATATTTCCCTCTGTCAGAAAGACAGCAACTAAACTGATCGGTGACGGTCAGTAATATATATACGAAGGGAGATATACAGAAATGATGGAGCTTATGATCGGAGCAGCAGTTCTCGTACCGTCGCTTTACTGGACCGCAGCTGTAGCAGCATCTGTAAAAGACGCTGTTGAGGAAGCAAACGACTAGTACGATTTACATAGATGCAGGGTGAAAGAACCCCGGGTACCGGCAGACCAGACTGCCGTTTTTTATTTTTTGAAAAAAGCATGCCGCCGCTGACCGGCCTGAGTGATTCAGAGGTTGAGATATGGTATCATTTACATGATAGTTGATGTCGTCACAAGGGGTTGCCCGGAAAGAGAGGATGGTCATTATGCTTCATGAAATAAGTTTTGACTCGTACAACAAGAGAGACAGAGTATACGGATGGGTATATGTTCCTGCTGCAGCGCCTGTAGGAATAATCCAGCTGATCCACGGATTTGGAGAACATTCGCGCAGATACCTGCATATGATAGTCAAATTCATGGACGCAGGCTTTATTGTAGCCGCTGATGATCACGTAGGCCACGGCAAGACAGCTATGGAGAACAACTGCTGGGGCGACTGGGGCAGCATGGGTGTTCATACCATGATGGAGGATGAGCATACTCTGACAAAGCTTGTCAAAGAGATGTATCCGGATCTTCCGTATTTTATGTTCGGACACAGCATGGGCTCATTCATAGCAAGAGACTATATCACCAAGTACGGCAATGAGCTTGATGGTGTGACTCTGTGCGGAACTTCGGGAGAGTTCCCTGGACTCGATAACAGTATAGACTACCTTAAGAAGCTTGTAGATGCGGGCAAGGGTCAGGAATCCGATCCTGATGCCGGAGCAGTGATGATGGGCTGGATGTTCGGCCGCTGCGAAGAAGGCGTCAAGCTTGGAAATGAATGGATCTGCCATGATGAATTCGTCCAGAGAGACCATGCAGAGGATCCGTTCGATGCATTCACCAGGCCGACCAGCAACAGATCCTTCCTCGACTTTGCGGAGATGATCAAAGTGATCACAGGACCGGAATGGGCTGCCAAAGTCCCTGTAGAGCTTCCGATCTACAATATCGCCGGCGATCAGGATCCTGTTGGTCAGTACGGTGCAGGTGTATATCAGGTATCCAACTGGCTGATCGATGCAGGATGTGATGTAGAGACGATGCTGTACTCAGGATACCGCCATGAGATACACAATTACGATGATCTCAAGGACGATGTTGAAGAGGGTATTATAGACTTCTTCTACAGATGCATAATAGATGTCGAGATCGATTTCTAGAGACATCAGGCCTGTGATTTGAAATACCTTGATCTTTTCGGTATTATATGCAGATATGAATCTGATCACGAAGACAACTGAGCTTGCGATGTCTGTGACACTCGCGTACATAAGAGAAGGCGATACGGTCATCGATGCGACATGCGGGACCGGGCAGGATACAGCAGTCCTTGCCCGCGCAGCAGGAGCAGAAGGGCACGTATATGCTTTTGACATTCAGAAGAAAGCGCTTCTTCTCACTGAGGCAAGGCTGAGGGCAAAAGGCTATAATAATGTCAGCCTGCTGATGAAGTCTTTTGCGTCGATGGGCGAACACCTGCCTGCGGGAAGCGCTTCTGCGGTCGTCTTCAATCTTGGCTATCTGCCGGGAGGAGATCACAGCATAACGACAACAGCGGATGAAACGCTGAAAGGTCTGGAATGCGCATTGAAGGCCATAAAAGCAGGCGGGATCGTTACTGTAGTGCTGTATGACGGGCACGAGGAGGGAGCCGCTGAAAAGCAGAGCGTTATCAGCTGGGCTGAAGCGCTTGATCCTCATGTCTATCACGCTGCTTTTGTGAGTCTCATCAATCAGGAGAATCATCCGCCTGAGATCCTGTGGATCACTAAGAAGAAAGACAGGGTATAGCAGGGTCACGGACGGGAATCGATGACTGAACAGATGGAGGTATAAGATAATGAAAACCAATTCAAATGTTATCGCTGCAATTTCATATCTGACATGGGTAGGTTTTATAATTGCGCTTCTCGTAAGGGACAGCAGAGATGATTTCACTGCCATGCACCTGAATCAGGCGCTCGTGCTGAATATCGCTTCTATAATCGGAGGTGTCGCTGCGGTCCTTCCTCTCATAGGAGGAATCATATCCGGAGTCGTATCTCTGGCAACATTCATTCTCGCCATCATGGGTGTATATCGTGCGGCAACCTGGAACAACCAGCCGCTTCCACTGATAGGAGATATCCATCTGATCGGATGATCACTGCCGAGTCTCATACAGATCACAGACAACAGGATTGCCATGAGAGCAATCCTGTTTATTTTTGGCTTTAGGTGAATTTAAGGTTTATATGTAAAAATTAGACGGAGGCATTGCGGTTTGTTAATATAAAAATAATAATGGGTAATTTTATGGGAACTAAAGTATATTTATGATGCATATATGTTGCAGTGGAAAAACTATAATAAAACGTCAGATAAATAATGGGAACTGACTCCCCTGAATGTGGAGGTTTTATGATAACTATTTGTGCTGTTGAAAATGAAGGAGACGCTGAGACAATCAGGAAAGTCACAAAAGAGATGCTTCCTGAATGCCTTTTTGTCTCTGCCGGCGGGGTATATGAAACAGGGCAGAAGATATCAGCCGATCATCCGGAAGTAGTATGGCTGGAAGCAACCCAGGATAACTATGATATGATCTCATCTCTGGAAAACACCGTTGGGATCAATTTTGTTATGGTTTCTGATGACATAGGAAAAGCGTTCGATGCGGTACATCTGAGAGCGAGCGGCTTCATCTGCAGACCGGTGACAGAGAAGGCCGTATCAGAAGAGCTTATGAGGCTCCGGTATCCCCTGTCCTGTATGAACAGCATCAGGGTGCAGTGCTTTGGCAATTTTGAAGTGTTCTTCAACGGAAAGATCGTAAAATTCTCCCGCAGCCGCAGCAAGGAAGCTTTTGCATACCTGGTGGACAGAAGAGGAGCCGGATGCAGCGTACGTGAGCTCTGCTCGATCCTGTGGGAAGACCGCCAGGTGGACGACAGTCTTAAATCACAGTGCCGCGTGATAATGTCAGGCCTCAGAAAGGATCTGGAAGAGGCAGGCGCTTCTGATGTGCTCATAAAAGGCTGGAATGTCTGGAGTGTGGATACAGAAAAGATATCGTGCGATTTCTATGATTTCCTGCGGGACAGGAAGCGTTATGCGGATCTCTTTATGGGAGAGTATATGTCGCAGTATTCCTGGGCTGAGCTCACGCGGGGAAGTCTGTACAGCATGACAGAGTATGATGATGAATAATACATTGTACTGATATATGGTCACGGCAGGGCAACTTGTTCTGACATACTCTCACAAATGGGACTGAGGAAGTTTTTCCTCAGTCCCTCCTTTTTATTGATGGTCGGCATCAATGATGATAGAATGCAGTCATCGGCGAACATGCGGCTCTTCAGCATCGGCATGGATTCGGCAGTATCAGGAACGGATCAATGGGTGAAGGACTGAGAACAGGAGAAAAAAGCATCAGCAGATCGAAAGCCGAACTGCTTTTCACCATGCTGCTCTTCGGGACAATAGGAACCTTGTCGAGGTTCATCGACATGCCTTCGGGTGTCATATGTCTTGGAAGAGCATTTTTCGGTGTGATCATAATAATCATCGTGATAACATTGCGAAAGCAGAGTCTGGACTAGGAGGCTATTAGGCGCAATGCCGGATGGATCCTGCTCAGCTCTGTATTCATGTGCCTCAACTGGATATGCCAGTTTGAAGCATTCAAGCATACGACTATCGCGGCCGGGACACTCTGCTATTACATGCAGCCTGTCTTCTATATCCTTGCCGGCGCAATAGTTCTGAGAGAGAAGCTGTCATCAAGAAAAATGCTGTGTGTGATCATCGCATTCTGCGGTATGATACTTGTATCAGGAGTCCTTCAGACCGGCCTGAAGCTGTCGGAGCTGAAAGGGGCGCTGTACGGTGTTACCGGAGGCTTCTTCTATGCGATGGTCGTGCTGATCAACAAGTACATGAAGGATATATCCCCGCTCAACACTACGATCGTACAACTTGCTCTTGTATCTGTCATAATGCTGCCATACTGCTATGTGACGGGACTGTTTGCGGAAGCAACTATTACGGCCAGAGGGATGATCTGCCTTCTTATTCTCGGATTCCTGCATACGGGAATCGGTTATATCATATATTTCGATGCAGTCAACAGACTGCCGGCGCAGACAGTAGGCATACTCAGCTACATCGACCCAGTGGAAGCGGTGCTGCTTTCAGCGTTTTTCCTGAAAGAGCCTGTGACCGTATTTACCATTGCCGGAGCTGTTATGATCCTCGGGGCTGCGGCATACAGTGAGCTTGGAGAAAATGGATAGAGAATATCTCAGAGATTATCTGCATACAAGGCGCATGGGCTGGCCTTATGAGGACAGCTACAGAGTGGAGCGAAAAGACGGGCATCGTTTTATTGCGTTTATAGGCGATGAGCTTGCCGGGCTCTCATATGCCGATATCATTACCCCGGGAGAAGAAGCGCGGATGAAGATGAACCTGAAGTCTCAGTATGCAGAGTACGGCATAGGAACGGAGCTTCTGCATCTTCTGATGGAGGATCTCATAAGCTCAGGATCAATAAGGACAAACGTAACAGAAAGGAAAATGCCGAAAAGATTATAAAAACAAAGGATTTTCGGATGCATAGAGATTTTATGGAAACCAGGACAAAAATTCTTTTTGTATGCCACGGCAATATATGCAGAAGCCCTATGGCTGAATTCGTGATGAAAGACATGGCTGCAAAGAGGGGCGTCAGTGACAGGTTCGAGATAGACTCTGCGGCTACGAGCAGGGAGGAGATCGGCAATCCTGTATACCCGCCGGCAAGGAGGAAGCTTGCGGAAAACGGAATAGGATGCAGCGGGCACAGAGCGTGGCAGATGACTAAGAAAGACTACGACAGGTACGACATGATCATCTGTATGGACTATAATAATATAAGGAACATACACAGGATCACCGGCGGAGACCCGGAAGGCAAGATAAGCCTTCTTCTCGACCACACTGCAAGGGCCGGGCAGGAGGTTGCGGATCCGTGGTATACGGGCAATTTTGACGCGACATGGAGAGATGTCACAGAGGGCTGTGAAGGACTTCTTGATGAGCTCCTGTGAGAAGCGGCAGGCAGCAGATATTCTGAAGGGGAAAGGGTACAGAAGGATCAAAGAGGGACGAAGGTATGAAGTACAGAAAAGACAGATACGGAAATGAACTCTCACAGCTGGGATACGGCTGCATGAGATTCACAAGAAAAGGCGCGCAGCCGGATTATGAGAAGGCCGAGCGCGAGATCATGCATGCGATCGACTGCGGCGTCAACTATTTTGACACTGCATACGCATACCCGGGAAGCGAAGAGACTCTCGGCAGGATACTCAGCGAAAACGGAGTAAGAGACAAGGTCAATGTAGCTACGAAGCTGCCTCAGTATCTGATGAGGTCGATCAAGGCTGTCGACAGGACATTCAGAGAAGAACTCGAAAGGCTCAGGACTGACCACGTAGATTACTATCTGATGCACATGTTCACAGATATCTCGGAGTGGGAGCGTCTAAGATCACTGGGCATAGAGAAATGGATCAGCGAGCGCAAGGCGGAAGGCAGCATCAGGCAGATCGGCTTCTCATATCATGGAGATACGGATATGTTCCTCAGGATCCTTGATGCCTATGACTGGGATTTCTGTCAGGTCCAGTACAACTACCTTGATGAGACGAGCCAGGCAGGACGCAAGGGCGTCATGGCTGCAGCTGAGAAAGGCATCCCTGTCATAATAATGGAGCCTCTCAGAGGAGGAAAGCTCGTCAATCTGCCTGTGGGAGCAAGGCGCGAACTCAGAGAAAGCGGCACAGGCTACTCAGCAGCTGAGCTCGGACTCAGATGGCTGTGGGATCAGAGCGAGGTAACAGTCGTGCTTTCGGGAATGAACTCCATGGAGATGCTCGACGAGAACCTCAGGATCGCTTCGGATGCGATGCCGGGGAATTTTACAGCAGAGCATCACGCACTTGTCGACAGGATCAGGGGGATCATCAGAGAGAAGGAAAAAGTAGGCTGCACAGGCTGCAGATACTGCATGCCTTGTCCTCAGGGAGTCGATATTCCGGGGACCTTCTACTATTACAATCTCATGTATATAGAGGGAAAGAAAGCTGGTGTAAGATTCGAATACGCCAGGAATGTGGGACTTCAGAAGGAAGCAGGCTTTGCATCCGCATGCGTCGGATGCGGAAAGTGCGAGATGCACTGCCCTCAGCATATCAAGATAAGGGATATGCTGAAGAAAGCAGACAGAGACTTGAGACCTCTGCCTTACAGGATAGGCATGTCTGTGGCCAGGAAGGTTTTTTCAAGATAAGATCGGAGACATCTGCATATGCTGGCTAAAGCACATATAACGGCAGGAATGGCTGCTGCTTTTTCAATAATAATGCCGGCAGATGCAGAGACGGCGCTGACCGTTGTCGCGGGAGCATCGCTTGGCTGCCTCGTATGCGACATAGACTGCGACAATCCGTCTGAGAAGTCAGACTCGGCACACTGGAGACGGGTGATGATCGCTGTCTTCGCTGCAGCGCTGGCGGCTGACCATCTCCTGGACGGAATCATGACTCGGACTCTGGCAGAAAGCAATCCGTATATCTCCTGCGCAGGGATCGCGGGCTTTGTGCTGACGTGCGCATTTGCGAGCATTTCCGATCACAGGGGATTCTCACATTCGCTGCCGGCTCTCGCTATAGAGACGGTATTCGTGAAGATGGCATTTCCCGCAGCAGCTGAAGCATTCGCGATTGCCTTCATAACTCATCTGATACTGGATCTTATGAACAAAAAGCCGGTCAGACTGCTCTATCCTCTGAGAAAGGGGTTCTGTCTTGGCTGGTTCTATGCGGACAGACTCGCCAACAAAGTTTTTGCAGCTGCCGGTAGTGTATGGCTCATCCTGGCGGTCATCGTAAGCCTGAGGTGAAGATGGAAGAACAGAGGCATAAGAGCAACAGCGGGAATATCGCCGCTGGCACTGTGATAACTCTCACAGGTGCCGGGCTGTGGGGCCTTAACGCCGTAGTGAGCAAATATCTGATGGCGCGCGGCCTCGATACGATGTGGGTCGTCAACTTCAGGATGATCATGTCGGGTATCGTGCTGCTTATCGCTGCCGCATTCAGAAATCCCGGAGGCTTCTTCGATATATGGAAAGACAGAAGGTCTGTGATACGGCTCCTTATAATAGCCGCTTTCGCCTTCGGCGTATGCCAGACGACTTACTATCTGTCTATCGATTACAGCAACGCAGGAATAGCGAGCGCTATCCAGCAGACTGCGCCGGTGTTCGTGCTTATAGCAGTCATCATCAGGGAGCACAGGCTTCCCCGAAGAGCAGAGCTGCTGACTCTGCCGCTTGTAATATTCGGATCGTTTCTCATAGCTACTCACGGAGATATCCATGCACTGGCTGTTGATCCATTGGCCCTGCTGTTCGGGCTGATCTCAGCTCTGACGTGCGCGCTGTATATGGTGCTTCCGTCTGAACTGATAAAACGATACGGCACATTTGAGACAGTAGGATGGGGCCTCTTCCTGGGAGGCTGCATGATAGCTCCTTTCTGCAGACTGTGGGAATTCCCGGCTGCATGGGACGGAGCGCTGATAGCCGGAATGATATTCATAATCCTGCCGGGTGCAGCGATAGCATTCGCGATGTTCCTCTACGGAACGAGCATAGTTGGTCCTGTAAAAGGCGGGGTGTATAATCTGTTTGAGCCGGTCGTGGCTGTTACGGCTTCCGCGGCACTGCTCGGACAGAGCTTTCACATAGCGGAGCTTCTCGGCATAGCGGCGATACTGCTGGGCATAGCCATCCTTACAGTATCGAAGGCCGAGTGAAGTATCAGACAGGGAGATACGGAAGGAAGGCACAGACATGGGACTTTTTACAAGAAAAAAGACATCATATCCGGTATTTCCTGAGGGAGACTATGAGCCGGTCCTCAGATGCAGCATATGCACCGGCGAGCAGGTCCTCTGCGCCAGAGAGAAGGCGACGGGGCAGCTCCTTGAGCTCATGCTGATCAGAAATCCCGCGCAGCTCGAGGGCTTCTGCGGGGAAAACGGGCTCGATCCGAAGAATATACAGAAGATATACTGAGAAAGATGGAATCAGAACAGTGAAGAATATACACGTTGTTGCAGCTGTAATAGAACAGGACGGAAAGATCTTCGCCACACAGCGGGGCTATGGCGATTATAAGGACTGGTGGGAATTCCCGGGCGGGAAGATGGAGCCGGGCGAATCGCCGGAGGAAGCTCTGGCCAGGGAGATCAGAGAAGAGCTGGATACAGAGATATCTGTCGGGAAGCTCATCACTTCAGTCGAATACGATTATCCGAAGTTCCATATGCTGATGGACTGCTTCATGTGCAATATAGTCAGCGGAGATCTGAAGCTGCTTGAGCACGAGGCTGCAAGGTGGCTGTCTGCAGATGAACTGTGGGACGTGAAGTGGCTGCCGTCGGATATCAGAGTGATCGAAGAAATAGAGAAGATGATCGGAGGCACGGTATGAGAAAACTTCTTGTAGTAGTGGATATGCAGAACGATTTTATCGACGGATCGCTCGGGACTCCCGAGGCTGTCGCCATCGTTGAAAACGTGAAGAACAAGATCAGAGAGTATGACCTGAAGGACGTCTTCGTGACTATGGACACGCATACTCCTGACTATCTTGATACACAGGAAGGAAGGAATCTTCCTGTAGTACATTGTGTAAAAGGCACCGAAGGATGGCAGATAAGAAGCGACATCCGGGAGCTCCTGCAGGGTGCCAGGATATATGAGAAGCCGACGTTCGGAAGCACCGAGCTTGCCCGCGACATTGCTGCCGAGGCTGCAGGCGGAGAGATTTCGGAGATCGAGCTTATCGGATTGTGCACTGATATCTGCGTTGTTTCCAACGCGCTTCTCATTAAAGCAGTACTGCCGGAAGTCCCTGTAGCTGTAGATGCATCATGCTGTGCCGGAGTAACTCCGCAGTCGCATCAGGCAGCTCTTGAGACCATGAAGATGTGCCAGGTACACATCAGGTGATAACAGATCTTTCATGAATGCGAGGGGCATGGTTAGTGTTGTCTGTCCAGTTAAGGCTGTGATAAAATACGGCTATCGTTTCGTACAAGGAGATACAAATGGAAACAAGAGTCGCAGTGATAAGCATAATTGTCACTAAGGCAGATCAGGTAGAAGTACTCAACGACCTTCTCCATGAGTACTCGGAATTCATCCTCGGCAGGATGGGAGTCCCGTACAGAGAGAAGGGTCTTAATATAATAAGCGTTGCCATAGATGCACCGATGGACAGGATCAATGCCCTGAGCGGTGCGCTTGGAAGACTTGACGGCATCAATGCCAAGGTAGTCTACGCAAAAGCCTGAAGTCTTGCCCTGAAGGGGACAGGGCTTTTTGTGTTGAAAAAACGATCGGAGGATCACATATAATGGTCAAAATAGCAGTTTACGGCAAAGGGGGTATCGGGAAATCCACGACAGTTTCCAACGTCTCGGCAGCACTTGCAGACATGGGATATAAGGTCATGCAGATAGGCTGCGATCCGAAGGCGGACTCCACTGCCAGTCTGCACGGAAAAGGCAGCATAACTACAGTGCTTGATCTTGTCAGGAAGCACAAGAATGATTTTGCGCTTGAAGACATGGTCTGCGAAGGCTACGGCGGTGTTATCTGTGTTGAAGCCGGAGGACCGACTCCTGGACTCGGATGCGCCGGGCGCGGGATAATCGCAGCCCTTGAGAAGCTCAAAGAAAAAGGCGCATACAAAGTCTATAAGCCTGACGTAGTGATCTATGACGTCCTCGGTGATGTCGTGTGCGGAGGCTTTTCGATGCCGATGAGAGGCGGATACGCTGACAAGGTATTCATCATCACATCAGGCGAGAACATGGCGATCCATGCTGCAGCCAACATTGCAGTCGCCCTGGAAGGATTCAAAGACAGAGGCTATGCAAGCCTCGGCGGCATCATACTCAACCACAGGAATGTGAGAGATGAGGATGCCAAGGTCGCAGAGCTTGCTGATGATATCCATTCTGAGGTCATCGGAGAGCTTACAAGGAGCGAGACTGTGACCGATGCAGAGGATCTTGGCAAAACTGTCATAGAGGCGTTCCCTGAGAGCGCTATGGCAGACGAATACCGTACACTGGCAGAAAAGCTGACCGCGATATGCGGGATAGAAAAATAAAGCTATGCTTAAGAAACTGAACGAAGATGCAGGACATAAGGATATTCCGGGAATCCGCATCGCCGATGCTGATTTTCCGGCACCTTTCAGGTCCGGGCTCGAGTATTCTTCTCCGGCGCGAGGTACATGGAACATCGTACACACCGGAATGCTGATACCGGAAGCTCACGAGATATACGTGTGCGGAGCAGGCTGCCTCAGAGGGGTAGTGCTCACGGCAGCGGAAATGGGGACCATGGACCGGTTCTCCACGGTCGCGATAAGAGAGAACAATCTCCTCGACGGAGATATGGAGGATCTCATAATCGAAGGTGTGAGCGATATCCTCGGAAAGCTTCCGAAGAGACCTCCTGCGGTCCTGGTATATACCAGCTGCATCCATCATTTTACAGGCACAGATCTGGATGTGGTGTATGACAGACTTGCGGAGCGTTTCCCTGATGTAGATTTTATAGACTGCTACATGAACCCTATCATGAGAAAAAGCGGCCTGACACCGGATCAGCTCATGAGATCAAGGCTGTACATGCTCCTTCATGAGCGCCCGCAGTCTGATAACGCCGTAGCTATAATAGGCAACGACCTTCCGACTCTTGAAGACAGCGACCTTATGAGACTCCTTCGCGCGTCGGGTCTCAGGATACATGAGATCACTTCATGCAGGACTTATGAGGAATACCAGGAGATGGCAGAGAGTGTGCTGTACATCTCGTATAACCCGGATGCTGCTCCCGGAGGAGATATGCTTTCGGAAAGACTCGGCGGCAGACATCATTTTATGAAGCTGAGCTTCGATATGGATGAGATCGATGAAGAATTCGACAGGCTTGCGGAAGTGATCGCAGAGAAATGCTTCTCAGAAAAGGAAGGAGCTGAAGAGAAGCTTATAGAAGCTCTTTCAGTCATAAGAAGCGAAGGCAGAAACGAAGTATCTGACGCTGTCAGCGAGACTCTCGGTCTCATAGGAGATACTCCTGTAGTGATAGACTACACGTACTGCCCGAGACCGCTCGGACTGGCAAGGATGCTCCTGGATAACGGCTTCAATGTGACAAAGGTCTATGCAGACAGTCTGCCGGCGGCGGACAGACCTTCTTACGAATATCTCAGGGAAAACTATCCGGATCTCATGATCCATCCTACAGTCCATGCATCGATGCGGTTCGCATCAACTGAGAACTCCATCTCAGATGCTGAAGAGGCTGCTTCGGGCTGCAGGGTGCTGGCTATAGGTCAGAAGGCGGCGTATTTCGAAAACACAGATCATTTTGTGAATGTGGTCGAAGGCGGCGGAATGATAGGCTATAACGCGATAACCGGAGTTCTCCGGCTGATGCGTGAAGCATATAATACGGAAAAACCTATGAAGGAACTGGTCCAGATCAAAGGACTGGGATGCGAAGTGTGCGTAAGATAATAACCAGGTACTATGAAACAGACAGCAAGTGTAATTTCAACTTATTCAGCGGATGTCATGGGCGTGTGCTCCGCTCTGTATGAGCTCGGAGGCATGACTGTCATGCATGATGCTTCGGGATGCAATTCGACATATACTACTCATGATGAGCCTCGCTGGTTCGACATGGACAGCATGGTATATATTTCCGGCCTCAGTGAGATGGAGGCAATAATGGGTGATGATGATAAGCTGATCGAAGATATATGCGAGGCAGCTTCCGATCTTCACCCGAAGTTCATAGCTCTGGCTGGCTCGCCGGTCTCGGCTATGACAGGCTTTGACTACGAGGCAGTTGCCGGGGTCATAGAAAGCAGGACAGGGATACCGGCTCTCGGCTTTCCGACTACCGGGATGAACACATATATCCATGGAGCTTCAATGGCTCTTGAAGGTATAGTAAGCAGATTCATCGATGATCCGAGTGATGAATGGATAGAAGAGAAACTCCACACCGTCAGGACCTCAGATGAAGAGGTTCCGTACCGCGTCAATCTGCTCGGCCTCACGCCTCTGGATTTCTCTGTCAACAGCACGGTCGATTCTCTGACAAAATGGCTTGAGGACAGGGGCTTTGAAGTAGGCGCCAGACTTGCTATGGGAAGCAGCCTTGAGGAGATCGGAAGAGCTTCGGAATCCGAGGTCAACCTGATCGTTTCAGCAGCAGGACTCGGTGCTGCAAGGATGATGTACAGAAAATTCGCTATACCGGGAGTCATAGGTCTGCCTGTAGGAGCAAAACAGAGCGATCTCCTTGAAGATGCTCTGCGGCGTACAGCGTCAGAATACCGCACCTTCCGGACATCGGGAGAGGTTTTCGAAAGATCCGGACTTACAAGGATCAAAATCCATCCGAATGACCTTGACCCTGCCAGGGATGAAGAGCTCGTTGCTGTGATAGGAGAAGGCATAACCAGCCTCTCTGTTGCCAATGCTATAAGATTTGAGACCGGACGCAGGACCAGAGTGCTCTGCGCTACAGAGTGTCCGGATAATATACTCAGGCCATGGGACTGCATGACGCCTGATGAAGATGACATCGTACCTAAACTCTCAGATGCGACAGTGGTTATTGCAGATCCTCTCTACAAGCCGATATGCCCGCCTCATGCGAAGTTCATAGAGCTTCCGCATGAAGCATTTTCCGGAAGGATCTACAGAAAAGATATCCCGGATCTCATAAGAGATTTTGACAGCTGGACTGAAGCTAACGGGATAAGATTATGATGAAAAAGCTCCCGGGTCTCATACGACGGGAGCTTTCAATACTTAGGGTAGAGGAGTCTTGATCAGTGGATCAGATCAAAAGAAGTGAACAGAACAAAGGATATCTGATGATCCTTACAACGGGGGCGCTCTGGGGGACGATAGGGCTTTTTGCAACGTTCCTGTCAGAGCTTGGAATGAACGCGGGGGCCGTGGCTTTTTTCAGAGTGCTGTCGGCGAGCATCATGCTGGCCCTGATCCTGCTTATTAAAGGAAGGGGCTTCAGCCAGTTCCGCGTCAGCCGCAAGGGCCTGATATCCTGCATTCTTGTAGGTTTCGTATCTCAGGCATTCTACAATGTCTGCTATATGAACACTATCGAGCAGAGCGGCATGGCAACTGCGGCGGTGTTCCTGTACACTTCCCCTGTTTATGTTGCGCTTATATCCTGGCTGGCTTTTCATGAGCCGCTGACACGCAATAAGATTCTTGCGATACTTATCAATATAGCGGGATGTATCCTGACAGTTACAGGAGGGGATTTCTCCGATATGAAGATCTCCGGCTTCGGTCTGATAATGGGTATACTCGCAGGATTCACATATTCTCTGCTTCCGATCCTGTCAAGGCTCGGAGCCGACCGTGAGGATCCGTATGCTGCAGCTTTCTACGGCCAGGCATTCGGAGCACTTCTGCTGTTCTTCCTTATAAGACCATATAACGGCATCGGGACACCATTCACTGGCGTCGTTCTGCTGCTGCTGATCGGATTCGGCATAATTCCTTCTGCGATGGCTTACATAGTCTACTATAACGGCCTGAGCAAAATAACCGAGACCTCGAGGGTCCCGGTTCTCGCTTCCGTTGAGACAGTCGTTGCAGCTCTTATAGGGCTTGTTGTATTCGGCCAGAGCCTGGGTATCGTCAAGATAGCCGGCATCGCCCTTGTCATGATATCGATCGCTCTGATGAATAAAGACAGCTGATCAAAACCTTATCAGAAATTGCTTCCGTTCGTCCTGATCACTTCCGAATACCACAGGGCAGAGTCTTTGAGTATCCTCTCCTGCGTGCTGTAGTCGACGTATATCAGGCCGAATCTCTTCTCGTAGCCGAAGGCCCATTCGAAATTATCCAGGATAGACCATACCATGTAGCCTGTGACAGGGACACCCTCGTCCACAGCCCGTCTGAGACCGCGAAGGTACCACTTCAGGAACTGTATCCTCTGAGGGTCATGCACGTGACCGTCATCCATCACAAAATCAACTATCGCAACGCCGTTCTCTGTGATCATGACAGGGAGCCTGTACCTGTCGTATATGAATTTTACACCCCAGTAGAGTGCATCAGGAGTCACCGGCCATCCCATTGCAGTCCTCGGGATGCCTGAACATGGTGTGAGAGGCTTGCCGTCCGGACCGTCATTGTAGTTGTTGGCCAGATAGCAGTTCCAGCCAATGAAGTCCAAAGGCTGATGTATGATATCCATCTCGCCCTCGCGGAGGACCGCTTCAAGGCGCGGATGAGCCGTTCCGTTCATGATCGGATCGAGCCACCAGTTGAGGAGGTAATGGTTGACATCTCCGGCAAAAGTCCTGCTCACAGCTGAGCGTATATCTTCTTCGCTTTCTGAATCAGGCATATAGAGAGTGCTGTCTGTAGCTATTCCTATTGATGGCGGAAGTACAGCTCTGCTGCGGATGACAGAAGCTGCTCTGCCGTGGCACAGAAGCAGGTTTCTCGATAAGCGGATGATCTTGTCCGCCTCTTCCTCTGAGCCGTATTCGGAGCTTTCATATGGCGGATGTGTTCCGTGCAGATAACCTTCACCCAGGAAGGATGTTCCCTCGTTGAAGGTCATCCAGTCTGCGACCTTGTCTGAAAGAGCATCAACTACTGCTTCTGCATATACGGCGAAGTGGTGACTGATCTCATCAGAGTACCAGCCGCCTTTTTCGTGCATCCATAAAGGCAGATCCCAGTGATACAGAGTGCAGAGAGGTCTGATCCCCGCAGCAGTAAGCTCGCTTACGAGTTCTCTGTAGAAATCCAGTCCCTTCTCATTGATAACGCCTTCTTCAGGCATAACTCGCGGCCAGCTTACAGAGAATCTGTAAGCCTTGAGTCCGATCTGCTTCATCAGCGCCACATCTTCTCTGAAATGATGATAGTGATCGCAGGAAACATTTCCGTTGTCGCCATGCAGCACATGACCGTCTGAAAGAGCATCCCAGATGCTGAGTCCCTTGCCGTCCTCATTGTATCCGCCTTCTATCTGATATGCGGCGCTTGCTGCACCCCAGAGAAAATCCTTCGGAAATCCCATATGTTCCCCCTTTTTAACATGATTTATTGTTCTGCAGTTATTATTCTGCGCATTGATGCCTGCGTTTCTATGTCAGGCTTCACGAGTCATTTTAACAAATATGCGGCGGACTTTTGAAGCCCGGAAATGAATGACGTTTTTGAAAGATATTGATGAGACATATGGAACATATATGTGGTATGCTATTAGCGCTTGAGAAAAAAAGACAATTCAGGAAGGGGACACACATGCTTTGTGACAGATACAGAGATTTTACACGCCTGGTGGTATACCAGATCTACCCGAGAAGCTTTATGGACAGCAATGGTGACGGGATAGGAGATCTTCAGGGTATCATCAGCAAGCTTGACTATATAAAGGGCCTCGGGGCTAATGCCGTATGGCTGTGCCCGTGCTTCAAGAGCCCTAACGATGATAACGGCTATGATATCTCGGACTACAGGGATATCATGGATGAGTTCGGCACGATGGCTGACATGGACCAGCTGATAGAAGAGCTGCATTCCCGCGGGATGAAGCTCATCCTCGATCTGGTGCCTAACCATTCATCTACGTCCCACAGATGGTTCCGGGAGTCGCGCAAGGGCAGGGATAACCCTTACAGCAATTATTATGTGTGGGCAGACAAGCCGCTCAACGACTGGAAAGCTGCTTTCGGCGGCAGTGCCTGGGAATATGATGAGATGCGCGGGCAGTATTATCTGCATTCATTTGCGGTCAGCCAGGCGGACCTTAACTGGGACGAGCCTGCTGTCCGGCAGGAGATGATCGACATCATAGACTTCTGGGTCAACAAAGGCGCTGACGGCTTCAGGATCGATGTAGTGGACTCTATTTCCAAGGATTACTCCAATCCGAACCGCGGCAAATTCGGACCGCATCTGCATGAGTACATCAGGACGCTCTTCGGCAGAGAAGAAGTATCACATATATTCACTGTCGGAGAAAGCAACGTCAAGGATATCGAGGAGCTTGTGAGGCACTGCGGAGCCGACAGAGGAGAACTCACATCTCTGTTCGTGTTCGATCATATGGATGTTGGCAGATCGGATAAGTTCACGCCGAAGGAGGACAGCCTGAAATCACTCAGGGATATACTCGTGTACTGGCAGCAGGAGACTGACAGAAACGAGATTCTCTATACACTTTTCACTGATAATCATGATCAGCCGGCCATGATCTCAAGGATAGGCAATGATTCAGAGCTCAGATACGAATCAGCAACAGATATAGCTACGATGATGTATCTTCTCAAAGGCGTACCGTTCATATATCAGGGTCAGGAGATAGGCCAGACCTCTGCGCATTTTGATGACATAAACGATTTTGACGATGTGGAGAGCCTCGGACATTATAAGGAGATGCTTGAGCGCATGAGCCCTGAGGAAGCTCTTGAGAAGGTCAACTTCGGAAGCCGCGACAACGCGCGCCATCCTATGCCTTGGGACGGAAGTGAGAAATGCGGTTTTACTGAAGGAGAGCCTTGGCTCGCGATGCATTCGCGCAGTGCTGAGATCAATGTAGAGAAAGATCTTTCATCTGACAAGTCAGTGTACAGATTCTATCAGAAGCTTCTCGCGCTCCGTACCGGAAATGATGTCTTCCTTGACGGAGATCTCGATGTGCTTTCCGCAGCAGAAGACGACCACTTCATATACACCAGAACGCTCGGAGATGAGAAGTGGGTCGTTGTATGTAATTTTGAGAAAGAGCAGGACATCAGAGTTCCGCTGGAATGCGGCAAGGCAATGCTTTCCAACCTCGGAAGAGAGGATGCAGACGGAACATATCTGCCTTATGAGTGCGCTGTATTCAGGGCAGTCTGATCATACGATCGTACTATTCGTTATCGGGGGAAAAGAAGGAGACTGGCGATGAGAGAATTCTATATTCAGGATGATGGTATAAAACTGCATTCCAAGCTTGACATGCCTGAGGGCATCACGGAGGATGGCGGCGGGAAATGCCCGCTCGTTATCGTGATCCATGGCCTGACAGGACACATGGAAGAGACTCATATCGTAGCTGTATCAGAGCTTCTGAATTCTATGGGCTTTGCGACACTCCGGGTCGAGATGTACGGACACGGCAGGAGCGGAGGTGATTTCCACGAGCACAATCTGATGAAGTGGCTCAATAATGCTATGACTGTTACTGATTATGCCCGGAAGCTGCCGTTCGTCACAGACCTGTACGCATGCGGCCATTCGCAGGGCGGTGCTGCGGTGATATTCCTCGCGGGCATGATGCCGGAATACTTCAGGGCGGTGATGCCGCTATCTCCGGCCACAATGATCCCGGAGGGCTCCAGAAAAGGCTATGGCTTCGGATACAGCTTTGATACAGAACATATACCAGAGGAAGTCCCGGTAAATGCAGTGCAGAAGGTCAGCGGGAACTACATAAGGGCTGCCCAGATGCTCGATATCGACTGGGCGATCAGGCGCTATAATGGCCCGGTGCTGATCGTACACGGAGATGAGGATGAAGCTATTCCGGTCAGTTTTTCCGAGAAGACGGCAGAGAAATACACCAATGCCGAACTCGTTGTGGTAAGTGGCGACGATCATTGTTATAATTACCATCTGGACAGAGTGATTGACGCAGTCAGGGATTTTATGGCTGAACAGACTGTGGAAGCACAGCAATAAAATGACAATTTAGTGACAAAAATTATGTATTAAAATTTAACCAAAACTGTGGCGGTGCATAAGATGGCGAAAACATTGAAATCGTGCGCATTCGCTTTCTCGTATACATGTTTTCTTTGCCACTGCGAAACCTATTTTCGTTGACACATAGCTGATAAAACTGATAGAATGCATCCGTTACTAAAAGCAGAACTTAAGACAGGACAGACGCATGAAATGAACGAAATGAAGTTCAGAATCCTAGACAATGGTACCGCTGAGATCGAAGTTCGCGGAATAGGATTAAACAGTATCTCACCATACATCAATGAAGCGCCGGCCCTGCCTTTTTCTATATCAGTTGAAAACAATACTGTTTCGTATGCTGCGGACGGATGGAAGATAATCTGCTCATACAGAGAGGAAGACGGGGAAGTCATACTGTCGACAGTCATCGAAGGACTGGATGGCATCCATGATATAGAGCCCGTCGGAGCAGCCTCTCTTACAGGAGCTGACAGCGCATATATACAGGGGTTCGGGATGGAAGGGCCGTCCGGATTCTTCAGGATCAGCGAAACGCTCAGGAAGTCTTATGGGATCATAGGTCTTGAGGGCTGCGGATCTGCAATGGCGGTGTTCACAGTCGATCACAGAAGATATTCTGCAGGCTTCACTGTGAAGGATTCAGCAGGCATGTATTCCGGATCGAGACACTTCAGTGCAGGATTTGATCTTGAGTGTACTGCCTCGGGGCGCACAGAACTTCCGGAGATCCACTTCATAGCAGGTGATGATGCTGTCTCCTGCATGAAGGCAGCGGCAGAGAAGATAGCAGCAGAAATGGGAGCGAGGACATCGCAGCCTCCGGCATTCCACTGGTGCAGCTGGTACTACCACTACGAGAACATGAGTCAGCAGATCCTCGACGGATTTCTCGCTGATCTGAAGGAAGACCGCACGGACTTCCGTTATATACAGCTGGATGCTGGATACACAGAGCACATCGGCGACTGGCTGGATTTCAATCACAGATATCCGGAAGGACTCAGCAGGGCAGCTGCTTCGATCCTTGACGCAGGATATGCTGCCGGTATATGGATCGCTCCGTTCATGGTCGGAGATCAGTCGAAGCTTTTCTGTGAGCATCCGGACTGGATCATCAGGAACCGCGACGGAAGTCCGTATGTAAGATTCCGCAGCTACACAGAACCTAAGATCTGGGGAAACACAGACAACGACTACTATGTTCTGGATATGACTAATCCGGGAGCATATGAATATCTTAAGGGAGTATTCGAGACCTACAGGCAATGGGGATTCACCCTGTTCAAGACGGACTTCATGCTGTGGGGCATGCAGGACTCAGCTGCAGTCGTAAGATACGACAACTCGAAGACTTCAGTCATGATCATGCGGGAGACTCTCGATATGATCAGGACAGCTATAGGAGAGGACAGCTATCTCCTCGGCAGTATAGCGCCGTTCATGCCTTCCATAGGATATGCCGACGGCATGAGGATCGCGTCAGATATGGGCGCACAGTGGACCGAGGGAGCTTTCGGACCTGCGAATCTGCTGCAGGAGCTCCCGTTCGACAATTACTTCAACAATGTATTCTGGCAGAATGATCCGGACTCAGTGATCCTGAGACAGTTCGCCTCACATCTGACAGAAACAGAAATAAGAAGCGTAGCGCTTCTTCAGGCTCTCTCAGGAGGGATAATCACTACGTCAGATCCGGTAGCACTACTGGCGCCGGACAGACAGAAGCTTCTCAGTTTTATCAGACCTGCGAAGCGTGTGAATGCGGAGTTTCCTTTCCTGACTGAAGGACGTGATGAGATAGTCATCACACATGATTTACCTGATTGGAACCTGTTTTACATACTGAATCCGACTCAGCAGCCGCTAAGGGTCAGTTACAGGCTGGATGAGCTGTTCGGCAGTAAGACAGGCTATCAATACCGATTCAATTGGAATGATGACAGCATCGTATCGGAGAAAGGCAGCTGCTTCTCCGGCACGCTGGCACCACATGAGTCGGCACTTCTGTTCATCACAGAAGATCCGATTACTGTAAAGCCATCGAACCTCTGGGGTCGGAACGGAAGTTATTGTTAATGGTTTTTTAGGAGGAAAAAATGAAGAAAAGCAACTTTAAGATGATGCTTGCTCTCGTAATGTCATTCGTAATGGTATTCGCAATGACAGCTTGCGGCGGTGGCGGCGGCGATGACGCTGAAGCAACAGGCGGCTCCGGAGACGGAAAGTCGATCACACTGTTCAACTCCAAGAACGAGATCCAGGAAGACCTCGAAGCGCTCGCTAAGACATACGAAGAGCAGACAGGTGTTCATGTAGAAGTTTACTATTCACAGGACACAGTATCAGCTCACCTTGCTACCAAGTATGCTTCCAAGGCACCTTATACCATCAACATGGTAGATGCTAAGGACATCTATTCACTCGGCAAGCAGTACGGTGCTGACATGACAGGTATGTCATGGGTCGATGACACTGACTATGCTATCACAGTAGACAACAAGGTCCTCGGATTCCCGACCTGCATCGAGGCAAGAGGTATTCTGTACAACTCTGCAGCTATCAAGAGCGCTCTTGGTGAAGACTTTGACCCAGCTACAATCAAGACTCTTGACGACTTTAAGGCTATGTGCGACAAGCTCGTAAAAGCTGGTATGGAAGCTCCTACCGCCATTCTCGGACCTGACTGGTCACTCGCTGCTCACTACCTCCAGCAGGTATATGAGGAGAGAGAAGATCCTGAAGCATTCGTTCAGTCCCTGTATGCAGGTGAGGTTGATCTCATGAAGGACGAGAAGTTCAACGCTCTCATGGACACATTCGATGTCCTCAAGGAGTACAACCAGTTCAAGACTCAGGGCAGCAATGCTGAGGACGAACTCGTACACCAGGCTATGTCCGAAGGTAAGGACGCATTCCAGTTCGGCGGATGCTGGGAGTGGAATGACCTGCTGACTTATGACTACAATGGACCTGTAGGCATCATGCCTGTTCCACAGAACCTTGAGGATGACTACACAGGAAAGCTCGTAGGCGGCGGATCAAAGTACTTCTATGTTGACGCAAGTGAGTACACATCAGAAGCTGACCAGGAAGCTGGTAAGGCATTCCTCGAGTGGCTCGCTACTTCTGACGAAGGTAAGACATTCGTATCCGACACATGCGGAATGGTATCCCCATTCAAGAGCAACACAGTTCCATGCACAAACGATATCGGCAAGGTTGTTAAGGAGTACGTAGATGCAGGAAACCTCGTTCCTAACTATGACTATGACCCTGATGATCACTATTCAAAGATTGGTATCGAGATGAAGAAGTATCTCGACAATGCATGCACACGTGAAGAGCTCGCAAAGGCTATTCAGGACTACTGGGCAAGCACAACACCTGTAGAACACTAATTTCTTGCTTTAATTAAGTAATAGTTGGTTTTTGATCACGATAAGAGGCAGCTCTTAACAGGCTGCCTCTTAAGTGGTATCTGAAAGCCGGCTGTTACGGATTGTGACTAACAAGGGGACAATAATGAAAAGGAACACTTTAAGCTATAAGGTCAAACAGTATCTGATGTTTGGCGGTGTCGGAACGGCCCTGTTCTGTGCCGTCGTAATCGTTCCGTTCATCTATGGTATCTACCTGACATTCACCAGCTGGGACGGCGTATCTCCTACTAAGCCGTTTGTAGGAATTGCTAACTACATAGCAGCTTTTTCTGACCATGATTATTGGCTGGCAATGGGCAGAACGGTAATTTACTCTGTATTTGCGGTAGTACTTATCAACGTTCTTGCCTTTGCTCTGGCATATCTTGTAACAAGCGGTGTTAAGGGACAGAACTTCTTCCGCGCAGGTTTCTTCATTCCTAACCTGATCGGCGGTATCGTACTTGGTTATGTATGGAAGTTCGTTTTCAACAGAGCATTTGTAGCTATCGGTACAGCGATTGCCGGACATGATGTTCCGTCACTGCTCGCGTCACCGAACGGAGCTATGTTCTGTCTGATACTTGCCTCAGTATGGCAGTATGCAGGTTATATGATGCTGATCTATGTAGCGGGCTTCATGAGCGTATCTGATTCACTCAAGGAAGCTGCTATGATCGACGGATGCACACCTTCACAGGCTATGCGTAACGTAACGATTCCACTGATGCGCTCATCATTCGTACAGTGCATATTCCTGAGCATCACAAGATGCTTCGTAGTATACGATGTCAACCTGTCATTGACAAAGGGCGATCCGTACGGACAGTCAATCATGGCAGCTATGCACGTATATAACACAGCCTTCACATACAAGAACTATGGTATGGGTCAGGCTGAAGCGCTCATACTCTTCATAGTATGCGCAGTAATCGGTATCACTCAGGTTATGGTAGGTAAGAAAGGAGAGGTAGAAGCATAATGACTCAGAACGAAAAAGCTGCAGCAGCTAAGAAAAGAAATCATGCGATCATGATCACTGTGCTGATCCTGCTCTTCCTCTTCTTTATCATGCCGTTCATTCTGGTACTGATCAATGTATTCAAGGACAAAGCAGATATCGTAACAAGTCCGCTCGCACTTATCGGTGCACACGGATTCACACTGAAGAACTTCCCTGAAGCTATGGCTAAGATGGACTTCTTCAATGTATTCAAGAACTCACTTCTGATCACAATATCCGCAACGGTTCTCACTATACTGGTATCCGCGATGACATCATTCGTAATCGTACGTAACGGAAAGTGGAAAATGTGCGCAGCAGTTTTCGCTCTCATGGTTGCTTCGATGGTCATCCCGTTCCAGGTACTGATGGTACCGCTGGTATCCGTATACGGCGGAATCCTCGGAATACTCAATAGCCGTCTTACGCTGATATTCATGCATGTGGGTTTCTCGGTTTCGATGGCAACATTCATGTTCCACGGAGCTATTCATACCAATATACCTCTCGAGCTTGAAGAAGCAGCTCTCATCGACGGATGCTCCAGATGGCAGACATTCTGGAAAATCGTCTTCCCGCTGCTCAAGCCAACTATTGCTACAGTAGCTATTATCGATGCTATGGGATTCTGGAACGACTACCTCCTGCCAAGCCTGGTGCTGACAGACAAGGCAATCTACACTATCCCGATCGCTACTCAGCAGTTCTATGGAACATATTCCACAGATATCGGTCTTGTAATGGCTGCCCTCGTGCTCGCCATGCTGCCGATCCTCATCCTGTATCTCTTCCTGCAGAAGTACATCGTTGCAGGTGTAACATCAGGAGCTGTTAAGGGTTAAATGTATCCGGTCAGGGTAAAGTTGATAGCTAATGGACAAAATATTTAGTTCTGAAAATCCGGTAATGAGATTCCTCGCGAGGCTGTTCGACCTGGCGGCGCTGAATGTTATAACGCTGCTGTACTCACTGCCTCTTATAACTGCTGGCGGAGCGCTTGCGGCTATGAATTACGTACTCCTTCGCTTGCACAGGGAGGAAGAGTCATACATATTCGCGATGTTCAGAAAATCCTTCAGGGAGAATTTCAGACAGGGCATCCCTGAGGGCCTGCTGGTTCTGGCTGCTGCCGGTATCACGGCTGTGGACCTGCTGTCTTTGCGGGGTTCGGAGTCGCCCGTGGCAACCGTCATGATGATAGTTATTACTTTCATCGCAATCATGATTTTCGTAACATGTGTTTACATGTTTGCCCTGCAGTCAAGATATGAGAATACCGTATCCGGCACGATCCTCAATGCGGTCAGACTCGCGATCGGAAATCTTCCGAGGTCGCTTGGAATCGCACTTATCTGGCTCCTATGGACGGGTCTCATGGTGTATCTCAATAAGGCGGCATCACTGCTCATTCTGGTATGCGGGTTAACACTTCCCGGGTATCTGTGCACGATGCTGATTGACGGAATCTTCAGAAAGCTTGAATCAGAAGAAGAGTTATCAGAATAACTGGCCGGTCAAGCGTGTATATTGGAATAAAGGAGAATAAAACATGGCAAGTTTATCATTGAAACATATCGAGAAAGTCTACGAGAATGGCTTCCATGCTGTTCACGACTTCAACCTCGAAGTAGAAGATAAGGAATTCATTATCTTCGTAGGACCTTCCGGCTGCGGAAAGTCCACAACTCTGCGTATGATCGCAGGTCTTGAAGATATCTCCAGCGGAGAGTTCATGATCGACGGCGTTCTTATGAACGACGTAGAGCCAAAGGACAGAGATATCGCGATGGTATTCCAGAGCTACGCTCTCTATCCTCATATGACAGTAAGAGACAACATGGGATTCGCGCTCAAGCTCAGAAACGTTCCTAAGGATGAGATCGATGCCAAGGTAAACGAAGTAGCTAAGATCCTCGACCTCGAGAAACTGCTCGACAGAAAGCCTAAGGCTCTCTCCGGCGGACAGAGACAGCGTGTTGCTATGGGCCGTGCTATCGTAAGAAGCCCTAAGGTATTCCTCATGGACGAGCCTCTGTCAAACCTCGACGCTAAGCTGAGAGTTCAGATGAGAACAGAGATCGCTAAGCTCCACGAGAGACTGGGAACAACAATCATCTACGTAACACACGACCAGACTGAGGCTATGACACTCGGTACAAGAATCGTTGTTATGAAAGACGGTATCGTTCAGCAGATCAACTCACCTGAGCACCTCTACAACAAGCCATACAACCTCTTCGTTGCCGGCTTCATCGGATCGCCTCAGATGAACTTCCTCGACGCTGTTGTTGAGAAGAAGGGCGCTGACACATTCCTCAAGGTTGCAGGCTTCGACATCAAGCTCCCTGCTGACAAGGCAGAAGCAGTCAAGGATTACGTAGGCAAGACTGTTGTTATGGGTATCAGACCTGAGCACCTCATCGACGGAAGAGGCAAAGAGGCTGAGCAGTGCGTAATCAAGGCTCCTATCGAAGTAAGAGAGCTCCTCGGCGCAGAAGCATATCTGTACTTCAACCTCGATGGCAAGCAGTGCACAGCAAGAGTAGCTTCCGATGTTGACCTCTATGTAGGCATGGAAGGTACTATGGCACTCGACATGAGCAAGCTCCAGCTCTTCGACAAGGAAACAGAGCTGAGCCTTCTCTGGAAAGAGTGGTAGAATCTACCGGTTTTACAAAGAATAAAAACATTTGCAGGACTGTCACTATCATGTGGCAGTCCTGTTGATTTTTTGGTATTATTGCCGTGGACTTTAATATAGCGCGGAGGACATCATGAGCATAAGATTTAACGAAGAAACAAGACAGCTGATACTGGAGACAAGGAAGACCTCCTATCAGATGAAAATAGATGAACTAGGCTATCTCAAGCATCTGTATTACGGACCTTCGGCAGGAACCTGGAACATGGACTATCCTTTCCGTACATATGACAGGGGATTCTCGGGGAATCCTTACGATATGCGTGATAACCGCGCGTACTCGCTTGATTCAATGCCTCAGGAGTACACTTCATACGGAGTCGGGGATTTCAGGATCAACACGATCACAGCTTCTTATCCGGACGGGAGCCGCTGCGCCGAATACAGGTATATCAGTCATGAGATAAGAGAGGGGAAATACTCAATTCCGGGACTGCCTTCAGCATATGATAACGGTGATACTGTTCAGACTCTGGTGGTCACACTGGGAGATACAGCATCGAACATCAGGGTCAGGCTGTATTACGGAGTCTTCGAGGAGAAAGATATAATCACAAGGACAGCAGAGATAATCAACGGAGGCGAAGAGACGGTCTGGCTTCGCAAAGCTGCTTCCGTATGCCTGGATCTTCCGTTCGGCAAATGGGATCTGATACATTTCCATGGCCGCCACTGCATGGAACGCCAGCCGGAGAGAGTGCCGCTTTTCCATGGGATACACACGATCTCGTCCGGACGCGGTATGTCGAGTCATCAGCACAATCCTTTTGTCATTCTCTGTGACAGAAAGACTACAGAGGACAGCGGCGCATGCTATGGAATGATGATGATGTACTCAGGCAATCACAAGACAGAGATCGAGCTCGATCAGTTTGACTCGGTCAGGGCAGTGATGGGGCTCAATGATGAGAGATTCCGCTGGGAACTGGAACCAGGGACATCCTTCTTCACGCCTGAGGTAATACTTACATATGCAGACGGACTGACTGAAATGTCGCACAATTATCACAGGATCATACAGAACAATGTGGTCAGCAGCAGATACAGAAACAGCCACAGACCGGTCCTGATCAACAACTGGGAAGCGACATACTTTGACTTTACAGAAGAGAAGCTGCTGGAGATAGCAGAGAAGGCAGCAGATCTCGGAATAGAACTTTTCGTGCTTGATGACGGATGGTTCAGAAACAGAAATGATGACAATGCCGGCCTCGGAGACTGGACACCTGATGAGCATAAGCTCCCGGAGGGTCTCGGAAGGCTGATAGAAAAGATAAAAGAAAAAGGTTTGGCTTTCGGGCTGTGGATAGAGCCTGAAATGGTTAGCGAAGATTCGGACCTGTACCGCGCACATCCAGACTGGGCGCTTACCGCACCGGGAAGAGCTCCGATGATGGCAAGAAACCAGCTTGTTCTTGATCTGTCGCGCAGTGACGTCCGTGATTATCTCTTTGAGACCATATCCGGACTTCTTGAGAATAACGACATCAGATATATCAAGTGGGATTTCAACAGGCCGCTTTCCGATGTTTATTCACACTCGATATCTGCAGAGAGGCAGGGAGAGGTTCCTCACCGCTACTATCTGGGGCTGTATGAGCTGTATGACAGACTTACCTCAGCGTTTCCTGATGTCTTGTTTGAGGGATGCGCAGGCGGCGGCGGACGTTTTGACGCCGGAATGCTGTACTACTCACCTCAGATATGGTGCTCAGATAACACAGACCCGATCTCGAGGCTGAAGATACAGTACGGAACATCCTTCGGTTACCCAGCCGGAACCGTATCTGCACATGTGAGTGCTTCGCCTAATCATCAGACCGGACGCAGGACGACCCTTGAGACAAGAGGGACTGTGGCTATGACAGGAGCTTTCGGCTATGAGCTTGATCTGACGAAGCTGACTGACGAAGAATGCAAAGAGATAAAAGAACAGATCCTCAGATACAGGGATGTGGAATCTGTCATACGCGAAGGAAAGCTTTACCGCCTGAGCGGTCTTGAAGAGGGAAGCAGATATTTCTGCTGGGAATATGTGAGCGAAGATAAGAACAGATGCCTGCTCAGCATAGTTGTCACAGATCCGCTCGCCAATGGTCCATCAATACACGTGAAGCTGAAAGGCCTTCTGCCGGATGCGGTATACTCTGTCGGAGGGGAATTTGAATGCCCGGGAAGTATTCTGATGGAGAACGGATATACATTCGTCAGCCTTACAGGAGATTATCCGGCTCTTCAGATCGATATATGTACAGTAAGCTGAGATTCTTTATCTGCAGACAGTGTTTTGAACGGCTCCGTATGTTAAAATTTGATACACATATATTAATTCAGAGGTAAAAATTAATGGTCAGCAAAGAGCTTGCTCAGGCAAGAGAACACGAGGCAGCTGCAGGTGCTGCAGTACAGGAAGAAGACCGGCCGGTCTGTCATTTTACAGCCCGCACAGGGTGGCTCAACGATCCCAACGGCCTGTCTTTCTATAACGGTACATACCACCTGTTTTACCAGTATCATCCGTACAGCACCTACTGGGGGCCAATGCACTGGGGACATGCGGTAAGCCGGGATCTTATAAAATGGAAATACCTTCCGGCAGCCATGTCTCCGGATACAGAGTACGACAAGTCGGGATGCTTCTCCGGCTCGGCACTTACTCTTGAAGACGGCAGGCACATGCTGATGTATACAAGCTGCGGCGACAGCTCTGAAGATCCGACCGGCAAAGGCCGCTGGCTTCAGACACAGAGCCTGGCAATACTCGGAGATGACGGAGAGTACGTCAAATACGAGGGCAATCCTGTTATATCCGAGAAGGATCTTCCTGAAGATGCAGATCCATATGAATTCAGAGATCCTTTTATCTGGAAAGGGAAGGACGGCACCTACAGAGTGCTGGTTGCTGCGGCAAGAGCAGCAGAGGCTGCAGGCGAGGAACCTGAAGGCGGCACATATATCCTGATGTACAGGAGCAGTGATGGGATCCACTGGGGTGACGGGAAGGTTTTCTTCGAAGATGACCGCAGGATAGGCGTGATGTGGGAATGCCCTAACTTCTTCCCTCTGGGAGACAGACATGTGCTGATCGCAAGCCCGATGGATATGAAGGCTGAAGAAGGCGAAGCTGTGGGATCGATCCGTTTCCCTCAGGGCAATAATGTATGCTATATAACAGGCAGATACAGCGAGGACAGCGATACTTTCGTTCCTGACACAGACAGAGCGGGAAGATACAGATACGAACCTGTAGATTCGGGCCTTGACTTCTATGCTCCTCAGGTGCTGCATACTATAGACGGCAGACGAGTCATGATAGGCTGGATGCAGGACCCGAGCGTCGGCAATACTGAATCAAACGGGCGCAGACAGAGCGGAATATTCGGGCAGATGACTGTACCGAGGGAGCTGAGCCTCAGAGATAACAGGCTCATACAGTGGCCGGTCAGTGAGCTTGAAGAATACAGGACTGACGAATCTGTATGGCCGCCGATCACGATGGCTCCGGTCTGGCTGAGGGTGCCGGGAATAGAAGGCAGAGCCATGGACCTGGAGATCGATATCAGGACAAAGCGGAGCTGCAAGGGCTGCGGCATGAGGTTTGCCGCAGATGAAGAGCATTATACACAGCTCTGGTACGATCCGGCAAAATCAGTTATAACTATAGACAGAAGCCATTCAGGGCAGGATGAGAGTATCCCGTCAAAGAGGACCGTCAAGGTCAGCGAGAGGAAGGGCAGACTGAGCCTGAGGGTCATCCTCGACAAGTGGAGCGCCGAGATATTCATAAACGGCGGTGAACAGGTTATTTCAGTCACATACTACACAGATCTCTCTGCTGAAGGCATCAGATTCAGAGCTGAAGGAGAGGCTGAAATGGATATTACAGCCTATAAGCTGGCAGCAGACAGATAGGACGCGATCTCACAGACCGTAATACGAGAGGTATACATTAAAATGAAAAAGCATATAAGTACTCTTGGAGAATTACTCATAGATATGACTCAGAACGGTACCGATGAACTCGGAAACGGTGTGTTCATCGCGTATCCGGGCGGCGCTCCGGCCAATGTAGCTGTAGCTGCTGCAAGACTCGGAGCAAGAACAGGTTTTATCGGGAAGGTCGGAGATGACGCTTTCGGCCGGAGCCTTGCAGATACACTGAGCAGGGAAGGCATAGATGTTTCGGGGCTGTTTACCTGTTCTGACATCCCAACTACGATGGCTTTGGTATCAGTCGATGAGAAAGGAGAGCGTGAGTTTGCTTTCTACAGGACTCCGGGAGCTGATACTCAGCTGACAGCGGATGAAGCTATATCCGCTCTTGCCGGCAGTCACAGCAGAGGCAATGAGGATCTGACAGGCGAGACATCAGAGCTGCCGTTGATCCTGCATGTAGGGTCGCTCTCCATGACGACAATGCCTTCAAGAGAAGCGTGTGAAGCAGCAGTCAGATATGCCAGGGACAGGGGTGTTCTGATCAGCTATGACCCTAACTACCGTGCTGCTCTCTGGGACAGCGAGGAGCATGCAGTTGAGATGATGAAGGTTCTGCTGCCGCTTGCAGACATCCTCAAGGTATCAGATGAGGAGATGCTTATGCTGACAGGAACAGAGGACTTCAGCGATGGAAGCCGCATACTGAGTGACTATGGTCCGTCACTTGTGCTTGTGACACTCGGTGCAAAAGGCGTATTCGTAAGATGCGGTGATTTTGCGGATACTGTTGCCGGCTTCAGTGTCAGAGTAGCTGATACCAATGGAGCCGGAGACACATTCCTCGGTGCGATGCTCGCGCAGATCAGCAGGAGACCACAGCTGCTCAGCAGCCTCGGAGAGGAAGAACTCAAAGATATGGTCACATATGCCAATAAAGCGGCATCACTGACATGTTCAAGACACGGAGCTATACCGGCAATGCCGTATGCAGAGGAACTTATCTGACGAAATACTTGAAAGGACATAAATGGCAAAAAACGCGTTTGAAACAAGGCTTGAAAAATACGGAGACGAATTAGAAGAGCTGTACATGGGGCTCTATGATGATGAGAACGCATATGAGTATTTTCTCAGTCTCCTCAGAAAAGCATACAGAGAAAGAAAGCAGTCCCTTCGCAGGAGGGATGCTGCAAGCATCGAGGATCCGGACAGAAAGCTTTCTCAGAAAATGCTCGGCATGATGCTTTATACTGAAAACTTTGCAGGAAATCTGAATGGTGTAGGCGAAAAGCTGCCATATCTGAAAGAGTGCGGCGTGAATTATCTGCATCTGATGCCTCTTCTGGACTCTCCGGAAGGCAAAAGCGACGGAGGGTATGCGGTATCGGATTTTCGCAAGGTAAGACCGGACCTCGGTACAATGGAAGATCTTGAGAAGCTGACCGGTGACTGCCACCGCAGGGGGATAATGGTCTGCCTCGATTTTGTCATGAATCATACCAGCGAAGAGCACGAATGGGCCAAGGCTGCCCGCAGCGGCGATCAGGGAGCTATGGACAGGTATTTCTTCTACGATAACTGGGATATACCGAACCAGTACGAGAAGACTCTTCCTGAAGTTTTTCCTGAGACAGCTCCAGGCAATTACACTTATCTCGAGGACTGCGGCAAGATCGTCATGACATCCTTCTATCCTTTCCAGTGGGATCTCAACTATGCCAATCCGATGGTCTTCAATGATATGACTGACAATCTCCTGTATCTCGCCAACAGAGGCGTGGATATAGTGAGGCTGGACGCTGTTCCGTATATATGGAAGAGCCTCGGCACCAACTGCCGCAATCTGCCTGAAGTTCACACTCTTGTAAGAATGATGAATCTGGCATGCAGGATAGTATGCCCGGGAGTGATGCTCCTCGGCGAGGTCGTTATGGAGCCTAAGGAGGTAGTGCCGTACTTCGGTACCCCTGAAAAGCCTGAGTGCGATATGCTGTACAACGTAACAACGATGTGCACTATCTGGCACACTCTTGCCACCAGGGATGTCAAGCTTCTTCGTCATCAGCTTGAGCAGATCGAGCTGCTGCCGGATAACTGCCTGTTCCAGAATTATATAAGATGTCACGACGACATAGGCTGGGGCCTGGATTACAACTATCTCGGATGGTTCGGCATGCAGGAAGCTCCGCATAAGAAATATCTCAATGACTGGTTTACCGGAAGATGGCCTGGAAGCCCGGCGCGAGGAGAACTCTATAATGATTCAGAAGTCCTGCGTGATGCGAGACTGTGCGGCACTGCTGCATCGCTCTGCGGGATAGAGTCAGCTCTGTACGAGAGAAATGAAGATTCCCTGAAGCGCGGCATCGCTGCAGATCTGATGCTGCACGCTCTGATGCTCACACTCAAGGGTATCCCTGTCCTCTACAGCGGTGATGAGATAGGAATGCTCAACGATTACAGTTATCATGAAGACCCTAAGAAGGCTGCGGACAGCAGATATATACACAGAGGAAAGTTCGACTGGGAACTCGCTGAACAGAGACATAACAGAGGCAGTGTGACAGCTGCAGTCTTCGAAGGTATAGGCGACCTTGTCAGTGTCAGAAAATCAAGCGAAGTCTTCCGTTCGGATTCTGATATGGCGCCTGTCAACACAGGCGATGACCGCGTGCTTGGGATCAGACGCAAGTACGGAGATAAAACACTTATGGCTGTCTTTAATTTTGCGCCGGAATACGCAAGGGCCGAATTCGAAAACGGTGAGTGGCGTGACATGCTTGACCCTGAGGGCAAAACCATCAGCGGTGAGGGAAGCCGTATGGAATACTGGCTTGAGCCTTACGGATACCGCTGGTTCATAAAAAAACAGAAGCAGGAGAGATAAGATGGCGGGTATGAATCAGACTCCTACGGGAGAAAGGGTGCATATAGGTTTCTTCGGAAGCAGGAACGCAGGAAAATCCAGCGTAGTCAACGCTGTGACCGGCCAGGATCTTGCTGTTGTATCGGATGTGCGCGGTACGACCACTGACCCTGTGAGCAAGGCCATGGAGCTTCTGCCGCTTGGGCCTGTCGTGATAATTGATACCCCCGGCTTCGATGATACAGGAAATCTCGGAGAGCTGAGGGTGAGGAAGACCCGCCAGATACTCAATAAAACAGATATCGCAGTGCTGGTCGTCGATGCTGCAGAAGGCATGAAAGACTGCGACAGAGAACTCACGGGGCTGTTCAAAGAGAAGAATATCCCGTATATCACAGCGTTCAATAAGAGTGATCTTATCTGTGAGCACTCTGAGGAAGGCTTGATGTATGTGAGCGCTCTTACGGGCGAAGGAATCAATGAGCTCAAGGAGAAGATCGCTTCCATGAAGCCGGACGGCAGCGACAAGCGCCTTGTTGCAGATAAGATAAACGCCGGAGATCTCGTGGTCCTGGTCGTACCTATAGATAAAGCTGCTCCGAAGGGACGCCTCATTCTCCCTCAGCAGCAGACAATAAGAGATATACTCGATTCCGGAGCTGTATCCGTAGTCGTAAGGGAAACGGAGCTTGCTGATACCCTGGAGAAACTCGGACGCAGGCCTGACCTCGTTATTACCGACAGCCAGGTATTCGGGAAGGTCGACAGCATCATTCCTGACGAAGTGCCGCTGACATCTTTTTCCATACTGATGGCCCGCTACAAGGGACTTCTGGATGATGCAGTGCGGGGCGTGACGGCAGTCGACTCGCTTAAGGACGGCGATACTGTGCTGATTGCAGAAGGCTGCACTCATCACAGGCAGTGCGGGGATATAGGATCTGTCAAGATCCCGAAATGGCTTACAGAATATACCGGAAAAACTCTTAACTTTCGGACCGTGAGCGGGACCGAATTCCCTGAGGATCTGAGTCCTTATGCGCTGGTGATCCACTGCGGCGGATGTATGCTCAGTGAGCGTGAAGTGCGCGCAAGGGCAAAAAACGCTGCAGATCAGGGTATACCGATCACCAATTACGGCACCATGATAGCCTTCGTGCACGGAATACTGAAGCGAAGTCTCGGGATTTTTCCGGACCTGGAAGAACAACTGTGAAGACAGTTGTTTTTTTTATAGACAATATAGTTATTGTGTAAAGTATTTGGTAAAATATAATCAATATTCACATACCGTACAGAAGGTTTTTGCCGGCTGAGGTATATTACGAGAAGACAAATAAGATAGCGTCAGAGGATGGTCTGCAGACTGATACAAATGATAGCTGGCTGTGCCTGATCGAACGCTTGATTTTTTAATGTGCTGTAATCTTAGATGTGGATATTGATAACAGGAGAGAGGGAAAATGAGAAAGTATAAATGCAAATACGACATAGAATTCCAGGATCTCAAGGAGATCATGGATTTCGTGGCAGACAAATACGGTAAGAATACCGGCTTTATCTATAAAAGTGCAGACAGAAAGACCAAGACAGAGATCACGTACAAGAAATTCCGTGAAGACCTCGATGCTGTAGGTGCATATCTTATAAGCAAGGGTCTTAAGGGAAAGAAGATCGTAGTTATAGGACCGAATTCTTATCAGTGGCTGGTTGCATACTATGCAGTTGTCATCAATGTAGGCGTAGTAGTTCCTCTTGATAAGGGCCTGCCTGAGGAGGAAGTAGTCAATTCCCTGATCAAGTGCAAGGCTGATGCGATAATCTACGATGACAGCCTCAAGCTGGACTTCAGCGAGATCATAACTAATCCGGAAATAACTGTCAAAACACTCATTCCGATGAGTGACTTCACACAGGAGAAGATGCCTGAACTGGCAGCAATGATCAAAGAATACAAGCCTCAGTTCAAGGTTATAGACAAGCACGCAGTGGACATCATACTGTTCACTTCGGGTACATCAGCTGATGCCAAAGCAGCACAGCTTACTCAGAGGAACATAGCTTCCACGATCTCCGCGATGAGGAAGGTAGAGCCTATATATGAAGATGATGTAGAGATGATACTCCTTCCGCTCCATCACGCTTTCGGAAACCAGGGCGTGCTTATGTTCATAAGCAACGGCTGCACCAATGTTTTCTGCAGCGGACTTAAGTATGTACAGAAGGAGCTGGCTGAATACGGAGTCACAGCATTCTTCTGCGTACCTCTGATCATAGAATCCATGATCAACAAGGTCCTCAAGACAGCTGAGAAGGAAGGCAAGCTCAAGAAGCTTGAAATGGGACGCAAGATCTCCAAGGCTCTTATGAAAGTCGGTATCGATGCAAGGCGCAGGATCTTCAAGGACGTTATTGACGGCCTTGGCGGAAAACTGAGATTCCTGATCAGCGGCGCTGCATCTCTCGATCCGAAGATCCTTGAATATGCAACAGACTTCGGAATCCTTACAGTACAGGGTTACGGACTTACCGAAACAGCTCCGACCATTGCATCAGAGAGCTACTTCTATCGCAAACCTGGATCGGTCGGACATGCTATGCCTGGAGTCGAGGTCAAGATCAATGAACCTGATGAGGATGGTATAGGAGAGCTGTTCGCCAGAGGTCCTAATATCATGAAAGGTTATCTTGATGATGATCAGGCCAACAGAGATGTTTTCGTCGATGGCTGGTTCAACACAGGAGACCTGGCGCGCATAGACGATGAGGAGTATATCTTCCTGACAGGCCGTAAGAAGAATGTAATAGTTCTGAAGAACGGCAAGAACATATATCCGGAAGAGATCGAAGTTCTGATCGACAAGATCCCGTATGTTGTTGAGAATGTTGTCATGGGCGAAGAAGAGGGCGATGACTACAGACTCGTTGCACATGTGGTATATGATCCTGAGGCTGAGGCCCTCAAGGGAAAGAGCGCAGAAGAGATACAGGCTATAGCTGATGCAGATATCGAGAAGATCAGCGCAGAGATGCCGAAATTCAAACGTATCAAAGAAGTCTACCTCAGAACAGAACCATTTGAGAAGACTACGACGCAGAAGATCAAGAGAAGGAAGATCCGCAAGGCAGAATAATAACCAGTTTGCCAGGGGATGAAATGATCGGTCAGTTACTTATCTGCAGCAGTTATGAAGGGGGGGATTACAAGTGAAGAGAAGTATCAGAAATATGTTCGTTGCCATGATGCTCATTATGGCGATGGTTGTGAGCTTTTCAGGCTGCGGCCCTAAGAAGCCTACCGCAGATGATGCAAAGAACTATGTTCAGGCTGTACTCGATGTAATGTGTACAGGTGACTATGATCATTCTGTTGAGATATCAGATATCGAAGAAGGCAAGGAAACTGAGATCCGTGATGAAGCGATAGATGAGATCATTGATCAGCTCGGTGCACAATCATCACTCAACGAAGAAAACAAGGCGGGACTCAAGGAATTCCTGATCTCAGCATTCGCCAAGGCAAAATACTCCGTAGGAGATGCAGTCGAATCTGAGGACGGAGGCTATGATGTCACAGTTACGATCGAGCCACTGCAGGCATTCGCTGCTATGGGCGACGGCTTTCAGGAGAGGCTTCTTGAAAAAGTTCAGGAGGACCCGAATGCATATCTGGCAATGTCACAGGACGAGCAGATGAACTATCTGATGTCTCTGGCTATCGGCTGGCTCAATGAAGACCTTGAAAATCCTTCCTATGATGATCCGGTAGACGTAGTAGTCCACTACGGACTTCTCGATGAAGAGAAAAATCTCTACGGATGCACAGAGAGTGAGGGCAAGAAGCTCGGTGAGAAGCTGTTCTCCCTGACAGGAATGTAGGATCAGAAGACCGTCACTGACGGGGCGTGTCGTTATTTGAATAATCAATACAGGTAACGGGCAGGATAGTCTAATTCTATTTTGCCCGTTCTTTATGTGATAGTAAAATTTAAACAGTACAAACTCTGTTTTTGTGCAGCCTGAAACGGGCCGGAAGCACCGGAGTTACCAATTGTAACACTATGATATTAAGGGAGAAAGAATTATGGCAGACAATCAGAAAATGTGGGGCGAACTCGGAATGAATCTCGAGATGCACGATCAGCTTTGTGCAGTACTTCCGGGAGCGATTGGAGACGTATTCATGTCCCAGGAGAACAGACCTGAAGCTATGGACTACTTTGACATGGTCCTCGCTGATGTTCACGGTCTCAGACCTGCTGAGCTCGTAGAGTTCAGAAAGAACGGCGGCAAGGTATTCGGCACATTCTGCGCTTATGTACCAGACGAAGTTATCGTAGCTGCTGACGCTATTGCTACAGGCCTCTGCGCAGGATCACAGTTCTGGGTACCTGGCGGTGAGAGATATCTTCCTGCCAACACATGCCCGCTGATCAAGGCTATGCTCGGAGCAAGATTCGACAGAACATGCCCGTTCTACAGACTCGCTGACGTATATATCGGAGAGAACACCTGTGACGGAAAGAAGAAGGCTACCAATGCATATCATGGATCTTCCACAGATGAAGAGACCTAAGGACTACCTGAAGTGGGCTGATGAGATCAAGGATCTCAAGGCTCTCGTAGAGAAGGAAACAGGTAACGAAGTAACAGCTGAGAAGCTCGCTGAAGGAATCAAGACCATCAACGCTAAGAGAGCTGCACTTCAGAGACTGTATGATGAGAGAAAGAACCTCAACGTTCCTATCTCCGGAACAGACACACTGCTGATCAGCCAGATCGCTTACTATGATGATCCTAAGAGATTCGCAGCAATGGTCAACAAGCTGTGCGATGAGCTCGACAAGAGAGTTGCAGACGGCGTCAATGTTGCAGAAGGCAAGAAGAGAATCCTCATCACAGGAACACCTATGGCTATTCCTAACTGGAAGATGCACAATCTCATCGAGACAAGCGGCGGCGTAGTAGTATGCGAAGAGACCTGCACAGGTACAAGATACTTCGAGAATCAGGTAGACGAGAGCGGCAAGACTGTTGATGAGATGATCCAGCACATCGCTGACAGATACATGGGCATCAACTGTGCATGCTTCACTCCTAACACAGGAAGATTCGATGATGTTATCAGACTCGCTAAGGAATACAAGGCTGACGGAGTTATCGATGTCAACCTCATGTTCTGCCAGACATACGATATCGAGGGCAGAAGCCTCGAAGAGAGATGCAAGGCAGAGGGAATCCCATTCCTCGGACTCGAGACAGACTACACTGACAATGATGCTCAGCAGCTCAAGACAAGAGTCGGCGCATTCATCGAGATGCTTGGCTAATTAACAGAGCACCGTATGAGCGGTCAGACGACTTGCTGAAGCGGCACAATTTTTGCTTAAAAAGGGCGGGATATCTTTCCGCCCTTTATTTCTGAATAATGATATATATGGTATAATAACCGAGCTATGTCAGAATATTTACACTATTATATTTTGTTTCAGAATCACACGGACGCTATGGCAATGTACCGCACTCTCAAGAGCAGCGGTATCTATGCACAGATAAGCCCTACACCGAGAGAACTCAGCGTATGCTGCGGAGTATCTCTGCTTGTTCATGGTGAAGATGTTGATGCGATCAAAGCTATCTCCTCAGAGAAAGGGCTCAATTATCTGTCTGTAGACGGACTTAACAACACTTTTGACAATACGAGGCACAAATATGGCTAAAAAATACATAGGAATCGACATCGGATCTACAGCATCCAAGGTATGCGTGCTGGAGGAAGGCTGCGAGCCTGTTTTTGAGGTGCTCCCTACAGGCTGGAACAGCAAGATAACAGCAGGTATTATCAGAGAGGATCTTGAGAAGAGATACGGAAAGATCGAGGAAGACTCTCAGGTAGTTGCGACCGGATACGGAAGGATCAGCGTTGAGTATGCGGACCATGTCATAACAGAGATAAGCTGCCACGGAAGAGGCGGATATGAGATGATAGGCCGTGACTGCACTATAATAGATATCGGCGGACAGGATACCAAGTATATCAACGTTGTCGGAGGAAGGCCTGTCGATTTTCTGATGAATGATAAATGTGCTGCCGGAACGGGCAAGTTCATCGAGGTAATGGCCAACAGGCTCGGACTTACGATCGAGGAACTCTTTGAGCTCGCTGAGATAGGCAATCCGATCTCTATAAGCTCTCTGTGCACGGTATTCGCAGAGTCAGAGGTCATCAACTACATGGGTGAAGGCAGAAGCCGTGAAGATCTTGCTGCCGGCGTTATCGACTCTGTGGCACTCAAGGTCGCTACTCTCGTTCAGCGCAAAGAGCTTCAGGACACGATAATCATCACCGGAGGATTCAGCAATAATGAGTTCTTCGCAGGACTGTTAAGCAAGAAGCTGGGCAAAACAGCTCTTGCGATGCCTCTTGGAAGATACGCAGGCGCATATGGTGCCGCACTTCTTGCAAAAGAAAAGGCAAAATAGAGCAGCAGACTATCGCACATATTGCCGGACCGGCGCAGCTCATGTAAGGCTGCGCTGTTTTTTTGCTGCGATACTGCTATGTATATGTCCGGCACCGGCAGGACCGCAGGGCTTGTCCGAAAGTGCGTTTTAGTGCGGACAGCTCAAATTGTAAAGAGAGCACAGGATATGATATGATAATTATGAATAAATAAGGGGCGGAGGAAGGTCTATGTTCAGAAAGTTAAAAGAGAGTCCGTACTTCAAAGCGGCAGTTGTACTGCTGGTGTGCGGATCATTTCTGATAATGTTCAATGACTGGGTGGAAAACACCCATTTTTCCGTTGGCTTTGAGACTCTGAACAGTACACTGGCACCTGTATATATCGGCATCGTATTCGCATTCGTTCTCTGCCCTGTATATAACGCATGCGTCAAGGCTTCATACCGGAAGATGCTGGAGGGAGCAAAGAGAAAAGGCTTTTCGATCGGAGCTATGATAGTGCACGATGATTCGAAGCCTTTTGAGATAGATAAGGAAGAAAAACGCAGAATACTGACTGCTGCCAGAGCAGCGGCCACGTTTGTATGTGTCGTTATTGTCGTCGGCCTGGTGGGGCTGTTCGTATATTTTGTAGTACCTCAGGTCGTGGCGAGCGGTGTCAATCTTGTCAACACGATGCCGCAGAGACTGGAAATACTCTCTGACTGGTGCAAGGTGCATTTTGCGCGTTTTCCGATGCTGGCAATCTGGGTGGATAATATCGCCAATGCAGGCAACAGCGAGATACTTGCATGGGTACAGGAGCACATTCTGTCGGGTAATGCTGTAAGCATTGCAACAATGATATCCACCGGCGTTATCACAGCGGTCAAGTATGTAGCCAATGCTTTCATCGGACTGCTGATCATGATCTATCTGCTCAATTACAAAGAAAGGCTCTTCGCCATAACCCGCAAGCTTGTCAATGCCACATGCAGTACGAAGAGAAAAGCCAGACTGTATGAATTCGCATCTATCGTCAATGAGACATTCATCGGGTTCATAGTAGGCAGGATCATTGATTCGTTCATCATCGGTGTTCTGTGCTTCATAGTGATGAAGATCTGCGCGATACCATTTGCGCTCATGATAAGCGTTATCGTCGGAGTCACCAACGTGATACCGTTCTTCGGACCGTTCATCGGAGCGATCCCGTCGGTATTCATACTGATGCTTGAGCAGCCGCTGCAGGCTCTGTATTTTGTCATCATTATCGTGATCATACAGCAGCTTGACGGTAATGTCATAGGACCTAAGATCGTCGGAAATGCGATAGGTATCAGCAGCTTCTGGGTCCTGATCTCAGTTCTCATCGGAGGCGGCCTGTTCGGATTTGCAGGCATGGCACTGAGTGTACCGGTCTTTGCTGTCATCTACAGATACGTGGATAAGCTGACCATGGCGAGCCTGAGGCGCAAGGATAAGAATACTGATACAGCTTATTACTTCACCCTCGGAAATTACGGACTTGAGGATGATGAAGTCGACCTCAGTCCGGACAGGAAGAAAGAAGCCTCGATATTTGACAAGTTCCGAAAGAAGAAGCAGAGCGGTGATACAGAGCGTAAAGACAGTGAAACTGATGCTGAAGCTGAAGAGATCCGCAAACTCATAGACAGGGGGAAAAACACGAAATGAATCATGACAGAGGGCAGGCAGGCCCTGCCGCTCAGAGACTTATAGAAGATATACGCAGCATAATACCGGCTGAACGTCTGCTCGAGGGAGAACCGATGTCAAAGCATACATCGTTCAGGATCGGCGGCAATGCAGCAGCCCTGGTCATATGCAGCAATGAAGAGGAACTCGCACAGGTCCTTAAGAAATGCTCATCTTCCGATGGCGCAGAATACATGATGATAGGAAACGGGTCAAACTTCCTTGTATCCGACAGCGGCTATCCGGGAATAATGATCAGGCTCGGAGGCGATTTTGACAGTGTTTCTGCTGAATCGGACAATGGGGACGGAACCGTTTATGTCAGAGCAGGCGCTGCAAAGCTCCTTTCAGGTACTTCTGCTTTTATGACAGAGCACGGACTTACCGGGATGGAGTTCGCAAGCGGTATCCCGGGGAGCGTTGGCGGTGCAGTTTTCATGAATGCAGGAGCTTACGGCGGAGAGATGAAAGACATAGTGACTTCTGTTCGTCTCATGAAATCTGACGGATCAGAGATCATCGAGCTGCCTGCAGAGGAGATGGATTTCAGCTACAGACACAGCGTAGTTGAGGACAGAGGGCTGATAGTTCTGTCTGCACTTCTCAGACTTACAGAAGATGAGCCGGCAGAGATAGCAGCCAGAGTCCATGACCTTCAGAACAGAAGGAATGCAAAGCAGCCGGTCAACTATCCGAGCGCCGGAAGCACATTCAAGAGGCCGGTGGGCGGATTTGCAGCAGCCCTTATAGATGAGGCGGGACTCAAAGGATACAGATGCGGCGGAGCGATGGTCTCCGAGAAGCATGCAGGTTTTGTTATCAATACAGGAGGAGCTACAGCTGAGGATGTACTCAATGTTATGAGACATGTCCGTGATACTGTTTACAGCAGAAGCGGCATCATGCTCGAACCTGAGGTCAGGCTCATCGGCTGTGAGCTATAGATAATTATGGATCCGGAAACAATTAAGCAGAAATTCAGACTGACAGCTGATTATCACACTCATACGATATACTCGAGACTCGGACCTTATCTTCACGGCAAGGGCAAGGTGGTAGAGAATGTCGCAGTTGCGTTCGGAAAAGGACTTCGCGAGATCGCGCTCACAGATCACGGTCCTTCAGACTTTTATGGCCTTTCAATCAGAAATATACCGCAGATCCGCAAGGATATAGCTGCAGCAGCTAAGAGATTCCCGCGCATCAATATACTGCTGGGAGTCGAGGCAGATATCGTGGACACGCCGAACGGACTTGATGTTACAGAAGAGGAGTTCGGACTCTTCGATTTTGTCAACGCAGGTTATCACTATGTTCCCAACAGCCATATGATACAGAACTGGCTCTCATTCAGACTGCCATGCCCTGATTCTGTCAGGGAACGTCTGAGGAAACAGAATACCGAGCGTATTATCAAAGCTCTGACTAGCAACAACATATATATACTCACACATCCGGGGGACAAAGCATACATCGACACTCATGCTGTGGCAAAAGTATGCGAGGAGACAGATACTCTGGTGGAGATCAATGCCAGACACAGACATCCGGACTGCGAAGAGCTTAAGATATTCGCCGGCTACGATGTGAAGTTTGTGATAAGCAGCGATGCGCACAGACCGGAGAAGGTCGGTCGCTATGTCAAGAGCCTTCAGCTGGCACTGTCAGCCGGAATAGATCCTGAACGGATAATTAATATTGAAGAGCTCCGCGCAGAATAACAGACGCCGGATGCCCAAAATACCGATTTTTGCTAAGGAATATTATAAATATATTATGAAAGTTGTAATTATTACAGGAATGTCAGGTGCAGGACGAAGCAGAGCCGCGGACTGGTTTGAAGACCAGGGTTATTATTGTGTCGACAATATGCCTCCTGCACTTATTGACAGTTTCCTTGAGATGACATCGGCCGGTGCAGGCAATATCGATAAAGTTGTATTCGTGGCAGATCTGCGAAGCCGCAGTTTCTTCGATCAGCTGTCCCATGTGATAGATGATCTGAGAAAACGCAAGGGCATCGAGCTGACGGTCCTCTATATGGAAGCGGCACCTAAAGAGATAGTACGAAGATACAACGAAGTCAGAAGAAATCATCCTGTAAGCGGTGCTGAAGCGAGCCTTGATGTTATCGAGCAGGAAAGCATCAGACTCAGGGAGATCCGCGGAAAAGCAGATCTCATACTTGATACAACTAATCTCAAGGTCGCAGAGCTGAACTCCGAGCTGGATAAACTGATCTTCGGCGGAAGCGGTTCAACTAATTTTGCCATCAACATAAGTTCATTCGGCTTCAAGTACGGTATCCCGGAAGAAGCGGATATCATGTTTGACGTCCGGTTCGTGCCTAATCCTTACTGGGTGCCGAGCCTCAGAAAGCTCACAGGCAACAACAAGAGGGTTGTGGAGTTTATTTTCAGAAATGAGATTGCAGAAAGATTTGTCGATTCTACACACGCCCTGCTCAAATCAATAGTTCCCGGGTATATCAATGAAGGCAAGTATCACCTGAATATAGCCTTCGGCTGCACCGGAGGACATCACAGGTCCGTAGCTATTGCCAACGCTATGGCAGAGAAATTCAGAAAAGATGGTATGCGAGTCAGGGTCAATCACAGAGACCTCGACCTGCAGAACAAGAAGCGCTGATCAAAATGTCTTTTTCCTCAGATGTAAAGGGTGAACTCGCCCGTCTGGAAGTCAAAAAACAATGCTGCAAGCTGGCGGAAATCGCCGGCTTTCTTAGAGTCTCCAGTTCCATCCGTCTTGTAGGAGGCGGAAAACTGGCAATAGTTGCTACCACAGAAAATGCTGCAATAGCCAGACACTACAAGAAACTGATCAGAAATTATTTCAGCAGCAATGCAGGACTCGCAGTAGGCGGCTCACAGATGCCGGGTGCCAGCGGACGAAACCGCTATTATCTGAACATCAGCCCTGAGGAGAAATCCATGCAGATCCTCCGTGAGACAGGAATGATGCTTATTAGAGCGGGCGATGACTATTTCAGCGATGGTATCTATCAGCCTGTAGTCAGATCAAAATGCTGCCGCAAAGCATATCTGAGAGGAATGTTCCTGAGCTGCGGGACAATGTCAGATCCAAGAAAAGGCTATCATCTTGAATTCGTCCTCGACAAAGAGCAGACCGCCAATGATTTGAAGAAACTGATCGGAACATTCGTAGATCTCTCAGCATCCATTACACGCAGAGGTGACAGCTACATCGTATATGTCAAAAAGGCACAGTATATCAGCGACATCCTCGGGATAATGGGTGCAGACAGCGCTGTTCTGGAATTTGAGAATATACGGATAAGCAAGAGCCTCCATGGTGATGTTCAGAGGATGCTCAACTGCGACAATGCCAATGTTGACAGAGCACTGTCTGCTGCAGAGGAACAGAGGACATGGATCAGGCTGCTGGCCGAGGCTGAGCTGGGAAGAAAGGGGAGCCCGGAAGAAATCGCAGACACCGGCTCTGCATTCTGGACGGAAGGACTCAGGCACCTGCCTGCACCGCTCAAGGAAGTGGCTTTTCTCAGACTCTATAAACCGGATGCAAGCCTTGCGGATATCGGTGAGACACTGGCTCCTCCTATAGGTAAGGCTGCAGTCAGCAAGAGATTCGCCAGAATAAAATCACTTGCTGAGAATCACAACGAAATGAAATAAGGGATATGGAAAAGAATCAGATAATAGAACTTACTATAGAAGATATGCTCGATGACGGAAGAGCTTTCGGCAGATATGAAGGCTGCGGTGTATTCGTGAGCGGTGGCTGCAGTATCGGCAAGGGCGTTTCGGCTGCCGGTGCAGTTCCGGGAGACCGCGTTACAGCCAAAGTCATCCGGACCAGAAAATCATCAGCAGAAGCCAGCCTTCTGGCTGTTACAGAACCTTCTGCTGACAGAGTGGTTTCAGACTGTAGGTATGCGGCAGAATGCGGAGGCTGCACTCTGCGCGAATTGGCTTATGAAGCACAGAAGAAGCTCAAGACAGACCAGGTCAGATCCAAGCTTATAAGACTCGGCGGACTCAGTGATCCGTGCGTCAAACCCATCATCGGAGCAGACACAGTCAACTACTACCGCAATAAAGCGGTATTCTCAGTCGGGCCTCACGGGGAGGTGGGTTTTGTCAGAAAGAAGAGTCATTATGTCATAGACATCGACGACTGCCTCCTCCAGTCGGATGCTGCAATGGTATGCGCCGACGCCCTGAGACATTTTCTTCACCGGCATCAGACCGGATGCATCACACAGATGACAGTCAAGACTGCATTCGGAACAGGCGAAGTCATGGTAGTACTTGATAGCGAGAGGAAGGACATTCCGCATATCGAGGAGCTGACCGAACTGCTCGATGACGCCGTATACAGCCTCAGCTGTGATGATGAGGGACAGCCGGATCCGGATGCAGAATCCTTCAGTCTTGAATCTGTCGCGGTGATACATAAAGGGAAATGCCGGATACTGGCAGGCAAGCCGACTATCACGGATGAGATCATCAGAGAGAACGGAAGGAGCGTCGCATTCGAGATAAGCCCTCAGTCATTCTATCAGGTCAATCCTGAGCAGATGGTACGCCTGTACGACAAATCTGCAGTATATGCGGATTTGAGAGGTGGGGAGACTGTCCTTGACCTCTACTGCGGAGCGGGCACTGTAGGCCTGTGGCTTCTTGAAGACCTGAGGGGCAGAGATGAAGAGGCTTTTGAAAGGACAAGTGTAATAGGTATCGAATCCGTGAAACCTGCAGTCATTGATGCCAACAGGAACTCCGTCATCAACGGAATCGTCAACACAAGATACTTCTGCGGCAAAGCAGAAGAGGAACTTCCGGGGATGATGGGTCTGGCAAAACTCTACAAGTGGAACGAAGTCAATGAACGTGTCGAGCGCGAGCCGGAGCTTCGCATAGATAAAGTTGATGTCGCAGTCCTCGATCCTCCGAGGGCAGGCTGCGATGAAGCACTTCTCAATGCCGTTGTTAAAGCACAGCCTGAGAAGATAGTCTATATCTCTTGCGATCCGGGGACACTCGCACGGGATATCAGATATCTCACAGATAACGGATACGAATTCATAGAGGCAACACCTGTGGATCAATTCCCGAATACATCACACATCGAGGTAGTCGCGAAAATACAAAGACAATAATGCCCAAAACCCTTGAAATTCAAGGCTTTCACGATTTGGCGATTTTTGCAGATTTTAGCGAAAATCGCCATTTTTTAGTGTCCGGATCGAAATCAAAAAGGGCATCTGGTCAAAGGAAATACATCAACAGGCGTAGTTCCGAAAAAATGGCTGTTTTCTGAAAGCCTTGCAATTACTGCGTTATACATCCATTATTCATCGAAATCCATGTATTTTCAGGCGGGGGGTTATCTGAAATTGTAACTGCACATTTGCAATCGTTACTGCACAGACTGCTCTGAGGAATAGTGTTTTGTGGCAGTTACGACTTCGTAATTGCCACAGTTGTAATTGTTATTGCGACATTACTTAGTATTTTTGCTAAAATTGACTCAGGAGTACGCATTCTAAAAGATCGGGCTGCACAGGCCAAATATTTTTGCAGTTGTTAGTGCACTCCGTTTCGGTAGTAAATGGTATTGTGCGTATCCTGCCTGTTGTATATATGGATTTAACCTACTTCTTAATGAGCTCAGGGGTCAGACAGAGTTCATTGAGTAGAATGTACTTCAGGCCGAGTTTCGCGGCAGTCTCACTGCCATACTTGTCCTCAAATACCTGGTATGGAGATCTGGCATTGAGGCTGGCGCGAGGTAACGAGTTTATGTGATTCATCATCAAAGTCACGTCATCCTGAGTAAGATCATCGAAAGATGATCCTTTAGGGAGGATGTATCTGATGAACTCATGATTACGTTCGCAGCGACTCTTCTGATTGGTCTGCTGCGGATCGCAATAGAACACATTGCATTGAAACTCGCCTGTATCCTGATCGATCTCGATCGAAGACGGATCGGTGAACTCAGTGCCGCGATCAACTAGAATAACCTCGAATACATTGGAGAATGAATCTCCCATCGCTTCACGCAGATGCACATATGCAGCAGCAACACCGGCTGCTGTTTTTGTTTCTCTGAGTAACATGATCTGCACACTGCAATCCCGAAGAAAGATGGTAAGTATGACTTTGCCTCCCTTAGTACCTTCGACAGTATCCATCTCTGAAACTTTGGCATTAGGATGTTTCTCAAGATGATCGAGGAAATCTGCATACGTCCTTCCGACATGACATTTCTTGTCTACATGAAGAACCGGGCCGCTCTTCTGGCGAGGCTGTTTTCTCTGCACCTTTCTGTGGAGATCCAGATTGCCGGCATCAAAGTAACCTTTATCTATGTAGTCGTATAGGGTCCTTAAAGATACAGGCATCTGATCTGCATAATATTCATATGCAACAGGGACAGAAACACCATTCTTAATAAGCGGAATAATATGATCTGCGATGAACTGCAGCTCTTTCTCAGAAAGCGATATGCCGAGTCTGGATTCAGAGAGAGTCTGTTTATACATCTTGTGAGCATGATCAGCAAAATACATCCTTGTTGCAAGGAGGCAATTATTGCCGCCACGATCCCCACAGCCATTACAGACATAAGGGGGCTTGAGCAGCTTAGGACATATTTCAGGTTCATATCTGTCACAGTACAGAGCACATTGAGAGCATAGAAGAGAGCATACTCTTTTGGGGCACCTTGGTGCCGGGCACTGAGATGGATCGTCGAATATGCATTCATATCTGAACTTGCATCTGCTCCTGGCAGGTTTTTTGCTGCCATAATGAAGGTGGGCACGGATCTCTCTGCTGATGGAAGTTCTGTCTTTACCAATCTCAGCTGCAATGCGTGAAAAAGACCAGCCGAGAGTTAGGCCTCTCTGGATCAACAATCTGTCGTCATAAGTGAAATGTTTCATAACAGTTCCTTTCCGGCAGGATACAGAGAAAATTTTACGCTAATAATTGGAAAGAGAATCTTAAAATATGGCTATGGATTTATGGATAACCGGCGCAGAGCCATGGATAAGTGCATGGACAGTCAAACTGCCCATGCACTTATCCACAGCTCTGCCGGATAGCCGGTTACCCACAAGCTCCACAGCCACTGCTGCGATGATCACGACAGATGATGATCAAAAATAAAAAACGTGAAGTTGCAACTGCACAGTCACAATCTCCACGCTTTCGCAATCCGAAATGCACTTTTATTATGTATTTACCTTAGCAATTAACCATTTTCAGGCGGGGTAGTTCATACAATGGAAAAAATACACGCCACTGTGTATACTCTTTATTCATTTTATGCATTTTTATTCATTCGGGCCTCAAAGGCCTCGAAAACTCGCATAATTGCCCGCGATCAGGAAACCCCTTATAGTAGATGTAGGTGAACACCGGTGTTATCAATACCAGCAAGGAAGGAGGGTTCGCCTATTGGGTAGATCAATAAAGAGAATAAGAAAAAAATGAATACAGTATCAAACTGTAAATCAGAGGTAAAATATGCGATTCCAGCATTTTGGACGTTTTCAGTTCCATCTGGCTCGCAGCAATGACATAGTTGGGAGAAGATTTGTTTGTTAAGGCAAGCTGAAAGGAGGTCATGGATATGTTCGGACCAAAATATAAATTCACTTATGAAGAAGTCAGAATCATAGTTCTGGCGCTGATAGAACTCAAGAATCAGCTGATCGAAGAAGGCAGATACACTGACAGCGTTGATGACCTTCTTGTCAGGCTGGTCGACTAGTTCAAAAAATTAATATTATTCAGCCAGTTTATACATGCCTGCTCTTAAATAGGGCAGGCTGTTATATTGTCACGAAAACCAGATGAAAGGAAGGTAATACTTAATGGAACAACCAAGAGAAGGAAAGATGATCGTTATCACAGGAGGCAAAGTAAAGGATGCAAATGTGCTTGTGGACAGAATAGCGAAACTCACGGCCGCACATTATCTTAGTTCTGTGGAATATGATCTGTCAAAGCGAACAGAGCAGCAGATCAGGTGCACATTGATGAATCTCTACCGGGAAAGGAAGTACTGGGAGGCGGTAGGAGTCCTTATGGAGATTTTTAAGGAATTGGAAGATGAAGGAGCACAGGATCTTCTGGTCGTACTCAATGCCGAGAGAACTGAAGCGAATGGAAGAGTATTTCTTGAAGGTTTACTCGAATACACAGGAATCTTCTGGGACAGAGCACCCGGAGATGTTCCCGTGAAAATGGCCAGTTAAGGGGGTGGTCGGATGGCGAAAACAATAGCTATATGTAATCAGAAGGGAGGTGTCGGAAAAACAACGACTGCACTGAATCTTGGAGTCGGACTTGCAAGAGAAGGCCAGCGCGTACTTTTGATCGATGGAGATCCGCAAAGTGACCTGACCTCGTCATTAGGATACAACCCTGATGATCTGGATAAGTCCCTTGGCCGACTGATGTATCTTGCAACCAAAGACTCCAGACCGGATGTGGGGGACACTATTCTGCATCACACAGAAGGGGTAGATATCATACCATCCAATCTGGATCTTTCTTCCATGGAGACTCAGCTTGTAAACGCGATGAGCAGAGAGAAAGTGCTGACCAATCTTCTGAAGGATGTGAAAAAAGACTACGACTATATAATCATCGACTGTCTCCCGTCACTTGGTATGCTGACGATCAATGCGCTCACTGCAGCGGACAGCGTGATAATCCCCGTGCAGGCTCAGTACCTGCCGGCCAAAGGAATGACCCAGCTCATGAAGAGCATAGACATGGTCCGGAATCATACCAATGATCAGCTGAAGATCGATGGTATCGTTATGACTCTGGTTGATGGCAGAACCAATCTTGCCAAGGATGTAATCAACGCAATCAGAACCAATTATGGTATGCACCTGAGAATTTTCGACACCCAGATCCCTGTAGCAGTCAAGGCAGCAGAGGCAACAAGAGAAGGACAGAGCATCTTCGCTTATGACAGATCATCCAAACCGGCGAAGGCTTATGAGATGCTGACAAAGGAGGTGATGAAGCTTGGCGAACGAGAGAAGCACAGAAATGAGATTGCCGTCACTCTCTGATCTGTTCTCCTCACAGGAAGAGCGTGATGATGCAAAACTAAAAAGGATCTACGAGATACCGCTCGATGAGATCGATCCATTTCCGGATCATCCATTCAAGGTCCGGGATGATGAGGATATGCAGAATCTGGTCGAATCAGTGAAAGCTAACGGAGTACTTACTCCTGCTACAGTACGGAAAAAAGAAGATGGCAGATATGAACTGCTGTCAGGACACAGAAGGCACAGAGCATGTAAGATCGCTGGAATACCTACCCTCAGATGCGAAGTAGTCGATATGACAAGAGATGAAGGAACGATTTTCATGGTAGAGTCCAACTTTCAGAGGAGTAAGATACTCCCAAGTGAGAAAGCATTTGCTTACAAAATGCGGCTGGAGGCGATGAAGAGGCAGGGGCAACGCACAGATCTAACTTCTCGCCCAGTGGGCGAGAAGTTAAGTGTGGAACGTGTCAGTGATGAATCCATAGACAGTGCACGACAGATTCATAGATATATTCGTCTTACAGAACTACTACCTGAAATTTTAGACATGGTCGATGAGGGGCAGATAGCCCTGAGACCTGCGGTTGAGCTTTCATATATCCCAAAGCTGTCACAAGGGCTGCTGTGGGAATCGATGGAAATGGAGAGCTGCACACCGTCACATGCACAGGCAATCAGGATGAGGCGAATGTCGGAGGAAGGTAAGCTCACACCGGAAGCGATGGAAGCGATACTTACCGAGGAGAAGCCGAATCAGAAAGAGAGGATCATTCTGAGAGGGGAACGATTCAGGAATCTGTTTCCTCCGGATCTCCCGGTATCCAAACGAGAGGACTATATCGCTGCCGCCATGGAATTCTACGGCAGACATCGGCAGAGGCAGCGGGAACGGGATGATGCCAGATAGGAGGAGTATTGCCCAACTGCATGAGGAGTAACTTTTCCCATCTCCTTCCCTATAACCCTACCTCTATTACTACCAGTTACTAACCGAAGAAGAAAAATATTAATATTACAATAATCGCAATATCATGACAAACATGCAACGCTCAGATTTAACGATCTGGGCGTTTTTTGTTTGTCTGAATTGGCGGGAAAGGAAGGTATATGACGAAAACCAAAGAAGACAAAGCTAATGACGAAGTGATCATCTGCACTGACGATGCAGGAATGCAGCTCTATCTCAGTGAAAAGGCAGCCAACAGGCTCAGCTGGATCCTCACAGGTGTTTGCATCGTGCTCAGCCTACCGGTGATCATCCTCGCATTCATGTGCATTTAGCGGAAAGGAGAAAACAGATATGTGTAAAGATCAAATGAAGACAAGGCTTTTTGCCATCTTTCTTGTGTTCTGCATGCTGGCTGCATCTATGCCTATGCTTGCGTACGCGGCAGAAGGAAATGAAACTGATCCGACGCAGCAGATTACAGAAGAAGAACAAACTGAAGCTGAGACACAGCCATCACAGGAGACGGTCGAGAAAGTGGAAACGACCGAAACAGGCAGTGACAAGGCTGCATCTGAATCTGCCGGAGAGGCGAAAACAAATCAGGAACCAGAAAAAGCTGAATCCAATGACAAGCCTGTACCAAAGGCGCTAAAGGCTGCGGCCAATGATGCTGCTGAAGAAGATGACGGGACCGGCATTGAAACGGATGAACAGACTGATCTTCCGGAAGGCGGACAGGAAGTAAAGTTCGTTTTCGATGGAGCAGATAAGCTTGATGCATGGATCGAAGGTGTCAGTGAATCAGCTTTCAGTATGGATCCTGAAACAGGAGACATCAACATCGACTACGACATCACCATCAACAACAACGATACCATGACTCTGAACGCAAACTCAGATATCATCTTCAAAGGAATTGACGGTAAGTGCCTTAATATCGGCGTCGGAAATGACCTGGATAATGCCAAGACCATTGTTACAGTCAGTCAGCCTGGTAAGCTTGCGACAGTCGGTACGACAGGCGAGTGTACTGTATATGTCAAAGTGACAGATACTCCGGAAGATATCGGAGAAACGATCGACGGAGACCCTGACGATCCGGATTCGACAGTATCCTACAGCTTCATCACTTCAGAAGACGATGAGGGCAAATACTACGGTGACGGAGATCCTGAAGTCCACTCATCTATCAAGAAGGGTGACAAGTTCACAGGATCTGCTGTCTGTGTATCCTGGATATACAACTGGGGTTCAGGTCCTTCACACGCAGACATCAAGTGCACAACAGGAAAGCTCAAGGGCAAGGTGATCGGTACAGCATGTATCTCAGGAAAGTCCAAGGCTCTCGCACTCAAGGGAGCCAAGTTCTCTTATGTTGCCAAAGTCGTAAGCGTTGACAGCAAGAAGGGCAAAGTCAAGTATGATGTCACCTTCTATCCGAGAGACCGTCATAACGTATCTTACGGAGAACTGAGTAATTTCCATGTAGCCACCCAGACGATGGCAGGAACAACAACTCTGTCATATACTCCGCAGATAGATGTCAAGGTCAAGAAAGTGGATCCGCAGACTCACTACAATCACCCTGAGAACTACAACGTCGGCGGCGCGACATTCCAGATCTATACGGATGAAGCATGTACCAAGAAGGCAACGGACATCAAGGGAAACAACGCTCTTCTCACCATCAAAGCTGACTCAACAGGTCACAGTGGAGAGAGCCAGACTATTACTCTTAAGAAGCTCGACGGCACAGAGTATTACGTCAAGGAAGTCAGTTGCCCTAAGGGATACAAGCTTGCAGGTATCGGTACGATCCAGGAAGACATGACAGTAGAAGAAGCAGTCGTGATTCCTCAGGTAAAGGTAGTCAAAAAGGCAGCTCAGACAGATGTCGACTATCTGCAGTTTTCCAACAACTACACTCTAAAAGGTGCTGAGTACACCATGTACTGTGACGCTGCATGCACCAAGGTCGCAAAAGATATCACAGGCAAAGCTGTTGTGTTCAAGACAGATATTATGGGGCAGACTTCACCTGTAAGAGTGGATATCGGAAACTACTGGGTCAGGGAAACCAAGGCATCCAAGGGATTCAGGAAGGATAGTAAGACATACAGCTTCACTCTCACAGAGGCTCATGAGGACGAGCCTTACACAGTCGATTCCACTGAGGAGCCAACATATAAGAATCCGGGACTCAAGGTGTTCAAATTCGATCCTACCGGAGCCAAGGGGTGGAAGAGACTTGTCAATGCTGAATTCACAATCAAATACTACGATGTAACTGTGCCATATGGCGATGAGAACGACATAGATCCTGCTTCAGTCGATCTTTCAGGCAAGACCCCTGTACGTCAGTGGACGTTCAAGACGAGAAAGATGCCTACAGACGATCCTACCGTGATCATGGCGGGATTCGACTGGAACAGTGATGAAACGGTCAGCGGTGATGATTTCCTTACTGAAGGCGGCAGCCGTATACTTCCATGCGGCTTTTACACGATAGAAGAGACAAAGTCACCTACAGGTCTTTCTCTTTTCGAAAAGATCTATCACGGTAAAGTATACCAGCCTGCAAACGGTGCAGCTGCAAGTGTCTTTACAGAAGGAGCAACCGCAGACGGACAGATCATCACAAAGATCAATGTTCCGAATAAACCTCAGCATGTGACTGTCGGCATCAGAAAGCTCGATGCGGAATCAGAGACTACTGTAGCTAAGGGACAGGCGAGTTCTGAGAGAAAGAGTGCTTTCGGATCACTTGCAGGAGCTAAATACGAAGTCTACTTCGATAACGACGAGACAGAGAAACCTGAGATCGTCGGAACTATCACTACAGATGAGAAGGGCGAAGGATACCTCACCAAGAGGATGGCAGGCAGACCTGAAGCCATCGGAGATGATCTTGAGCCGGGAACATATTACGTCAAGGAAGTAAAGGCGTCCCCTGGATATGTAGTAGACAAGTATATCCTCAAGGATGGTAAGACTGAAGAGATCAGATCCGGAAAAATCGAAGTGATCTGCGGCTACAGAGAAGACGGCAAGGCCGTAACAAAGACCATCACAGGAGAATATGGCGACGGTATGCATCTTTTCAGAACAAGAGCAGAGAATGAGAGCACCGAGATCTTCAATTACACTGTAACTTCAAAGGACTGGCCGCATAAGACACACATAAGAAAGACTGATGCGGCTACAGGCAAAGATCTTCCGGGAGCGAAGCTTCAGATCATCGATGCAGCCGGTCAGATTGTTGAAGCGTGGACATCGACAAATGAAGAACACATCGTATGGGCGCTTCCAGATGGGAAATACACGCTTCGTGAGATCGCAGCACCATATGGCTATGATGTAGCCGAGGATATCTCGTTCGAGATCAGGGATAACGTCATAGAGAACTCAGTGGAGATGAAGAACAAGCCTGTTACAGTCGGCACAACTGCACTTGATGATGCAACACAGTCCCACCAGGGCGTGTTTGCTGAATACTCGACTATCGTGGATAAGGTCAAAGTGACAGGCCTTTACGAAGGCAGAGAGTACGTTATCAAGGGTGTCATGATGGACAAAGCGGCAGGTGAAGCGATCACAGACGCTGAAGGAAACCCTGTGACCGCCGAGTCAAAGCCTTTCATCGCAACAGGCGATGAGATGGAAGTGGAAGTTGAGTTCACGGTTGATTCGTCAAAGTTCACTACTGACACTGTAGCTGTAGTATTCGAGAATCTGTATAGAACAAGTCAGGTCCATGATGAAGAGACACCTGTCGAGCTCCAGAAGCATGAGGAGATCGGTGATGAGGAGCAGTCGATCCACTATGGCGGTATCGTATCTACAACAGCTCTCGACAAGGCCTCGAAGAGCCACAATATCCTTGCGGCTGAGAACGTTACAATCGTTGACACTGTAAAGTTTGAGAATCTCTCTCCAAACAGCGAATACGAGATCACGGGAACGATCTTCGATAAGACCACCGGCAAGCTTACGGATATCTCAGCATCAAAGAAGTTCACTCCGAAGACTGCTGACGGTACTGTAGATGTCGAATTCATATTCAATGCTACTGAGTTTGCTAACCATGACCTTGTTGTATATGAGACTCTTCTCATCAATAAGATAGAGATCAACAGACATGAGAATCCTGATGATGAAAATCAGACGATGTATGTTCCTGAGATCAAAACTACTGCTGCTGATATAGCTACCGGTGATCATATCGCATATGGCGGTGAGACTGTAAGGATCAACGATGTAGTTGAATACCACAACCTCATCCCGGGCAAGCAGTATACTATGAACGGTACTCTTATGAATCAGAGAACAGGAAAGCCTGTGAAGGTAAACGGCAAAACTGTCACTGCATCCAGAACATTCACACCGAGCGAGAAAGACGGAACTGTCGAGATCGAATTTGTATTCAACGGGATCGATCTCAGAGGAGATACGGTAGTCGCATTTGAGGAATGCACAGTTGACAGAATACCTGTCGCAGTGCATATGGACATCAATGATGTTCCTCAGTCTGTGAAGATCCCTAAGATCGGGACAAAGGCAGCTCTTGTAGACAAAGCTGTCGAAGATACTGTTTCATACGAGAATCTTATCCCGGGACAGTACTTCCTGAGAGGATGGCTCGTCGATAAAGAGACCGGAGAAAAGATCAAAGGTTCCGAAGGGGAGACTCTTCTCAATGTTACAGAAGGTGCAACGTCTGGTACTGCTGTTGTTGAACTCAGTATCGACAATTACGACAAGCTCTCAGGACATAAGATCGTGGCCTTTGAGGAATGCTATTATGTCGTGACCAATGATGACGGCACACCCGGAGAGAAGCTCGTAGGTGAGCATAAGGATATAAAGGACGGAAAGCAGACTGTAAAGATCCCGTTCGGTGGTCCGAAGACAGGTGACAGCACGCCTCTTTTGATTTACTTCGGGATATTTACAGCAGCGCTCGGAGGAATGCTTTTCTTCGTGATCAGAGAGTATGCCGAAAGACGCAGACAGCACAGAGAGGATATGGAGATGTTCGCCTGATAAGGGCAGCATCGGTAGCGCAGAGGCGGAAGCTTAGCAGCAACCGCCTCTATTGTTTTGCAAGAATAATGGAGGAAGACCAATGAATCATAAAGAAACATCTTTGAATGTTGAAGTCGCGAGACTGTGTGGAACGAATGCAGCAGTCGTGGCTTCCAAGCTGTGGGAATCACAGGCTGACAGTGAGGCGGTCAGATATATTGACGGATATCCGTGGATCAGAGCCTCGTATAGAAGGCTCACGGTAAAGATACCGTTTCTGTCGGTGCACATGGTGAGGACAGCAGTAAAGAAGCTGCTGAGGGAAGGAGTCATCAAGGTCGGAGTATACAACGACAGCAAGTTCGATCATACACACAGCTATACCTTTACAGGCTATGGCAGAGACCTGATGAGGCCATAGCAAAGAGACATATCTGGGAATAATGAAGGAGATAAACATGAAAGAGTTACCGGTAACACCAGGCAGGAGAAGAATGTGCCCGGACAATTGCAGATACAGAGATAAGAGGACTTCATTTTGCGGTTTCTGCATGATGGAGATCAAGAAAAAGACAGAGGAGAAAATGCATGGCAATAGACAAGTCAAAGATCAAAACACTGGAAAAATTAAAGGAGAAGGGCTTCGACACAGCGAACAAGATAAGGCCGCTTGAGATGGAGGAGGTGTTTGAGAACGGCCTCGAGAATGAGCTCGGGAACATCATTGGCCTCAAGAAAGCAATCAAGGCTAATCACAGCGAGATCGCCTGGCTGCTTGACGGATCAGACCCAAAACCGGAAAAGAAGGAGGAGCATACTCGTGCAGATGATGATAGAGCCGCAGGAACCAGAATATATTCCGAGGCATATGAGACGGAAAGCTATTGAAGTAACACTGAAAGGACTCCGACAGCTTGTGGATGAGCTGCCGGAAGGGGTGATTCTTTCGGTGAATCCGCGGGAGGTGTCTGATGGGCAGGAAAATGGGAAATCCGAATGAAGTACAGGTAGTCAACATCCGCATGGTTAGAGAACCTTCTATTTATAGTGAGGATAAGATCACCTGCCCTGAAGATGCCGTCAAAGCAATAGCGAAAGATATGGCAACTTATGACAGAGAAGTTTTCGCAGTAATGAATCTCAAGACTAATGGGCAGATAATCAATCTGAATATCTGCAGCATGGGAACGCTGGATGCTTCAATGGTGAGTCCAAGGGAAGTGTTTAAGTCCAGTATCCTAAGCAATGCGGCATCATTCATAGCGATCCACAATCACCCCAGCGGCAGTCTGCAGCCCAGTCAGGAGGACCGGGATGTCACAAGAAGGCTTCTGGAATGCGGAGACCTTCTGAACATAAAGATGCTGGATCATATAATAGTGGCCGGGGAGTCGGCTCATGTATACAGCTTCAGAGAACATGGGGAACTGGATATGCTGAAGCCAAGGCAAAGAGATTGGGAAAGGTAGGTGGACATGGCAAACGGAGAAATAGAATTCAACATTCATGAACGAATTGCAGTTCTCGAAAGGCATGAGAATGGATGGTGCAGAGAACTTAACATAGTTTCCTGGAACAAAGGTGAACCAAAACTGGATATACGTGAGTGGTCACCTGATCACGAACGTATGACTAGAGGAATCACTTTATCTGAAGAACAGGGAAGAAAACTGTCAGATGCGCTCAGCAACAGATATGCGAGCAGAGAGAATCGTAAACTTGAACGGGATATTGAGGAACGATAACATCTGACACAGGCGCGGCACCTGTAGTCGTTATGACCGGAATTGCCGCAGTACATCATCCATGCAGCTTGTGGAGGGTTAAGTATGAGTAGCGATGATTATAAAGAACAAAGAAGAAACAGGCAGAAAGAACTAGCTAGAAAATATATTATGTCAGACGAGGTGGATCAGGTAGCGCTGGAAGAACTCAACCGCTTGTGCAAGCCGATTTATTTGTATATTTATAGCGGCTACCATATAAAGCTCCCTCACATAGACAAAGATGATTATATTCTTATGGGATATATTACCCTGTGGAAGGTTTTGGAGAGATGCAGAAAAAACCCGGATATTATAAACAACTTCAGCGCATATCTGTTTCGTTCTATCAGAAATGCATATGCTGCTGAATTCAGAAAGTATGTGTTCAAGAACCCTATAGTCATGAAGGACTATGAGTATGACCGTGCTGGGTATGAATATAACATTGCTCATACAGTAATGCTTACAAAATACAAAGAGCGTGTGCTGCAGTATGAACGCGAATGGAAAAGAGATTTTCGAAGACGGAATCCTGAACTCGTGAGGCGCCGTGAAAGGGAATACTGGCATCGCAACAGGGACAAGAAAGCACTCAAGGACAAGCGCTATTACATAAGGCATAGGGAACAGATTCGCGAATATGGAAAGAGATACAGGGCCGAGCATAAAGAAGAAATCCGAGAAAAAAAGAGAAAGTATGCTCAGGAAAATCGCGAAAAAATAAATGCATATAAGAGGCAGTACTGGCATGAACACTTGGAAGAGAAACGCGCCTATCATCGGGAATATGGCAGACGATATCGACAAGAGCATTTGGAACACTGTAGAGCCAGAGACAGGGAGCAGAACAGGAGGTACAGACAGGGACATCCTGAAAAAGTAAAACAGTGGAAGCGTGCAGAGTATCTTAGACAAAAGACGAAGATAGCAGCAATGGATCCCGAAACCTATAGGAGGTACAGGGAGAAGGAAAACGCCAGGTATAGAAAATATCGCCAGAAAAACAGGGAAAAAATCAATGCTCGGCAGAGGGAGTATCGAAAAAGAAAGAAGGCAGAAGCCGCGGCAAAACTAAAAGAGCAAGAAAGAATAAGTATGGATGCTGTTCAGAATCAAGCTGAAAATAAGATTGAAAGCGAATAGATTACATTGCAGGCAACTATGCCTGCTTTTTTTAATTGCGCACATGATGGAAGGAGGAATGAATGGGAAGAAATTACAGAACACGCAGCCCTGACAGAAAGACACAAAAGGAGCGAATAAAGGAAATCACAGAGCAACTTGAAGCCGGCGTTGCTGCAGTCTTTGAGAGTGATGCATACAAGGCATATTTGAAATGCATGAGCAAATTTCATAATTACAGTCTTAATAATACCCTTCTCATTGCACTGCAGCGACCCGATGCAAGTCTCTGTGCGAGTTACACAAGCTGGCAGAAGGACCATGGCAGACAGGTGCGAAAGGGTGAGAAAGGAATAAAGATTATCGCACCTTGCAAGTATAAGGTTGAACTCGAGGAGAAAGATGAGGATGGCAATCAGAAGATAGCAGAGCGAACAGGATTCAAAGTAGTTACTACTTTCGATATCTCTCAAACTGATGGTCCTGAACTGCCGACTGTCGGTGTGAATGAACTTGTCGGAGAAGTAGGTGATTACCGAAAACTGTTCAATGCTTTGACTGAAATGTGCCCAGTCCCGATATATACAGAGGATATTAAGAACGGAGCCAAGGGCTATTACAGCGACGCCGACAGAAAGATAGTCGTCAAATCGGACATGAGTCAGCTGCAGACAATCAAGACGATGATCCATGAGATGGCACATGAAAAGCTCCACTCTAAGGAGAATCTGGACAAGGATCACCCTGTGGACAGACGAACCAAAGAAGTCGAGGCTTTATGCTCATATTTATATAATGTTTATCTTTTTTTAATTTATTCATAAAACCTCGCTTTCACGTATAAAAGATGTGCATTATTGGATACGCTTATTGAT